>JAFKFG010000014.1 GCA_017307355.1 Alphaproteobacteria bacterium
TGGTATTCCCCAAGAGGCCAGACATGGCCAACCTACTTTTGGAACGGGCCGCACACCAGGCCGCCGCGGCCACGCCGCGCGGCGTGCTGGAGCGCCTTTTTACCCTTATGTTTCAAGGCTTTGTCTATAACCAGATCTGGGAAGATCCCAGCGTGGATCTGGATGCGCTGAAATTGCAGCCGCACCACAAGATCGTCACCATCGCTTCGGGCGGCTGCAATGTCCTGAACTATCTCACCGCCGCGCCGGCGAAAGTGATCGCGCTGGACCTCAATCCGCATCATGTGGCGCTGACAAGGTTGAAGCTGGCGGCGCTGGAACATCTGCCCGATCACAAAAGCTTCTTCCGCTTTTTCGGCGATGCCTCCGACCCGCGCAATCTCGCGGCCTTCGATGCGCATATCCGCGACCGGCTGGATCCGGTGACCCGCGCCTATTGGCAGACATCGCACGGCATGCGGTCGCGCCGGCGCATCGAGATGTTCGCGCGCAATCTGTATCGTCACGGCCTTCTAGGCCGCTTCATCGGCTTGCTGCATGGCGTGGCGCGGCTGCACGGAAAGAAGCTGGAAGACATTCTGGAAGCCAAGACCTCGCGCGAACAGCGCGACCTGTTCGACCAGGTGGTGGCGCCTTTGTTCGACAGCGCGCCGATCCGGCTGATTTCCAAATCGCCCGTGTCGCTTTACGCGCTGGGAATTCCGCCGGCGCAATATGACGCGCTGGTCTCGTCCGGCAATGGCGACGCGATGGCGGTGTTGCGCGAGCGGGTCGAACGGCTGGCCTGCGATTTCCCCATCCGCGATAATTATTTCGCCTGGCAGGCGTTCGGCCGCGGCTATGACCTGGAGAGCCGCGAGGCGGTGCCCGATTACCTGAAGGCGGAAAATTACGCGGCATTGAAATCGCGCGTCGGATCGGTGTCGGTGCATCACGCCTCGCTGCTGGATTTCCTCAAGAGCCAGCCGCCCCAGTCGCTCGATCGCTTCGTCCTGCTGGATGCCCAGGACTGGATGAACCCGGCGCAGCTGACCGCGCTTTGGACCGAGATCGACCGCACCGCCCATTCCCGCGATGCCCGGGTGATCTTCCGCACGGCGGGGGAAGCCAGCCCGCTGCCCCAGAAGCTGGCGCCCGACCTTCTGGCGCCCTGGCTTTATCATGAATGGCAGAGCCGGGTGCTGCATGCCCAGGACCGCTCCTCGATCTATGGCGGTTTCCATATCTATGCGCGCCGCCCCCTCTCCTGACCCGCATGCCAGGCTGATGGACCGGGTCTACCGGCGTCAGCGGTATGTCTATGATTTTACAAGAAGATATTATCTGTTCGGGCGCGACCGGCTGATCCGCGACTTGTCCCTGCGGCCCGGTGCCAGCCTGATCGAGGTGGGATGCGGCACCGCCCGCAACCTGATCGCCATCGCCCGGGCCTATCCGGGGACCCGGCTCTATGGGCTGGATGCGTCGGAGGCCATGCTGGAAAGCGCCCGGATGGCCGTGCGGCGGGCCGGTCTGGAGCAGCGCATCTTCCTCAAACAGGGTTTGGCCGAAGATCTCGCCCCCGCGCAATTTGGGGTTGAAAACTTCGAAAATGTGCTTTTTTCCTACAGCCTTTCGATGATCCCGGACTGGCGGGGCGCGCTGGCGGCCGGGTCGGCGGCGCTGTCGCCTTCGGGCCGGCTTCACGTGGTGGATTTCGGCGACCTGACCGGGCTGGGAAAATTGGCCGAGCGGGCGATGCGGGGCTGGCTGACCTTATTTCACGTCACCCCCCGGGTCGAATTTCTTGCGGCGCTGGAACGGGTTGCGGGAAAGACCGGCCATCTGACCCTGCTGTTCGGCCGCTATGCCTTCATTTTCTCCCAGGGGAAAATGTAAACCGGGACGGGTTCCCTGGCTTCTGTTGCCCTTCGATCACAGCCTGCCGGTAAAACCTTGGAAAAAAGGCCGCATTCCGCCCCAAACCCGGGTCAGCGGTGGAGACATTTGCCGGCTTCGCCGTTATAAGCCGAGTATCGGATTTCTGTGGGTGGGGGGTTTCCTACCTGTCTGCATTTTTCAAGCGAGGGTAGAACAATGAAAATTCGCATGTTGGCTTTGGCCGGCGTCGCGGCGGTGGCGTTAAGCGCGCCGGCGCATGCCGCTACCGAGGGTTGGTACCTCGGTCTGGGCGGCGGTTACGACAATATGCCAAGCGTCAATACGAGGTCCGCGCCGTTCCCGACCGCTGGCGTTGTCCCGGTCCATTTCAGCGACAGCGGCATCGGCGTTGTTTCCTTCGGTTATTCCTGGGCCTCCGGTTTCCGCCTGGAAAACGAAGTCGGCTACACCTCGCATGACGTGAAAGCCACCGGCGGCGGCGCCGGTTCGGCCAGCGTCGTCAGCACCATGTTCAACCTCGTCTATGACATTCCGCTGGGCGATGTGTGGAAGCTGTCGCTCGGCGGCGGCGTCGGCGCCGGCAATGCCCGGATGCACGTCACCATTCCCGTCGGTGCGCAGGTTCTCGACTATGTGAAGGGCTCGCATACCTCGCTGGAATATCAGGCGATCGCGGGCATCGCGTATTCGCTCTCGCCGGACGTGGATCTGTTCGCGGATTATCGCTATCGCGCCAACCAGAATGACGCGGTTTACAATTCGTCCTTTACGGCTCTCACGCCCATCAAGGTCGGCAATCTGACGGAGAACGCCGTGCTGGTCGGCTTGCGGTGGTTCATGTCGCCCCCGCCGCCCCCGCCGCCGCCTCCTCCGCCGCCTCCGCCTCCTCCGCCTCCTCCGCCGCCGCCTCCCCCGCCGCCGCCTCCGCCGCCGGCGAAGACCTACATCGTCTTCTTCGACTTCGATAAGTCGGACCTGACGGCGGAAGCGCAGTCGACCGTCACCCAGGCCGTGGCCGCCGCCAAGACGCTTGGCTCGGTCCGGATCATGGTCACCGGTCACACCGACACGATGGGCTCGGACAAGTACAACCAGGCTCTCTCGGTGCGCCGCGCCACGACCGTCAAGGAAGAGATGGTCCGTCAGGGCTTGGGTTCGGACTCCATCGCGATCGAAGGCAAGTCCTTCCACGACCCGATGGTGCCCACGGGCCCGAATGTCCGCGAGCCGAAGAACCGCCGCGCGGTCATCGACCTGGGCGGCTGATAACGCCTCCATCTGAAGCAAAAGGGGCCGGTCGTAAGACCGGCCCCTTCTTTTTGTCAGCGCGGCTTTTTATGGGTGCTCTGGCTCGCGCCTACGCACATGCGGTCATCGACCTGGGCGGCCGATAACGCCTCCATCTGAAGCAAAAGGGCCGGTCGAAAGACCGGCCCTTTTTTTCATGCGCTATCTGAACTCGACAACAAGCCCCTCTGCCCTGGAAGGCAATGGCAAGCACTAGCTTTCTTCCCCCGCGCGGCGGAGCCGCTGGTGGGGGAAGATGTCTCTGAGCGCTTGCGCGAAAGAGACAGATGGGGGCTTAAGGAAAAAGACTCGGATCGCCCGGCAGCGCGGGGCGCGGCTTGGGTTGGACGGCCGAGCCCGCCGCGACGCCTTGCAAGCTCACGGAAACCCGCACCTCGCAGGCATTGACCGGATTGTCCTCATAAACCGGAACCCCGGCGACGAAATCTTCCAGCACCGGCTTGTCGGGCGCCAGCGCGGCGGCGAACACGATCTGGGCGGTCTTGCAGAAATTCTCCGCCGCGCCCGGGACGGTACGGCGCTGCTCGGCATGGGCGATGGCGCGTGTCTTGTAGGAATCATAAGCGGCATTGCCCTTGGCGGTGCCGTTCAGCCGCTTGAACATGGCCAGCATCTCGGCGTCCGAACGCCGCAATTCCTTGGCGAAGACGGTCTGGAACCGGTTGTACAGCGCGGTTTCCTGGGGGCCGCAGGCCAGGGCCGCATCCGTGAGTTCCTGATGCACCGCCGAAACCTGAATCGCCGAAATTTCCGCTTCGGTGGCGCAAGCCGCCCCCTTGGCTTCGGCAAGGGTTGCGCTGGTAAAACACAAAAGGGTGGCGCAGGCGCCAGCCCGGAAAGTTTTCGTCATCAGTGCTTTCTCGCGTTGTGCGCCCGCCCAGGCCAGGCATCCTATGGTCTGTGTACCGATCTTTCCAGAAGATCCTTACCGGACCGCAAAAGCCCCCCGCGCCGACAAGGCCCATGCAACGATGAGGGGCGGCCCCGCGTTTTCAGTCTGTCATCCTGCCGGGTTCCGGCGCCATGAAAACCGGGCTTTTATTGTTGACGTGCCTGTGCGGAGCGGTCCTGGGAACTCCCGCCTTCGCCGCGTCCATCCCGACCCAGAGCCATGTGGCCGGCATCCTGCAATATCCGGGGGCGCCCAAGCCGGTCGCCGACGATCCCCGTCCGTCTCCTTACGCCATGACCTATGTGGAAGAAGCCGCCCGCCAGCTGGGGGTCAAGAATGGGCGGATGGATGTTTTTTCCACCCAATCTTCCTCCAGCTACATGCCCAGCATCAGCGGAGGCCTTGGCAGCGATGGCGCCATGTTGCGGCTGAGATGGCACCCGGGCGAATAGCGCGCGCGAAGCCCGGCGATAAAGAACTAGCCGGTTCCCCCCCTTTTTAGTATTGCTCCCGAAGTTCCGCGGGAGATTGGACATGGCCTACAAAATCGCCGTCGTCGGCGCCACCGGCAATGTCGGACGTGAGATGTTGTCCGTGCTGGCCGAGCGCCAGTTTCCCATCAGCGAAGTGGTGGCATTGGCCTCGACCCGGTCGGTGGGAACCGAAGTGTCCTTCGGCGACCATACGCTGAAGGTCAAGGCGCTGGATTATTACGACTTCAAGGGCACGGACATCTGCCTGATGTCGGCGGGCGGCACCATTTCCAAGGAATGGTCGCCCAAGATCGCCGCCCAGGGCCCCATCGTGATCGACAATTCCAGCGCCTGGCGCATGGACCGCCAAGTGCCGCTGGTGGTGCCGGAGGTGAATGCCGACGCGCTGAACGACATCAAGAAGGGCATCGTCGCCAATCCCAACTGCTCGACCGCCCAGCTGGTGGTGGCGCTGAAGCCGCTGCACGACCATGCCGTGATCAAGCGGGCGGTGATCTCCACCTATCAGTCGGTGTCCGGCGCGGGCAAGGAAGCGATGGACGAGCTGTTCCGCCAGACCCGCGCCGTGTTCGTGGCCGATCCCGTCGAAGTCGAGAAGTTCACCAAGCAGATCGCCTTCAACGTCATTCCCCATATCGATGTCTTCCTGGACTCCGGTTACACCAAGGAAGAATGGAAGATGATGGTGGAAACCCAGAAGATCCTGGATCCCGACATTCAAGTCACCGCCACCTGCGTGCGCGTTCCGGTTTTCGTCAGCCACAGCGAAGCGGTGAATCTGGAATTCGAAAAGCCCATCACCGCTGAAAAGGCCCGCGCCTTGCTACGCGAAGCGCCGGGCGTGCTGGTGGTCGACAAGCGCGAGGATGGCGGCTACGCCACGCCGATCGAATGCGCCGGCGAAGACGCGACCTATGTCAGCCGCATCCGCAAGGATCCCACGGTCGAGAACGGCCTGTCGCTGTGGATCGTCTCGGACAATCTGCGCAAGGGCGCAGCCCTCAACGCGGTGCAGATCGCCGAATGCCTGGTCAACCGCAAACTGCTCAGGGCCGCGTGATGGCAAAGGGCTATTGGATCGCGCGCATCGATGTCGCGGATGCGGAGACTTACAAATCCTATGTCGCGGCGGCGACCCCGGCCTATCAGAAATATGGCGCGAAATTCCTGGTGCGCGGCGGGCGCTGCGAAGGGGTGGAAGGCCCGGCGCGCGGCCGCAATGTGGTGATCGAATTCGAAAGCTATGACGTCGCCTTGGCCTGCTACCGCTCCGCGGAATATCAAGCGGCGGCCGAATTCCGCCGCAAGGCCAGCATGGGTGAAATACTCGTGGTGGAAGGGGCGTGACTTTTTTCTCTCCCCCAACTGTCTTCCTCAGGCAAGCCTTCGGAAGACATCTTCCCCCGTTAGGCCTTCGGCCACGGGGGAAGAAAGCCAATGTTTGGATCTGACATTTGCTGATAGCGCGCTACCGGCGGGCGTTGGCGGAGGGCGCACTCAAGCCCGATCCCGCGCAACAGGCAACCGTCGAAAAGCTGGGTGCCCTGGCCCGTCATCTGGCCAAATACCGTCCGGGGCGGCTTTCCTTGTTCGGCCGCGCAAAACCGCCCCGCGGACTTTACATCTGGGGCGATGTCGGACGGGGCAAATCCATGCTGATGGATTTGTTCTTCGAAGACGCCGCCACCGAGCCCAAGCGCCGCGTGCATTTCAACGCCTTCATGGCCGACGTCCATGCCCGGTTGCATGCCGAGCGGGCCAAGCCGGAGGTCAGCGATCCCATCCCTTCGGTGGCGCGCGCATTGGCAAACGAAGCGCGCCTGCTCTGCTTCGATGAATTTCAGGTCACCGATGTGGCCGACGCGATGATCCTGGGCCGGTTGTTCGAGCAGTTGCTGGAAGCGGGCACGGTGATCGTGGCGACCAGCAATGTCGCGCCGGAGAATTTGTATGAAGGCGGCCTCAACCGGCAGCTGTTCCTGCCTTTCATTGCCTTGATCCAGACCCGGCTGGACGTGCTGCGGCTGAGCGGCCCGGTCGATTACCGCCTGCACCGGCTCTCCGGGCATCCGGTTTATTTGATGCCATTGTCGCGCGAGACCGGCGCGGCGATGGATGCCGCCTGGCGGCGCCTGACCGACAGCGCCCGCGGCAAGCCCATGCGCCTGACGGTTTTCGGCCGTAGCTTGCTGGTGCCGGAAGCGGCGCGCGGCGTGGCGCGCTTTTCTTTCGCCGATCTTTGCGAGAAGCCGCTGGCGGCGGCGGATTATCTGGAGATCGCCCGCCAATTCCATACCGTGCTGGTCGACCGCATCCCCGTCCTCGATCCGGCCCACCGCGACGTTGCTCGGCGCTTTATGCTTCTGATCGACACGCTTTATGACCAGGGTGTGAAACTGATCTGTTCGGCGGAAGCCACGCCCGGCCAGCTTTATCCGGCCGGCGACGGCGCCGAAGCTTTCCGCCGCACCGCATCGCGCCTTGCCGAAATGCAGAGCGACGACTATCTACGCAAAGGTCACGGAATTTCTTCCCGTGAGGCCGATCAGCAAAGCTCCGGTGGAGCTTTGCCGGCCGAACGAAGGGCTCCGCTCTGAAATAAGGGCAGGAAACTCCTCATGCTTGAGAACGTCTATTGGGCCTGCGGCTTCATTCTGGCCTGCATTCTGCTCTTCCGGTTCGGGCTTCCGGTGCTGCGGCGCTTCGATGCGGAAAATGTGGCGCGCATCGCCCGGCAGGAAGAGGACAAATCCGATCCCGCCGCCCATATCCGCCACGCGCTTGAAGCCGCCGAAGAACAGGTCGAGCCGGTGACGGAAATCAAGGTCGGCAGCGCCGTGCAGTATCTTTTCGAAGCACAGGTCTTCACCAGCCGCGACGATGCCGAAGAAGCCCGCGCCAACCGCATCGGCACCATCGCACGTCGCTTTTATGCGGAATTGCCCCAAGCCTTGGCGGGCCGCGAAACCCGCGCGCCCTTGTCGGCGCGCGAACGCGCCGCCCGGCGCTGGCGGAGTCGTAACTGACCCCCTCCGTCTCTTTCGCGCAAGCGCTCAGAGACACCTCCCCCTTCGGCGCGCTGACGCGCGCAAGGGGGAGGCAGGCCTTGACCAAGCCTCGGCAGGCTTAGGCGGCTTCGCCCTTCATCAGCTTGGGTAGTTTCCCGATATCGCCGCCGGCATGGCGCATGAAGAAGCGCCGGGCCGGGCCGATGGCGTCGACGATGCCCAGCCCCAGATCGCGCAATTGGCGAAGCGGCGCGATGTCGTTGGAGAAGAGCCGGTTCAGCGCGTCGGTGGACGCCGCCAGGGTGAAGGAATCGAACCGCCGCCAGCGTTCATAGCGCTTCAGCACATCCGCCGTGCCGATGTCGCGGCCCAGGCGCGCGGCGTCCAGCAGGGTTTCGGCCAGCGCCGCCGCATCTTTCAAGCCGAGATTGAGGCCCTGCCCGGCGATGGGATGGATGCCATGGGCGCAATCGCCCGCCAGCGCAAAGCGCGGCCGCACGAAATCGCGAGCGAGATGGAATTTCAGCGGATAACTCCAGCGCCCGCCCACCACTTCGGTGTCCCCCAGATGCGCGCCGAAGCGGGCGGCGACTTCGGCATTGAAGGCGTCATCGTCCAGCGCCAGCATGGCGGGCGCCTTGTCCTTGGCTTCCGTCCATACTAGGGACGAGCGGTCGCCTGTCATCGGCAGGATGGCGAAGGGACCGGATGGCAGGAAATGCTCGTACGCCACGCCTTGATGCGGCTCGGCATGATGCACGGTGGCGACGATGCCGGTCTGGGGATAGGACCAGCCGACCACGCCGATGCCCATCTGATCGCGCAACCGGGATTCGCGGCCATCGGCGGCCACCGCGAGCGCGGCCTGAAATTCATTGCCGTCGGACAGCTTGGCCGCGACATGCCCCGCTTCGACCGCCAGCGATGCGATCGTTGCCGGCGCGATCAGGGTGATATTTTTTTGCGCCGTCATCGCGGCATAGAGCGCGGCGCGAATATGCCGGTTCTCCGCGATATGGCCCAGGCTGTCGGCACCCACTTCCTGCGCGTCGAAATGCAGCGAGAAGGGTGAGGCGGCGCGTCCCACCGCGCCGTCGCTCACCAGGATTTCGCGGATGGGCTGCGCCTCGGCTGCCAGATGCGGCCACACCTCCAGCGCGCGCATCATGCGGACCGCCGCATAGGCCAGCGCCGACACGCGCCCATCGAAGGCGGGCATGAGGGTCTGGGCCGGCGGCATGGCATCCACCACCACCACCTTCAGCCCGCCCTGCCCCAGCGCCAGCGCCAGGGTGAGGCCGACCATGCCGCCGCCGCTGATGATCACATCGGTCTGCTTCATGGCCATCGCTTAAGCCGCAAACC
Organism: Alphaproteobacteria bacterium; assembly: GCA_017307355.1. Classification (GTDB taxonomy): domain Bacteria; phylum Pseudomonadota; class Alphaproteobacteria; order Micropepsales; family Micropepsaceae; genus Rhizomicrobium. The sequence goes on from JAFKFG010000014.1 coordinate 8,949, forward strand.
CGAGACAAAGGAAAGACGGATAATTAAATTATACGAAACAATAGCTTATTCATGCAGCCGGAGCGCGGGGAAACCCAAATCGCGCACGTCCGAGAGACTTGGCGCCGGGGAAGCTCCTGCGTAGAAGTGGACACGCTGCTTCGCACCGGACGCCCGTGACCGATACGCTGATGTCTGAATTGCCGCTGGGGCCCTTCGCCCGGCTGAACGAATTGCTGGGCGACATCAAGCCCGGCAAGGTGCCGATCAATCTGTCCATCGGCGATCCCAGCGGGACGGTTCCGCAATTCGTCACCGAGGCGCTGACAAAATCGGCCGCGAGTTTCGGAAATTATCCCGCCATCACCGGCACGGAGGAATGGCGCGATGCCGCCGCCGGCTGGCTGAACCGGCGCTTCGGCCTGAACGGCGCGATCCGTGCCGCCGAGCATGTGCTGCCTTTGAACGGGACGCGCGAAGGCTTGTTCAGCGTGCTGTTTCCGCTGTTGCCGCGCATCAAGGCCGGAGGCAGGCCCATCGTGGGCATGCCCAATCCCTTCTATCAGGCCTATGCCGCGGCCGCGCTGGGCGCCAATGCCGAACCGCTCTATGTCGCCGCCACCGAGGCAAGCGGCTTTCTGCCCGATTATGCGGCGCTTCCCGAAGCGACATTGGAACGGCTGGCGGCGGTCTATATCTGCTCGCCTTCCAATCCCGAAGGCGCGGCGGCGAACGAAGACTATTGGCGCAGATTGTTCGCGCTGGCGGACCGGTATGATTTCATCGTGCTGGCGGACGAATGCTATGCCGATATTTATTTCGACCGGCCGCCTCTCTGTGCTCTGTCGGCGCGCTTTCAAGAAACGGGCGATTTCCGCCGCCTGCTCACCTTTCATTCTCTTTCCAAGCGGTCGGGCCTGCCGGGATTGCGCTCCGGCATGGTGGCGGGCGATGCCGGACTGATCGCCCGCTTTCGGGGCTTTCGCACCGTGGCAGGGCCGCAGGTCCCAGGGCCCATCCAGGCCGCGTCGGCGGCTGCCTGGCGCGACGAAGTCCATGTCGCGGCCAACCGGGCCGCCTATGCCGAGAAAATGGCGGCGGCGGAGCGGATTCTGGGGAACCGAGTCACCCGGCCCGCCGGAGGGTTCTTCCTCTGGCTGCCCACCGGCAATGGCGCGGAAACCACCTTAAGCCTGTGGCGGGACGAAGGGGTCAAAGTGTTGCCCGGCGCCTATATGGGCCGGGAAATCGAACCGGGAAAACCCCAGTCAAACCCTGGCTTTTCCTATATCCGGATCGCCCTCGTTAGCGATTTATCAACCATTATTACTGCACTCGAAAGGGTGAAGAATTTCTTGGGGTAACCATACGGTACTCCAGGGCAGTGCGTCTTGGTCGAGACTTCCTTCCCCGCGCCCGTAGGGCTGGCGGGGAAGGTGGCCGTAGCACCGATCAGGTGCGAAGGCCGGAAGGGGTCAAAAAAGCATGAGTCACGGCGGCGTCTACCATCCCCGCGCCCGGGGCGGCGCCATGAGCGACGCCCTGGCGGATGCACGGGCGGCCGTAGCCCGGCTGGCCCGCATGGCCATGCTGCGGGGCGCCGGCTTGCTCTTGTTCGCGGCGGTCTGCGCGGCGCTTCTGGCCCTGATCTCCCATCACGCCGACGATGCCAGCCTCAACAATGCCAATGGCCGCGCGGTATCCAATCTTCTGGGCCCTTTGGGCGCGGTGGCGGCGGATCTGCTGCTGCAGACCTTCGGCTTCGCGGCCGTGGCGTTTCTGGCGCCACCGGCTTTCTGGGGATTGCGCGCTTTGTCGGGCAAGACCTTGCGCCATGCCATGTGGCGCCTGGTGGCCTGGCCGCTGGGAACGCTGACCGTCGCCGCCGGCCTGGGCATTTTTCCGGCCCCGTCGAGCCTGCCCGCCGGCCTGGGCGGCATGATCGGACTGACCACCGCCGGGCTTTCGAGCCATGCGGGGCAGGTTTACGGCCATACCTGGATCGGCATTGTCCTGCCGCTGGTGCTGCTTCTGGCCGGCCTGCCGCTGGCATTCCTGGCCACCGGCATTCGCTTCACCACCCTGGCGCGCAGCAGCATGAACACCGCGGCGGCGCTGTGGTGGCTGGGCGGCAAGGCCCGCAACGTCAAAATGCCCAAATTCAAGAAGGCGGGCAAAGACGAAGACGATCATGACGAGGATTACGATCATGACGACGAGGACGGCGACACCCAGATCGAGGATGACGAGGACGATAGCGGCGACGGCTATCATCTCGACGTAAGGCCCGAACCTCTGGCGGCCAGCAAGCTGGCCGAGCGCCGCGAAAGCCGGGTCAAGCGCGACGAAGCCCGCAAAGCCTCGCCCGCGCTCAACAAGAAATCCAAGCAGCCCGCGCTCAATCTGGTCAGCGGCGAATATCAGCTGCCTGCGCTGGGGCTTTTGGCGGAGCCGGTTCCGGTCGCCGACAATCACGGCCTGTCGGACGAGGCGCTGGAAGAAAATGCCCGCATGCTGGAAGCGGTGCTGACGGATTTCGGCGTCAAGGGCCGCATCACCGCGGTTCGCCCCGGTCCCGTGGTGACGCTTTACGAATTCGAGCCCGCAGCAGGCGTAAAATCCTCTCGCGTCATTTCGCTGGCCGACGATGTGGCGCGCTCCATGTCGGCGGTGTCGGCCCGCGTGGCGGTGATTTCCGGCCGCAATGTGATCGGCATCGAATTGCCCAATCACATCCGCGAGACCGTCTACTTACGCGAATTGCTGTCGGCCAATGATTACGAGAAGGCCCGCGCGCCGCTGACATTGGCGCTGGGCAAGACCATCGGCGGCGAACCGGTGATGGCCGATCTGGCCAAGATGCCCCACCTTCTGGTGGCGGGCACCACCGGCTCGGGCAAGTCGGTCGGCCTCAACACCATGATCCTGTCCCTGCTCTATCGCATGGCGCCGCAGCAATGCCGCCTGATCATGATCGATCCCAAGATGCTGGAATTGTCGGTCTATGACGGTATCCCGCATCTTCTGGCGCCGGTGGTCACCGATCCGCGCAAGGCGGTGGTGGCGCTGAAATGGGCGGTGCGCGAGATGGAAGAGCGCTACCGCAAAATGTCCAAGCTGGGCGTGCGCGGCGTGGAAGCCTTCAACGACCGGGTCCGCAAGGCCAAGGAAAAAGGCGAGACCCTGAAGCGCACGGTTCAGACCGGCTTCGACCGCGAGACCGGCAAGCCGATCTATGAAGACGAACTGCTCGAGCTGGAGCACATGCCCTTCATCGTGGTGGTGGTGGACGAAGTCGCCGACCTGATGATGATTTCGGGCAAGGAAATCGAAGGCGCGGTGCAACGCCTGGCGCAAATGGCGCGCGCCGCGGGCATTCACCTGATCGCCGCCACCCAGCGCCCGTCGGTGGACGTGATCACCGGCACGATCAAGTCGAACTTCCCTACCCGCATCTCCTTCCAGGTCACGTCGAAGATCGACAGCCGCACCATCCTGAACGAACAAGGCGCCGAACAGCTGCTGGGCCAGGGCGACATGCTCTACATGGCGGCGGGTGGGCGCATCCGCCGCGTCCATGGCCCCTTCGTGTCGGATCACGAAGTCGAGGATGTGGTGAAATTCCTCAAGGCCCAAGGCTCGCCGGAATATCTGGATGCGGTGACCGAGGAACCGGACGAGAACAGCGACGATCCCTATGCCGGCATGATGGGCGGCAACGGCGAATCCGGCGACGATCTCTACGACAAGGCCCTGGCGGTGGTGGCGCGCGACAAGAAGGCGTCCACTTCCTACATCCAGCGCCGGCTGCAGATCGGCTACAACCGCGCCGCCAGCCTGATCGAGCGCATGGAGCAGGATGGTGTGATCTCCGCGCCCAATCATAAGGGCGTGCGCGAGGTTCTGCTCCCCGATCACGACCGCTGAGGAACACGCCCTTCTTCGTCTTATTGCGCGCCTCCGCGCGCGGGGGCGTGCGCGAGGTTCTGCTCCCCGATCGCGACCACTGAGGAACACGACCTTCTTCGTCTTATTGCGCGCCTCCGCGCGGGGGCGTGCGCGAGGTTCTGCTCCCCGATCACGACCGCTAGTCTGGCAAGTCAAAATCGCGTAAAAAGCGGCTTCCGCGGCGGTGGGGGTCTCCATGTCCTATATCGACAAGTCGCTGGGCGAGGGCGAAACGGTGATCGTGCGGGCGCGGTTTCACTGGCTCTACAATCTCGGCGCCTGGCTGCAGCTGCTGATACCCGCGGTGCTTCTGGTTGCGCTTCTCAGCTGGGCCAGCCGGCAACCCAATTTCCTCGACACCCACAACCCCGTGACCTGGACGGTGGCGTTGATCGGCCTGTGGTTCCTTCTGGGCCTGATCAGCTTTCTGCGCATGATGATCCGCAAATGGACCACCGAAGTGGGGATCACCAGCCACCGTTTCGTGGAGAAATATGGCGTGCTGTCGATGCGCACCAACGAGATCGCCCTGCCCAATATCGAAGGCGTGAAAGTCAATCAGAGCTTTCTGGGCCGCATCTTCGGCTATGGCACCATCCGTATCGAAGGCACCGGCGTGGATGCCGTCACTACGCCGGACATCGCCGATCCGGTGGGATTCGTGCGCGCCATCCAGACCGCCAAGGAGCATGTGGCACAGCGCTTCGAGGCCGGGAAAGCATCCGGCGTTTAACCCGCCTGCGCCAGAGCGATGCCGACGGGAAAGCTCACCGTGACCCGCGTGCCCGCGCCACGGGCGCTTTCAAACTGCATCACGGCGCCATGCAGCTCGACGAAAGCCTTGGTCAAAGGCAGGCCCAGGCCGGTGCCTTCATAACGCCGCTCCAGCCGGTTATCGACCTGGCCGAACGGCGTCAGCGCCACCGCCACATCTTCCGGCGACATGCCGATGCCGCTGTCCCCCACCGTCACCGCCACACCGGTCGCGGTATGGCGCGCCTCGGCCCAGATATAGCCGCCGCGCGGGGTGAATTTGATCGCGTTGGAAAGAAGATTGAGGAAGATCTGGCGCAGCTTGGCCGGATCGCCTTGCAGCGGCAGTTCCGTCTCCATGCCCCGCACGGCGAATTCCAGGCCCGCTTCCTTGGCCTGTTCGCCCACCATGGTGACGCAATCCTTCAGAATCTCGCGCATGTCCACATCGCGGACATCCAGGATCATCTTGCCGGTCTCGCTCTTGGAAAGATCGAGTACGGAGTTGATCACGTCCAGCAGATGCCGGCCGGAGCGCAATATGTCGCCGGAATAATCCAGATAGCGCGCATTGCCCAATTCGCCGAACAGCTGGCCGTTGATGATTTCGGAAAAGCCAATGATGGCGTTGAGCGGGGTGCGCAACTCGTGGCTCATATTGGCCAGGAAGCGGGTCTTGGCGGCGTTGGCGGCCTCGGCCTCCATCTTGGCCTTGCGCAGATTCTCCTCGCGCTCCTTGATGGCGGTGAAATCCGAGAAGAAGACGATCGAGCCGCCTTCCGAGGTGGCGCTGGCCGTCATGCGCACCCAGCGGCCATCCGTCAGTTCCAGTTCGGTATGGCCGGACGGATCGGTGGCCCGCGCGCTGCTCGGCACCAGCTGGGCTTCGATCAGCCGCAGCGCCTGGTCGAAATTCGTCCCGCTGGCCAGCCTGCCCGCGATGGCGGGGAAAAAAGCATCCAGCTGGCGGTTGCAGAGCGCGATGGTGCCGTCGGGCGCGACCAGGATCACGCCTTCGCGCGATGTCTCCAGCGCGTCGGACAACCGGTTCTCGGCGGAGCGGCGCAGGGCCGTCTCGCGCGCCATCATCTCGCGGATATTGTCCTGCATCACCGTCATCGACCGGAGCAGGGCCCCGGTTTCGTCGGCGCCGCCGGGCGGGATCGGCGTCTGCAGCTCACCGCTGGCGATGCGGTCGGCCACGGTGGCCGCCGCCGACAAGGGCCGCACGATCCGGCTGCGCAGAAACAGGGTGATCGCGCCCGCCAGCAGCAACGCCAGGATGGTGGCGCCCACGGTGATGTATTTGTAGCGGCCGATATTGGTGATCGCGCGCCGGCGCCCGATGAAGCTGTGATCGGTGTTGAGTTCGATCAGAAGGTCGAATTTGGCATCGACCTGCTGGTCGATCTTTTCCAGGGCGGCGATATCGCCTTTGGCGCGCGCGGTGCGCCAATTGGCCACCAGGGGACGGATCTGGCGGATCAAGGCCTGTTCGTCATCGGCCAGCGAGCGCTGCTCCGCGACTTCCAGATCGTCCGCGAAGGTGTTGGCGAGATCGGCGATTTCGGCCGTGATGGCGTCGCGCGTCCTGGCGTCGGCATGTTCGTAGCGCAGCTCCGCCATCTGCAGCGCGATGAAATCGGATTGCGCGGCCCGGGCGTAATTGATCGCCATCAAGGGCCCGTCGAAGGTGGTGACGGTCATCTGCCCGGCAAAGGACAGGATGCCATAGCCGGCCGCGCCCAGAAGCGCGATCAGCGCACCCATCGCGATGAAGGCGCCAAAGATCTTGGCGCCGATGGAATATTTCGCCAATGACATCCTGGCCGCGCAAAAGGCGGTTTCCAGGCCAATTCTGACCCGGCGAGTATTGAGGACCGCTTAAGGCTGTAGTTCCGTCAAGCCTTTGAAACCTTGGGCTTTCCGCTAGCGCACATGCACCACAAGCTTCATTTTCGGGTGGATGTGGCAGCGCACCTCGAAGGTGCCGGACTGGGTAAAGCTTTGGGTAATATTCTGTCCCGGGGCCCGTTCGTCGCTGTCGAAATTGAAGCTGCCGCCGCTGACATAGATCTGGTGGATGAAGTCGTCATCGTTGGTGAAAGTGAGCGCGTCACCCTTGTTGATGGTGATCTCGCCAGGGCGGAAGGCCCGGCCCTGCTGCACGATAATGTGCGCATCGTCCGCGAAGGCGGCGAGGGGCGCCAGAACCAGCAACACGGCCAGGATCGTCTTCATGGGGCCAGTTTCCGTCACCCCTGGTTAAAGCCGGTTGAACCGGCCGAAAGCGCCCCAAAAAACAAGGAAATGAAGCGGGAAACAGGGGTGGACAGGGCCCCGCCGCTGGCCTATATCCCCCCACCTCGTGACGCGGGGTGGAGCAGCCCGGTAGCTCGTCAGGCTCATAACCTGAAGGTCACAGGTTCAAATCCTGTCCCCGCAACCATTAGAAAAGCCGGCCTGTCAGGCCGGCTTTTTTAATGCCTCCGCGGCAGCGGCTTTCAAAGAAAAGTCCGAGGCGCACCCAGCGCCGAGGCCATATCCGGGCTGCCCCGCAGCCCGCGCGCGGTCATGGTTATCTTCCCAATGATTCCGCCGCTTTCCGCTTGAGTACGTTGGCGTTCTTGGGTCTGCGTGGCACTTCTTTGGCGCTGATAGAGCACTCGCCCCCTGCACAGCGGCTGGGGTTTCCTCGCCGCCGCAGCGCGGGGATCGCGACGCTGGCGTACACCCGCTTATCGACGCTCAACTGTACAAATTCCCGCCTTTGGCCCAAATCGGACATGGAATAGGTTCCGAGGTCGCCGCAGGGGCTGGGAGACCCACTTACCCTGACAGCGGGTCTCCGGAGTTTCTTGCATTCAAGCGTGGGCAACCTTGGTTGAAAATTCTTTGCGTGCCGCTACGCCGACCATGGCGAGGGCAAGACCAGAACTCACAAAATTGACGCCGAGTACCACGCCCAGACTGACCAGCGAAGTGCCGGGCAGCCCCACCAGAATGAGGAAGGCGAGTACGATGCTTGCAATGCCGGATGTCACCATCCAGCCCCACCCCCGCAGTGGCTTCAGTTCAAAGGCAAAATACAGTTCGTAGGCTCCCTGAATGACGAAGATCGTCCCCAAGGCAAGCGTGACGGCGATCGCTCCGCCGGCGGGCCTGGCAATAATGAAAACGCCCGCAGCGATTGAGAGAAGGCTGTAAAGCAGAGCGCCGAAAAAGGGTCCAGCGCCCCGGATGGAGAACGCCCCAAACAGGTTCACAAATCCACTGAGGATCAAGAACCACCCAACGAATAGCGTGATCACGAACGTCGAGAAGAATGGGAACGCCAATGCTCCGATGCCCAGCACCAGCAATGCCAATCCCATCCATAGAAGTCTATTCGCAGCTTGATGGATTTTGTCATGTAGCCAGTTTTCGTTTTTTGAGTTCATGATCCAATCCTTTCTTAGGCAGTCGGGATTTGATTGAAGTCCTGTTAAGCGATCATGGCGAGGCGGACTGATCAGGCCGCTCTTTCGCCTTGTGCGCTTTCTGCATCCTTCCGGGCCATCCAAGCTTCCAGCGAAGCTTGCTCAGCACTATCGATGGCCGCCATAGCCACGATGGTTGCCGCATTTGCGTAGGCTTCAGCGGCCTCGGCACGGGTCTGCAGCCTGGCCACTTCAAGTTTGGCTTTCCAATGCGCAATCTTTTCGCTTGTCGCCGCCTTACGTTCCTCAGCCCATTTCTTGATTTCAGCTTGCGCCCCCGCCACCTTCGCGCGGTTCTCGTCGATGTGCCGGTTAAGCTCTATCAGGCGATTGCGGACATCCTGCTCAGCATTGCGGGCATTGCTGTCGATGTTGGCCTTCAACGCAACCATATTGTCATCAATGTTGGTGAGCTTAATGCGAAGATTTTCGCAAAACTGATCAATCCGCTGACCCATTTGCGCTCTCCTCTTTGCAGAATAAAAAAGCAAAGCGCCAAATCTTCCTGCGGACATTGATCACAATCAAATCCGGTAACAACGACCCGGCAGCATGATATCGCTCCGTGGCGAGACCCGCCTTCTCTCGCGTTTTGCGGGTGTGACGGCACTGATTACCGGGATCAATGCCGCCGCTTTCCTGACGGAGCTGGCGGGCGGGGAAGCGTTTACCGGCCGCTGGGCCGGCACAAATATTATCCGGGCGTCACCTCGAAACCCTTCTGACGTCAATGTTCATGCATGCGAGCTGGTCGGAAAAGCTGGCTCAGTGGAAAAGGCTTGCCGACGACTTCCAAAGTACGAACAGCGCCACGCCCACCACCACAGTGGCAAAGGTTTTCGTCAGAAAGCCCCTTTGCCGTGATAGCCGGACAGAGAGCTTGACGCCCACCAGCCCACCCGCAACGCCGCCCAGCACGAAGATGGCTGCGATCCGCCAATCGACCAGACCCGCCATCGCATAAGAGAAAGCTGTGGTCAGGCCGAAAATGCCGACCGACACCAGCGACGATCCGACCGCGTTCAATGTCGCCATTCCGCTGCCGAGCATAATCGCCGGCACGATCAGGAACCCGCCACCGATCCCGAAGAAGCCCGACAGAAAACCAACCACCAGTCCCGTCCCGGCCAGGCGAAAGGCGATTGCGGGATTGATGCGGACATCCGGATCGCCCGCGGCCGCCCGGCCGCCGAACATGGCGCCGGCCACCATCAGCATCACCAGGCCGAACAGAAAGAGAAGATGCTGCCCGTTGACGCGCTGACCGAGAAACGCGCCGAATGCCGCACCGAGAACACCGGCCAAGGCGAACACGGCGGCGCAGGGCCACTTCACGGTGCCCGCCCTTGCATGTGCGGCAAGGTTGGCGAAGGCATTGGCGGAAACCGCCAGCGCGCTGGTCCCGATGGCGACATGCGCGTCCTTCACGCCCACGACATAGACGAGAAGCGGAACCGCGAGGATGGAACCTCCGCCGCCCAATAGTCCCAGCGCAAAGCCCACCAGGCTGCCGGAGGCGAAGGTGATAAGGGCACTCATATCGCGGGACGGCGATTCCAGGGAAGGACACCGAGCAGCTTGCCCATTCCGCACCACCCGGAAATGCCGGCAAACATCAGGCCCATGCCGACAAAGCCTGCCAGGGCCAGAAACACAGGATGGACAAGCCAAGACAACATCACACCCGCGAACACCAAGGCGCCAGCCACGATCTGGACCTGCCGTTGCATTTCAATCGGGCGGCTGCGGTCGATGCGGGTGGGATAGCCCGCGGCTTTCCAGGCCGACAGGCCCCCTTCCAGGATAAGGATTTCGCCAGATCCCAGACACGCCAGCCGGTCTTCATTCTCAAGCGTGCGCCGGCCGCTTTGGCAGTGATAGATCAGCGTCTTTCCGGCGGGCAGACCGGCCAGCGTGCTCCCGTTCGAAGCAGACAGGGGACATGAAAGCGTGCCGGGAATCGCCTCTCGCGCCCGCTCCATCGGCTCGCGGATATCGATCAGGACGGCCGTGCCGTCCATCAGGCGTCGGCGTGCCTCGGCTGGGCTTATGACGGGCAGACTCATGACATCATCCTTTGCAGTAGATTTCGTACAGAAGCGCCAGTACGCGCGCCGCGCGCGGATCCGCGATGCGGTAATGGATGGATTGGGCTTCGCGGCGGGTTTCCACCAGTCCCTCCTCGCGAAGCTTGGTCAAGTGCTGGGACAGCGCGGACTGACTCAGTCCGGACCGTTGAACCAGATCCCCGGCCGTCCGCTCCCCCCCTACCAGGTCGCACAGCACGCTCAGCCGCGCCTCATGAGAAAGCGCGCGCATGAGAGACGCGGCATCGCCGGCATGCTCCCGCATGGCTTTCAGGTCTTTGGCGGACGAGCTCAAAATTGTTTCCCTTCGATATTGCTGTATTAGCATGTCCTAATATACGGTCAAGCAGAAGTTGGAGCCAAGATCATGCACCCCGACATTCAGGCCTTTTTCGACGAGCAGACTTTCACGGTCACATATCTCGTCAGCGACCCACAAAGCCGCCTGGCGACGATCATTGATCCAGTGCTGGATTACGATTCCAAATCCGCCCGCACATCGACCCAATCCGCCGATGCCGTCCTTGCCGCCGCAAAGGCAAAGGATCTGAGCCTGGAATGGATCCTGGAAACGCATGCCCATGCGGATCATCTGTCTGCCGCCGCCTATCTCAAGGGCCTCACCGGCGCGAAAATCGCCATCGGGGAGCATATCGTCCAAGTACAAAAAACATTCGCATCCATTTTCAATGCGCGAGACATCGCCGGCGACGGCAGGCCGTTCGACCGCTTGCTGAAGGATGGCGATGTCGTTGGCGGTTTGAGCATTGAGGTGATGCACACGCCGGGCCACACGCCCGCCTGCGTCAGTTACAGGATTGGAGGCAACGTCTTTGTGGGCGACACGCTTTTCATGCCCGACTATGGCACCGCCAGAACGGATTTTCCGGGCGGGAATGCCCGCGATTTATACCGCTCGATAACACGCATCCTGTCCCTGCCGCCTCAGACCATTTTGTGGATGTGCCATGATTATAAGGCTGCCGGCCGGGACCATTATGCCTGGCGCTCGACGGTCGCCGAGCAGCGCGCCAACAATATTCATGTCCATGACGGTATCGACGAGGAGAAATTCGTGACGGCGCGGCAAGCGCGCGACAGGACGCTGGCAACGCCGGCTCTCATTCTGCCTTCGGTGCAGGTGAATATCCGGGCCGGCCAGATGCCGCCGAGAGACGACAATGGCCAGATCTATCTGAAGCTGCCGGTCAACAGGCTTTAAGAACGGGCTTTCCACCCCAGGCACGTTTCAGGCATCGAAAGGGCGCAGACGCCAGAGCTGGCCGGCGCATCCAAAACAATGTGCATTATCAGCCGCTTGTGACTCGCGCCGCGTCGCGAAGGCGGACCCGTCTTTTCTTCGGCAGGAACTTCTCTAATGTCCCGCCGGGGATCGCCGATCGGTTCAGTCCAGTTTCAAAAACGGGGGCGGGTCATGGCAGGGCATCATAAAATTCTCATCATCGGTGGCGGCGCGGCGGGTATCACGGTCGCTGCCAGCTTGCAGCGGCATGGCGTTCGTGCGGGCGACATCGCCATCGTCGAACCCAGCGACACGCATTACTACCAGCCGGCCTTCACCTTGGTCGGCGCCGGCCTGTTCGACATGGACAAGACCCGCCGCAGCACCGATACGCTGATTCCGCCGGGCGTCACGCGCATCGCGGCATCGGCCAGCACCTTCGCGCCGGACGGGAACAGCGTCACGCTCTCGACCGGCGAAACACTCACCTATGATTATCTGGTGGTCGCCACTGGCCTGAAACTGGACTGGGACAAGGTCGAAGGCCTCTCCGCCGCACTGGGCCATGACGGGGTGTGCAGCAACTATTCGCCCACCCATGTCACCTATACATTGGACTGCATCAAGTCGCTCAAGCCCGGAGGCAGGGCCGTGTTCACTCAACCGCCCTTGCCGTTCAAATGCCCGGGCGCGCCCCAGAAGATCGTGTATCTGACGGTCGACGACCTCAGGCGCCAGGGCATCCGCGACCGGGTCGAGGTCGAGTATTATGTTCACGCGCCCGTGATCTTCGGCGTGCCTTTTTTCGCGCGGCAGCTGGTCAAGATCGCCGAAGCCTGCGGCGTGAAGGTTTTCTATCAGCACAATCTGGTCGCCGTGGATTCAAAGGCGAAAACCGCGACCTTCGAAATCGTCGGCGGCGAAAAGCAGGGCCAGCGCATCGCCGTGCCTTACGACATGCTGCATGTCTCTCCGCCGCAATCGCCGCCGGACGCGATCAAATCCAGCCCATTGGCCAATGCGGCCGGCTGGGTCGAAGTGAACCAGAATTCGATGCAGCATGTCCGCCATGCCAACGTCTTTTCGCTGGGCGATGTCGCCAGCACGCCCAATTCCAAGACCGCCGCGGCGGTGCGCAAGCAGGCGCCCGTGGTGGTCCGCAACATTCTGAAATTGATGCATGGCGCGACGGTCGAGAATGGCTATGACGGATATGCGTCCTGCCCGCTGACCACCGCCAATGGCAAGGCGATCATCGCGGAGTTCGTCTATGGCGGCAAAGTCACCCCGACCTTGCCGCTGCTCGATCCGGGCCAGCAACGCTGGCTGGGCTGGTGGATCAAGAAGAGCTTCCTGCCGGTGCTTTACTGGAATTACATGCTGAGGGGCCATGAATGGTTTCCCAGGCACAATACGGCGTTCAAGGAGCCGGCGGCGTGAGTTTCGAACAGGCCATCCGGTCCTGCTATTCCAATTACGTCACATTTTCCGGGCGCGCGGCGCGCTCCGAATATTGGTTCTTCGTTCTCTTTCAGTGCGTGATCACCCTCATCTGCTGGATCCTGATCCCGTTCGGACTGGGACGAACATTTTTGGGGCTGTTCGCGCTGGCCAGTTTTCTGCCGGCCATTTCCGTCACGGTGCGGCGGCTGCATGACACCGATCGTTCGGGCTGGTGGTACTGGATCGGCTTGGTTCCTCTGGTCGGCGCGATCCTGCTGCTGATCTGGTTCTGTACGCGCGGCACATCCGGCGCCAACCGGTTCGGTCCCGACCCTCTGCCGGGGATGACCTGATTCTGGAGATGGGCGGTGCAACATGACGGATGCGTGAAAGTTCCAGCGCGCAGCCGTCTTTTTCCATGCCCGTGTAACCATCTGAAAACAAACGCTATATTTCGCGTTTCCGCGACCGGCCGGCGTTCTATTGCTTTAAGTGTGCATCACTTTGGCGCCACCGCGATTACGATTGCTGGCGGTTGGGCCGGTCGCTATAACCCCGGCCCACCGAGGCACAAAAGCCGTGCCTTGTTGGTTTAGGGAGTGCGCATGGGAATCCAGATCCCGGCCGACTACCGGCCGCAGGAAAACGAACCCTTCATGAATGAAAAGCAGCGGGAATATTTTCGCCGCAAGCTGAACAATTGGAAGGAAGAGATCCTCAAGGAAAGCCGCGAAACGATCCAGAATCTTCAAGCGGAAACCATTCCGCATGCCGATCTGGCCGACCGCGCGTCCACCGAGGCCGAACGGCAGCTCGAGCTGCGCACCCGCGACCGCCAAAGAAAACTGATCGCCAAGATCGACGCCGCGCTGCGCCGGATCGAGGATGGTTCTTACGGCTTCTGCGAGGAAACCGGCGAGCCGATTTCCCTCAAGCGCCTGGACGCGCGTCCCATCGCGACCTTGTCGATCGAAGCGCAAGAGCGCCACGAGCGTCGCGAAAAAGTTTACCGGGACGATTAAGCCGCCCCCTCCGGCCTTCGCATCGCAAGCGCTGCTACGTTCGCACGCTGACGCTACTCACCCTCCCCCGCCAGCGCGCTACGCGCGCGCAGGGGAGGCGGACCTGAATTGCTTCAACAAGCGCTAGATCGTCTTGGCGAAGAATTTCTTCCCCCGCGCGGCGATAGCCGCTGGCGGGGGAAGATGTCTGCTAGCGGGCTTGCCCGCGTGGCAGACAGATGGGGGTAATCAAAAAAACTACCAAGGCATAATTATATCAAACAGCTGGCTGCCATAGCGCGGCTGCTGCACGTCGCTGACGGTGCCTTGGCCGCCATAGGAAATACGCGCCTCGGCGATCTGGGAAAGATCGACCGTGTTGCTCTGGGTGATGTCTTCGCGGCGCACGATGCCGGATACCCGCATGTCGCGCAGCTCGTTGTTCACCCGCACCTGCTGGTGGCCGGAGATCACCAGATTGCCGTTGGGCAGAATCTGCGCGACCAGTGCCGCCAGGGTCATGTTGATGCTTTCCTGGCGGTTCACCGAACCCGAACCGACATTGGACATGTCCGAGCCCATCTTCACCAGGCTGGTGGGATCGAGCCCCTTGGGCAGCGCATTTTCCAGGCCGAACATGTTGGTCATGTTGGCATTGTCGGAATTGGTGCGCGAACGGGTGGTGCTGTTCTGCAATTTGGCGGCATCGGAGGTGGACACATTCACCGTGATCACGTCGCCCACATGACTGGCGCGCGGATCCTGGAAGAAGCTTCTGGCCCCCGGCTGCCATAGCGAATTGCCCGCATGGCTGATCGGTGGCGTCGCTGGAATGGCCGCGATGATCTGCATGTCGGCGGGATTGCCCACCGGTGCCAGCTTCGGCGCTTCGCCGATATTCTCGATGCGGTCCAGCGCCGAGCAGCCGCACAGAAGAGCGCCCAGAAGCGTCACGGCGGAGAGTTTGGTCAAGCTATGCATGGGTCAGATCCTAGTTGCGAGCGGTACGCTGGGCCGGAAAGGGCGAGGCGGGGCCGGTGGCCGTGACCGTGCCCGGGCCGCTGATCACTCCGATGATCATGCGGAAGGAGGAGGGATTCTGGACGGTGATGGTGTCGCCCACCCCGCCTTCACCCATGGCGCGGCCCATCGCGGTCAACTCCACGCCCGGGGCGCGAAACAGCATGGTGATGGTCTGGCCCCTGGTCACCACCACGGGGCGGCGGACATCGTCGGTGCGCAAGGCTTCGCCCGCATGCAGCATGCGGCGCGCTTCCATATCCTTGACCGCCGCGAAGGTGGTGACGGTACCCGCCATCAGCGCCGTGCCCGGCACGGTGGCGAAGGTGAGGTCGCTGTCCATGATGGTCTGGCCGCGGGCGATATCGTGCGCGGGGACCACGATGCGCACGCCGCTTTCGGCGAAGGCAGGTCCCGCCAGCATCGGCAACACGGCCAGCATCAGAGCGATTGCGATTTTGCGGATCATTATTGGCCTCCCAGGCGGGCGGTCTGCTGCAGCATCTGATCGGCCGCGCTGATCACCTTGGAATTCATTTCGTAAGCGCGCTGCGCCGTGATCAGGGCGGTGATCTCGTCCACCGAATTGACGTTGGAGGTTTCCAGATAGCCCTGCTGCACGGTGCCGTAACCGGTCGATCCGGGCACGCCCGCCTGGGGCGAGCCGGAAGCCGGGGTTTCCAGATAGAGATTGTTGCCGATCGCGTTCAGGCCCGCTTCGTTGGGAAAGCGGGTCAGTTCCAGCTGGCCCACGGTCTGGGGCGTGTTGTTGCCGGCCACCGTGGCGTTGACCTGGCCCTGGGCGTTGATCTGCACATTGATAGTGTTCTGGGGAATGGCGATGCCGGGCTGCACCACCAGGCCGTCCTGGGTGATCAGTTGGCCCTGGGGCGAAAGCGAGAAATTGCCCGAGCGGGTATAGGCATCGGTGCCGTCGGCCTGCTGGATGCGGAAATAGCCCGATCCCTGGATCGCCACATCGTAAGGATTGCTGGTCGACTGAAGATCGCCCTGGGTGGTGATGCGATAGATGGCAGCCGTGCGCACGCCCGCGCCGATCTGGATGCCGTTGGGCGCATAGGTGCCCTGGTCCGAGGTCTGGGCGCCGGGCGTCTGGATATTCTGATAGAGCAGGTCCTGGAATTCCGCCCGCTGCTGCTTGAAGCCGGTGGTGTTCATGTTCGCCAGATTGTTGGCGATGGTTTCGACATTGGTCTGCTGGGCCGCCATGCCGGTGGATGCGATCGAAAGCGCGCGCATTGGTCAGGTCTCCTAATTCGGCATGCTGCCAAGCTTGTCGATCGCCTGGCGCATGAGCTGTTCCTGGGAATTGGTCATCGTCGCGGTCATTTCATAGGCGCGCATCACTTCGACCATGTGCGAGATTTCGATCACCGGCTTGACGTTGGAGCCTTCCAGCATGCGCTGGGCCACCGTGGATTCGGTGGTGGGCGTCGCCGCCTGGGTGGTCGAATAGAGATTGGAGCCTACCTTGGTCATGGCCCGCTCGTTGGGGAAGGTAACGACCTGCAGCTTGGCGATCTGGTTGGCGGCGCCGTTGAGAATGCTGGAGATGGTGCCGTCGGCGCCGACGCTGACCGTGCCGTCATCGGGGGTGATGGTGATGGCGCCGCCATCGCCCTGCACGGCATAACCATTAGAGGTGACCAGCTGGCCATCCTGATTCAAACTGAAATGCCCGTCGCGGGTATAGCGCATGCCCGCCGGCGTCTGCACCGCGAAGAAGCCCTTGCCGTTGATGGCGAAGTCCAGCGTGGCGCCGGTCGAATTCAATTCGCCCTGGCCCAGGTCGCGCACAATGCCCGCGTCCTTCACGAAGCTCAGCGCCTGGGGACCGGTCTGGGTCTCGGAGGGGCGTACATAGGTGGCATATTCTTCGAACTTCGCGGTCTCGCGCTTGAAGCCCGGGGTGGAGGCATTGGCGATATTGTTCGCGATCACGTCCATCGATCGATAGGCCGCGAGTTGATGCGAAAGACTAACAAGAAGTGAATTATCCATGGCTCAGCAGATCCCTTCTGGTCCGCCCGCCAACAAGTGCAGCCGCCGTGCCAACGTAAAAGGCCCATTTTTATTGGCTTTCCCGCCTGCCTGCGGCGGCACGGGGAAAAACTTGCCGGGCCGAAGGCGCGAGGCTGGGCAATTTCAACCGCTCCTTAACCACGTTTGCCTACCTTCGCCGGCGAAGAGAGCTGGGACGCTGAAATGGCGAAGAAGGATAAAGGGCCCGATGCCGAGGCCGATGGCGAGAATGCCGAAGCCAAGGGTGAAGGCGAAGGCGCGCCCAAAAAGGGCCTGAAGCGCTTTCTCACCAAGAAAATCCTGATGATCGCCGTGCCCGCGCTGGTTCTGGTGCTGGGTGGCGGCGGCGGCGCGACCTACTTCTTTCTCTTGAAGCCGCATGACGCCGACAAGACAAAAGTCGCCGAAGCGCCGCCCCTGACCCCACCGGAAGTGGCGTTCAGCGATGTGCCGGACATTCTGGTCAATATTCAAAGCAGCGACGGCACCCCCGCCTATCTGAAATTGTCGCTGTCCCTGGAAATGGACAATGAGCTGCAAAAGACCGGCATGACGGCCCTGATGCCGCGCCTGGTCGACCAGTTCCAATCCTATCTGCGCGAACTGCGCGTCGACGACCTCAAAGGCTCGGAAGGCGTGCTGCGGCTGAAGGAAGAGCTACTGCGCCGGGTCAATGCCTCGGCCGCGCCCTACAAAGTGCGCGACGTTCTTCTCAAACAAATGATCATTCAGTAGGAGCGTCGGCGGGAGCCGGAGCGACAACGAAATTTTGAACAGGCTGCTCAATGACTGACGAAACGCCCCCGCCCGACGTCGCGACCGAGATCGCCGTCGCCGCCGACCTGCCGATCGACGGCAACAGCGGCGCCGAGCGCATCCTGAACCAGGAAGAAATCGATTCCCTTCTGGGTTTCGACGTCAACTCCGACCAGATGCAGGACAAGTCGGGCGTCCGCGCCATCATCAATTCGGCGCTGGTGTCGTATGAACGCCTGCCGATGCTGGAAATCGTCTTCGACCGCCTGGTGCGGCTGATGACCACGTCCTTGCGCAATTTCACCTCGGACAATGTCGAAGTCAGCCTGGATTCGATCACTTCGATCCGTTTCGGCGACTATCTCAATTCCATTCCCCTGCCCGCCATCCTGTCGGTGTTTCATGCAGAGGAGTTGGACAATTACGGCCTCTTCACGGTCGATTCCAACCTGATCTATTCCATCGTGGACGTGCTTTTGGGCGGGCGGCGCGGCTCTTCGGCCATGCGCATCGAAGGCCGGCCTTACACCACCATCGAACGCACTTTGGTGCAGCGCATGGTGGAAGTCATTCTTCAAGATATGTGCGCCGCGTTCGAGCCTCTGGCGCCGGTGAATTTCTCGCTCGACCGCCTGGAAACCAATCCCCGTTTCGCCGCCATCGCCCGGCCCGCCAATGCCGCGATCCTGGTGAAGCTGCGCATCGACATGGAAGACCGCGGCGGGCGCACCGAATTGCTGTTGCCCTATGCGACCCTGGAGCCCATCCGCAAGCTGCTCTTGCAACAATTCATGGGCGAAAAATTCGGCCGCGACTCGATCTGGGAAAGCCATCTGGCCACCGAGCTTTGGTCCACCAAGGTCAATATCGACGCCATTCTCGATGAGCAGGTGATGCCGCTGAACCGGGTGATGAATCTGGAAGTCGGCCAGACCGTGATGTTGGGCGCCAGTCCCGATTCCAAGATCGAATTGCGTTGCCGCGGCGTGCCGCTTCTCACCGGCCGCATGGGCCGGGTCGGCTCGTCGGTCGCCGTCCGCGTCGATGCCGCCATCGAACGTACCGACGCCTCCAAAGCGCTCTAGCCGGAGATACTGCCATGACCATGACCTTCTATGTCGAAGTCGCGCTGGAAATCCTGCTGGCCGCCACTTTGGGCTATTGCATTCTCTTGGAGCGCCGTCTTGCGGCCGTACGCAAGGGCCAGGAAGGCCTCAGCCGCACGATCGGCGAACTCAACATGGCCATTGCGGGTGCGGGCGCCAGCCTGCGCGCCTTGAAATCCGCCGCCGGCGAAGCCGCCGGCACCCTGGACGAACGCCTGAAGCGGGCGCGCCTGCATATCGACGAATTGGCGGTGCTCACCGGCTCGGCCGAGCGCATCGCCGACCGCATCGAGCGCGGCGTCACCAACGTGCCCCGCTCGGTGCCGATGGCCGATATCCCCTTGCCGTCCAACAGCATCATGAACCGCCTCGACAGCATGAGAAGCGCCCAATGAATCTGCCCGTGAAAAAACCGTCGCGCCTGGTGCGCCTGTTGCCCAGCGTGGTGGTGGTGGGAACCGGCCTTCTGATGCTGAACGCATCGGGCCTGGTTCACGACGCCTATGCGGAAATCAACAAACCGGCCGTCAGCGATGCCCTGGCGCCGCCGCCCGCGCCGATCAACAAGGACTTTGCCGCCGACGACGTGCAGACCGCCAGCGCGTCCGAAACCGAAGTGCTGACCAGCCTGTCCAAGCGCCGCGGCGAACTGGATGCCCGCGAAGCGCAGATTCAGACGCAGGCCAATATGCTGGCCGCCACCGAAGCGCGCATCGATGCCAAGATGACCCAGCTCAAGGCGCTGCAGACCCAGATCTCGGCCCTTCTGGGCCAGCGCGACGCCGCCCAGGAAAAACAACTGGCGTCGCTGGTGAAAACCTATTCGGCGATGAAGCCCAAGGACGCGGCCCGCATCTTCGACAGCCTGAACGATCAGGTCCTGGTGCCGGTGGCGGCGGAAATGAAATCCGACGTGCTCGCGCCCGTGCTGGCGGCGATGAGCCCCGAACAGGCCCAGAAGCTCACGGTCCGCCTGGCCAACAAGCTCACATTGCCCGACACCAACAGCACCGCCCCGGCAGCCATGGCCACGGCCAGCCTCCCGGTCGGACCGGTGCCGGCGGGCGTGACGGCGAATGCGCCCGCGGCTGCTCCCGCGCCTGCCGCTCCCACCGCCAAGACCGGCGGCTAAGGCCCCCTCGCACAAGGGAAATCACGGTTTACCAAGGGTTAATCCCGGTCACGGCATAGTTGCCAAGTTTCAGGGGCTTAGAAGTCTTGGCGTTCCTTTCGCGCATTGTCGGCCTGACCGGTCTGGCGCTTCTGGCCAGCCTGCCCGCGCGCGCGGCCGACACCGTCGCGTCCGAACCGCAGAACGGCTTTGTCCGCCTCAATTTCAATTTCGCCCCCGCCGCCAAAGTCAGCGCCGCCACCCAAGGCGGCGTACTGACCCTGTCCTTCGACCGCAAGCCCAGCATCACGCCGCAGGCCATCGTGGCCCTGTCCAACGGCGCGCTGGCCAGCGGCCGCATCGATGCCGACGGCAAGACCTTGCGCTTCGCATTGACCCAGCCGGTGCGCCTGCACCAAAGCGCGCTGGACAACCGGGCCGTGATCGACCTGGCGCCCATGAGCTTCACCGGCACGATGCCGGACCTTGCCCCCCCGCCGAAGCAGGCGGCCGCGCCGGTCGACCCGGCCAGCCTGCCGGAACTGAAATTGCGCGCGGGTTCTTATTCCAACTACACGCGGCTGGTGTTCGATTGGCCGAAGCCGGTTTCCTATTCGGTCTTTCCCGGCGCGGGAAAAATCGCCATCCGCTTCCGGGCGCTGGCGCGGCCCGATCTGTCCGCCGTCGCACGCTTCGCGCCGCCCTGGGTGAAGAACGCCTCCTGGCGCACCGATGGCGCGGGCATCATGGTCGAGTTCGACACCGACAGCGCTTCCGGCTTTCACGATTTCAAGGACGGCAACAAGATCGTCATCGACGTTCTGGCGCCGCACACCGATGCCGCCGCCTATGCGCCGCCCGGCCTGGACAAGCCGAAAGTCACGGCCATGTCGGCGGCCCAGGCCAAGGCCATCACCGACACGGCGGACAAGCTGTCCGGCAAGCCTGCCGAAACCAAGCCGGAGGTGAAAGCCGCCGAAGCCAAACCGGACGCCAAAGCCGAAGCCAAGCCGGACGCCAAAGCCGAAGCCAAGCCGGCCGAGATCAAGACCGCTACCGTCACGCCGCCGCCCGCGCCCTTCGCCGACAGCCATTTGATCAAGGATGGCGCGGTGATCGGCTTCAAGGGCGCGGCCAGCCATCCCAACGCCATCTTCGTGCGCGGCTTGACCGCCTGGGTGGTGCTGGAAAACACGCCCAGCATCGATGCCGCCGCGCTGAAAACACAGCTGGGCGATTTCGCGTCCCAGGTCGAAGCCTCTTCCGCCGCCGGCATTTCCGTTCTGCGCATCGGCCTGAAAAAGAACGCGCCCATCGCCGCGGTAAATGCCGGGCCCGACTTGAAAGTGACCATCGGCGCCAACGCGGCAACCCCGCCCGGCACCATCGCCTTTGCCCGCAACCAGGACGATCCCAAGCGTTCGTCGCTGACCACCTTGCTGCCCGGGGCCAATCGCGTGCTGCTGCTGACCGATCCGGTTACCGGCGACAATCTGATCGTGGTCGCGGGCAATACCGGCCGCGCCGTTCCGGCCCAGCGCGACTATGCGGAATTCGCCGCGCTTCCCACCGCCAATGGCCTGGTGATCACTGCCTATGCGGACGATGTGTCGGTCGGTGTCGCCAATGGACGCATCACCATTACCCGCCCCGGCGGCTTGTCGCTCACCCCGCTCACCATGCCGGTGGAGGAAACGCCCGCGGCCCTGGCGGCCGAGCGCAACGGCCCCAGCTTCCTGGACTTCGCGTCCTGGAGCCCCATGTCGGGCGGCTCCTTTCTCGCCACCGAGCGGCGGCTGACCCAGGCGGTGTCGCGCCAACCGCCCGCCCGCGCCAATACCGCCCGCCTGATGCTGGCGCGCTTCTATCTCGCCAACCGCTTCGCGGCGGAAGCGTTGGGCGTGATCAACCTGATTCAGACGTCCGACCCGGCCCTGCGCGGAGACATCCAGCTCGCCACCATGCGGGCCGCCGCCGATTACATGATGGGCCGCTATCGCGACGCCCATAACGACCTGGCCGGTCCCTCTTTCGATTCGGACCGGCATGCCGCCTTGTGGCGGGGACTGACGGAAGCGGCGCTGGAGAATTGGAGCGCCGCGCACACCTATCTGGAACAGGCCGTGCCGGTGCTGAAGAAATACCAGCCGGAATGGCAAGCCCGCGCGCGCCTGGCCAATGCGGAATCCGCGTTGGGCATGGGCCGCCTGGAAATGGCCGACGCGGCGATGATGCATGTCCCGCAGGATCTGGGCAAAACCGACGCCCTGGAAGCCAAGCTGATCAAGGCGCGCATCGATGCCGCCGAAAATCATTATCCCGCCGCCGCGGCCGGATTCACGGCCGTGGTGAATGGCGGCGACGACCGCCTGGCCGCCCAGGCCATCTTTTATCAGACCAATGCCGCCTTGGCCGCGGGCATCATCGAGCCCAAGCGGGGCATCGATGTGCTGGAACGCCTGCGCTATCGCTGGCGCGGCGACGCGCTGGAACTGAAAACCTTGCGCAAGCTGGCCTCGCTTTATTTCGGCGAGCGCAAATGGCAGCCGGGCCTGAAGACCTTGCGCGTCGCCACCCAGAATTTCATGGGCCAGGAACAGGCCCATGCCGCCCAGGAAGACATGCGCGCGGCCTTCGCCAATCTTTTCATCAAGGGCGGCGCCGACAAATTGCCGCCGGTGGAAAGCCTGTCGATCTTCTATGACAATATCGATCTCACCCCGATCGGCGCGGATGGCGACGAAATGATCCGCCGCATGGTCGACCGGCTGGTGGCGGTGGACCTTCTGGGACCGGCGGCCAAGCTTCTGTCCTATCAGGTCGAGAAGCGGCTGGACGGCGTGGCCAAGGCGCAAGTCTCCACCAAGCTCGCCGCCATCTATTTGATGGATCACAAGCCGCAAGCCGCGGTGGATGCACTGCATGGCTCGCAGGTCAGCGGATTGCCGGACCAGGATGGGCATGCCCGCATGATCCTGGAGGCTCGCGCCTTCGCCGGCCTCAAGCAATGGGACAATGCGCTGGACCTGATCGCGGTGGACGACCAGCCCGATACGCGCCGCCTGCGCGCCGACATTTACTGGGAAGCGGGCAATTGGGCGCTTGCCGGCCAGAAGACCGAAGAACTTCTGGGCGCGCGCTGGAGCGATCCCATTCCTTTGTCGAATGGCGAACGGGCCCAGGTGCTGCGGCTGGCGGTGTCCTATTCGCTGGCCAATGACGAAGCCAGCCTGGACCGGCTGCGCCAGCATTTCACGCCCAAGATGCAGAACACGCCGGATGGCAACGCCTTTGCGGTTCTGTCTCAGGAAATCGACATGCACGGCCTCGCCTTCCGCGACGCCGCCGCCAAGATCGCGTCGGTGGATACTTTGCAAGCCTTTATGAAAGACTTTAGCAAGCGGAACGTGGTGGCTATTAATTAAGGCCCCCATCTGTCCGCCACGCGGGCAAGCCCGCTAGCGGACATCTTCCCCCGTCAGCGGCTTTGCCGCACGGGGGAAGAAAGTCAGGACAAGCTTCTAGAGAAAATTTTTTAGAGAGACTCGAGCCAGCTTAAGCTGCGGTCACACACGCCCTCCCAACCCGGTTCGCCGATCAGCCAGTGGCTCATGCCGGGCATGGTTTCGAATGATGCCTGTTTGTAGAGCGCGGCGGTGCGCTGGACCGTGCCGGGCGGGCAGATGCGGTCGCCGCCACCAGTGAGAAGCAACAGCGGGCACGTCACTTTGCGGATATCGACTTCGCTGGCACGGTGCATATCCAGACCCCAATGCAAGGCTTCGAAGGTGGCGCGGCCAGATTCCGGGCGGAATTGGTCGAACACCTGTTTGCGCTGATTTTCCGGAAAGCGATCCAGCGAATGGGCAGCCGCCGCATTGAAATCCGGCTCCAGAATCATGCTCCAGAATCCCACGCGCAGCATCAAGCTTTGCGCCGTGCCGATCTCGAAAAGCGTCGAGGGCGGAACGCCCCAGGGCGCGATGGGTGCCAGCAGGATCGCGGCGGCGATCTCGCGGCGCGCCGCCAACATCTGCGCTAGAAGGCCGCCCATGGAATGACCGATCAGGATGGGTGGCGACGCCATCGCCGCGACCTGCTTTTCCAGATCCGCCGCATAATCCAACAGGCTGGTGGTAGCCAGCGCCGGTGCCGGCTTGGCGCCGTCGTGAAAGCGCAAGGCAGGCGCGCTGACGTCATAACCGGCTTCGCGAAAGCGCGCCGCAAACGCGTCCCACACCCAGGGACCGCAAAAACCGCCATGGATCATCAGCACAGGCGGTTTGGGATTTTCATGGGTCGCACGGCCGGGCGAACTGCTTTCCGTTTCGCCTGGCCGATGCTCCCGGCTCATACAGGTTTCGCCAGATGCCGGAAGGCGGTCACGATCTTGGCATAGGAGTCGCGCTTGAACGGCACGATCACATGCAGCAGCTCCTCGATGGTGAGCCATTTCCAGGCCGAGAATTCCGGCTCATGCGCATGCAGGTCGATATCATTGTCGTCGCCCAAAAAGCGCAAGGCGAACCATTTCTGGCGCTGGCCGCGATATTTGCCGTGGAAGGCGACGCCCACCAGATGGGCGGGCAGATCGTAGGTGATCCAGTCGTCCATCTCGGCGATAATTTCGGCCTTGTCGGTGCCCGCCTCTTCCTTGAGTTCGCGCATCGCGGCCTGACGCGGCGCCTCGCCGCCATCGATGCCGCCTTGGGGCATCTGCCAGCCTTCGACCGTCTGGTCGATGCGCTTTCCGACGAAAATCAGCCCCTGACGATTGAGCAGCATCACGCCGACGGCGGGGCGATAGGGGAGAAGAGACGACACGAAAAATCCTTGGACTCAGATGGAAAGATTTATCGCCCGAATGGGTTCCCGCGACAACCATTCCCGCAGCAGGGCTGCTCCGCCGCGCGCGACGGATCCCGCGCCCTTATTTGGCGGGCGGGTTCACGATGGCGGAAACGGGGACGAGAACAAAGCCCCGCCTTTCCAGCCCCTTCGCCCAGGCGGCGATTCGCTCGATGGTGATGGGATAGACAAAGGCCGAGCCGATCGCCGTGCCATGTTCCCGGGCCTGGGTTTCCAGGTTGGAGAGATGCTTGTCGATCTCCAGCGCGGTCTGGATGCCGTCCAGGGTTTCGTCCGCCTTGGCGAAGGGCGCGCCGGAGCGGCCGGCCACCTCGGCGGCGGCGGACTGGGCCACCGCGCCATTGTCGAAGAAATAAAGTCCCCGGCGGGACAATTGGGTCAGGGTCGGCGAGAGAGCGTCGGCATCGGCCAAAAAGCGCTGCCCCAGAAGATTGGTCACGCCGGCATAGCCGGTGAAGCGCGACAGCGCCCATTCCAGGCGCTGGCTGTTGGTGTCGCGCTCGATGCCGGATCGCAATGTGTGCGGCCCCGGATCGCTGTCGGGAAAATCGAACGGCTCCATCGGCACTTGCAGCAGCGCTTCATGGCCCGACTGGCGCGCCTGGGAAACCCAATGCTGCACATCACCCGCATAGGGCAGGAAGGCGAAGGTGATGCCGGACGGCAAAGCCAGCGCCGATGCGGTCGCCTTGGCGCTGAGGCCCAGGCCCGACACCACGATGGCGATGCGGAATTTGCCGTTCGCGGCGGGCGCGGCATAGGCGGCCATCGGCTTGCGGCCGTCATCGGCGATGCGGGGCAAGGGGCCTTGCGCGCTGTTTTCGATCAAGGCCGGGTCGGCGATCAAGGCGCGGCCCGCCATCACGATTTTGTCGATAGGCGCTGGCGGCGCGGCGGGCGCAGCCGCGGCTTCAGGCGCCATCGCCTGTTTGGAAGGAGGCGGCGCGGACAAATCCAGGATCACGCCGGGGCGATGCACCTTGCCCAGGACGGTAATGCCCAAGGCACCCGCCGTCAGGACGCAAAGCGTGCCCATGCCGGCAAGCGCAAGGGCGCGCGTGGCACGAGCAATGGCAGGGTGGGTCGGAGCCGGCATAAGGTCCGGATTAGGCCCGGTATATGGTTATTACGGGGTTAATCTCAGTTATCGGGGCGATATCACGGCTTGCCCCGGCTTTCTTCCCCCGCGCGGCAAAGCCGCTGGCGGGGAAGATGTCTGCTAGGCCGCTTGCGGCCGTGGCAGACAGATGGGGGCAGAATTAATCAGCCTTCGCCGGCTTGCTGGCGGAGGCGACGGTCATTTTCCCGTGCAGCAGGTCCAGGGCATAGGACAGCTGGAAATCGTCATACTTCTTGCCGGGCGCGGGTTGAACCACCGGGGCATTGATCTTTTTGGCCGCGGGGTCGCCCACCAGATGGCCGGGCAGGTCGGCTTCGGACGGCCGCGCGATCTTGGGAATGTTGGTTTCGTTGCCCTGCGCCACGGCGATATCGGGAATGATGCCCTGGGCCTGAATCGAATGACCCGACGGGGTGTAATAGCGCGCCGTGGTGAGACGCAGCGCGCCGCCGCCCTCGCCGAGCGGAATGATGGTCTGCACCGAACCTTTGCCGAAGCTGGTCATGCCCACGACGGTGGCGCGCTTGTGATCCTGCAGGGCGCCGGACACGATTTCCGACGCCGAAGCCGTGCCCGCATTGATCAAAATCACGATGGGCTTGCCGTCGGCGATGTCGCCGCCCTTGGCGTCATAGCGTTGCGTATCCTCGGGATGGCGACCGCGGGTGGAGACGATCTCGCCGCCGGTGAGGAAATCGTCGGACACTTGAATCGCCTGGTCCAGCAATCCGCCCGGATTGTTGCGCAGGTCGATCACATAGCCCTTGATGCCGGGGCCGATCTGCTTCTTCAGATCGCGCACCGCCTTTTCCAGGCCCGAGGCGGTCTGTTCGTTGAAGCCCGGCAGGCGGATGTAACCGATATCGCCTTCCTTGCGCCAAGTATCGGCATCCACCTGCACCACCGCGCGCTGCAAGGTGACGTCGAACGGCTTCTTCTCGCCTTCGCGCAGAATGGTGAGCGTGACCTTGGAGCCTTCGGGCCCGCGCATCTTGTCGATGGCTTCGTTGAGCGGCTGGCCCGCGATGGAGGCGCCGTCGATGCCGGCAATGCGGTCGCCGGACTTGATCCCGGCCTTGGCGGCGGGCGTGCCGTCGATGGGCGAAATCACTTTGATCAGGCCGTCTTCCTGCGTCACCTCGATGCCGACGCCGCCGAACTGGCCCTTGGTGGTGATCTGCATGTCGTTATAGGACTTGGCGTCCATATAGCTGGAATGCGGATCGAGATTGGACACCATGCCCTGGATGGCGGCGTTGACCAGCTCGCTGTCCTGCACCGGGCGCACATAATTGGCGCGCACGCGTTCGAAGGCATCGGAGAAAAGATCGAGCTGGCGATACGGCCCCGAGTCCTGGGCGCCCTGCGCCTGCGGCAAGAGGCTCAGCGCCAGGGCAAAACCGGCAACCCCGCCCAACGCCACCAAAGCAACTTTCTTCATGATCCTTTTGCCTTCCGCAAATCCGGGCTGAGCCATGGCCTGGGACTCAGTCCATGGCCGTTCTGACGCAATTCAAAATAAAGCCGTTCCGTCGGCGAACCGCTTTCTGCCGGCATGTTGCCGACGGGTTCGCCCGCCAGCACCTCGTCATTCGGCCGCACGGTGACACGCCCGAGTCCGGCCAGCACCAGATCGTAGCCAGTGGTTATCTCCAGGATCAAGACCTGTCCCGACTTATGGTAAGGGCCGGCGAACAGCACCCGGCCGTCGGACGGGGCGATCACCTGGGCGCTGTCGCGAGTGACATAGGTAAGTCCCGGATTCCGGTTATTTTCTTTCAGATCGGCACTGGCGGCGGCGATGGTTCCCACCACGGGCGGCAATAATGAACCTTTGGACAGAGGGCCCATGGAGCCGGAATTGGACGCAGTGACGATGGTGATGGCCTCGTCATTGCCGCTGCCGCCACGCTTGAGCGCCGCCACCCGGTTCGCCAGGGCCTGAAAATCGGCCGCCTTGGCCGCGATCTCCGCCAGCTTGGAGCGGAGCGTGTCGTATTCGCTGCCCGCGACCTCGGCCTCGGCCTCTTTCTGGGTGGTGAGGGCTTCCAGATCGCCCCGCGCCGAAGTGAGCTGGGTGGCGGTGGTGGAGGCTTCGGCGCGCCGCTTGACCAGCGCGACGCGCGTCGCTTTCAGCGCGGTGATGCGGCGGGCCAGCCGGGCGGCTTCGGCATAGACCGGCGGCAGGCTGGCGCCCACCAGCATCGCGCCCCGCGCCGCCGCCAGGGCATCGTCGGGCCGAACCGCCAGGGCGGGCGGCATGTCGTGCTGCAGCCGTTCCAGGATCGCCAGCAGCTTGGTCACGGAAATCCGGTCGCGCTGAAAGCCCGCCGTCAATTCGGCATTCTGCTTTTCCAGCCGGTCGATTTCCTCGTCCAGATAAACGGTTTCCTGCTCCAGGCTTTCGATCTTGGCCGCGGTGGCGATCAGGCGCTGGCGCAGGGTCTTGGCTTCGGCGGAAAGCTGGTCGCTTTTCTGCTTGGCGTCATCGACCGCGGGCTTGTCATGGGCGATCTCGGCCTTGAGAGAACCCAGCTGTTCGGCGCTGGACGGCAAATTGCCCAGGGATTTGCTGGGCACCGCCTTGGAGAGATCGAGTGGAATGTCCGGCGCGGGCCGGGCATCCGCCTTCAAGGCGGGCCGGGGACGCGGAACAACGGGCACGGTCACGCTTTTTGCGGGCGCGGTCTTTGCCGGCGGATCGGCCGCCAGCGCGGGCGGCGCCAAAGCCGCCATCGCCAACGCAAAGAGAAGCCCGCCGCGCAATCCTAGCCTTTCTTCAGCAGCGAATGGCCCGTCATGGGCGAAGGCTGCTTCAAGCCCATCAGCGCCAGCATGGTGGGCGCGACATCGCAGAGGCGCCCATTTTCCAGCTGCACGCCCTTGGGCGCATTGACCGCCACGATGGGAACATCGAACAGCGTATGCGCGGTGTGCGGCTCGCCGGTCACCGGATCCTTCATCAGTTCGACATTACCATGATCCGCGGTCAGCAGCATGACGCCGCCCGCTTTTTCGATGGTGGCGCGCAAGCGGCCCAGACAGATATCGATCGTATCCACCGCTTCCACCGCCGCCTTCATGATGCCGGTATGGCCGACCATGTCGGGATTGGCGTAATTGGCCACGATCAGATCGTATTTGCCGCTGGCGATGGCCTCTTCCAGCTTGTCCGTCACCTGATAGGCGCTCATCTCCGGCTTGTGGTCATAAGTCGCGACCTTGGGGCTGGGCACCAGGATGCGATCTTCGCCGGCGAAAGGTTCCTCGCGCCCGCCATTCAGGAAGAAAGTGACATGGGCGTATTTCTCGGTCTCGGCGATGCGCAGCTGCTTGAGGCCATGCTCGGCCATCACTTCGCCCAAGGTTTCGCGCACATCTTCCGGCGGGAACACCGCCGCCATCAGCGCGGCCAGTTCCTCGGAATATTCCGTCAGGCCGGCGGCGGCACTGAATTTGATCGCACGATTGCGTTCGAACCCCTGGAAGCCCGGATCGAGCAAGGCCAGTGAAATTTCCCGCGCCCGGTCGGCGCGGAAATTGGCGAACAGCAGCGCATCGCCGTCGCCCATGCCGGCATAGTCGCCCAGCACAGCGGGAATGACGAATTCGTCGGTGACATTCTCCGCGTAGGACGCATCCAGCGCGGCATAGATGTCGGTGTGGCGGGGCGCCGATGCGTCCATCATCGCGTCATAGGCTTTCCGCACCCGGTCCCAGCGCTTGTCGCGGTCCATGGCGTAATAGCGGCCCGACACCGTCGCCATCCGCACGCCCGGGGTGCCGTCGATGTCGCCCAGGAATTTTTCCACAAAGCCCCGCGCGCTTTTGGGGGGCGTGTCGCGTCCGTCCAGAAAGGCATGCACGAATACCGGCAGATGCGCATCGGCCAGCACCTTGACCAGCGCCGCCATGTGATCCTGGTGCGAATGCACGCCGCCGGGCGACAACAGGCCCATCAGATGCACGGCGCCTTTGCTGGCCTGCACTTTGGCGATCAGCGCGCGCAGCGCGGGCTTGGCGCCCAAGGAACCGTCTTCGATGGCCACATCGATGCGGGGCAGATCCTGCGACACCACCCGGCCCGAGCCGATATTCATGTGCCCGACTTCGGAATTGCCCATCTGGCCCTGGGGCAATCCCACCGCCCGGCCCGAGGTCTGCAGCAAGGCATGCGGGCTGTCGTCCAGCATGCGCGTGTAGTTGGGGGTCACCCCGGCGGCGATGGCGTTGTCCTGTTTGTCGGTGCGCCAGCCCCAGCCATCGAGGATGCAAAGCAAGGCAGGACGGGGGGCGGACATACAAAAACTCTCCCTTGTGGCGGTGACCGAACATAGGAATGCCCCCACCCCCTGTCCATGCTGCAGCCCCGCTCCTTAAAGGGGGAAAATCATCCGGCGGCACAGGGCCTTGGCGGCGCCCGCCGAGGGCCCAGCGGGCGCATTTTCGAGCAGCCGGGACAGGCCCACCGGGTCGCCCGGCAAACCCCGCCATCCCCGGGCGCCAAGGCCGGGATCAACCCGGCAAAAGCTGCCGCCAGCGGACCGAACGTCGTTCGGCTCATATGTAACATATTGAATATAATAAGAGTTTTCGAGAGCACGCCCGGCACGAAACTGGCAAGGCTGCCCGCGAGAAATCAGGCAGAAGCCGAGTTCATGCGCAGCGCACCCCTTTATATCCGTCTTGCCGCCGTCCTGGCCGGCGCCGCCCTTCTGGCCGCGCCCCTTCCCGTCATGGCCTTTTCGCGGGTCAAGGACCTGATCGAAGTCCAGGGCATCCGGGACAATATGCTGGTGGGCTATGGCCTGGTGGTCGGCCTCAACGGCACCGGCGACTCGCTCAAGAACGCGCCGTTCACCCAGCAATCCATCCAGACCATGCTGGAGCGGCTGGGGGTGAACACCCGCGGCCAGACCATGCAGACCAAGAATGTCGCCGCGGTGATGGTGACCGCCAATCTTCCCGCCTTCGCCGGCGCCGGTTCGCGCATCGATGTGAGCGTGAGCGCCATGGGCGACGCCAAGAATCTTCAGGGCGGCACCTTGCTGGTGACGCCGTTGTTCGGCGCCGACGGCCAGACCTATGCGGTGGGCCAAGGCCCCGTCGCGGTGGGCGGCTTCTCCGCCCAGGGCGACGCCGCCAGCGTGACGCGCGGCGTGCCCACAGCCGGGCGCATTTCCAACGGCGCCATCGTCGAACGGGAGACCGGCTTCCATCTCGCGGGCATGGATAATCTGAAACTGTCCCTGCACAATCCCGATCTCACCACCGCCAGCCGTATCGCCCAGGCCGTGAACACCTATCTGGGCGGCAGCATGGCGGTCGCGTCGGATCCCTCGAACATCCAGTTGAAAGTGCCCGCCAATTATCCCGGCGGAGTGATGGGCCTTCTCACCGACATCGAGCAGGTCAAGGTCGATCCGGATCAGCCCGCCAAGGTGATCATCGACCAGACCTCGGGCGTGATCGTGATGGGCGCGGATGTTCGCATCTCCACCGTGGCGATCGCCCAGGGCAATCTCACCATCCGCGTCAACGAAACGCCGCAGGTGAGCCAGCCTTCGCCCTTCTCCAACACCGGCACCACCCAGGTCGTGCCGCGCACCTCGATCCAGATCGACGACGAGAAAGGCAACAAGATGGCCGTGCTCAACCAGGGCGTCTCCCTGCAAAGCATGGTGGATGGGCTCAACGCGCTGGGCGTGGGTCCGCGCGACATCATCTCGATCCTGCAGGCGATCAAGGCGGCGGGCGCGCTCCAGGCCGACATTCAGGTGATCGGCTGATGAACGCGACCCTGCAGACCGCGATGCTGGCGACCCAGCCCGCATCGATCAAGATACCGGCCGCGACCAGCAATGCGGCGGCCGCCGGCAAGTCGGCCAAGGAATTCGAAAGCGTGTTCATCTCGCAATTCCTGGGTTCGATGTTCCAGGGCATTCCCACCGACGGCCCCTTCGGCGGCGGCCAGGGCGAGGAAATGTTTCGCTCCCTGATGGTCAATGAATATGCCAAGTCGGTGGAAAATCGCGGCGGCTTCGGCCTCGCCAGCGCCGTCACCCGTCAGTTGCTGCGCCACCAGGAAGCCCCGCAAGCGAGCATCCAATGAGCGAGACCAGACTGGAAGACCAGCCCCGCATCGAACGCCTGATCGCGCTGGCCGAACGGCTGGTGGATGCGCTGGAAGCCGACATTGCCGCGCTGAAGGCGGGCAAGCCCGCCGAAATGCGCAGCGCCGATCCGGAAATCCAGAAACTGTCCGCGATCTATGGACGCGAAGCCCAGAATTTCGACATCCGCATCGCCAAGGCGGCCCCGCCGTCCTTGCGCGAACGCTTCCTGCTGATCACCGCCAAATTCCGCGACGTGCTGCAGCTGCATGCCCGCATGCTGGCGCGGGTCAAGAACGCGTCCGAAGGCATGATCCAGGCGATCGCCCGCGAAGTCGATCGCATGAACATGCCGACGCGGACGTATGGGCCCCAGTCCGGGTATAAAGCCCAGCCTTCGGGGGCCATGGTGTTTAACCGGGTGGTTTAATTTTCCCCCATCTGTCCGGCACGCGGGCAAGCCCGCTACCGGACATCTTCCCCCGTCAGTGCGCTTCGCGCACACGGGGGAAGAAATTCCTAGCCAAGACGATCTAGCGCTTGTTGAAGCCTGCTTAGGCCCGCCTCCCCTGCGCGCGCGTTAGCGCGCTGACGGGGGAGGTGGACGTAGCAGCGCTTATTTCACGCGAGCGCGAGCTCGCGTGAAAAAGTAAGCTGCGAAGGCCGGAGGGGGAAATCAAATCTGCGAGAGCAGATTGCTGAGACTATTGCTGCTGCCCTGGCCGGAGACGATCGCCTGGATGTTGGCGACGGCGTTGTTGGGGTCGTTGCCCATCAGGGACAAAGCGAGATTGTAGTTGGCCAGCTGCGCCGAGGTCGCGGAGGAGGCCGTGCCTGTGGTGTTGCCCGGCGTGGGCGTGGCGGGCGGCGGGGCGTTGGACTTTTGATAAGTGCCTTGCAGGTTCGACAGCACACCCAACAGCTGCGAGCGGGCCAGGTTGGCGCCCGTGCGCGTCGAGATATCCAGCGTGCCGGAAAAACCTAAGCCGTATGTGGGCTCGGTCTTTTTATCCGCGGTGCTGGTGGCGGGCTGGCCCGTCTTGCTGGCGGCGGCGGGCGCGGTGAGCATGCCGGGGCTGATGCCCAGCCGCGCCAGCGCATCGGAATCCTTGGGCCCCGCGATCAGCTCGATAGTATTGCCCGGATTGACCGTCAGCTTGATGCCCTTGGCGCCGCCCGCATAGTTGGCGGTGGCTTTGCCGATGGCGCCCAGCTGGGCGTTGATCTTGGTGTTGAGCGAATTGATGGTCTCGCCCTTGTCGATGGTGATGGTGGTGGTGCGCGGCGCGATGCCGTCGATCTTGATCTTGAAGGTGTCGCCCGCCCGCAACGTGGTCATCGATGTCAGGTCGACCGACTGATTGAGGTTGATGGCGCCGCGTGGCAGGCCCAGCACGTCCAGCACGCTGGAGCCTTGGGGATCGATCGCCACGCTGGCGCCGGTGGACTGGCCATCGGCGCCGCCATATTGCTGGGTCCATTGCACGCTGCCATTGGCATTGAGCGCCGTGGCGAAGGCATTGGTCACGTTCTGGATGTTGCGCTGCTGGCCCGTGAAGGTGCCCATGGTGGTGCCGGTCAGATAGATGGTGCCGTCCGGGCCCACCGTGACCTTGCCGCCCTGGTCGCTGGCGCCG
Organism: Alphaproteobacteria bacterium; assembly: GCA_017307355.1. Lineage (GTDB taxonomy): Bacteria > Pseudomonadota > Alphaproteobacteria > Micropepsales > Micropepsaceae > Rhizomicrobium. The sequence goes on from JAFKFG010000014.1 coordinate 42,657, forward strand.
GTGCCGACATAGGAAACATGATCGGCGCTGACGCTGCTGCCATTGTCGGTGAGCGCAAAGACGAAGGCGTCGGTGCCGCCGCTGGATGCCGCAGCGACGCTGGCCTGGCCGCCTGCCGTGAGATTGCCGTTGGAGGTGGTGCCGGAAACATAGACCTGGCCGCCCGAAACCGTGAGGCCGCCGATGCTGCCGCCGGCCTGCAGCGCGCCCAGCGACTGGCTCCAGACCGGCGCCGAAGTGATGTCGCCATTGGCATATTTGGTGACGACGGCCTGGCCGTTCTGCACGCTGGCGACATAAAGGCTGCCGTCGCTGCCGGCGGCGGTGGCGGAAACCTGATCGTCGCCGCTGGTGCCGAATTGATTCTCGGATATCAGATTGCCCTTGGAATCGAATTTGGCCAGATAAGCATCGACGCCGCCCTGGGCGGTCTGGTGCGCGCCGATCACGCCGCCCGGTATGGTGGTCTGGCCGTTGACCGGATTGGCCACCGGATAGCCCGACACCGAACCGCCGATATAGATATTGCCGCTGGCATCCACGCTCACCGCGTTGGAACGGTTGTTGGCCAGGGTCTGGATCTGCTTGATCCACATCTGGTTGCCATTGCTGTCATAGCGGGCAACGAAGGAATCCTCGTTGCCGTTGGTGATGGAGGTCGGCATCAGGTCGGCGGTCGAACTGCCGGTGACGATTACCCCGCCCGACGGATCCAGCGCCAGGCCATAGCCATTGGCGGTCCCGGCGCTGCCCAGCAGCTTCTGCCACACCACATTGCCGGCGGAATCATATTTGGTGAGATAGGAATCCTGGGCGCCCTGGTTGAGCTGGCTGCCGAAATTGCCGGTGGCGTTGCCGATCACATAGATATTGCCGCTGCCATCGACCACCGTGTCGGCCGCCGTGGTGGTGCCGGTGGTGGCTTTCTGGTTGGCGGTGACGACCGCTGTGGGCGTGCCGGAAATATTCGACAGCTTGATCAGGCGGCCGGTCTGGTCCGCCGCCGTGGTGGTGGTGTTGGTGGTACCCTGCTTGCCGGCGGTGCTGGTGTTGGTTTCGCTGGCGGTGCCGGAATTTCCCACCATGTAGAGCGAGGGCGTCGACGCAGCCGACAGCGAGATCGTCTCGGTGCCGCCGGGCGTGATCTGCAGGCCATAGGTGGCGCCGGTGTTCGAGGTGGTGGTGCCGCCCTTCTGCACTTTCTGGAAGCGGGTGGAGAATCCGTCGGCGGCAAGCTGGGAATTGATATAGCTCACCACATTGCCCAGGGTCAGCGGGCCGGACACCTGGCTGAGATCGATGGCGACGTCGGTGGAGACGCCGCCCTTCTTCACCGTGATGGTGAAATTGCTGGAGGCTGAAAGACCCGGAATCGGATTGTCGATATTGGTGTTGGTGACGAGCTGGCGCGTGTTGTAGGTGAAACCGCCCAGCGAGATGTTCGCCGTCGAACTGGTGGTGGCGGCGGGCGTCGCCGCCTGCAAGGTGAAATTGTTGAAGCTGGTCGATTTCAGATAGGCCTGAACCTGCGCCAGGCCGGTCTGGAATCGCGCATTCAATCCGGCCAGCTGGCCCGGCGTTTCGGTCGCGTTCTGCGCCAGCTTGGCGAGATAGGCCAGGCTGTTGACGGCGCTGTAGAGCGAGAAAAGTTTCTGATTGTCCTGCTCCATCTTGGCGTCGCTGGTGGCGCCCGCCGTCAACGGCACATTGGAGGTGTCGAGGAAATTGGTGGTGGAGAGAATCTTGGCGGTCTGCGCATTGGCGGAAAGCTGCGGCGCCTGCCAAGGCGGCGCGTCGTTGGCGGTAGCGCTGTTGGATCGCGAAGCCTGCGGATTGATGGCGTTGCGCGCCGCCACCGCGGACGCGGAGGAGTTCAACTGAGTTTGGTAGAAACTCAGCAGGACGGACGAATCCAGACCAGGAAAACCAATACCGGACATAGAATACCTTTGGTCGCACGGCCGGACGGAAAACCGCTCGCTGCTTCGCAGCTCCCACTTTTCCTGGCCGAAGCTCCCGCCGAAAATCGCACTTCCGGCGTTAAGGGGGGGATAATGACGGGCCTGAAATTCCCCTCATTCGCCCGCGAAAACAGACTTAACACAACCTTAAGCGGCCCCACGCAAAACTGACCGGATGCACGCCGCCCCCCGCGCCTACGATCAAGGTTTGAAACTGTCGTCCCAGGGACGGCACCTGGAAGCGATCTCTTGCTTCGAACAGGCCCTGGCGGAGCGGCCGGACGATATTCGAACACTGTTCGCACTGGGAAATACCGCCCGCGCCCTGGGCCTGGCCCGGCCCGCCGCCGAATTCTTCCGCAAAGTGTTGGCCCTGGAGCCGGAGCGGCTGGAAGCCCTGGTCAATCTGGCCAATCTGCTGCGGGCCGAAGGACAGTTCGAGGCCGCCCGCGCTCTGCTGGAACCGGCCCTGGCCCGCAATCCGCAAAGCCCCGAACTGTTGCTGACCCTGGGCTCGGCCTGGCGCGAAGCCGGTGATCGGGCGCGGGCGATGGAATTCACCCGCGCGGCGCTGGCGGTCAGTCCTCGATATCCCGCGGCCTTGTCCAATCTGGCCGACCTGTTGTCGGACGAGAGAAAATTTGAAGAGGCGCGCGATCTTTACGACCGGGCGATCAAGGCCGAGCCGCGCAATGCCCAGGCGCGCCTGAACCGGGCCATGCTGCATCTGCAGACCGGCAACCTGAAAGAAGGCTGGCGCGACTATGCCGCCCGAAGCGACATCGCCAGCAAAGTGCCCGCCGCGAAGCTCAACCTCAGCGAATGGCGCGGCGAGAGTTTGAAACGCACCCGCCTTCTGGTCCGCGCCGAACAAGGCGTGGGCGACCAGATCATGTTCATGAGCGTGATGCCCGATCTTCTGGCGCGGGCGGCAAATGACGGCGGCACCGTGGTTCTGGAATGCGAGCCGCGCCTGGTTTGCTTGCTGGCGCGTTCCTTTCCCGGGGCAACGGTGAAACCGCAAGCGCTGGCGGCCGTGAACGGCAACGCCACCGCCGATTATGGCTGGCTGAAAGCGGCGGGCGGCGCCAATGCCGTCACTTTGATGGGATCGCTGCCGCGCTGGCTGCGGCCCGGCCTGGATTCATTCCCCGAACATAATGGGTTCCTGGCGCCGGACGCGGCGGAGCAAGCGCGGTGGAAAACCATTTTTGCGGCGCTCGGCGCATCGCCCCGAATCGGGCTTTGCTGGCGCAGCGGCAAATCCGGCGGGCATCGCGCCGTCCAATATGCGCCGCTGGAGGCCTGGGGCCATTTCCTGCGAGCGCTTCCCGGCACCCTGGTCAGTTGCCAGTATGACGCGGCAGCGGATGAAATCGCCGCATTGGAAACATTGAGCGGCCGCAAGATTTTCGTTCCGCCCGCGCTGGATCAGAAAAACGAACTCGACCGCACGGCCGCGATGTTGTCGGCGTTGGATGTGCTGGTCAGCGCACCGACCGCCGTTTCCTGGCTGGGCGCGGCCACCGGAACGCGCACGTTAAAGCTGCTGTACGACAATAGTTGGACCGCATTCGGCCAGCCTTATGAGCCGCTGGCGCCGTCCTGCCGCTGCGTCATGCCCGGCACGCGGGGCGACTGGCGCGATGTGTTCGAGAAAGCGGCCGCGATTATTTAATTAGCGTACGGCTCTGACGAATGATTTCTCTTCTTTCAGCGCCGCCGCCAGATCGGCCGCGATACGCGCCGCGCCGTTTCCGTCCAGCATGGCGAATCCGGCATTGCGCATCTCGCGCCGCCGGGCCGCGTCATTCATCAGCGCTTTCACGGCAGCGAGAATCTCCTCGTTGCCGATCTTTGCCGCCACGCCCAGCGATTGGCCCATGCCGGCCGCTTCGAACGCGCTGGCGGACCGGGCATGGTCTTCCGTCAGTCCCAGATAGATCGCCGGCACGCCGAACGCCGCCAATTCATAGGCGGTGACGCCGAAGGCACACAGCGCCAGATCGGCCGAGGCATATTCGATGGCCAGATCGTCCGCGCCTTCAACGGTTTCGTAGGTATCCTTCAAGGCCACCACTTGGGCCGCGACCTTGGCGGCGTCCGCCACGCCGGTGCCGATGACGAAGCGGATGCGGAATACCGGATCCAGCGGCAACAATGCCTGTGCCGCGCGCAAAGTCAGGCCCTGGGGATCGCTGCCGCCCATCGCCACCAGCAAGGTCGGCCGCGCGGACATCGCATGAACCGGCGTCAGATGCGGATTGAGGCCCAGCAACGACCATTCCCAGCCGATCCGCGGGACGGCGCGCGCGCCAGTCCAGTCGAGCGCCTTGGCCTGCGGCACCGGCGGATAATAGGCAAAATCGGCAGCCAGGCGCGCATCGGAGCCGTCATCGATGACGGCGACGATGGGGATGTCGCCCCGCAACCGCTCCAATTCGCCCCGCGAGGGGCCTTCGCGCCCATCCAGCAGCAAGAGGTCAGGCATATGTTCTTGTATCAGCGCGGCCAGATCGTCATGGCTGTCGATCATCACCGCTTCGAATCCCGCACGGCGGATGGGAAGCGCCGCATCGGGCGTGCCGTGCAGCGCGAACAGAACCCCGATGCTTTCGCGATCCCGGAGCGCCCGCGCCAGCGCCACCATCCGCTTGACATGGCCATAGCCGAACTTGCCGCCGCCATCGCAGCGGATCAGCGCCAGGCCGCCGCTGGGAAGAATGGGCTTCTGCTTCACATGGCCGTTGATCGCGCGCAGTTCGGGCTCCCGCTCCAGAAGCAGCAGAAGATCCGAAAGCGACGCTTCGCCCGCCTTGGCATGCAACCGGTCATGGACCGCTTCAACGAACGCCAGATCGTCGGGCGTATCGATGGTCAGCCGCCCGCCTTCGCGCGCCAAAAGGGGATACGCGGGCGCTCGCGCGATCCGAACGAAATCGGGATGCAGCTTGAAATAGCCGGTGACATGCTCGCGGGCCGCCGGATCGTCGCCGGCATGGAGCATCAGCTTGTCCAAGGCGCGGTGGGTCAAAGGATCGACGCCTTCATGGGCGCAAGGTGCGCCCTTTTCCATCAGCACATAATCGCCGCCCTGCTCGATCATGCTCATGACCAGGTGATCGATGAAGCGCGCATCCAGGAATGGCGCATCGGACGACACCCGCACGATGATGTCGGCATCCAGCAGTTCCGCCGCCTTGGCAAACCGCGCCAGCACATCGTCTTCGGGCCCACGGATCACGCGAACGCCGTGGGCGGCGCCGAATTCCACGATCGCTTCATCCTGCGGATTGACGGTGGTGGCGATGGCGATGTCCGCGATCAGGCGGGAGGCCCGGAGGCGATGAACGATATGCCAGAGCAGCGGCTTTCCCGCGACCGGGCGCAGCACCTTGCCCGGCAACCGGGTCGAACCCATTCGTGCCTGGATCACAGCGACGATACGTGGGTAAGCGCGGCCAATCATGCTGCTTCGCCTTTATAAGCCAGCCGCACATGCTTCAGCGGCCGCATTCCGTCGGCGGGATCGGCGCGCCATTCGCGGTCGGAAAGTTCGGAGGGTTGCGGCCCCTTGAAACCCTTGCCGTCGGCGGCAAGGCTTTCGCGGATGCGCGCGATCACGGGTGCGATTTCCTGCGGCAGCCAGCAATGACCGGCGGCATATTCCGCGCCTTGACCGTCCAGATCGAGATGGAATTCCACCACGCGCGCGCCCCAATGATGCACCGCGCGTTCGATCACCGCCGGGCGGCGGGTGTGATCCGACCAGCCCACCGGCAAGCCCGTCGCGGCGCGGATGGTTCCGATGGCGGAGAGATTGGCTTCGTCGGCGGGCGTGGGATAGGCCGAAACGCAATGCAGCAGCGTCACGTCGCGCGCGCCCGCATCCCGCAAACACCGCGCCGCGGATTGAATCTCATCCAAAGTGGCCATGCCCGTGGACAGCACTACCGGCTTGCCGGTGCGCGCGCAGGCTTTCAGCAGGTCGTCGACCAGAAGCTCATAGGACGCGACTTTGTAGAAATCGACGAACGGCGCCAGTTCGGCCACCGCTTCCAGATAGAAAGGCGTGCAGGAAAACTGAATGCCCCGCGCCCGGCAATGGTCCGCCAATGGGTGCAAATGCGAAATCGGCAATTCCCACTCCGCGCGGGCGCGGTGCTTGGGACTCTTCGCCAGAATTTCCGGCGCGAACATGCGGTCGATCTTGAAGAGCTGAAATTTGACCGCGTCGCAGCCCGCATCCGCCGCCGCATCCACGAAAGACTTGGCGCGCGACAGATCGCGCCCATGATTGCTGGACGCTTCGGCGATGAAGAGCGGGGCAGCAAGGTGTCTTTCCATTTAACCATTTCTAAAGAGCGCATGGCTAAAAAGCGGTTAACAACCGATGCGAGGTCACGCAGCGCATGAGCCATGCCGCCGCAAACGATTCTCTTCAGGATGGGAAACATAAAGGCCGCCGCGTCGCGGCCCGGTCCGGGCACGACATCATCGAATGCGCGCATTGCGGCTTCAAGCATGCCCTGCCGCTGCCGCGCGCCGAAGACATGGAACGCGCCTATCGCGAAGATTATTACGCCAGCGAAAAGCCGACCTTTCTGGCCCGCGCCGGCGAAGACCAGGACTGGGCGCTGTTGGCGCAGACCGACCGGCTGGAGATTTTCGAATCGCTCTTGCCGCCCGACCGGCGCCGCTTGCTGGATATCGGCTGCGGACCAGGCTTCTTCCTGGAAACCGCGATGCGGCGCGGCTGGCTGGCGCATGGGATCGAACCATCGCGCCAGGCTGCTGCCCATGCGCGCGGGCTAGGCGCGGAAGTCACCGAAGGTTTTTTCAACGATGCAAGCGCCCCGGCACTGGGCCGCTTCGATGTCATCCATCTCAACAATGTGCTGGAGCATATTCCCGATCCCGCCCATCTGATCGGGCTGGCACACGGCCTGGCGGAGCCGGGCGGCATCATTTGCGTCAATGTTCCCAACGATTTTTCGCCCTTGCAGATCGCGGGCATGACGGCGGCCGGGACCAATGACTGGTGGGTGGCGCCGCCTCATCATCTCAACTATTTCGATTTCGCGTCGCTTTCGAATCTGCTGAAAAAATCGGGCTTCACGCCCGCCGCCCGCACCACTAGCTTTCCCATGGAAGCATTCCTGATGATGGGCGAGAATTATGTGGGCGACGATGTTCTGGGCCGCGCCTGCCACAACAAGCGCAAGAAGTTCGATCTCGCCTTCGAGGCCGCCGGCCTAAAGGAAACTCGCCGCGCCTTTTACCGCGCCTTGGCCGAAGCGGGCTTGGGCCGCGAAGCGGTGGTGATCGCGGCCAAGGCATGAGCGCGGAGCCTTTCTTCATCGTCTCGTCGGGGCGTTCGGGCACCGCCATGCTGCACAAGGCCTTGTCCGCCGTGCCAGGCGTGGAGATGCATCACGAATACATGGTGCAGATCACCCAGCCTTTGGCGGTCAGGCGCTATCTGGGCTTGGTCGATGGCGAAGAAGCCCGACGCCTGATCGGCGAAACCTATGGCGGCGCGATCCGCTATAGCGGGGCGGCGCATTGGGGCGACTCGTCCAACAAATTGTCCTGGCTGATTCCGGATCTGGCCGCCGCCTTCTCGAACGCGCGCTTCGTTCATCTGGTACGCGATGGGCGCAAAGTGGCGAGCTCTTATTTCCACAAGCTGGGCGACGAATGTTACGACGACGCTTCCACGGCGATTCTGCAGGCGCACTACGATGTGCATGCGCCCGCCCCGCCGCCGGAAAAGAAATATTGGTGGCCCCTGCCCCGTCACGGCAGCACCGATGCCGGCCGCTTCCGGACCTTCTCCCAGTTCGAGCGCATCTGCTGGCATTGGGCGGAGCTGAACCGCCTGGTGCTCGACGAATTATCCAGGATTTCCGCGGAACGAACACTGTTCGTGAAACTGGAAGAGCTGCGCGCCTCCCCGTCCCAAGTGCGCGGGCTTTATGAATTTCTGGGCCTGCCCTTTTCCGACGAGGCCTATGGCGTGTTCGCCCGGCCGCACAATGTGAACCGGCCGGAAGACCGGCTGCTGGATGCCGTCCAGCGCCAGCAATTCGAGGCCATCGCCGGGGCGATGCAGGCGCGGCTGGGCTATGCCGGCACACCGGAATACTCGGTCGCTTATTAGGACTCGAACTTAGCGTTAACCTTTTGTGCCGATCATGGTTACCGGATTCTTCACCGGACCTAAGTGCATGCACGCCGATCTTTGCGATTTCTGCGGCAGGGATTCCCTCAAATTCGTCTACCAGCCGGAAGGCTCCACACGGGGCCTGAAAGTCCAGCTCTGCGGCCATTGCGGCTTGGCGCAGAGCACGCCGCGCATCGACCGGACGGAAAAGCGCCATGACGCGGCCGTGTCGGGCGGTGCCGACTGGGGCAATGTGCGCTACGGCAAGGGCTTTCGCACCCAGGCCGCGATGGATGCCCTGGCGCGTCACGCCGATCTGCAAAAATCCCTTTCCTTGCTGGATGTGGGTTCCAACCGCGGCCGCTTCACCGCCGCGTTTCTGGATGCCGCGCCCAACGCGCGCATCACGGCCGTCGAGCCGGATGAGCGTTACGCGGATTCCTGCGCGGGCCTGTCACGCACGCAACTGATCCAATCGCGCATCGAAGATGCCGCCTTGACGGACGCCAGCTTCGACATCGTTCATTCCTGCCACACCATCGAGCATCTGGCACATCCCTTTGCCAGCCTGAAGGATCATGCGCGCGTGCTGAAGCCGGGTGGATTGCTGGTGCTGGATGCGCCCAACATCGCCTTGATCGGCGGCAACGACATTCTGGAAGAATGGTTCATCGACAAGCATCTCTATCATTTCTCGGATGTCACCTTGGGCCGGATGATCGAAGCGGCGGGCTTCACCATCATCGAACATCCCGATTCGGCCGACCGCATCAATCTTCTTTTCGTGGCCCGCAAGAATGGCTTACCGGCAACCGAAATCGCCGCCGATCCCGCCGAAGTGATGCGCGCCGCCAGCCTGATGACCTCCTATGTCGCGACCCGCGCCGCCAACTGTGCCGCGCTGTCCGCCGCCGCTGCGGAACTGGAAAGCCTGAAGCCGCAGCGGGTGGCCTTGTGGGGCGCGGGACGATTGTTCGACGCCTTGGTGCGGACCGGCGGCTTTGATCCGGCCGATCTCGCGCTTCTGATCGACGCGCACCTCATTGCACACATGGGCAGCCGTCACGGCGTCCGCCTCAGCCCGCCGCACGCCTTGTCCGGCGCCATGGTGGATGTGGTGGTGGTGATGTCGCGGGGCTTCGCCGACGAAATCGTGGCGGAGGCGCAGCGCCTGGCGCCCAAGGCTCGCATCATTCTTTATGCCGATCTTCTGGCGCGTGCGCGCCTTGCCAAGGCCGCCTGACCCATGAACCAGAAATTTCAAACCGTATCCGCACAACCTTCGCCGGCCATGCTGGCGGAAAAACTCGCCGAAGCGGCGCGCTTCATCCGCTGCCATTCCGTGGCCTCGATCTTTCACGCCGGTTCCGGCCATCCCGGCGGCGCTTTGTCGTCGGCCGACCTCTTCGCCTGTCTGTATGGAGCGGAGATGAATGTCTGGCCGAACGCAATTCATGATCCCAGCCGCGATCGCTTTGTCCTGTCCAAGGGACATGCCGCGCCCGCGCTTTACGCCACCGGGGCGCATTTCGGCTTTTGCGACGCCAAGGCCGCGCTGGCTTTGCGCAAATTGAACAGCCCGTTCCAGGGCCATCCGCATGTGCTGGACCTGCCCTGGGTGGAAACCTCCACCGGTTCCCTGGGTCAGGGCATGTCGGTCGCGGTCGGCATGGCCATCGGCCTCCGGCTGCAGAAAATCCCCGCCCGGGTCTACACCATGCTGGGCGACGGCGAATTGCAGGAAGGCGAAGCGTGGGAAGCGGCGATGTCGGCAGCCCATCACAAGCTGGATAATCTCTGCGCCGTGATCGACTACAACAAGCTGCAAAGCGACAATTGCAACGACGCGATCATGCGGCTGGAGCCCCTGGCGGACAAATGGCGCGCCTTCGGCTGGTCGGTGGCCGAAATCGACGGCCACAATATCCCGGAGATTCTGGATCATCTGGGCCGGGCCGGCGCCACCCGCGAAAAGCCGTCGGTCCTGATCGCCCATACGATCAAGGGCAAGGGCGTGCCGTACATGGAAAATATCCCGACCTGGCATGGCAGCGTGAAGCTCACGCCGGCGCAGACCGAAGAAGCGTTGACGGCGCTGGGCGCGAGCGCCGACGAAATCAAAGGTTTCATGCATGTCTCTTAATTCGCCTACCGCTTCGCTATGTGAGGCGGGTGCCCCAGCCTTGATCGCCAACAGCGATTCCCTGCGCGAAGCCTTCGGCAAGGCGCTGTCCGCCTTGGGCGATGAATTCCCAAAGCTGGTGGTGCTGGACGCCGACATCGCGGGCGGCACCGGCGTGCATCATTTTCGCAAAAGCCATCCCGACCGCATGATCCAGTTCGGCATTGCCGAGCAGAATATGATGGCGGCGGCGGGCGGCATGGCGGCGGTGGGATTGATCCCCGTGGTCACCACCTTCGCCGTTTTCTGCCTGCGCGCCATCGAACAGGCGCGGCTCTCGCTTTGCTATGCCCGCCGCAATGCCAAGATCGTGGCCAGCCATCCCGGCCTGGATGTGGGGCCCGATGGCGGCTCGGCCCAGGCGCTGGAAGATCTGGCGGCCTTCCGCGCCATTCCCGGCATGACGGTGATTTCGCCTGCCGATCCCACCGAAATGGTGCTGGCGACCCGCGCGATGCTGGAATATGACGGCCCGGTCTATATGCGCACCGGCCGCAGCCCATGCGCCCGCCTGTTCGGCGAGGATCACAAATTCGAAATCGGCAAGGGCCAGATCATCCGCGACGGCGACGATGTCACCATCGTGGCGTGCGGAATCGAAGTCGCCCGCGCCCTCGCCGCTGCCGAAAGTCTGGCGGAGGAAGGAATCTCGGCCCGGGTGGTCAACATGGCCACCATCAAGCCCATCGATGCCGCGCTTCTGTCGCGTTGCGCGGTCGAGACCGGCGCCCTGGTGACGGCCGAGGATCACAATATCCATGGCGGGCTGGGCGGCGCGGTGGCCGAAGCCCTGGCCGCGACCACGCCCTGCCCCGTCGAGTTCGTGGGGGTGAAGGATACGTTCGGCGCATCCGGCGAGCCGGAAGAGTTGGCCCATCATTTCGGCATCTCCGCGCCCTTCATCGCCGACGCGGCGCGGCGTGCCATCCGTCGTAAACGCAAATGAGCCGCTTCTCGCTTGCCGGAAAATGCGCCGTCGTCACCGGCGGCAGCCGCGGCATCGGCCGCGCCATCGCGCTGGGCCTGGCGGATGCCGGGGCCGATATTCTTCTCACCTATCGCGAGAAATCCGCGGACGCCGATGCCGTGGTCAAAGCCATCGAGGCCAAGGGCCGGCGCGCCAAAGCGGTCCAGATGGACGTGACAGATCGGGCCAGTGTCGAAGCGGCGGTGAAGGCGGCAGACGCATTCGGCGCCATTTCAATCCTGGTCAACAATGCCGGGATCAACAAACCCACCGATTTCGATCAGATCACCGACGCCGACTGGGACAATATCCTGGCGACCAATTTGAAAGGCCCTTTCATGGCGGCCCAGGCGTTCCTGTCCTTGCTGAAGAAAGCGGGCGGCGGCGCGATGGTGCATATCGGCTCGGTCAGCGGCCAGTATGGCGGCCCCCGCACGGCCCATTATGCCGCGTCCAAGGCGGGGCTGATTTCCTTAGGTCAAGTGATCGCGCGGTTCGGCGCCGCCCATAACATCCGCTCGAATGTGGTGTCGGCGGGGATGATCGCCTCCGACATGGCGGCGGGCGGACTTGCCGCTGCCAGCGTGCAGAAAGCGGCGGAGAATATTTTGCTGAAGCGCATGGGCAGCCCGGACGAAGTGGCGGATGCCGTGGTGTTCCTGGCCAGCGATGCGGCATCCTACATCACGGCGCAGACCCTCAACGTCAATGGCGGCCTCTACTTCTGATGACCAGCGGAAAGACATTGCTGATCGTGTCCGGCGGCATCGAAGCCGCCGACGCAGCCAAACGCGCCAAGGAAATGGGCCATATGGTGGTGGTGTCGGATATCGACGCCAATGCGCCCGGCTTTGCCTTCGCGGATTCCTGCCTGATCGCCGATGTGTATGGCCCGGCGGAAACCGCCGCCGCCGCCGAGCGCTATAGCCGCAAGATCCGCAAGATCGATGGCGTCTTGTGCGTGGCCGCCGATGCGCCCGTCACCGCCGCCACCGTGGCGCAGCGCCTGCGCCTGCCCGGCCTTCCCGTGCATGTGGCGGAGCTGGCCTGCGACAAGCTGGCGATGAAGAAATGCTTCCGCTCCGCCGGCGTGGCGGTGCCCTGGTTCGCCGAAGTCGCGACCCCGCAGGAATTGCAGCGCATCGCCGTCGAACGCGGCCGCGATCTGGTGATCAAGCCGGTGGACAGCCGGGGCAGCCGGGGCGTGCAGCGCGTCGCCCAGGTTCAGGACCTGGCCAAGGCCTTCATGCTGGCGCGGTCCTATTCCCCCAGCGAGCGGGTGATGGTGGAACAATATCTGCCCGGCCCGCAGGTTTCGACGGAATCGCTGGTGACGGGCGGGCGCTGCTACACGGTTGGTTTCTCGGACCGCAATTACGAATTCCTGGAGCGCTATGCGCCGTTCTTCATCGAGAATGGCGGCGATCTTCCCAGCCAGTTGCCCCGCGAGACGCAGGATAAGGTTCATGCCCTGGTGGCACGCGCGGCCGCCGCGATGGGCGTCACCGACGGGACGGTCAAGGGCGATATCGTGATCCATGACGGCGAGCCCTATGTGATCGAGCTGGCGGCGCGGCTGTCGGGCGGATTTTTCTGCACACGGGAAATTCCCTTGAATACGGGCGTCGATTTCATCGGCGCCGCGATCAAGATCGCCCTGGGCGAAAGCGTCAGCGAAGCGGAGATGACGCCCCGCCAGTCCGTGCCGGTGGTACAGCGCTATGTCTTCCCCAAGCCGGGCACGGTGGTGGCCATTCGCGGCGCGGAGGATGCGCGCAAAATTCCCGGCGTGGCCGAGCTGGTGGTGACGGCGCGGATCGGCGATGTGATCCCGCCTGCGGGTGACAAACGCCCGTCCGGCGCCATGGTCCTGGCAACGGGCGCAAGCCGCGACACGGCCTTGAAAGCGGCGAATGACGCCCTGGGCCTGATCCGGATCGAAACCGCATGAACGCGCCGCTCCGCGCCCCGGACATCCAGGCCGCGAGCGGGCTCAACGTCTTCGCGTTCTTTCATCTCAATCTCGCTTTCTCCTCCATCGAGGAAGAACGGCGGGGCGAAGTGATCGCGCATTGCTATTGGCCGCTGCTCCGGCTGGCCGAGCGTTGCGGTCCCATCGGCATGGAAGTTTCCGGCTATACGCTGGAAGAAATCGCCGCCCGCGATCCCGAATGGATCGGCCGGGCCCGAAGCCTGATCGCGCAGGGCCGGATCGAACTGATCGGTTCGGGCTATAGCCAGATGATCGGGCCCTTGGTGCCCGCTCGGGTGACGGAAGAAAATCTGCGGCTGGGCCATGATATCTATCGGCACCTTTTTGGCACGAAGCCGCGCACGGCGTTGATCAACGAACAAGCCTATGCGGCGGGCCTGGTGGGGCTTTATCGCGATGCCGGCTATGACGCCATCATCATGGATTGGGAAAATCCGGCGGCAAACCATCCCGAATGGACCCCCGAAACCCAGTATCTGCCGCAGCGCGCGCGCGGCGCCGACGGCCGCGACATCGCCCTGATCTGGAGCAACACCACCCTGTTCCAGCAATTGCAGCGCTTCGCCCATGGCGACATCGACCTTCAAACCTATCTGCGCTTTGTCCGCGGCCGCAGGGGCCAGGGCCCGCGCGCCCTGTGCCTTTATGCCAGCGATGCGGAGATTTTCGATTTTCGTCCCGGTCGCTTTAAGACCGAGGAACGGCTTTCATCCCAAAGCGAATGGATGCGGTTGGAAGACGCATTGTGCGCGGTGGCTGCGGATGCGGCGATGACGGCGCCTTCGGGCATCCTGGCTTTGTCGAACTTGCCTGGCGCGGGCCAAACCCTCTTCCTGGAAAGCGCCGCCTGCCCGGTGCCGGTGAAAAAACAGCGCAAATACAATCTGGCCCGCTGGGCCGTGACCGGGCGGGACAATCTGGCGATCAATGCCGCCTGCCAACGCATCTATGAAGGCATGTTGAAAAGCGCGCAGCCCGACTGGAAAGAATTGTGCCATCTCTGGGCCAGCGATTTTCGCACCCATCTGACGGAAAAGCGCTGGGCGGCCTATCGCGAACGGCTGCAGGCCGCGGAGGCTTTGTGGAGCGAGCCGGTCGTTGCTCTGCCGGCGCCGCGCGGCGCGGCCGCAACGGATCGCTACATCCCGATCGAAACGCCCACGCTGCGCGCACGTTTGGACCGGCGGCGCGGCCTTGCCATCGCCAACCTGCATTTCAAGGGCCAGGAGAAGCCCGCGCTGGGCGGATTGCCCCATGGCTTCTTCGACGAGATCGCGCTGGCGGCCGACTGGTACACCGGGGACAGTGTTTTCGAGGCGCCTGGCGAGCACAAGCTCACCGACCTGGAATGGTGCGAGGCGCACATCGACCGCCGCGCCAATGGCGATGTGGTGGCGACGGCGCGGATCGAAACGCCCAAAGGCCTTATCGAAAAGACTCTGCATTTTCACGCTGCCGCGCCGCAGGTCGAATTCGATCTCAGCTTCGACTGGAGCGATTGGGGCAAAGGCGTTTTGCGGCTGGGCCACTTCACGCTTCTACCGGACGCGTTCGACACCGAGCATTTGACGCTGTCCACCACCAATGGCGGCGGGCGGGAGAATTATCCCTTGGCCGGACGTACCGTCGAGCATGGCGCGCCGGTTTCGTTCCTGGTGTCGTCCGCCCACGGCTTCGGCATGACCGAAGGCTGGGCCGAAATCGGCGACGGCAAAACCCTGCTGCGCGTGGACGTGGATCGCTCGGCCGCGCCGCTTCTGGGCATGCTGACCCATCGCCGCGCGGGCGATAAATTGTTCTGCCAGATCCAGCTTTCGGCCCTGGAGCTGGACGATACCCGCAAGCCGGGCGCCTATCATTCCGGCCCGCGCCGCTTCCGCTTTTCCGTGCGTGCGATGCCAATAGAATAAAACAAACGGGCGATGCCCCCCGGCATCGCCCGTTTGCCATTCCCACCGACGAAGAGTCCCCTACACCTTAGGGCGGATGCCGCCTTCTGGCTGTCATCCGAATATTCGAAAAGTCTGGAAAAGCGGCGGACGCGAATAGATCCGCGTCCGCCATTTTCCGTCAGGCGTATCAGCCGCCCTGGAACAGGCCCAGGAGGGTCTGCGGCGCCTGGTTGGCGATCGACAGCGCCTGGATGCCCAGCTGCTGCTTGACCTGCAGCGACTGCAGCGACGCGCTTTCTTCCGCCATGTTGGCGTCCACCAGATGGCCGATGCCGATGGTCAGCGTATCGGACAGGTTCTGGGCGAACGTCGCCTGAATCGAGAACTTCGCGGCACCGGCCGACAACTTGGCCAGAGCCGAGTTGACGTTGGTGAGCGAGGACTGGATGGTGGCGACCAGGGTCGACGCCTTGGCCTGGGTCGAAATCGTGGCCGTGGACGTCAAGGTCACGATGGTACCGGACAGGCTCATATTCTGAGCCGAAGTCGTGATACGACGCGCACCGTCGGCAGACGCCAGAGCCGTGATCTGGGTGGTCGAACCGTCCACCAGGTTGAAGCCGTTGAACACCGCATTCTTCACGATTGTGCTGATCTGGTCGCGCAGCGCGGTGAAGTCGGAGTTCAAAGCCTGACGGCTGGCGGTGTCGAGCGACGAGTCGGCCGCGGACAAGGCCTTCTGTTTCAGCTGGATCAGCAGGTCCGAAATGGACTGACCGGCCGACAGCGCCACATCGACCGAGGACGTAGCGTTGTTGATCGAGTTGATGACCGAGGCATAGCCGGCAACCGCACCGCGCTGATTCTGCGCGATGGCGTAGATGGCGCCGTTGTCACGGGCGGAAGCCACTTTCAAGCCGCTGTTGATGGCGCTCTGGGTCTTGGCCAACGCACCCTGAGTCGCGCTGAGGTATTGCAGCGCGGTCAATGCGCCGGCATTGGTATTGACAGAAAAAGTCATTGGTCTCTCCGTTCTGGTCTTGAGCGCTTTGGCTCATTAGGCGTTTTGCCCGGAGGACCTATAGGCAAGCGCCGTGCCGCACCTGATTCAGAATCGCTTAAACATCGATTTTGCGCCGATGCGGAAAAATGGTTCCGGCGGAGATTTTCCCGGCATTTTCTTGCCCGGCAATTTTTTCCCCGTCGCGGCAAATATTGCCGGGCGGAGACGGCAATTATTTCCACTTTGACGAAAAGACATGGCGCTTTTGTTGGAAAAATTCCGGTAAAGAAACATGCTTATCAATATATTGATGCCCCCATCTGTCTTCCTCAGGCAAGCCTTCGGAAGCCGTTCAGTACGCTGTCGCTACCGAACTCCCCCGTCAGGCCTTCGGCCACGGGGGAAGAAAGCTAGAGCCAAGGCGATCTAGCGCTTGTTGCAGCCTGCCGAGGCCCGCCTCCCCCGTGCGTGCGCAGCACGCTGACGGGGGAGGTGGCCGTAGCACCGTGGAGGCCGGTCACAAAAGGTTCAGTGAACCTTTTGTCGGCCGACCGGTGCGAAGGCCGGAGGGGGAGACAAAAAAAGAGCGGCGCTCGCGCGCCGCTCTTTGCCGTTCCTGCGATGAAGTGATCGTCAGCCGTTCTGGAACAGCGACAGGATGGTCTGCGGCGCCTGGTTGGCGATCGACAGGGCCTGAACGCCCAGCTGCTGCTTGACCTGCAACGACTGGAGGCTGGCGCTTTCGTCGGCCATGTTGGCGTCCACCAGATTGCCCAGACCCGACGTCAAGGTGTCGGCCAGTTTCTGGGTGAAGGTCGCCTGGATCGAGAACTTCGCCGCGCCGGCCGACAATTTGGCGAGCGCCGCGTTGACGTTGGTGAGCGAGGTCTGGATCGTGCCGATCAGCGCCGACGCTTTGGCCTGGGTGGAAACCGTGGCCGTGGAAGCGAGCGTCACGATGCTGCCGCTGAGACTCATATTCTGCGCCATGGTGGTGATGCGGCGCGAGCCGTCGGCCGAGGCCAAGGCCTGAACCTTGGTGGTCGTGCCGTCGACCAGGTTGAAATTGTTGAAAACGGCGTTCTTGACGATGGTGGAAATCTGATCGCGCAGGGCCGTGAAGTCCGAGTTCAAGGCCTGACGGCTGGCGGTGTCGAGCGACGGGTCGGCCGCGGACAGCGCCTTCTGCTTCAACTGGATCATCAGGTCCGAAATCGACTGGCCGGCGGACAGCGCCACTTCGATCGCGGACAAGCCGTTGTTCAAGCTGCTGGAGACCGACTGGAAGCCCGCAATCGCGCCGCGCTGGTTCTGGGCAATGGCGTAAATCGCACCATCGTCTTTAGCGGACGCAACCTTCAACCCGGAATTGACGGCATTCTGGGTCCGTGTAAGCTGACCCTGCGTTTCGTTCAAATATTGCAGCGCCGTCATCGCGCCGGTGTTGGTGTTGACGCTAAAGGACATGGGATTTCTCCATTACTTCGTTCGGTGGGGTGGCGCGCATTCTGCGGTGCCAAGGCATTTGACCTGCCCCCTCAAGTGCAACGGGTGTGCCAGAATGGTTCCGCTGATTTAACTTTTTAAGTAGCTGATTTTACTAGAAGATTTCTGACGGCACTGAGCGCGACTTAGGCATGTTTTGCCGAAGAGGCAGAACTTGCCGCGCGCTTTTTATGTTGCCCCCATCTGTCTGCCACGCGGGCAAGCCATCGGAAGACGTTCGGTACGCTGTCGCTACCGAACTCCCCCGCCAGGCCTTCGGCCACGGAGGGAAGAAAGCCGGAGCCAACGCGATCAAGCGCCCGTTGCAGCGTTTACAGGCCCGCCTCCCCCGCGCGCGAAGCGCTAGCGGGGGAGATGCCCGTAGCAGCGCTTGCGATGCGAAGGGCAGAGGGGGAGAAAATGCGAAGGCCGGAGGGGGAAACAAAAAAAACCGGCGCGTTTCCGCGCCGGCTTTTCGAAGCCCCCTGAAACCTGGCTGCTCTTTATCCGACTTTGGCCTGCAGGCCCTGCATGATGGCGCGATTGATCTCGATCAGCGGATCGAGCGGCGCCTTCTCGCGCGTCACGCGGCGTGAGTATTTCGATACCCAGAGCGACAGGGACACGATCTTGGCGCGCAGATCCGCGGTCAAGGCGTTGCGATCGTCCATGCAATCGGCCGCCAGGGTGCGCCACATGCGCCGGTTCCAGTCGATCGCCTCGACCAGCGGCGCGCCTTGGGCGTTTTTGCTCTTGGCCTCCAGCAGCGCGCCCGTCACCTGACCGAACAGGCGATATTCCGTCGCGCGCGGGTCTTCAACTACGCGCTGGACGTTTTGATACGCTTGAAGGGTCATAATTCAGTCGCTCCTGTTCGTAGTCGAATAGCTTGCGGCAGGCGATCAGCGCCTTGTAATAGGCGCCCTGGCTCACATCCCGGCTGATTTCCACGCAGGCGGCCAGGATGACGCGGTTTCTGATGGCGCCCATGAACTCGCTCATGCGCAGCGCGAATTCGTCATACGGTTCCTCGCGGCCTTCGCTGTCCAGATACATCATCATGATGGCCAGATAGACCAGGCGCGCCGGCGTTTTGGCGTCCTTGGGCTGCATGATGTCTTTTTCGCGCAGCACGCAGGCTTTGTTCTGGATGACCAGGCTGGTGCGCTTATCGCCATTGGCGAGCACCGCGCCATTGAGCACGAATTTCTCGCCGGGTTTCAGCGACAATTTCAGAGGCATGCGGGGGGTCCTTGCCTGTCCAATGACTGTGACCATATCGCGGCAGGGTTAACAAAAGCCTGCCGGTTCGCGGCTTATCGTTCACGCGCGGTTAAACATAAGATGCTTTGATGGCCGCAGATTTCTCAGCCGGAAGACGCAACCGATGGCCACCGCCGCGAGCTTGAAAAGTATCGATTCGTTAACCGGCGTGGATGCCCGCATGGAGGCGCTCAACCGGCTGGAAAAGCTGGCCGACGAAGCCGCCGCCGAAATCGCGCGTCATCGCTCCAATCTGCTTTTGAAGCGCGGCATCAAGGCGTGGCGCCGCGGCGAGATCGTGCGCGCGGGCCAATGGGCGCTCAAATCCTCGGAGATGGACCCCACCAATGCCAAGGCGTTTCACGTGTTGGCGATGGCGCTGGAACGGATGGGGCATCTGCACAAAGCGCTGGTGACGTATGAACGCGCCTTCGAACTGGATCCCAACGATCCGGAGCTTCTGATCAATCTGGGCCTCACCGCCTGGAATCTGAAGATGACCGAGGGCGCGGCCCGCATGTTTCAGCTCTATGTCGATGCGTGCCCGCAATCGCCGCTGGGCTACAACAATCTGGGCAGCGTCATGTATGACCTGGGCAGCGCGGAAATGGCGATCGAGACTTTGCGCGCCGCGATCTATCGCATGCCGCAAGAAGCGATCCTGTGGAATTCGCTGGCCACGGTGCTGGCCGAGGAAGGCCGCGCCGAGGAAAGCCTGGTCTTTTACAACGAAGCGGTGCGGCTGGAGCCGCGCTTTGCCCGCGGCTATCACAATCTGGGCTATGCCTATCAGCATCTGGGCCAGCTGGAGGAAGCGCTGGAGAATTACGACCGGGCGCTGGAATTCGCGGTCGATCCCAGCGAACGAATGGAATCGCGGCATTCGCGCAGCATCTGCCTGATCGGGGCGGGCAAGCTGGAAGAAGGCTTCCGCGAATATGAAATCCGCAACAGCGAACGCTTCCGGGCCTATTTCCACCACATGATCAAGGCGCCGCGCTGGAACGGCGAACCGGTGGAAGGGATGAAGCTTCTGCTGGTGGGCGAACAGGGATTGGGCGACGAATTCATGTTCGCCAACATCCTGCCCGATGTGATCCGCGATCTGGGGCCGGACGGCAAGTTGCAGATCGCGGTCGATCCGCGCCTGGTGACCTTGTTCCAGCGCAGTTTCCCGGATGCCGAAGTCGGCACCTATGACGACCGCACCCTGATCGACAAGGACGGCAACAAGGCGCTGCGCCTCATTCCCTTCGCGTCGGACGGCAACGAGCCCGACATGTGGGCGCCGATGGGTTCGGCCCTGCCCGTCTATCGCAAGGCGCTGTCCGATTTTCCCCGCAAGCCGTTCCTGGTCCCCGACCCCGTGCGGGTGGCGGAATTCAAGGCGCAGTTGGCCAAGCTGCCCGGCAAGAAGGTCGGCGTCTGCTGGCGCTCGATGATGCTGGAGGCCAAGCGCGCCAAATATTTCAGTCCGATCGATGGCTGGGCGCCGGTCCTGAAAACCGAAGGCGTCAGCTTCATCAATCTCCAATATGGCGATTGTGCCGAGGAGATCGCCCGCGCCCGCGACATGCATGGCGTCACTATTCACCAGATCGAAGGCCTGGATTTGCGCAACGATATCGACGGCACCGCCGCCCTCTGTGCGGCGCTGGATCTGGTCTTGTCGGCGCCGACCGCCGCCGCAGCAACGGCCGCCAGCGTGGGCGCCAAGGTCTGGTTTCTTGCCGCGGGTCGCACCTGGCCGCAGCTGGGGACCGACGAATATCCCTGGTATGCGGACACGCGAGTGATGACGCCCAAAGGTTTCGCCGACTGGGCCGCCTTGATGCCGGATGTCAGCGCCGCACTTTCGGATTTCGCCCGCTAGACCTGAAAGGTGAAGGGCCGGCCCCGCGATTTGGGCTTCCAGCCCGCATCGATGGCGCGGCGGATGATGTCGGCCAGGCCTTCGCGGTCCACATCGGGCCGCTCGGTCTTGCCGCCGGGCATTTCCTTGAAGGGAAATTCCAGGATCAATTCGCGGTGCGCTTCGTCCGTGCGCTCGACCGACAGACGCAGGCCCAGGTGATCGCCATGGGGATCCCAGATCTGTTCGCTGCGCAGGCTCCAGCGGAGCGGGAACCCCTCCACTTCCAACCTGCCTTCCAGTTCGCGCTTGCGCCGCTTTGGTCATTGTTGCTGTTGCTGCTGCTGGTGATAGAGCCGTCCCGGCATGGCCACCGGATCGGGTCCGCCAAAATCCTCGGTATTCGCCAGCGCCTTACCTTGCATGGGGGAAGTGTGGCGTTGCAGCAGGGGAGGTCAAGGCCGGAGCGGCCGCCATTTCCGCCAAAAAAGAGCGGATGACGAGGCTTTCGTCATCCGCTCCAGGCTGGGCCGGCACCCGGGTGCCGGGGGAGGTCCGGGGCCAACCAAGGGGAAGTACTAAGTGCCGTATACAATTTGAGGTTGTACTAGCGACCCTTAAGGAGGGTTTAAAGGCAGGCCAGAAGTGCGGCCTGATGAGGGGCCGCCGCGATCCTGATGTCCGCGAACGAAAGCCCCCGAAGGGCGTCCGCAGTCTTGGCGCTGATGCAGACCGCCGTCATCCCGGCGGTGGGCAGCCCGGCCTGCGCCACCCGATCGGCGAAAATCGCGGCGCTGCGGGGAGAGAAGAACAGGGCGGCCTGGATGGAGCGGTCTTCCAGCGCCCGGACGGCGGTATCCGGCAGCCGCGCGGCGGCATCGACCCGATACAGATTTTCCCGCCGGACGGTAAAGCCTTTGGCCGCCAGCGCTTCGGCCAGGCCGCCGCCGCTTTCCGCACCCGCGACGTGAAGCAATGCGCCCGCTATGGGATCCGCCCAGCCGGGAATGGCATTGGCCAACGCCGCCGCATCGCCCCCGGCATTCCGTATGCGGACAAATCCGGCACGCGCGGCGGCGTCCGCGGTCTGCGGTCCCACCGCGAACAGGGGCAGATCGCGCGCATCGCTGCGGGCCGCCAGCGCCCGCACGCCATTGGCGCTGGTGGCCAGCACGGCCTGCACCCCGTCAAGCGTCAGCTTCGGGCCATCGAATATCTGGACGGTCAGCAGCGGCGCCAGCAGGCCTTCATGCCCCATATCCGCCAAAAGACGGGCGATTTCCGCGCCATCTTCCGCCGGCCTTGTGACAAGAATCCGCATCTCGTTGCATCACTTTCGCAATTGCCGCCGCTGGTCTAAGGGAGACGCTCTTAGCGAGGCATGTGGAATTTGAATAACCTGACGATATTAGGCCTGGAAACCAGCTGCGATGAAACCGCCGCCGCGGTGGTGCGCGGGCTGCCGCCGGGGCCGGGGCAGATTCTTTCCAATGTCGTGTTCAGCCAGACCGAAGCCCATGCGCCTTATGGCGGCGTGGTACCGGAGATCGCCAGCCGCGCGCACCTGGAAATCCTGGACGGCCTGATCGAACGGGCCCTGGGCGATGCCGGTATTTCCTTAGATGAGATCGACGCCATTGCCGCCACGGCCGGTCCCGGCCTGATCGGCGGGGTGATGGTGGGGCTGACCACGGCCAAGGCGCTGGCGCTGGCCAGCGGCAAGCCCCTGATCGCGGTCAATCACCTGGCCGGCCACGCGCTGACGGCACGGCTGACCGACGGCGTGGATTTTCCGTTCCTGCTGCTGCTGGTGTCGGGCGGTCATTGCCAATTGCTGGCGGCGGCGGATGTGGGAAAATATCGGCTCTACGGCACCACCATGGACGATGCGGTGGGCGAGGCCTTCGACAAGACCGCGAAGATATTGGGCCTGCCCTATCCCGGCGGCCCGAATGTCGAAAGCCATGCGGCGCGGGGCAATCCGCGCGCCTATGCCCTGCCGCGTCCCTTGCTGGGACGGGCCGGAATGGATTTTTCCTTTTCGGGTTTGAAGACGGCGGTGCGCCAGTTGGTGACGCAGAACCAAGTGAATATCGATGATGCCTGCGCATCGTTCCAGGCGGCGGCAATCGACATATTGCGGGATCGCACGGCCCATGCCCTGGCGCGCTTCCGCGAGGATTTTCCGGACACGCCGCGCCCGGCCCTGGTGGTCGCCGGCGGGGTTGCCGCCAATGCGGCCATCGGATCGGCACTTGCAAAACTGGCGGACCAGCACGGTTTCGAGATCCGCGTTCCGCCCCCCCGCTACTGCACGGACAATGCGGCCATGATCGCCTGGGCCGGGCTGGAGCGTTTCGCGCTGGGGGAACGCGATCCGCTCGATGTCAGCCCGAAAGCCCGTTGGCCGCTGGATGCATCAGGCGACAACCGCCACAGTGGCGAGCGCCAGCAAAGCGCTTAGAACGATCAGGGTGCCGTTCAGCGATTCGACGATGAAGCTGCCAAAATAGCTGCTGGCTTCGACAGGTTTGGAAAGAACGCTCATGAGAAACTCCTTCGGCAACGCGGTTCCAAAATCACTCCGGAACCTTACGCTGCACTGCAATATGGGCAGTGTACGGAGCAAAACAAGAGAAGCTTCTCGCAAGATTGCGCAACATTATTGCGTCAAAATCATAACTAACATATTGTTTTGAAATGATTTTTATCAAAATCTCCCGGAACCCTCGCTTTTGTGCATTTGCAGCATGGGAGGGTTGCATACCGTGAAAATCGCCACCTGGAACATCAATTCGGTGCGCCACCGGATCAACTTGGTGACCCGCTTTTTGCGCGAGCATCAGCCCGACGTGCTGTGCCTGCAGGAAACCAAGGTGATCAACGAACTCTTCCCCAAGCTGCCCCTGGCCAAGCTGGGCTATGAGCACCAGGCCATCCATGGCCAGAAGGCCTATCACGGAGTGGCGGTGATCTCGCGCCTGCCCTTCGCCAAGACCGGCACCCAGGATTTCTGTCGCGAAGGCCATGCCCGGCACATGGGCGTGACGTTCGAGAATGGATTGGAGCTGCACAATTTCTATGTGCCCGCGGGCGGCGACATTCCCGATCCCGACAAGAACGACAAATTCGCCCACAAGCTGAACTTTCTGGGCGAGATGGAGCGGGTCTTCGGCAGGCGCAAAGCCCAGCGCAAAAACCCGGTCATGCTGGTGGGCGACCTGAATGTGGCGCCGCTGGAAAACGATGTCTGGAGCCACAAGCAGCTTTTGGACGTGGTGAGCCATACGCCGGTGGAGACGCGATTGCTGGGCGAAGCGCAGGCCGCGTTCGAATGGACCGACGCCACCCGCGCGCTCATTCCGCCGGACCAGAAAATCTATTCCTGGTGGAGCTATCGCGCCGCCGACTGGGAAGCGTCGGACAGGGGCCGCAGGCTGGACCATGTCTGGCTCAGCCCCGGACTGAAGGGCGCGCTGAAATCGCAGACCATCCTGAAGAAAATGCGGGGCTGGCAGAAAGCTTCCGACCATGTGCCGGTGATCGTGGAGTTGGACATATGAAACGGTCGCGCGGCCGGATGGAAAACCGCTCGCCGCTGCCGCGGCTCCCACTTTCCCTGGCCGACGCTCCATGAAGCTCGCCCTGCTCCGTCACGGCCCGACTTTGTGGAACGCACAAGGCCGCATCCAGGGCCACACCGACATTCCTTTGAGCGACGACGGCATCGAAAAGATGCGGGGGCTTCTTCCGCCGCCGCCTTTCGGCGAGGCACGCGTCTTCGTCAGCACCTCGCGCCGCGCCCGCCAGACCGCCGAAGCCTTGGGCCTCATCGACGCGACCTGGGACGCGCGGCTGATGGAGCAGAATTGGGGCGACTGGGAAGGCCTCAGCCGCGCGGCCATCCTGGCCCGCGATGGCGAGGATGCATTCCGCCGGGCGGGTTCCGAACAGGGAGACGCGTTCCGGCCGCCCGGCGGCGAATCCACGGCAGAACTGCATGCGCGGGTGGCGGCTTTCCTGAACGATGTGGCGCGCCAGGAGCGCGACGCCATCGCGGTGGCGCATCTGGGTGTTTTGCGCGCGGCCTATACCTTGGCGACGGGATGGGACATGGCGATGCCGATGCCGCCCGACCTGGACGTGTCCAAGGTGCTGATTTTGAATCTGACGCCCGAAGGCGTGCCCAGTTTGCACGCCTTGAATGTGGATCTTATTCCCAGAACGGCGTGATCTTGCGGAACCGCTTCCAGCGCTTCAACGCCTGTTTGGCGATCCGGGGCCGCCGGGCCCGGTACCAGCCCGCCACCAGACCTGCCGCATAACGCTCGCCGGGATGGGCGCGCTTGCCGTCGGTTTCCCGCAGCATCGCCGTCATGGCGGCGCGGACATGGGCGATATCATTGATCGCGCCCAGATGCTCCTGCAGCCCCCGCAGCTGTTTCACATAGCGGCGGACATTCTTTTTCGGATAAAGCGGCGCGAGAAATTCGGCGGTGTAGCGCAGCTTCTTGAGCGCGATGCGCAGCCGGTGCAGGTCGCCCTCTTCGCAGCTTTTGGCTTTGCGGCCCCGCTTGACCGCCCGCTTCTGCTGGCGGCCCAGCAGCCGCGCCGCAACCCGGTCCAGCCTTGTGTCGGGCGACATGGGCAGGCGCGAATGCGCCAGCCCGGCAATGTCTTCCGCCAGGAGGCCAAAATCGGCGCCGTTGACGCAATCCACCGCCTGTTTCCAGGCGCGGGCGCGCATCTGCTCCATGCGGTCGCGCAAATGGGCAAAGGCTTCGCGGTCGCCTTCCTCGGCGGGGGCATCCAGAAGCTGGGTGATGAAGACATCCAGGTCCCGGGCCGGGCCGAGCCGGCTGGACAGGATTTTGGCGCGGCCGCGCAGATCGTCCAGCCATCCCTGCTGGAACTCTTCCCCGAAGGCTTTCAGCACCACTTCCAGGCGCCGGAGCGCCACGCGCAGCTGATGCAAGCCTTCGACGGAGCGGCCCGCGCGCACGGTGGCGGCGTTGGCCGTCATCTGCGCCAGGCAATCCGACAAGGTGGCGCGGAAAGCATCTTCCGGCCGCATGGCGCGATTGATGCGCGGCGGCCGCGCCTTTACCGGCTGGGCCGGCCCCAGGCCACGGCGCGACAAGGAATGAATGGAAGCGGGGCGCGGATCGTCCATGGCCGCGAATTTAGGCCGGGCCTCCGCGAATGCAAGCAGCGTTCAGGCGGCGCGCACCGGAAGCCCGGCTTTGGCCCGCGCCGCTTTCGCACCCGCGCGCGGATGCGCGCCTTAAACAACGCAGGCCGGCCGCTATACCGGGCGGACCGGGATATGGGCAGCGGCAAGAGCGGCCTTGGCCTGCGCGATACTGGCTTCGCCGAAATGGAAGATCGACGCCGCCAGCACCGCGCTGGCATGGCCTTCGGTGACACCTTTGACCAGATCGTCCAACGAACCGACGCCGCCCGAAGCGATCACCGGCACATGCACCGCATCGCTGACGGCACGGGTGAGCGGAATATTGTAGCCGGACTTGGTGCCGTCGCGATCCATGGAGGTGAGCAGGATCTCGCCCGCGCCATACGCCACCAGCTTTTGCGCATGCGCGACCGCGTCGATGCCGGTGGCGCGGCGCCCGCCATGCGTAAAGACCTCAAAGGGCGGCCCGTTGTGGGCGTGCGTGCCCTGTTTGGCGTCGATCGCCGCGACGATGCACTGGCTGCCGAATTTCTCCGCCGCCTCGCGCACGAATTCGGGCCGCTCCACCGCTGTGGTGTTGATCGAGACTTTGTCGGCGCCTGCCAGCAGCAGCGCGCGTATGTCTTCCAGAGTGCGCACCCCGCCGCCCACCGTCAGCGGCATGAAGCAGACTTCCGCCGTGCGCCGCACCACATCCAGCAAGGTGCCCCGCGCTTCATGGCTGGCGGTGATGTCGAGGAAGCAAAGCTCGTCGGCCCCGGCGGCGTCATAGACGATGGCCTGCTCCACCGGATCGCCGGCGTCGCGCAGCTGTTCGAAATTGATGCCCTTGACGACGCGGCCGTCCTTCACGTCCAGACAGGGGATTATGCGTACCTTTAACATCAGCGTGCTTTCGCCAGGGCGGCAATGTTCATGAGCGTGCGGCCGCAGACCGCTTCGGCGGGCACCGCCGTGGTGCGGCTGAGCGCTTCGGCTTCCAATAGCATATCGAGCGCATCCGCCAGCCTTTCATCGCTCCAGCGATTGACTTGGGCCTTGAAGGATTGCTCGCGCAGGAAATGGATGGGCGGGCGCTGGCGGCGGATCACCGTCTCCAGGCTTTCTCCGCGATTGACGCTTTCGCGCACCGAGGCCAGGCGCTGGAAATGGCCCATGGCGCCGCGCAGGATCTGGGCCACCGAGGCGTCCGCGGTCCAGAGCCGTTCCAGCGCCAGGTCGAGGCGGGCGAAATCGCCATTGCCCGCCGCATCCGAGGCTTCCTCGGCGCGGGCCTCGGCCTCATCGCCCATCACGGCGCGAACATCTTCCAGGCTGACGCTTTTCTGGCCTTGGGCGTAAAGCGCCAGCTTTTCCAGCTCGCGGCGCGTGACGCCGCGATCCGAGCCCAGCCGCGACACCGCATCGGCCAAGGCATCGGGAGCAATCGAAAGGCCAGCGGCGCGCATGGCGTCGCGCACCACGTCTTCCAGATTGCGGGCGGTATCGGCGTAACAAGCGATGGCGGCGGCCTTGTCGTCGCTTTCGAACAGTTTGCGCAGGCCCGTGCCCTTGGACAGGTCGCCCGCTTCCACCACCACCAGCGTGTCGCTGGTGCGGTCTTCGTCGTCCAGAAACTGCTCGAACAAATCGGTGAGATTGTTGCCCGCGCCCCGCACCCGGACCACGCGGCGCCCGCCCATCATCGAAATGGCCGCGGCTTCATCGGCCAGCCGGGCGGGATCGGACAACAAAACGCTTTCGTTGAGATCCGCGACATTGAACGGATCGGTGAGATCGGGAACCACGCTTTTCAGCAGCTTTTCGGCCCGCTCCTGCACCAGGCCCGCATCGGGACCGAACACCAGCACCACGCGCAATGTCTTGGGCGGATTGGCGGCGAAGCGATCCGCGTCTTGCGTCTTGACGATCATTTGCGCCGGCTGAAGAACACGCCCAGATCCATGCGGATGCGGTCGGCCAGATCGTCGCCGGCGCGGCGATCCGAATCCTGCTGCGCGGCCAAGGTCGAATAGGGCGAGCTGGAGACGTTGAAGGAGGACAGGCTGGTCTGGGAGCCGCGCGTGATCTCGGTGCCCCGGGCATCGGTCAGCACGTAAGTGGCGGTGATCGTGTCGTTATAACGGGTGATGGTGGCGTCGTTCTGCAAGGTGACGCCGTTGCTCACCTGATTCAGCGTCAGGGTGAGGTGATAGGCCTTGCCCGCTTCGCGCCCGTCGGACCCCAGAAGATCGATCAGGGTATTGCGCAAGGTGTAGCCGTCGCGGCCTTCCAGCGGCTCGACATAGATCGATGACAGCTGCGGCTGCAACCGGGTGTCGTACAGCGGATGGAACCCGCATCCGGAGACGGCGAGACAGGCGGACGCGATGAGCAAAACCCGCTTCATACCACGATGTTAACAATTCGATTGGGTACGTAAATGATCTTTTTTAGCGGCTTTCCTTCCATTGCTCTCACAATAGCATCAAAGGCCAACGCTTTAGCTAGAACCTCTTCTTGGCTTGTTCCGATTACTATCTCCATGTTAGCGCGCAATTTTCCATTCACTTGGATCGGAATATTAGCGACGTTCGAAGCAATAATTCCCGGATCAAATTGTGGCCACGGAGCCTGCGCCGCAAAAGATTCATGCCCCAAAGCTCGCCAGCACTCTTCCGCCAGATGCGGCATCATCGGCGCCATAAGCAGCACTAACGCCTCTAAAGCTTCTCGTTTAACTGCACCATTATGCTTCTCGTTCAAGCTACCCGTTAGCGTTGCGAGTTCATAAATGGAGGCAACGGCGCGATTGAACCGAAGATTCTGCAGGTGATCTGTTATTTCCGCGGTTCTGCGATGAACGACTCGGCGCACTCCTAGCGAATATTCATCCAAGTCAGCCGGAATTTTTGCGCCCGTTGGCGCTAGCCCTTCTGCAGTGGATACTAGGCGCCAGACCCGCTGGACGAAACGCCAGCAGCCTTCGGCGCCCGCATCGGTCCATTCGATGTCGCGTTCCGGCGGGGTATCCGACAGCATGAACCAGCGGATGGTGTCGGCGCCGTAATCGGCAATGATCGTTTCGGGCGCGATCACATTCTTTTTCGACTTGGACATTTTTTCCGACGAGCCGATTTCCACCGGCGCGTGATTGTCCTTGCGATAGGCCTTGCCCCCTTCCTTCACCACTTCGTCGGGCGTCACCCAGCCATCGGCGTCGCGATAGGTTTCGTGACAGACCATGCCTTGGGTGAACATGCCCGCGAAGGGTTCCTGAATGCCGATCAGGCCCAGCCGGTTCATGGCGCGGGTGAAGAAACGGGCATAGAGCAGATGCAGGATCGCATGCTCGATGCCGCCGATATATTGATCCACCGGCATCCAGTAATCGGCCGCGTCCTTGTTCACCGGCTCTCGCGCGTGCGGATCGCAGAAGCGCGCGAAATACCAGGACGAGTCCGCGAACGTATCGAGCGTGTCGGTGTCGCGATGGGCCGGGCCGCCGCATTCGGGGCAGGTGACATTCTTCCAGTTAAGGTCGCGATCCAGCGGATTGCCGCTCTTCGAAAAATCGATCTTCTCCGGCAGCAAGACCGGCAGGTCGCTTTCTTTCAGCGCCACCACGCCACACTTCGCGCAATGGACCATCGGGATCGGGCAGCCCCAGGGCCGCTGGCGCGACACCAGCCAATCGCGCAGCCGGTAATTCACCGTGCGCTCGCCGATGCCCGCCTTTTCGAGGCGCGCGGCGACTTCGGCTTTGGCCGCTTCCACCGTCATGCCGTCGAGGAATTGTGAGTTCGCCAGCTTGCCGGGACCGACATACGCCTCGGTGCCGACGGAAAAGGTCTTGGCGTCGGCATCGGACGGCACCACCACCGGAATCACGGAAAGCCCATATTTGCGGGCGAAATCCAAGTCCCGCTGGTCGTGCGCCGGACAGCCGAAGATGGCGCCGGTGCCGTAGCCCATCAGCACGAAATTGGCCACCATCACCGGCAGCTTCCAGTTGGGATCGAACGGATGGGCGGCGGTGAGGCCGGTGTCGTAGCCCAGCTTATCCGCCTTCTCGATTTCCGCTTCCGCCGTGCCGGTCTTGCGGCATTCGGCGATGAAATCCTGCAGCTTCAAATCCGTCTTGGCCAATTCCTGGGTGAGCGGATGATCGGGGGAGAGGCCGACAAAGCTGGCGCCGAACAAGGTATCGGGCCGGGTGGTGAAAACATCCAGCTTTCCGCCGTCGGACAAAGTGAACTGGAATTTCAGGCCTTCGCTCTTGCCGATCCAGTTGCGCTGCATGATGCGCACTTTTTCCGGCCACTGGTCCAACGTATCCAGCGCGGCCAGCAGTTCTTCCGCGAAGGCGGTGATCTTGAAGAACCATTGCGACAGCTTGCGCCGTTCCACCACCGCGCCGGAGCGCCAGCCGCGCCCGTCGATCACCTGCTCGTTGGCGAGCACGGTCTGGTCGACCGGATCCCAATTCACGTCCGCTTCGCCGCGATAGACGAAGCCGGCCTTATAGAATTGCAGGAACAGCTTCTGCTGCTGGTGATAATATTCCGGATCGCAGGTGGCGAATTCGCGCGTCCAGTCCAGGGATAGGCCCAGCATCTTCAGGCCTTCGCGCATATGCGCGATATTCTCATAGGTCCAGTCGCGGGGGCTTACGCCCTTGTCGCGCGCCGCGTTTTCTGCGGGAAGACCGAAGGCATCCCAGCCCATCGGATGCAGCACATTATAACCTTGGGCGCGGCGGAAGCGGGCGATGACATCGCCCATCGTGTAATTGCGCGCATGGCCCATATGGATGCGCCCCGACGGATAGGGGAACATCTCCAGCACATAGCATTTGGGCTTGTCGCCATGCTCGGGGGTCTTGAACAGCTGATGCCGTTCCCATTCGCTCTGCCAGTGTTTTTCGGATTCCTTGGCGTTGTAACGCGCCATGCAGCAAGCCTTTCGTTCGTGCCCTTATATTGGTCGCGGGCCCGGACGGAAAACCGCTTACACTTTTCCTGGGCCCGCTCCAGCAGCCCGTAAAACAGGCTTGGCCTTATATCTACGCGCGCGGATTCAAAGTCGCCAGACGCAATTCGCGCGCGCGGGTGAGAATGGAATCTTCCAGCTTGTGCGCCGTGTCGGGGTTGGGCGTGGCGTCGCTCCAGCCGCCCGCGGCGCGGGTCTGGCGGAAGACCACGACCTTGAGCCCGTCGGCCCGCAGGTTCCGGTCCATGATGTAGATGGTGACTTTCAGCCGCTCGTCCGGGGCGCCGGGTGCCACATACCAGTCGGTGATGATCACCCCGCCAAAGGGATCGGCGCTGGCCAGCGGCATGAAGGACATGGTGTCCAGGGCCGCATGCCAGAGATAGGAATTGACCCCCAGGGTCATCTTGCCCGTGCCGCCCGCCACGATGGTGGCGCCGGTTTCCATGTCGGTGCTGGTCTTGTCGCTGCCACAGGCCACCAGGACGGGCAGCGCGGCCGCGCATAGCAAAATCGGCAGGATTCGCATCAGGTTTCGTTCCTTCGACGGGCCCGTCAGGGTTACCGTCCAACCCCTGGCTGTCTCGGCTTATACTGGCAGCGGGCCCCCCGTGCAACGGCGCGCGCCTTGTCGCAAGCGTCCCGGTTTGGCTTATGTTAGAAGGGCTTATGAGCAGGCTGGGATTTCAAAAAAGCAATTTGTGCGCCCCGGGCGGCGCGGGCACGGCGTTAATCCTGGCCGGGCTGGCACTGCCCGTGCCCGCCCTGGCGCTGGATATTCCCAGCCTCCCCCAATTTCAGGCCGAAATCGGCGACGCCCAGCTTTCCGTGGGCGGGACCGCCAGCGGGGCGGTTTTCGACTCCAACCTCAAGCGCCAGCCTGGTCTGTCCGGGTCGGCCAAGCTGATGCCCCGGCTGCACCGCGATTACGACAGCGGCCTGTCGCTGGGACTGAACGCGACCCTGGCGGTCAGCGATGCTTTGTCGCGCGGCCGCTATGGCGGGGATTTCTTCGAGAAGGTCTTCGGCGAAGTCCGCACCGGGCTTGGCCGGGTCGAGATCGGCCAGACCGACGGCGCGGGCTATGTGGTGGCGGCGGGCGGCCCCAAAGTGGATGCGCAGGTGTCGCTGGACGATCCCCAGACCACATTCTTCCGCGATCCCGTCACCGGCCATGCCGCGACCGACCTGTTCGCGCTGCGCACCGCGGTGGGCGCATCCTCCAACTACGCCAAGTTCGCCTATGTCAGCCCGGCCCTGTTCGGGGCGCAACTGGCCCTTTCCTTCACGCCCAACCAAGGCAAACAGGTGCTGCCCTTTCTCACGGCCGGGCCGGATGTGCCCGGACGCCAGGCGGCGATCTGGGAAGCGGGCCTGCGCTATTCCACCGATTTCGGACCGGTCAACCTCACCGGTTATGGCGGCATCGCCGAAGGAAGGGGCGAGCACAAGCTGGGACGCCAGGAAGGCGTGAGCGACTTGGGCGCCGGGCTTCGCGCCGACTATGTGGTCGATGACGAACTCAGCCTGTCGCTGGGCGGCTCATACCGCCACAGCAATGCCTATGCCTTCGACATCACGCAGAGCTTCGACGGCGCCACCACTCGCGCGCTGCATGTGAGCGCCGCCGCCACCTATGGAAGCTGGGTCTGGGGCGTCGAAGTTGGCAACGCGGTCGCGGGCAGTCCTGCCGGGCTGCCGCGCCTGGAGTTGAACGGGTATCAGGCGTCGCTGGGCTATGTGCTGAACAATAACTGGCAGATCACCGGCGGCTGGCAACGGCTGGATTATGCGCGGAGCAGCGGCGCTTTCTTCAATGGCGGGCCGCGTCTCAACATGAATGCAGGCTTCCTGCATCTCAATCTGCACGTTTGATTTGTTAGGTCGCACGTCCGGACGGAAAACCGCTCGCCGCTTCGCGGCTCTCACTTTTCCTGGCCGATGCTCCCAGACTCTCTATCGCCGCGATGCCGGAGAAGCCTGGCAGCAGCGCGGCGTTGCGCGCCGTGACGCCGCCCAGCGCCAATATGGGAAGCAAGGCGCGTTGCGCCATCAGCCGTGCCCGCACGGCAGTCAAGATTTTTGCCTGCGGATGGCTCTTGGTGGCGAACACCGGCGACAGCAGCGCCGCATCGGCATAAGGCGCATGCAGCCCGCGCGGAGAGTGTGCCGCCACCGTGATCACCCAAGCAGGCCGCAGCGCACGCCAATGCGCCGCATCGCGGGCGCGGACTTCCGGCAGATGCAGACCGTGCAGCCTGTCCGCAAGAACCGGATCGTCCGCCGCCAGCAGAATCAGGCCATGAGTCTGTGCCTGCAATATCTCGCCCAGCGTGTGGCGGCGTTTGGCATCGCGCGAACGCACGATCACCAAACTGCCTTTGGGCAAAGCCCGCGCCGCCTTCACGGGATCGGGCAGCCGCTCGTCATCCGTCACCAACGCCAGCAAACCTGCGTTGAGGCGGGCGGCGGCTCTTGCTAGATTCGCGGCCGTCATGAGCATCCCAGAGAATCTGGCCGACATACTGGCCCGCATCGACGCGGCACGGAAGGCGGCGATCGCGCCCGCCCCGCAAACCAAGCTGGTCGCGGTCAGCAAGACCGTGAGCGAAGCCGGCATCCGCGAAGCCATCGCCGCCGGCCAGCGCCTGTTCGGCGAAAACCGGGTGCAGGAGGCGCAAGGCAAATTCCCGCAGCTGAAAGCGGAATTTCCCGACCTCACATTGCATCTGATCGGCCCATTGCAAACCAACAAAGTGAAGGATGCGGCGGCGCTGTTCGACGCCATCCAGACTCTGGACCGCACCCGCCTGGCCGATGCCCTGGCGGCGGAGCGCGACAAAAGCGGCCGGTGCCCGCAATTGTTCATACAAGTGAATACCGGCGAGGAGCCGCAGAAAGCGGGCGTGCTGCCCGCCGAAACCGAAGCCCTGATCGCCTATGCCCGCAAGCTGGAATTGCCGCTGATCGGGTTGATGTGCATCCCGCCCGTCGAAGACGATGTGGCGCCGCATTTCGCTTTCCTCGCCAAGCTGGCGAAGGAGAATGGGCTCAGCGAACTCAGCATGGGCATGAGCGGGGATTTCGAAATGGCGATCCGCTTCGGCGCCACCCATGTGCGGGTGGGCAGCGCGATTTTTGGCGAAAGGCCCAAAATTTAAGCGCGCTGTTTCTATTACTCTCCATGGGCGGGCTCGATCCGCCCATCCAAGGAACAAGACTCGTGCTTGTAGTCCTGGATGGCCGGCTCAAGGCCGGCCATGGGGAGTCTTTTCGGATCTACCCGGCCGCTCGCTTGGGCTCGCGGCGTTCGCAACTCGAAATGGTCCACCGGACCATTTCGTCCCTACGGGCCGTTGCTCACCCTGTGATCTTCAGCTTGTCGCCGGCGCGGAACTGGGCCAGCGCCGCGCGCAGGTCGTGATCGGTGAGCGCCACGCAGCCCGCCGTGGGCGTGTAACCCTCGCGCGCCAGATGCAGGAAGATCGCGCTGCCCGCGCCCTGCACCACCGGATCGTCATTGAAGCCCACCACAACGATGATGTCGTAGACATGGCTGTCCAGCCACAGATGCTCGGCGCTGACGGGATAGGGATGCTTGACCAGCTTGTTGTAGTTGGGATCGCCCGGCGCATCGCACCAGCCGTCTTCGGGCACCAGCGCGCGCGCGGGCAAAATCGTTTTGGGCTTTTCCGTGCGGTCGGTGCGCCAGAAGACCTGACGCAGCGGGAAAACGCCGATGGGCGTCTTGCCGTCGCCTTCCTTCTTCTGGCCCATGCCATGCGGGCCGATGGCGCAGCGGCGCGGGCCCGCGCCCCAGTTCATCACCGGGCCGGCGGCGGAATTGGAAACGATCAGATCCATGCGCCCGAGCTTAACTCAACTTGTGGCGGCGGCAACCTGGGTGCGGAGCGCCATGTCCGGCAAGGCGATGGATCGGCGATAGGCCGACATCGCCCGGCGGGCCAGATCGACGTCCACGCCCTTGGCATCGAGCGAGGCCTGCAGCGCCATCATGTCGGCGGTCATGTCGGTGGGTTGAACGTCCGGCGCCTGCACGGGCGCTTTGGCGTTGCTGGCAACGGCCTTGTCAGGATGATGGCCGGTGAACAGCGCCAGGATGGTGCTGCCGAAATCCTTGCCCGTGATCGCTTCAAAGGCGGCATCGGCGGCGCCGGAGACCGCACCCCACAACCCGCCATACAGCGCATCGCCCGCGATCCGTTCTGGCACCCCGATATGGGTGCCGGTGATGGCGCGGCAGAGCGTGCCGATGACGGGCAGGTGTTCCAAGGGATTGATGATCGACAGCAGATTGTGGAACGAGAAATCCCAGTACGAGGACCCCTTGGACGCGGCCGTCCCGTCCGCCGGTATGGGCGGCGCGGCGACGGGGCGGGCGGCGTCGATGCTCATCGCCTCACCCCAAGCAAGGCCCCTGCCAGCAGAAAAATGGCTTTATTGCTGGAATTTCATCGGCTTCCGGGAAGGCGGCGCGGCAAAATTTGCCGATCCTTATGTTTTTGGCGGGGGCCAAATCGCGCTAGTCTCCCCCCGCCCCGGAACCCAAGAGTGATATGGCCAGCGCCAAGCGCGTTTTATTGGTGGATCATGACGCCGTGCTGCGTGCCTCGCTGGCCGAACAGCTGGCGCGGGAGGGCGCTTATGCCGTGGTCGAAGCCGGCAGCGCGGCCGAGGCGCGGGAGCGGGCCAAAGAGGGCGGCTACGATCTGGCCATCATCGACCAAAGCCTGCCGGACGGGGCGGGCGACGCCCTGTCGCGCGAATTGAAGATGCAGGATTTCGACGGGCCGGTCCTGCTTCTGTCGGACAGGCAGGCGCCGCCGCAGGCCGCCGACTATCTGGAAAAGCCGTTCCGCTTTGCCGACCTTCTGGCGCGGCTCAACCAGTATCTCAGCCGTCATGCCGCCAGCGACGATGTGCCCGTGCCGATCGGACCTTATCTGTTCCGTCCCGGCGCCAAGCTCCTCACCCAGGGCCCGCGCAAAGTGCGGCTGACGGAAAAGGAAACCGACATCCTGAAATTCCTGCATGCCGCGGGCGCCACGGTGGCGCGGGACGTGCTGCTGCACGAGGTCTGGGGCTACAACCCCGCCGTCACCACCCACACGTTGGAGACCCACATCTATCGGCTACGCCGCAAGATCGAGGAGAATCCCGGCGAGGCCCGCATCCTGGTGACGGAAGAGGGCGGCTATCGCCTCTCCTAAGCAGGAAACATTTTCGATGGTCGCACGGCCCCGGGCGCGGATGCGCCCAATTATTTTAAGGGCGCCTCCGGCGCCGCTCGGAAAACCGCTCGCCGCTTCGCGGCTCCCACTTTTCCTGGCCGGTGCTCCGGTGGTTAATAAATTCTTTAACGCTCGTTAACCTTTGATTCGCCACCATTGCGCATGGGCAGAAAGCGTCCTCCTTCCGACTTCCATGACGACGGCGAGCCCCGCATCTACCGGCGGGCGGCTCCGCCGACGCCCGTGGTTTACGACGACGAGGACGAATATTTCGAAGAGGAATATTTCGAACCGGCGCCGCCACCCAAGCGGCGGATCTGGCCTTATGCGCTGGTGATGCTCCTGGTCTGGGGCGTGTTGTTCGGCGCGATCGTGTGGTCGCATTTCGTCTCGGACCTGCCGGATGTGCGCAACCTGACGGCCGCCGCCGCGCCCCGCGACGTCACCATCCTGGACGATCACGGGCGCCTGGTGGCGCGGCGCGGATTGACGCAAGGCGCCGCCGTCGATGCCGCGAAACTTCCCGCCTATGTGCCCAACGCCTTCATCGCCATCGAGGACCGCCGCTTCCGCCATCATTTCGGCATCGATCCCATCGGGCTGGCACGCGCCAGCCTGCGCAACATGATGGCGGGCCATGTGGTGCAAGGCGGCTCCACGCTGACGCAGCAGCTGGCCAAGAATCTGTTCCTGGACCCTGAGCGCACCTTCGACCGCAAAGTGCAGGAGGCGATGCTGGCGGTCTATCTGGAGTCGCGTTACTCCAAGGACCAGATCCTCACGCTTTATCTCAACCGGGTGTATTTCGGCGCCGGCGTGTTCGGCATCGAGGCGGCGTCGGAGAAATTCTTCGGCAAGCATGCGGGCGAACTCAGCCTTACCGAAGCGGCGATGCTGGCGGGCAGCGTCAAGGCGCCCGCGCGCTACAACCCCATCGCCGATGCCGACGCGTCGCTGGCCCGCGCCAGCGTGGTGCTGCAAGCAATGCGCGAAACCGGCTTCATCACGGAAGCGGAGCAGCGCCAGGCCGAAACCACGCGCCCGCGCATCGTCACCAGCAACGGCACACCCGAGGCCGGCTATTTCACCGACTGGGTGATCTCGCAGCTGAACGGCATTGTCGGCCAGGACGTGGCTGCCGTGATCGTGGAGACCAGCTTCGATCTGGGCACCCAGGACATGGCGGAACGGGCCATCGCCCAGGGCCTGGATGCGGAAGGCGAGAAAATCCATGCCAGCCAGGCCGCCCTGGTGGCGATGACGCCCGATGGCGCGATCCGGGCGATGGTGGGCGGGCGCTCCTATGCCCAGTCCAGCTTCAATCGCGCCACCGATGCGGTGCGCCAGCCCGGTTCGGCCTTCAAGCCTTTCGTCTATCTGACGGCGTTCGAGAATGGCCGCACGCCCGACGACATCATGCATGACGGGCCGATCAATATCCGCGGCTGGAAGCCGTCCGACTTTGACGGCAAATACAAAGGCGACATCACCCTGACGGAAGCCTTTGCGGAATCCTCGAATGTGATCGCGGCCGAGCTCACCGATCAGCTGGGCCCGAAAGAGGTGGCGGC
This sequence comes from Alphaproteobacteria bacterium, assembly GCA_017307355.1. Taxonomy (GTDB): domain Bacteria; phylum Pseudomonadota; class Alphaproteobacteria; order Micropepsales; family Micropepsaceae; genus Rhizomicrobium. Next base: position 80,409 of record JAFKFG010000014.1, read on the forward strand.
CACCGCCAAGCGCCTGGGCATCACCTCGCCGCTCGAGGCCGTGGCGTCGCTGGCCTTGGGCACCTCGGGCGTGACGCCGCTGGAATTGACCGGCGCCTATGCGCCCTTTGCCAATGGCGGCAATGGGGTCAAACCCTTCGCCATTCTCCGCGTCCGCAGCAAGTCGGGAAAAACCCTCTTTCAGCGCAAGCCGGGCAGTGCGGAGCCGGTCATGTCCCAGGCCAACAACAGCGCCATGACCAAATTGATGGTGCAGACCGTCACCACCGGCACCGGCAAATCAGCGCGTCTGGCCGAACGGCCCACCGCCGGCAAGACCGGCACCACCCAGGACTATCACGACGCCTGGTTTGTGGGCTTCACCGCCGATTTGGTGACGGGGGTGTGGGTGGGCAACGACAATGCCGCCCCGATGAAGCGCGTGACGGGCGGCGGCCTGCCCGCGCGCATCTTCCACACCTTCATGGAAGACGCGGAACAGGATCTGCCGGTGCGCCCGCTGGTGGGAAGCGAAGTGCTGGTGGCGGATGTGGGCGATACGGCCGCTACGCCGGCCGTGACGGACGCCGTGCCCGTGCCGGAAGCGGCGCCGCCGCCCGCGCCGGTGGTGGCGGCAAAGCCGGAAGATCCGTTCGAGAAGATTCTAAATAGTCTCTTTGGAGGAAAATAACCCCCTCCGCCCTACGCATCGCAAGCGATGCTACGTTCGCACGCTGACGCTACTCACCCTCCCCCGCCAGCGCGCTTCGCGCGCGCAGGGGAGGCGGGCCTGTGTTCGGCCGCACGAAATTCCGTTCAGTTATACCGCAGCAGGTTGCGGCCGTTTTCGCGCAGCCATTTGCGGGCGCGGTCGACATCGGGCGACAATGTCGCCACATGCGCCCAGAAGCGCGGGGAATGATTCATTTCCTTCAGGTGCGCCACTTCATGCGCCACCACATAATCGCGCACGAATTCCGGCGCGAAGATCAGCCGCCAGGAAAAAGACAACGAACCGTTCTGGCTGCAGGAGCCCCAGCGGCTTCGCGTGTCGCGGACGCTCACCCGCGATGGGCGCAATCCCAGCCGCGCGGCATATTCGATTGACCGCGCCGAGAGCAGGGCCTTGGCCTCGCGCTTGAAGAAATCGGCCAGCCGGCGCGGCGCATGCTCGATCCCGCCATGGACCAGAAGAACGCCATTGGCGGCCCAGACCGGCGCCGGACCACGCGCGAGGCTGTGTTGAACAGGATGGCTCACGCCCAGGAACGGCACCGTGGCGCCCGGCATCAGGGCCACGGGCTTGGGCATGCGCTGCAATTGCCGCGCGATCCATTGGGTTTCGCCCCGCGCGAAGGCCATGGCCGGGCCGGCGCCGCCCCGGGCGGGCGCGGTGACCGTGACTTCGCCAGTATCAGGATGGACGCGCATGACAATGCGGCGGGCGCGGGGATTGAGGCGCACATTCACCGCCACGTCGGCGCCGTCTATTGCAAGCAGTTCACGGCGGACGGCTCGCTTTTCGACGCGCTTGGCCTTAGGCTTGCCACGCAACAGGAACTTCAACATGTCAGAACGTCCACGCTTTCATTTGGCGTTTCCGGTGCGCGACCTTTCCGAAGCGCGCGCATTTTACGGCGACCTGCTCGGCTGTCCCGAAGGCCGCTCGAGCGATGACTGGGTCGATTTCGATTTCTTCGGCCATCAGATCGTCGCGCATTTAAGCCCGGATGAAGCCGGACACAAAGCACATAATGATGTCGATGGCGATTCGGTGCCGGTGCGTCATTTCGGTGCAATACTTTCCATGGCGGAATGGAAAAAACTTGCCGCGCGCCTGACGGAAAAGAAAACATCTTTCATCATCGAGCCCGGCATCCGCTTCGAAGGCTTGCCCGGCGAACAGGCGACATTCTTTTTCCTCGATCCTTCCGGCAACGCTCTGGAGTTCAAGGCTTTCCATGACGACTCGGCAATCTTTGCGCGCTGAACACATCGCCCTTCTGGTTGGTGCGGGCGGAACGTGTCTTTTTCTGGGCGCGCTGGGCTTTCAATATATCGGCGGCATCCCGCCTTGCGAAATGTGCCACTGGCAGCGCTGGGCCCATATCGGCGCGGCGATCACCGGCATCCTTGCGGCGACCGTGGTGAAAGGCACGCCCACCGCGCGCGGCATGGCCTGGTTCGCGATCCTGTTCGTGCTGACATCGGGCCTGATCGGCGCCTATCAGACCGGGATGGAATATCACCTCTTGCCGGGACCCGCCGCGTGCAGCGGTCATCGCTATGTTCTGGGCAGCAACATGCCGCCGCCGGAAGTGCAATGCGATGTGGTGGCCTGGTCGCTGTTCGGAATCTCGATGGCATCGTGGAACGCGATCTGCTCCTTCATCATCGCGGCCCTGGGCGTGTTCGGGCTTTCGAAAATCGCCGCCACGGATGACGGCGCGTTGAGCCAACAGAATGCCGCGTAAGCCCAAACCCAAACTGCCGGGGGCCGCGCCCGATACCGAAGCGATGATCCGGGTGGATCATGCCGGCGAATATGGCGCGGTGCGCATTTACGAAGGCCAGCTGGCGGTTCTGAAGGGCCGCGCCAGCGCCGACATCATCCGCCATATGGCGGAGCAGGAAGAACATCATCTGAAAACCTTCGACCGGCTGGTGAATGAGCGCCGGGTACGGCCCACGGCGCTGGAGCCGGTGTGGCGGGTGGCGGGTTTCGCCCTGGGCGCGGCCACCGCGCTGATGGGGGAGAAAGCGGCTTTCGCCTGCACGGCGGCGGTGGAAGAAGCCATCGACGAGCATTATGCCCAGCAGATCGCGGATCTGGGCGACCGCGACCCGGCCTTGAAACAGACGGTCGAGGAATTTCGCGCCGACGAAGCCCAGCATCGCCAGACCGCGCTGGATCATGGCGCGGAGCAAACGCCTGGTTACCGCCTGCTCAGCGAAACGATCAAAGCTGGCTGCCGCGTGGCGATCAAATTGTCGGAGAAAATCTGAGCGCCCTCATGCTTCGACAAGCTCAGCATGAGGATACCCTCACCCTGAGCTTGTCGAAGGGTGAGGTTACGGCTCGAGTTCGCTATCCCAGTATAAATAATCCGCCCAACTCTCATGCAGATAATTCGGCGGAAACCGGCGCCCGCGTTCGCGCAATTCGGTGACCGTGGGTTGATGCGGACGATGGCGCGGATGCATGCCCGCCTGGGCCGGTGTGCGGCCGCCCTTTTCCAGATTGCAGGGGCTACAGGCGGTGATCACGTTCTCCCAGGTGGTGCGCCCGCCCTTGGAGCGCGGGATCACATGATCGAAGGTAAGATCCTTGGGATCGCCGCAATATTGGCATTCGAAGGAATCGCGCAGGAACACGTTGAACCGGGTGAAGGCGGGATTGCGCGCGGGCTTGATATAGGTCTTGAGCGATACCACCGAAGGCAGCCGCATCTCGAACCGCGCCGACCGCACCACCCGGTCATATTCTTCCAGGATATTCACCCGCTCCAGGAACACCGCCTTGATCGCGTCCTGCCAGGACCAGAGTGACAGCGGATAATAGCTCAACGGACGGTAGTCGGCATTGAGCACCAGAGCCGGACAGTTACTGGTGGAGCGCAGCGGGGCTAACACGGCAGCAATCCTGTGAAGGCAGCTCTCCTATGTTCTATGGGTCGTACTATACCAAGTTTAGAGGCGATTCGACCCTGTCCTCAAGTCGGGGAATCAGAGGCTTACAGGGTGCGTTGTCTATGTGACAGGCGCGCTAAAGCGGGCTGGAAACGGGGCCTTCCGTGCGCAAATGCCCGCCAAATGCCAGCGCCATGAACAATCCCGCCATGACCAGGCTGTCCTGATCGATGCCATGGCCCATGCCGCGCGTCAGATGCCACTGCACGGGCACACCCGCCGCACCCAAGCCCGTCGCCGCCGCGAACATTGCGGCGGCCGGGATCACGGTATCGGCATCGCCATGGGTGAGCAGAACCGGCGGCCGCTTACCTTCGGCGGGCGGCGGCGCAGCCAGCAGGCCGGAAAAACCCACGATGGCGGCGGGCGGAACCGCGCGGCGCAATCCCACATGCAGCGCCAGCATGGTTCCCTGGCTGAATCCGGCCAGGATCAGGCGCTCCGGCGATAGATTCAGCCGCGCCAGTTCGGCATCCAGGAAGGATTTGATCCCGGGCGCCGCGGCGGTCACGCCATTCTGCATTTCATGCGGGTCGATCCGCGAAATGGGAAACCATTGAAAGCCCGACGGTGCGCCCGGCACCCGGTCCGGTGCATTGGGCGCCACGAACGCCGCGCCGGGAAGAAAGTCGCGCCAATGCTCGGCCAGGCCGATCAGGTCGTTGCCGTCGGCGCCATATCCATGCAGCAGCACGACCAGATGCGTGGCCGGCCCTTGCGCGGGCGGCAGGCGGGGACCAGAGAGCGAAGCCATATCCAGGAAAAATGTTTAAGTTGCCGCGATGATCGTTACACGCTTCGCGCCGTCGCCGACAGGGTATCTGCATCTGGGTCACGCCTTTGCCGCGTGGGAAGCGGCCCGCGCGGGGGCGCGCTTTCTGCTGCGGATCGAGGATCTGGATCAGGGCCGGGCGCGGGAGGAGTTCATTGCGGGCATTTTCGAGGACCTGGCCTGGCTGGGCCTTACCTGGGAGGAACCCGTGCTGCGCCAGTCCCGGCGCATGGACGCCTATCGGGGCGCGCTGACCGCGCTCGCGCCCTTCACCTATCCCTGCTTCTGCACCCGCAAGGAGATTTCCGAGGAGATCGCCCGTGCAATCGAGGCGCCGCACGGACAATCGCTTCATGGGCCCGATGGCCCGCTTTATCCGGGCACGTGCCGCCGCCTGTCCGCCGAGGAACGGGCGATGCGCATGGCGCGCGGCGACGCCTTTGCCTTGCGGCTGGATGCGGCGAAGGCAGCGGCAAGCGTCGGACATCTTTCCTTCACAGAACATGGCCATGTCCATGCCGTCGATCCCTTGCTGTTCGGCGATGTGGTGCTGGCGCGCAAGGACATGCCGGCGTCCTATCACCTGGCCGTGGTGGTGGACGATGCGTTTCAAGGCGTGACCCTGGTGACGCGCGGCGTGGATCTGTTGCCGGCGGCGCATGTGCAGCGGCTGCTGCAGGCGCTATTGAGATATCCCGAACCGGGTTATGCGCATCACCGGCTGATCCTGGACAAGGACGGGCGCAAATTCTCCAAGCGCGACAGAAGCGTCACCTTGCGGGATTTGCGGGCGGCGGGGATCACGCCGTCCGGGGTTGAGGCGCTGCTCTGACGGCGGTCGCGGCGATCCGCTCGCCCACCGCCAGGAGCGCCAGCAACGCGCCGGCAAAGCCCATCGGCGCATCCAGGAACAGAAACGCCGTCATCGCCAGTTGGGAGGCGATCACGATCCAGGCCTCACGGCGGCTGAAGGCGCCATCGCGCCACAGGAACGCGATGGCGACGGAAAGAATGGGAAAGTCGTAGAAATAAAGATAGGGCGTGGCCAGCAACGTCGCCGTGCACAAGCCCGCGCATTTGAGCGCCAAGGGCCGGGTACTGCGCCAGAGCCAGCCGACGAACAGGACCATCGAAGCCAGCAACACGCCCTGGGCAAGGAACGCGGCATGATCGCCCACGCCCGACATCCGCAGCAGGCCGTAAAGGCTTTGCTGGCGGAAGAAACCCGCCGTGCCTTGGGTGAGAAAATTGTCGCTCATCGACCCCAGATGTGCGGCGAAGGCGGCAAGACTGTCCGGCGCCGTCAGCCAGGACAGGGTCAATATCAGGATCGCGGTGGCGGCCGCGGACAGGAAGACGCGCCAATAGCCGCCGAACATCAAAGCCACGGGAAACAAGAGCCCCAGATGCGGCTTGTAGGTGAGAAGGCCCAGCAGCATGCCGGACAGCAAAGGACGCGCTTCCAGTTGCAACAAAGCGGCCGCGATCAACGCGGCGGAGAGAAAGCCATTCTGTCCCGGCATCGCACAGCCCAAGGCGGCAGGCGCGGCACACGCCAAAAGGGCGGCACCGCGCTCGCGCGCCACGCGCGCCACGGCGGCTGCGTACAGCGCCAGGGTGGCCGACACCCAGATCAGAAAAGAAGCCGTGTAAGGGATCAGTGCCAGCGGAATGGCGACGAGGAAGAAAAGCGGCGGATAGGCCCAACCCAGATAGCCGCGCGGTTCGTGCCCCATCAGCTGCTGCTGAAAGGCATGCATCGCAGGCCAGTCATAGGCGGTGGCGGGATGACCGTTCAGCGCCATTCGGCCCGCGCTCCAGAAAGACAAAAAATCCTGGGCCAGCGGACGGCCGGATGCGTCGGCGATCCAGCCATGACCGGCGAGCGATATGCCGAACTGCGCCAGATAGGCCAGGACGATGCCTGCCGCCGCGACCAGTGCCAGCGGCGGAAGGCGCGGCGAAATTTCCGGGCTCCGGACCATGCCGGGATTGTGGACCGGCGGCTGTTGCGGAGTGCTTAACCTTTGCGGCTTGCCGCTATTCCGGGCCGCCGGGCCGTGCTAAAGCCCGGCCATGAGCGAAATGCATGCCCTGGACCGCCTGTTCGCCACTATCGCGGCCCGCAAGGCCGCCGGCGACACCGACCAGTCCTATACCGCCAAGCTCTTGTCGCAGGGCGTGGAGAAGTGCGCCAAGAAGTTCGGCGAGGAAGCGGTGGAAGCCGTGCTCGCCTCCGTGTCGGGCGATAGGCAGCATCTGGCGGCCGAAAGCGCCGACGTGCTGTATCATTTGATGGTGTTGTGGGCCGCGGCGGGCATCACGCCGGAGGATGTCTATGCCGTGCTGAAGGCACGCGAAGCCCAATCAGGCCTCGCAGAAAAAGCGTCGCGGAAAAGCTAACTGGCCGCCTCTTCCTCGTCGGCGAGGCTTTTGACCAGATCCAGCACGCGCTTGCGCACTTTGGGATCCTTGATCTTCATGAACGCCAAAGACAGCTGCAGCCCTTCGCCGGAGGAAACGAATTCCATCACCGGCGGCGCGGCGGATGCCAAAGTGTCGGCGGACGACGCAACGCCGTCATAGAAAAAGTCGATCGGCACGCCCAGGATGCGGGCAATCTCGAACAGCCGTCCGGCGCCGATGCGGTTGACGCCTTTTTCGTATTTCTGCACCTGTTGAAAGGTGAGACCCAGAAGATCGCCCAGCTTCTCCTGACTCATGCCGATCAGCATGCGCCGGATGCGCACGCGATTTCCGACCTGAGCGTCTATGGGGTTGGCTTTCTTGGTCACGGCTTTTCGGAAGATTGGGCGCGCGAACTTAACCGCATGAGCCCTTAACGAAAAGCGATAAATGCCCGCTTAGTTACCAAGCCTCTTTTCGCGCCAGGACGAAGCCGAGGCACGCGGCACCGCACAAAAGGATCAGAAACAGAAGATCGCCGAAGCGCGCATAAGGCGTGGCCGCCAATGCCGCCGGCAAGGCCGCGTCGACCACGCCCATACGACCCAGATCGAGTGACGCTGTAATTCGCCCCATGGGATCGATCATCGCGGAGATGCCGGTGTTGGCCGCGCGCGCGACGGGAAGGCCCTCTTCGATCGCCCGCACCCGCGCGATCAGAAGATGCTGCAGCGGCCCGGCCCAGGGACCGAACCAGGAATCGTCGGTGACGTTCACCAGCCAGCCGGGACGCTGACCTGTTGTCACCGCGCCGGGAAAGATAATTTCGTAACAGATCAGCGGGGTCACATCGGGCGCGCCCGCGATCTTGTAGAGGCGCGGGCCGGGGCCGGACGAGAAGCCGCCCTGACCTTCTGTCAGCTTGGTGATGCCGATATGGCGAAGCGTATCTTCGAACGGCACATATTCGCCGAACGGCACCAGGTGGAATTTGTCATAGACCGCTTCGGGCCGCCCGCCGGGGCCGAACATATAGAGGGAATTGTAATAGGCGATATCGCCCTGCCCCGGCACGGCGCGGGCGGAGCCGGTGATCAGACTGCGGCCATCGCTTGTCAGCTTGGCGATCTCGTCCAGCGCGACTTGCGAGCGGCCCAGCAGGAACGGCGTCGCCGCTTCCGGCCAGACGATGTGCGTGACCTTGCCGGGGGTGTTGGACAGATCCAGCAGCCGCTGCCAGTTGCGCATCACGTAACGGCGCACATATTTCTCGTTCTGCGGCACGTCGGGCTGGACCAGGCGCATGGTCACGCCCGGCACATTGGCCGCCGGGGCCTCGGCCAGGCGCAACGCCCCCCAACTCCAAAGAGCGGCGAACAGAAGCAGCATCGCGGCGGGCGCGCGCCATGCGCGGCGCGGGGCGCAGAATTCCGCCAGCGATGCGCCCAACAGGATGGTGAGGAACGAGAGGCTATAAGCGCCGAACAGGGAAGCGCTTTGCATCACCGCCCAGGACGCACCCCAGCCATAAGCGGGAAGATTCCAGGGAAAGCCCGTCAGCGCATGGCCGCGCACCCATTCGCCGATCGCATAAAGAATGGCGAAGACCAGAAGCCGCGCCGGGCCGTCCTGCCAAAGCACCATCGCCAGCGCGCAAGCGATGCCGGCATAAAGTGCCAGGCCCGCGCACAGGATCAGGATGGCGAACGGCATCTGCCACAGATGCGCCGAGGGATCGACCATGAAGGCATAGCCGATCCAATGCCAGCCCACGAGATATTGCCCGAACGCAAAGGCCCAGCCCGCCACCGCCGCCTTGCGGAACGGATGGGGACTTTGCTCGGCGCCATCCAGCAGCAGCACCAGGATGGCGAAGCCCAGCAGCAGTGCGGGAAAGAAATTGACGGGCGCGAACGCGAATGCCGACACCGCGCCGGCCAGAAGCGCCAGCAGAAAGCGCCGCCAGCCGGTCAAGCCGCGGACCCAGACACCTTGCCGTTCAAGCCAGAATTTCATGCAGGCAAGGGCCGGTCGCCACGGCGGATGCGCAGGCGCTTGACCTTGCGCGGGTCCGCTTCCAGCACTTCGAATTCATAGCCGGCCGGATGGGCGATGATCTCGCCCCGCTGCGGCACCCGCCCCAACAGCCACACCACCAGCCCGCCCAGCGAATCCACATCCACATCGGTTTCCGGCGTGGCCAGGTCGATTCCGGTTTCGGTCTTGAAATCTTCCAGCTCCAGCCGGGCGTCGGCGATGAAATCCTCGCCCTCGCGCTTCAGGGGCGGGGTTTCCTCGTCATGCTCATCGGCGATGTCGCCGACAATTTCCTCGATGATGTCCTCGATCGAGACCAGCCCATCGGTGCCGCCATATTCGTCGATCACCAGGGCCAGATGAGTGTGCGTGGCCTGCATCTTGAGCAGCAGATCGAGCGCGCGCATCGAAGGCGGCGCGAACAGGATCGGACGCTTCAGCTTGGCGATGGACGATGGCTGCGGATGATAGCCGCCCGCGCCATCCGGCTCCAGCAAGGCCAGAACGTCCTTCACATGCACCAGCCCGGTGGGATCGTCGAGCGTCTCGCGATAGACCGGAAGGCGCGAATGCTTGGCGTCGCGGAACAGTGCCACCAGTTCGCCCATCGGCGTGTCTTCGTCCACCGCCAGGATCTGGGCGCGGGGCACCATCACGTCGGAGACTTTCAGTTCGCCGAAGCCCAGCATGTTGGCGAGCATCACCCGTTCCTGCTGCGACAGGGCCGGCACCTTGCGTTCGCTTTCCTCGATCACCTCTTCCAGGCTTTCGCGGATGGCGGCGCTGGATTCGGTTTCACCCCTGAGACGCTGCAACAGGCGCCTAAGAAGTGGCCGCTGGCCGTTGGACGCCTCGCTCATGGCGCGATCTCGTACGGGTTGGCGACGCCCAGGCTTTGCAGAATTTCGATTTCCAAGGATTCCATTTTCTTGGCGTCGCGGGCGCGGATGTGATCGTGGCCGGCCAGATGCAGCACGCCATGCACCACCAGATGAACCGCATGATCGGCGAGGCTTTTGCCGGCCAGCCTGGCTTCGCGGCGGGTGACGCCCAACGCCAGCGCGATATCGCCGCGATAACCGTGCTTGCTGGGCGCGGCGGGAAAGGACAGGACATTGGTCGGCTTGTCCTTGCCGAGGAAGTCCCGGTTGAGGCTTTTGAGCGTGCTGTCCTTGGACAGAAGAATGGTGAAGGCGGAGGCGCCGCGGAACCGGGCGGCTTTTTCCGCCGCCGCGGCGGCACGCTTCAGCCGGGGCAAAAGCCCCCTTGTCTTGCGCCAGCCGGGATCGTCCACCACGACCAGAATGCCTTGTTGACGTTTTTGGGCGGTCATTTGCCGTGCGCAGTATAGGCAGCGACGACGCGCCTGACGAGAGCGTGGCGCACCACATCGCCTTCCGCGAATCGGGCGATTCCCACCCCTTCCACCCCTTCCAGGATGGAAAGCGCTTCGTTGAGGCCGGAGGGGATATTGCCCGGCAGATCGGATTGCGACGGATCGCCCGTCACCGCCATCTGGCTGTCTTCGCCCAATCTTGTCAGCATCATCTTCATCTGGGCCGAAGTGGTGTTCTGGGCTTCGTCCAGGATGATGAAGGCGCGGGAGAGCGTGCGCCCGCGCATGAAGGCCAAGGGCGCCACTTCGATCACGCCCTGTTCGATCAGCCGCGTGGTCTGATCGCCCAAGACATCGAACAGCGCGTCGTAGAGCGGGCGCAGATAGGGATCGATTTTTTCCTTCAGGTCGCCCGGCAGAAAACCCAGCCGCTCGCCCGCTTCCAAGGCCGGGCGCGACAGGATCAGCCGTTCGACCTGGCGTTGATGCAGCATGTGCGCGGCGAAGGCCGCCGCCAGATACGTCTTGCCGGTCCCGGCAGGTCCCACGCCGAACACCAGGGGCTTGGTCCGCATCAGATCCAGATAGGCCGCCTGCGCCGGGCTGCGCGGCCGGGTGATGCGCGAACCGGCGGTGCGGATCGCCCCTTCGCTGGAAGCGCGCATGTTGTTGGCGTCGGGATCGGTGAAGCGGATTTCCGCGTCCACTTCCGCCAGAGTGATGCTTTCGCCCGCCTGCAGCCGCGCATAGAGCGCTTTGAGAATGGCGGCGGCGCGGGCGCGCGTATCGCTGGTTCCGGCAATGGCGATCAGGTTGCCGCGCTGGGTGATCAGCACCGAAAGGCGCTGCTCCAGCCGCGCGAAATGCTTCTGGTGCGGGCCGGTCAGCGCCGCGAGCAGCTTGTTGTCGTCGAATTCCAAGGTGAGCTGTTCGGCCTGGGCCTTGCGGGGCATGGATTTGGAGCGCGCGCTCACGCCAGGCTGCCTTTCAGGCTGTTGGCGGTCAAGGCTTCGATCCGCACGGGGTGGATCGTGCCGATCATCGATTGCGGCGCCACCACATGAACCGGATTGAGATGCGGGGTGCGACCCACGATCTGGGTTGCGCCCCTTCCGGGCTTTTCGAACAGCACGTCCAAGGTTTTGCCGATCGCGGCCTCATTCGCCGCGTCCTGCTGCGACAGAAGCAGTTTCTGCAGCACGTCCAGCCGCGCGCTTTTCACGCTTTCGGCGATCTGCTTCTTGGCCGCCGCGGCGGGCGTGCCGGGACGGGCGCTATATTTGAACGAGAAGCATTGCGCATAATCCACGTCGCGCACCAATTGCAGGGTGGCTTCGAAATCCGCGTCGCTTTCGCCGGGATAGCCCACGATGAAATCCGACGAGAAGGCGATGTCGGGACGGCTTTCGCGGATGCGCGCGATCAGTTCGCGATACTGGTCCGCCGTATGCTGGCGGTTCATCGCCGCCAGCACGCTGTCCGAACCGGACTGTACCGGCAGATGCAGGAAGGGCATCAGCTTTTCGATATCGCCATGCGCCTTTATCAGATCGTCGCCCATGTCGCGGGGATGGCTGGTGGTGTAGCGGATGCGCAGCACGTCCTCGATGCCGGCAATGGCGGCGATCAGCTGCGCCAGCGACCAGCTTTTGCCGTTCGCGTCCGTGCCGCGATAGGCGTTGACGTTCTGGCCCAGCAGCACGATCTCGCGGGCGCCGCGCGCCGACAGCGAGCGGGCTTCGGCGATGATCTGTTCGGGCGCGCGCGAATGTTCCGGCCCCCGCGTATAAGGCACCACGCAGAAGGTGCAGAATTTATCGCAGCCTTCCTGCACGGTGAGAAAGGCGCTGACGCCCGCATCCGATACCGCTTGGGGCAGGGCGTCGAATTTTTCCAGGGCGGGAAAATCCGCTTCCACCCGTTCGCCCGCGCCCCGCGCCAGCCGCGCGATCATTTCCGGCAGGCGATGATAGGATTGCGGGCCCACCACCAGATCCACCGCCGGGGCGCGGGCAATGATCTCTTCGCCTTCGGCCTGGGCGGTGCAGCCCGCCACCGCCACCAGCAGGCGGCCGTCCCGGCCGTCCTTCAGTTTGCGGATGCGGCCCAGCTCGGAATAGACCTTTTCCACCGCCCGCTCGCGGATATGGCAGGTGTTGAGGATCACCATGTCGGCATCCTCGGGCGTTTCGGTGCCCGCATATCCGAGCGGCGCAAGCAGGTCCGCCATGCGCGCCGAGTCATAGGCGTTCATCTGGCAGCCATAGGTCTTGATGAAGAGCTTTTTCATCGGGCGGAGGTTATCGCGGCGAAAGATAGCAAATTCAACACGCAAACGAATACACCGGCTTTCTTCCCCCGCATGGCGAAGCCATTGGCGGGGGAGTTCGCTAGCGACAGCGTAGCGAACGGGCGCTAGCGGGCTTGCCCGCGTGGCGGACAGATGGGGGAAATCAAGAAATCCCAGCTAGCGCAGCCGCCTGGCCTTTTCTCACGGTTTCCCAGGCGATTTTGGCCAAATCCTTGCGATCCATGGCGGGCAAGGGCGAGTGAAACTGGACGACGACATCCAGCGGCCCCGCTTTCAAGGCTTCCCAGAGGTGGGGGACGAGTTCCATGTCGCCATACTAGGCATAGAGCGGCCCGTTCTCCCGGCCCATGGGTATGCCCTGGCGCGCGACATAGGCGGTCGAGACCGGC
>JAFKFG010000056.1 GCA_017307355.1 Alphaproteobacteria bacterium
GCAAGCTGAGCAACCGCAAGGTTCCCGTCAACGCGCTGTTCTTCTCCTGCGTGTTCCTGCTTTCCAGCGTCGTGCTGCTTTATGCGGGCCAGAGCATCATCGAGGCCTTCACCATCGTCACGACCATCTCGGCGCTGCTCTTCATGTTCGTCTGGTCCATCATCCTGGCATCCTATGTCCAGTACCGCCGCAAGCGCCCCGACCTGCATGAAAAGTCCACCTTCAAGATGCCCGGCGGCCACGCCGCCGTCGCGATGGTCTATGCCTTCTTTGCCTTCATCCTCTGGGCGCTGGCGCAGAAGCCCGACACGGCGGCCGCGCTGAAGGTCACGCCGATCTGGTTCGCCCTTCTCGGCATTGCCTATCTGGCGATCAAGGCAAAGCGCGTGGAGGCGTCCTCAGCCTCCTAACCAGCAACGATATCGAAGAGACGATCGCGAGTGTGCAATCTGTCCGCGCCTTGCCGCTCGGTTTGGGTGGCCCGAGAAAAGTACGTGCACGGATGTTATTGCTGGAAAATTGGTGCCGTAGGTGAGAATCGAACTCACGACCTATCCCTTACCAAAGGTCTAGGCGCGTAGGTTGTTCTACAGTAATTTTTCCAACTATTACAAGCTCTTAGATAATTTAAGGGATCGGTCGTCAAACCTTAGTTGGGTGCAATTTGTGTGCAAGCGCAAGCAATTGATCCCTTATTTTAAAATCAGCATTCCTGTGGCGCTAGTAAGAATGCTGCGCGTGTTCGACCTCGAAAGCGCCTTTTTCGAGATCACGCGAAAACTCGGCACCCATGAGCTTCCATGCTCGACATGGTACAGGCGCTCAACACAGGTCCTCCGGATCGTCACGTCGCTGACCATTGGCCGAATGCCGCTGCTCCCATCGGAAAGACCCGTTCCAAAATCTCGAAGTCGTCACGGGTCCGCCGGTGGCGCTTCAACTCTGTCTCGAAGTCTTTCTATTCGCCGCCGCAGACATTGGCCGGTCCTATCGGCATCTTGTTCTGCCTCCATCCGAGGTCACGCCATAAGGTGAGTCGCGCTGTCTCAAACCATGCTACAGTGAAACACCTTCCTTTTGTACCTGTTTTGTTCTAAAAACCCATCATGCACGACGCACGCGCGGTATCGAACTTTTTCATTGAGCGGGCCGCGCAAGAGGGGCTGGCGCTGTCCGTCATGACTTTGCTCAAGGTGCTCTATTTTGCCCACGCTTGGCACCTCGTGAAGACATCTAGCCCATTGGTTGCACAGCCTTTTGAGGCTTGGAGGTATGGCCCTGTAAGCCGGGTGGTCTATGACCAGTACAAGGACTACGGGAAACGTCCCATCGACAAGTTGGCGGTGTCGTTCGACCCCACTCAGCTTAAATACGTTCCAACTGCGTCCGACTTCGATGTTTCTACGAAACACTTCTTGTCAAATATATTTGATTATTACAGCCGTTTCGCGGCCTTTCATCTGTCCGACCTGACCCACGAGGTGGGGAGCCCATGGCACACGGTATGGACTGAGGCGCAACAGAGGGCGGTGCCGGGAATGATTATCCCCAATGAGTTGATACTATCGTGGTTCCAAAAAACGGACGACTCTGCCATATACAAATCGTGAACGGAGTGTGGCATGAGCGGCGTTCCTACCCCACCAGTCCCTGACCTTGCCCGCGTGCGCGGCGATACGGTTGCTGAGGCTGCGCAGTGGCTGATCGACTACTTCAATCGAGACGGCGCTCCCTTCAATTACCGCCGCAGCGCGAGAATTGTCCGAGGTGCTTACAAGGGGCTCCACCAAATTCATCTCCTAAAAGCAGGTTGTGAAGAAGAACGGACTGCTGTCGGAAAATCTTCCAATCGGGATGTTGTCTCGCTGGCCGCTCCGCTGGCCTTCGACCGTCACACCCAAGTGTTCGACCTCTCTCCTCGCAGATTCCACTTCGGCCAAGATCGGTCTGCTGCGTATCGGATTCCGTTTCTCTTTGTCGAAAACGGAATCATTCATGTCTACTACCTTCAACCGAGGAAGTCGGCGGGTTTGGATTTCGATGAACTTTGCATGGTGGCGACCGTCGTAAAGAAGTACCTGCTCGACACAGAATTTTTTGGGCAGCGCTGCGATGTAGAGTTTGTTGATGTGAGCGCTCCGGAAGGGGGAGGGCGCACAGTTAAACAATTCAAAATGGCCGATATTAAGCTTTGGTCGGATAAGAGGCTCGCTGATCGCCTTACCCTGTTAGGGGAAGCGCTAACTCTCGCTTCGGGCAGCGGCAAAATTCAAGAACGCCGCCGTACCTATCGCAAGCCCGAATCCGACATGCCTCTTTTTGATTGATCGGTGCGCAGCTTCGTTCATTGGTATGTAGGCGGCGATTTGGCATTACGATCAGGATAAATTTTTTTGGATCCTCGCGTTACAGAACTTCATTGCATAATGCCGATGGTCAACATCCCGTCCATTTTGGCGCAAGGGATACTCTCGCATGAGCGAGCGTCAAAACTTCCTCACCACTCCATCGCCTTGCAGCCTGTCCAGGACAAGAGAGACCTGACCACCATTCCCGGCGGGCGGAGACTACATCAATACGCGAACCTGTATTTCCACGCGCGAAACCCAATGATGTACAAGCGCCGTGGCGAAGCTCCGACGACCTGCGTCCGGCGCATATCTACGGCTGTCTTTAGCATCCGATGCAATTTATGCCATGGATTGGACGCATCCGGGGAACCCACCCGCCTACTACAGGCACAGTGCCCAAAAATGCGCCGAGATACTGGTGCCGAGTTTGGTTCCACCTCAGTATTTGACAGGTGCCTATGTAGTCGATGTTACAGCGCGCCAACGTCTTGAGCAGACTGGATTTCCCTTACCGATCACTGTCGAACCCGTGTTATTCTTCCGAGCATAGGGATTCGGCATATGTTCAAAGCGCTCATCGGGGATCTCTTCGCAAGCAAGGCTCAAACCCTCGTCAACACGGTGAACTGTGTTGGTATCATGGGTAAGGGAGTAGCCGAGCAATTCAAGATTCGTTTCCCTCGCATGTTCGAGGATTACAAAGCTCGCTGCGATATTCATGCGGTGAAATTGGGCGAACCTTACCTCTACAGAGATTTGTCTGGCACAAGCATCGTCAATTTCCCGACAAAGGATCACTGGAAGTCTTCCTCTCGCTTGAAAGACATCGAAGCTGGGTTGGATTTTTTGGTGGCTCATATCCAAGAATGGAGGATAAGCAGTATTGCGATTCCTCCTTTAGGATGCGGGAATGGTGGGCTGGAGTGGTCCGAAGTGGGGCCTTTGATTTATCAAAAGCTGAGTCAGCTTCCGATCGAAGTAGAGGTGTATGCGCCCTACGGTACCCCCCCATCTCAAATCACGAACGAGTTCCTTAGCGCCCCTTCTCAAATGAGTTTGGAAGGAAAAGGGAGGCGTCACGCACCACTCAAGCCGGAGTGGGTTGTGGTGATGGAAGTCCTCCGAGAATTAGAGGTGCAGCGATATGCTAGCCCGGTTGGTAGGACTATTTTTCAGAAGATTTGCTATGTGCTCACTGAAATGGGTGTGCCCACAGGCTTTCAGTTTGAAAAGGGCAGCTATGGTCCATACGCAGACAGCGTTAAATCGGCATTGCACAACTTTGCGAACCGCAACTGGGTACATGAAGAACGCTTAGGCCGGATGCTCGCTTTGAAGATTGATCCGCAATACCAAAAAGATCGCGGCAAGTACGTTGACCTTATCAACGAGTATAAAGGCAAGATCGCAAAGACCGTAGACTTGTTTAGTCGAATTAAAGACACCGAACAGGCTGAGGAGGTTCTGACGGTACTTTTTGCCAGTCGGCAAATTAAATTGGCTCGCCCGACCGCAGAAGTGACAGAAGACGATCTCTACGGATTTATTGTGGACTGGAAGAAGGCTTGGGCGAAACCAGAGAAAAAGGCCGCAGTAAGCGATGCCATTAGGAGCTTAGCTGTTCTGGGATGGTTGCGCGTCAAATTTTCTGACAGCGCTTTGGAAGCTTTCTGCTAGCGCGTCGGCTTCTTGTCCGACCCATGCCCCTTGTGATCGCTGAGTGGTTCGTCACATTCATGAATGATTTCGCCCGAATTGCGCGCAGTCACCTTCTCAACGTATCTATTGTTATGTTTATCGATAAGTCGCTCGTGGCGGATCGGCAATCGACTTCGGTTATGCTGCACGCCGAACGCCAAGCGTTGCTTAAAGAGTAGTCCCTTGGACTTGCTTTTAGTCGGGTCCCATGCCGATCCGCTCATCACGTTTCCACGCTCCGATATAGCGGGCACTTTCGCGCCACAACCCTTGCAGACGACATAGTCCTGTCGGTCATCTTCGACTTCATCCAAGATGAGAGCATCGCAAGAATTGCATTTTCCCAACAGCAAGCCTGTCATTCCGGCTCCCGATCTGTCCGATTTCCATATGCAATCATTTTTCTAATCGTTTCCTAAGCACTCGAATTAGAAGTTCGGGGTCTAACTCTTCAATAGAGGCAGTGCTGCGTCTTTGGTGGTTTTTTTGATATTCGGTCAAATGGGCTGCGGTATATGCGATGAGATGCCCGTCTTTGATGGCGCTTATTCGTCCTGTTCTACGGCGATCCGCCAACATCCTTGGCGTCATACCCAGCATCTCCGCAGCTTCTTTCTCAGAATAAAGCTTAGACATGGCCTATCTCATTGCTGGATGCCCAGCCATCGAGTAGGGCGTTGCAGAATGTCATGGTTTTTGACGTTGGGCTTGGCTGATTGCAGGCAAGAACTATAGTGCTACCCAAAAGTAGGAACAATAGTTCCTAGAGAAGATGATCAGGTTCCGGCCCCATGAGCTTATGCGGCTGGAAGTAGTCCTTGGAGGAAATGTCAGACGCCTGCGGAAATCTGCTGGCTTGTCGCAAGAGGAGCTTGCGGCAGAAGTTGGCATCGATATGCGCTACCTCGGCGGCATCGAGCGAGGACAAGAAAATCCCTCCCTCGCAGTGATCGGCAGCATAGCGAAGGCGTTGAGCGTTTCAGCCAGTTCACTACTGGAAGCAAAGCGGCCCTAACGGCTCCTGCATCAAAATCCGATCACTCTCAACCTATCCCTTGCTGAGGGATTGCGCATGATCGTCAAACGCTGTCGTTTCAGAGTTTTCTCGTTTTGACTTGTGTGCAATTTGGGTGCGCCCTGACATCAGCAAGCGCTAGATGTTGAGAGAGGGGCAGGATTTCTCACAAATTTGCCGCCGACCTTCGTGTGAGATCGCTTCCAGCGAAGCAAATCTACGTAATGCCGCGTAAAAATTTGGAAGGTCTGCGCACAAAGAAAAATGGGCTTGCGAAGCAAGCCACTGAAATTCTTCAAGAATGGTGCCGTAGGTGAGAATCGAACTCACGACCTATCCCTTACCAAGGGATTGCGCTACCACTACGCTACTACGGCAACCGTGGCATTGAGAGCTTATCGCCCCGCCCCTTCGAAAGGGTGCGCTGCTATAACGTAAGGGTCCGCCCAAGGTAAAGTCGCTTCTGATGGCAAAAAGGCCCACCGAAAAGCTGGCCGCGGCCTTGCGGGCCAATCTGAAGCGGCGCAAGCAGCCGCCCCCGCCCGAAACGGCCTCGAAGGCGGCTAAAGACCCTGAAATTGTTAGGGAAAACCCACCGCCCCACGCCCGGCAGCCCGTCCCGGAAACATAGGGGGCGCCGCCGCTTTCCGGCTGTCGCGGGGGCGCTCGCCACGCTACAAGCGTCGTTTTCGGGCCGTCAGGCCCGTTCGAGGAACCATGGACCGGATTCGCATTCGAGGGGGCGCGCGG
The DNA here is from genome assembly GCA_017307355.1 of Alphaproteobacteria bacterium. Lineage (GTDB taxonomy): Bacteria > Pseudomonadota > Alphaproteobacteria > Micropepsales > Micropepsaceae > Rhizomicrobium. The sequence goes on from JAFKFG010000056.1 coordinate 5,815, forward strand.
CTGTCGGGCGCCATACCCGTCAGTGGCGCCAAGAATGCGGCGCTGAAGCTGATGGCAGCGTCGCTGCTGACGGCCGATCCGCTGGTGCTGCGTAACGTGCCCCGGCTGGCCGACGTGCGGGCCATGGGCGAGCTGCTCAAGGGATTTGGCGTCTCGGTCGCGGTCGAACAGGGCGCGGTTCTGGGCGAGGGCGACACCTTCCGGCTGCAGGCAGCCCGAATCACGTCTTCCTTCGCGTCCTACGACATCGTCCGCAAGATGCGCGCCAGCTTCCAGGTGCTGGCCCCGCTCCTGGCCCGCCACGGCGAAGCCAAAGTGTCCCTGCCGGGCGGGTGCGCCATCGGGGCACGGCCCGTCAATCTGCACCTGGATGCCCTGACATCGATGGGCGCCAAAGTGGAACTCGCCGACGGCTATGTGCTGGCGCAGGCCAAGGACGGCCTCCGCGGCGCGGAGATCATTTTCCCCTCCGTCTCAGTTGGCGCCACCGAAACCGCGTTGATGGCGGCGACCCTGGCGCGCGGCACCACTGTCATCACCAACGCGGCCCGCGAGCCGGAAATTGAGGATCTCTGTCACTGCCTGATCGCCATGGGTGCCCGGATCGAAGGCATGGGAACCACGCGGCTTTCCATCGAGGGTGTGAAAGCCCTGCACGGCGCCGAACATGCCGTGATGGCGGATCGCATCGAAGCGGGCACCTTTGCCATTGCTGCCGCCATCGCCGGCGGCGATGTCGAACTTGTGGGCGCCCGGCGCGACACCATCGCGGCGCTGCTGGAACGGCTCGAGCGGGCGGGGGCGGACGTGCGCGACACGCCGCGCGGCATCGGTCTTCGCATGAATGGCGGGCGGCCGGCATCGGTGGATTTGTCCACCGCGCCTTTTCCCGGTTTTCCCACCGATCTGCAGGCCCAGTTCATGGCCCTGATGACCGTGGCCAAGGGAACCTCCACCATTCGCGAGACCATTTTTGAAAATCGCTTCATGCATGTTCCCGAGCTGGGCCGGCTCGGCGCGGACATTCGCGTCGAAGGCGACATCGCCATCGTGCGCGGCGTGGAAAAGCTTAAAGGCGCGCCGGTGATGGCGACGGACCTGCGCGCGTCGGTCAGCCTGGTGTTGGCGGGCATGGCGGCGGAAGGCGAGACTTTGGTCAACCGGGTCTATCACCTGGACCGTGGCTTCGACCGGTTGGAGCAGAAATTGTCCGGCGTGGGCGCTGAGATCGCGCGGGTGCCGGAATGAGCGGACTTCTGAAACTGGGGGCGGCGGATGCCGAAGACCTGGAGATGCTGTCGGCACGGCTGCAGGATGCCGTCGGCAAGCTGAAGGATTTCGTCTGGCTCCCGAAACAGCGACGTTTCGCCGTCCTGGTCAACCGCTTCCGCTGGGAAGAGGCGAAAGGGCCGGGCACCCGCGTCAGGGCCGTGCTGCGCTTCGATAGCGTGTCCAAAGTCCAGTCCGTCAATATCAAGCAGGGCGCCCCGGACACGGTGGTTTCGCTGCTGGCGATCAAATTCATTCCCGCCGCCGAAAGCGACCCGGCGGGAATTATCGAATTGGCGCTGGCGGGCGGCGGCACCATTCGCCTCACCGTCGAATGCATCGATGCCGAATTGTCCGACCAGACCGGACCCTGGGCGGCACGCGCCAAACCCGATCATGAGGACAGCCGATAATATGGTCCGCCGTTTGAATGCCGCCGATCCCAGCTTTGCCGCCGATTTCGAGGCGCTGCTGTTCGCCAAGCGCGAGATCGAGGAAGATGTCGCCCAGGCCGTGCGCGGCCTGATCGCCGATGTGCGCCAACGCGGCGATGCGGCCCTGGTGGAGCTGACCAACAAATTCGACCGCGCCGATGTGACGGCGGCGACGTTGAAAATTTCTGCCGCCGAAATCGATGCGGCCCTGGCCAAGGTCACCCAAGAGCAGACGGACGCGATCGAAATCGCGGCGGCCCGGATCGAGGCCTATCATCGCCGTCAATTGCCCCAGAATGACAGTTTCCGGGACGAAACCGGCGCCACTTTGGGCTGGCGCTGGACGGCGGTGGACAGCGCCGGGCTTTACGTTCCGGGCGGCACGGCAAGCTATCCGTCCTCGGTCTTGATGAATGCGATTCCGGCCAAAGTGGCCGGCGTGGGGCGGATCGTGATGGTCACGCCCGCCAGTGGCGGACATCTCAATCCCCTGGTGCTGGCGGCGGCCAGGCGCGCCGGGGTCAGCGATATTTTCCGCATCGGCGGCGCCCAGGCCGTCGCCGCGCTGGCCTATGGCACTGAAAGCATCGCGGCGGTGGACAAGATCGTGGGCCCGGGCAATGCCTGGGTCGCGGCGGCCAAGCGCGAAGTTTTCGGGCAGGTGGGGATCGATTCCATTGCCGGGCCTTCGGAAATTCTGGTGATCGCCGATGCAACCAACGATCCCGACTGGATCGCGGCCGATCTTCTCAGCCAGGCCGAACACGATGCTTCTTCCCAAAGCATCCTGATCACCGACGATGTGGCTTTTGCCGACAAGGTGGCCGAGGCGGCGGAGCGCGCGCTGGCAATATTGCCGCGCCGGGACATCGCTTCGCGCAGCTGGCATGACTATGGCGGCATTATCGTGGTGGCGAAGCTCGCCGATGCGCCCGCACTGGCCGACCGCTTCGCGCCCGAGCATCTGGAGATCGCCACCGCCGATCCGTCCCGATTGCTGGGGATGGTGCGCCATGCCGGCGCCATTTTCCTGGGCCGCCACACGCCCGAAGCGATGGGCGATTATATCGCCGGCCCCAACCATGTGCTGCCGACCTCGCGCTCGGCGCGTTTCTCGTCGGGGCTTTCGGTCCTGGACTTCATGAAGCGCACCACTTTACTGTCGCTGGACGCCGGCGCCATGGCGGCGCTGGGTCCACCCGCCATCGCGCTGGCGCAAGCCGAAGGCCTCGAGGCCCATGCCCGGTCCATCGCGGCGCGGCTCAATCGGGAAGGCTGAATGGACGATCGGATCAGCGCTATCGCCCTGGACGAGAAAAGCGTGGTGCGCCGCACGCCCGCGATCGAACAGGAACGCGAAGTCGCGATCGCCGATCTTCTGGAGGCCAGTCTTTTCAAACCCAGGGGCGCCGTCTGCGGTCCCTATCACCTGATGCTGAGCGTGAAGGAAAACCGGCTGGTGTTCGATATTTCCCATGAAAGTGGCGGCAAGGTCGGGCGCATCCTTTTGTCCCTGGTGCCGTTCCGGCGCATCGTCAAAGACTATTTCCTGGTCTGCGACACCTATTACAAGGCGATCCGCGACGCGTCGCCGTCGCAGATCGAATCCCTGGATATGGGCCGGCGCGGCCTCCACAATGAGGGAACCGAGCTCTTAATCAATCGTCTTAACGGTAAAATCGAAACGGACTTCGACACCGCCCGCCGGCTCTTTACGTTGATTTGCGTCCTGCATCTGACTGTCTGACAACGATGAGCGGCAAAAAAAACAAACCGGCGTCGGTGCTGTTCGTCTGCACCATGAATGCAGTGCGCTCGCCCATCGCTTCGGCGCTGCTGCGCCAGCTTAGGGGCAAGGACATTTATGTGCAGTCGGCGGGCGTCGAGGCGGGGGCGCTGGACCCCATGGCGGTCGAGGTGATGGCCGAGATCGGCATCCCGCTGGCGCATAATCCCCGCCGATTCGAGGATCTGCAGGACGATTGCTTCGACCTGGTGGTGGCGCTGTCGCGCGAGGCCGAAACCCATGCCCTGGAATGGAGCCGGACGGTATCGGCCTCGGTCGAATACTGGATTACCGCCGATCCGACCATGGCGGAGGGGACGGCCGAGCAGCGCCGCGCCGCATACCGTGCCGTACGGGACACGCTAAAGCGCCAAATTGCGGCACGATTTGCCTGAAAAACCCTTGATTTTCGCCGGTTTCGGTGCAATCTCCCGGCCGTTCCCGGTGCCTTTTTCTTGTCGCCTGGTGGCCGGGAAAGCCGCTACACACTACCCTGATCGCTTTTTGCAGAGGACGAATGGCCAAGGAAGAATTGCTGGAGTTTGAAGGCACGGTCAGCGAATTGCTGCCAAACGCCACCTTCCGGGTACTCCTGCAGAATGGCCATGAAATCATCGCCCATACCGCGGGCAAAATGCGCAAGAACCGCATCCGCGTTTTGACGGGCGACAAGGTCATGATCGAAATGACCCCCTATGATCTCACCAAAGGGCGCATCACCTATCGCTTCCGCTAGGCCGGAACTGGTTCTGGCCAGCGAAAGTCCCCGCCGCCTCGCCCTTCTGGCCCAGGCGGGGATCGTGCCTGCGCATGTGGTGCCCGCCGCCATCGACGAAAGTGTCTTGAAGGGCGAGCAGCCGCGAATCCATGCGCTGCGCCTGGCCACGCAAAAGGCGCGGGCTGCCCAAGCGCGCCATGACGCGCCGGCTTTCATTCTCGCCGCCGACACGGTGGTGGCGTGCGGCCGCCGCATCCTGCCCAAGGCGGAAACCGACAGCGACGTCCGGGACTGCCTAACCCTGTTGTCGGGCCGGCGGCATCAGGTGATGACGGCGGTGGCGCTGCTGGCGCCGGACGGGCGCCTTCGCACCCGGATGGCGCTGACGCGGGTTTCGTTCCGGCGGCTGGCCGGCTCCGAGATCGCGGCCTATGTCGAAGGCCGGGAAGGCATCGGCAAGGCGGGTGGTTATGCCATCCAGGGCCGGGCCGAGATCTTCGTGAAGGAGATCAGCGGCTCCTATTCCAATGTGGTGGGCCTGCCTTTGTCGCTGACGGTGCAGCTGCTTCAGGGCTGCGGCGTACCGGTTCCATGATAGGATCCCGCATGGCGGCTGTTTCACCGATCTCTTCATGAGCGCTGAAATCCTTATCAATGCGGGGGTGGGCGAAATCCGTATCGCCCATCTGTGCCGCGGTCGCCTGGAAGAGCTGAGCTTCGAGCGCACCATCGGCGGCGAGGAGGGCACGCGCCACTGCCACAGCCATATCGGCGACGTCATCCTGGGCCGGGTCCAGCGGGTCTTGCCGGGGATGCAGGCGGCCTTTGTCGATATCGGGATGGAGCGGGCGGGCTTTCTGGGCTTGCGCGAAGCCAAAAACCTGGCACGCGAGGCGAGCGACGACACCACCATTTCCGATTGCGTGCGCGAAGGCGATGGGTTGCTGGTGCAGGTGATCAAGGATCCCATCGGCGACAAGGGCGCGCGGCTGTCCGCCGGCATCACCTTGCCGGGGCGGCTTCTGGTGATGACGCCGGGGCAGGAGGGTGTCGCGGTCTCCCGGCGGATTGAAGACGAGCCCCAGCGCGAGAATTTGATCCTGCTGGGCCGGGAGCTGCTCGCCCGCGAAGCGCAAAGCCTGCCGCCCGGCGCGGGCATCATCTTTCGCACCGCCGCCCAGGGCGCCTCGCTGGACGAATTGACGCTGGATGTGCGGATGCTGGGCGAAAACTGGCGCTGCATTCAGGACCGGGCGAAATCCGCGCGCGCGCCTGCCACGCTCTATCGCGACCTGGGCCCGATCGAACGGGCCATGCGCGATGTGGTGCGCGGCGATGTCGGGCGCGTATTGATCGACGATGCAGGCGCGGTGGAAGCGGCGCGGGCCTATTGCCGCAAAGTGATGCCCGGTGCGGAAACCCGCATCGAACTGGCCAGCCGCAAGCTGTTCGAGGAACGGGGCCTGGAAGAGGAAATCGCGGGCCTTTCCCAACCGCGGGTGCCATTGCGCTGCGGCGGCTGGATCACCATCGAAACCACCGAGGCGCTGACCGCGGTGGACGTGAATTCCGGCAGCTTCATCCAGTCCGGCGGGTTGGAAGAGACCAGCCTCGCCGTCAATCTGGAGGCGGCCGCGGAAGTGGGCCGCCAGATTCGCCTGCGCGGCATCGGCGGCCTGATCGTGGTGGATTTCATTCATTTGAGTGAGGGCGCCAACGCGGCGCGGGTGATCGAAACCTTGGAGCACAGTCTCAGCTTCGATCGCGCCCCGATGCAGATTTCGCCGATGACGGAATTCGGCATCGTCGCCATCACCCGCAAAAGATTGCGCGAGCCTTTGGCCCGGCGCACCAGCGTTGCCTGCACGGCATGCGGCGGCGTGGGGCGGGCATCGTCGCCCGATTGCGTGGCGCTGGAGATTCTGCGCCGGGTCGAACAGGAAGCGGCCGCCAATCCGGGCACCGAGCAGATCGTCACGGCTGCGCCCGATGTGGTGGCCTGGCTGACCCGCCACGGGGCGGAAATCGGTCCGGCCCTGGCGCGGCGGGGCGCCGGCCGCGTGCGCTTCGAAGCCGGCGCATGCGTGGGGAGGCGCTTCGATGTCGTCTGCCGCTAAGCCTGCGGCCGCCTGTCCGGTCTGCGGCAAGCCGGGAGAGGCAGCCTATGCCCCATTCTGTTCCCGCCGCTGCGCCGATATCGATCTGGGCCGCTGGCTGAAGGGCGGTTATGTCATTCCCGGCCGGCCCGAAGACGATACCGACAAGGGCCCCGCGACACCGTCCGGCAAGGACGAACCCCCGGAAAGTTAAGGATTTTGCCCCCATCCGGGAGGGGCGGCCGATCCCCGCTGGACAGGGCCGGAACGGTCCTCTAATAAGCCCAACCTTCCGCCTTTTGGCGCGTGCCCAGGTAGCTCAGTCGGTAGAGCAGCGGATTGAAAATCCGCGTGTCGGCAGTTCGATTCTGTCCCTGGGCACCACTAACTATTTGATATTGCACAAAAAATCAAAAATATTTTATAGGGGTGAAACAATCGCACCCACGACGCTTGTTATCGTTGGCCGTTATGACAGCCGATGATTTGACAAAAGACAAAGCACCCCCCTCCGCCCGACCCAGCTCTATTCGAAATCCGCGCGCCATTGCGCGAGATTTGGCGCGCCGAGAGTTTGAGCGGTTGCAAGCTGACCTATCGGAGATTGCACCGCAGCAAAGAGCGCGCGGAAATGCGATTGTGGATATCAGTGACGAACACTCAGACCTGTCTTGAAAAGTCGTCCCCGTGTTCCATTTTTTGGTGGCTGTCTTTGGCATTGGGCGCCACGGCGGGCGGGATGACCGTTGCGACAGGGCTCCAATGCAGCGGCGAGGCGATGGCGCAAGTCAGCACCTCGTTCGTGCAGATCGGGCCCTCGGGTACCTCTGCGAGGATCAGCGGCTAGTCGAACGGGCGGGTGAACCAACAGGGCCCTAAGGACATGGTTTCAAGACTTCTGAAGCGTGTCCGCAGTATTCGAGAGTTAGAGCGTGCTTGGCACGCTATTCA
>JAFKFG010000015.1 GCA_017307355.1 Alphaproteobacteria bacterium
CGCGCGGTGGCGCTCAATTTCCGCCTCGGCTACGCAACCGACGCGCTGGTGGGCCATCCGGCTCGGCGCACCTGGGACGAGCTTCGGCACAAATGGGTTCGCATCAATGCGGAAACCTATGCCCTGGCGAGCCGGGAGCGGCACGGCCGGATCAAATGGCTGTTTCGGACCCTGGCCTTGCCGCTGTCGGCGGTGGTTCATTCGGGCAAGGCGCTTCGCTCGCGTCGCATCGCCGGAATCCGGCAAAGGTTCGGGGCGCTTGCCATCCTCTATCGCCTGCGTTTCTGGCGGATGTTTAATGCCATGGGGCTGCTGGTGGGGCGGGGAGCATAAAGCGCAAAGCCGTCCCGGCGGGGGCACTTTTTTGCCATAGATGCGTTAGACACTCGGGCTGACCGGGCCTTGGAATGTGGGCCAAACACTGTTCGCGCCGATCATATTAACTTTATGACTATCAATTAGAATTCCTGAGCCGAAAGTCCTAGGTTTTCTTAAACAAGGATTGCTATCGTTTGTTCTTCGACATGGCAGTGCGAATTGAGCATGATGCAGTGCAAAAATGGGTAAAGTGCTGCTATGACGTTCTTTGAAAAATTGGGTCGTTTGGCCCCCTGGAATAAGTCGGATGCCGATCCGGCGCGGCCCGAACCCGCGGCCAGCCGGTTGGCGCCACCGCCGGCCGCCAACGCCGCGCCGCGCGCGCCAGCACCCAAAAGCGAACCTTTTCCCCGCTTCCGCGCCAATGCCAACGACCATGTGAATCCCCAGGCGATCGACGCGCAGGCGCGAGCCCGCATGAAGCTGCTGGAAGCTTTCACGCCGTCGCAGCCCGTGGGCGACCGCAAGCGCTTCGCTGGCCGCACCGAAATTCTCACCCACCTCATTCGCGCCATCGAAGAACAGCGCCTGCACACGGTTCTTTACGGATCGCGGGGCCTGGGCAAGACGTCCGTCCTGCATGTGCTGGCCCAGGCGGCGCGCGATGCGCGCTATCTGGTGGTCTATGTGTCCTGCGGCTCGGATTCCAATTTCGACGAAGTGTTCCGTACCGTCGCGGCCAGCATCCCCATGCTGTTCCACAGCACGGTGGGACCGACCTCCGAAGAAGTTGAAAAGGGCCAGACCCTGGCCGACATCCTGCCCGAAACGCCCATCTCCGCCCGCATCGCCAGCGATTTTCTGGCCAAGATCGTGGGCACGCGCGTCGTCATCGTGCTGGACGAATTCGATCGCAGCGAGTCCGCGCTGTTCCGCCGCGATGTCGCCGAACTGATCAAAAATCTGTCCGACCGACTGGTGCGGGTTCAGCTCGTCATCGCCGGTGTCGCCGCCAATCTGGTGGAACTGATCGAGCATACCCCGTCGATCCAGCGCAACATCTACGCGCTGCAAGTGCCCTGGATGACGGTGTCGGAGATCCGCCTTCTGATCAAGAATGGCGAAGAATTGGGCGGCGTGCGCTTCGACGAGAATGCGACCCGCGCGATTGTGGTGGCGGCGCATGGCTCGCCCTATATCGCCAGCCTGATCAGCCTCAATGCCGGGCTGTACGCCCTGGAGGCGGGACGTTCGAACGTGACGGGCGAGAATGCGGCCGCCGCGATCAAGATGGCGGTGCGCGAGTTCAAGGCCCGGCTGTCCAACCGGTGCCAGGGCCTTCTCTGGAAGACGGTGCGCGAAGGCCAGACAAGGGCGCTGGGCGCCCTGGCGGGCACGGCGCTTCTGGGCGGCGGCAGCTTCCGCAAGGAAGATATCCGCACCGCGATGGCCAATTCGGACACCATCCGTCGCTGCGAGGAATTGATCGCGCAGCTGGTTGCCAGCGATCTTCTGATCGAGATGCCGTCCGAGGATTCGGTGATCTACCGGTTCGTGGAAGACAGCATCGCGCCATATCTGTGGCTGCTCAGCACCCATATCGGCGACGGCAAGACCCTGGATGCCGCGTCCGATCCGGATCTGCTGGAAAGCATTCCCGTCGAACAGACGGTCCGCAACTAAGATCGCTTCCGATTTCGCGTGAACGGCGCGCCGGCTCCGGCGACCATGCCCGGTCGCTTACGGCAGGATCAATAGGCCGTGCTGTGGAACGGCGCGCTGACCGCCGTCAGGAAGAGAATCCGCAGGTCCATCGCCAGCGACCAGCTCTCGATATATTCGAGGTCGCAGGCAATCCGCTCTTCCATGTGATGAATGTCGCGCACTTCGCCGCGGAAGCCGCGCACCTGCGCCAGGCCCGTGATTCCCGGCTTGCTGAAAAAGCGCAAATCGTAGGCCGGAACGGTCTGCGAATAATATTGGTCATGCGCCACGGCATGGGGCCTGGGCCCGACCAGCGACATCTCGCCCTTGAGTACATTCAGCAACTGGGGAAGCTCGTCGATGCTGGAGCGGCGCAGGAAGCGGCCCACCATGGTGGTGCGGCCGTCATTGCGCGTGGCCTGCACGATGTCATTGCCGTCTTCCAGCACATGCATGGTGCGGAACTTGTAGATGACGAAGATCTTGCCGTCGCGGCCGGAGCGCCGCTGGCGGAACAGGATCGGTCCCCGGCTCTCGGCGGCGATGGCCAGCGCGATCAGTACCAGGAAGGGAAGAAGGACAAGGGAGCCGATTGCGGCCCCGATAAAATCCAGCACGCGTTTGGCGGCGGACTGACGGATGCGAAGCGCGCCTTCATAAAAGGATGCCGGTGCGGAGGAAATGCTGACCCCGTTAAGCTCTTCGGCCGTACTCTGGCCTGCCCAGTCGATTTGCTGAATCACGTCCGGCATTCAAACCCCAAAAAACGAGATGCTAGGTCTTCGGCATTCGGCCGATTAGCCGGGCGGGCAAATGAAAGCGTTGGCGACAAAAGCCTTCTTTGCCGCCGACCATATAGTGGTTCTGCGATCCGGAAAAGAACAGGGATTTATATAGTTAACCATTGGGCCGACCATGATCGTTTCGTGAAGGCGGATATTCATAAACATTAAGATCCGCACGAGGGCGGCGCAGCCAGGACACAACGCGCCATTTGGCAATTGGTTCTCCCGGGGGATTCAAATTCCCGTTCGAGCGCGTTCGGCCGAGTATTTGGAGAAATACGGCACTTCCGTGGCACGGCCGCCGGGCGCGCCTATTGCGGGCCACCCCGGTCGGCCGCGGCGATGTCGAGCAGATATTGGCCGTATCCGGTCTTCTCCAGCGCCTTGCCCAAGGCCCGGAGGGCCTCCCGGTCGATGAAGCCCATCTGGTAAGCGACCTCTTCGGGACAGCCCACCTTCAGCCCCTGGCGGGCTTCCACGGTGCGCACGAATTCGCCGGCCTGCAGAAGGGAATCGTGAGTTCCCGTATCGAGCCAGGCATGCCCGCGGCCCAGTATCTCGACCACCAATTCATTGCGCTCCAGATAAATATTGTTCAGCGCGGTGATCTCCAACTCGCCGCGCGCGGACGGCTTGAGGGATTTGGCGAAGGTTGGGGCCTGGCCGTCATAAAAATAAAGACCGGTCACTGCATAATTCGATCTGGGCTGCTTCGGCTTTTCCTCGATGGAGATGGCGCGGCCGTCATCGCTGAATTCCACCACGCCATAGCGTTCGGGATCCTTGACCCGATAGCCGAACACGGTGGCGCCCTTGGGTCGCTTGGCGGCGCGCAGCAGCTGGTCCGGCAAGCCGTGGCCGAAATAAAGATTGTCGCCCAGGATCAGCGCGCTGGGTCCGCCGCCGACAAACTCCTCGCCGATGATATAGGCCTGCGCCAACCCTTCCGGCTTGGGCTGCACCGCATAGGACAGTGCCAGGCCCCATTTGCCGCCATCGCCCAGCAGGCGCTGAAACGCGTCGCGATCTTCCGGCGTGGTGATGATCAGAATCTCGCGGATCCCCGCCAGCATCAGCGTGGACAAGGGATAATAAATCATCGGCTTGTCGTAGATCGGCAGGAGCTGCTTGGAGGTGGAAAGCGTCACGGGATGGAGCCGCGTTCCCGAACCGCCGGCCAGAATGATGCCTTTCATGCGCGCGTCTCCTTGATGCCGGCAAGCACCCTGGTCAGCGACGCCTGCCATGCCGGCGGATGAATGCCGAATATCCGGGAAATCTTCGCAAGGTCCAGCCGGGAATTGGCGGGGCGCCTGGCCGGGGTGGGGTATTCGGCGGCAGGGATCGGAACGGCGCGGGCCTTCAGGCCGGCTTGCCGGAATATCTCGGCCGCGAAACCGCACCAGCTCGTTTCGCCGGCATCGGCATAATGAAAGGTCCCGAATTGCGGCGCAGGGCCCGTGACCTGCCGCGCGATGACGGCGATGGCCTCGGCCAAATCGCGCGCGGATGTGGGCGCGCCATATTGATCGTCGACCACCCGGACTTCGTCGCGCTCTCCTCCCAGCCGCAGCATCGTGCTGACGAAATTCCGGCCTCCCGCGCTATAGACCCAGGAGGTGCGCAGGATCACATGCGCCGGCAAATGCTCCCGGATCCGATTTTCGCCCGCCAGCTTGGTGCGGCCATAAGCATTGAGCGGGCCGGTGGGATCGCTTTCCACATAGGGACCGGGCTTGGCGCCGTCGTAAACATAATCCGTCGAAACGTGAATCAGGGGCACGCCGCGCGCGGCGCAGGCCCGTGCCATGGCCTCCACGGCGTCGGCATTCACCCGGTGGGCGAGCGCCTCTTCCTGCTCGGCGCGGTCCACCGCGGTATAGGCCACCGCATTGACCACCAGGTCGAGCGCGCCCGCTTTGAGTACGGCATTCTCGATTTTGGATGGATCGGTGAAGTCGGCTTCCGCGCGGCCAAGAACGGTGGCGCGGATACCGGGATCCTTGGACAATGCCGTAACCAGCTCGCTTCCCAGCTGGCCGCTCCGCCCGAACTGAAGGACATGCAACGTGCCGGTCATTCGCGGCCCAGTACGAAGGGGCTGTCGAGCTTGCTCAGCGGCGCCAATGCGACATCCTTGGCGGCCAGTTGCGCGCCGGCGAAATCCGGCCAGGCGATTGCCAGCGCCGGATCGTTCCACAGCACCCCATCCTCGCAATCCGGGCTCCAGAAATCCGTGACCTTGTAGATGACCTCGGTATCGGGGACCAAGGTGCAGAAGCCATGGGCGAAGCCCTCCGGCACATAAAGCTGGCGGCCGTCATTGTCCGTCAGCTCCACGGCGACATGGTTGCCATAGCGGGGCGATCCTTTGCGGATATCCACCACCACATCCAGAATGCGGCCTTTGGCGACGCGCACGAGTTTTTCCTGCGCGTGCGGCGGGCGTTGAAAATGCAGGCCGCGCACGGTGCCTTTTTCCCGCGACAGGGAATGATTGTCCTGGACGAAGACCGATGGGATTCCGGCCTCGGCGAAAGCGCGGGCATTGTAGGTTTCGGTGAAGAAGCCGCGCGCGTCTTCAAAGCGCCGCGTCTGGACCAGCAGGGGGCCGGGAATGGAAAGGCGCTCGATACCGACCATGATCAGCCCGCATCCGCGCGAGCGGGCGCTTTCGCGCCCAGGCCCAGCCGGTCGCCGGATGTGCCTTTTTCCCGGATCGGCTGCCACCACCAGCGGTTCGCGAGATACCAGGCGACGGTGGCGCGGATGCCTTGTTCGGCGGTGGTTTCAGGGCTCCAGCCCAGTTCGCGCTCGATCTTGGAGGCATCGATCGCATAGCGCAGGTCATGACCGGGCCGGTCGGTGACGAAAGTGATCAACTGTTCGTGGCGGCAATGCGGACTGTCGGGCAGAAGCTCGTCCATCGCCCCGCACAGAAGACGGACCAGGTCGATGTTGCGCAATTCGTTGCGCCCGCCCACGTTATACGTCTCGCCCACCCGGCCCGATTCCAGGATGCGCACCAACGCGCGGGCGTGATCTTCGACGAACAGCCAGTCGCGGATATTGGCGCCGGTTCCGTAAACCGGAATCGGATGCCCGCCCAGCGCGGCCAGGATCACCACGGGGATGAGCTTTTCGGGAAATTGATAAGGCCCGTAATTGTTCGAGCAATTGCTGGTCACCACCGGAAGGCCATAGGTGTGGTGCCAGGCGCGGACCAGCATGTCGGACGACGCCTTGCTGGCGGAATAGGGCGAGTTGGGCGCGTAGGCAGATGCTTCGGTGAACAGTCCGGTATCGCCCAGCGAGCCGAACACTTCGTCGGTGGATACATGATGGAAGTGGAACCGCGCTTTGCGGTCGGGGGTGAGTCCATTGTAATAGGCCCGCGCCGCTTCCAGCAGCGTGTATGTGCCCACGATATTGGTATGGATGAAGGCGGCCGGGCCGTCGATCGACCGGTCGACATGGGATTCCGCCGCCAGATGCATCACGGCGTCGGGCTGATGCGCGGCGAAAATGCGGTCCAGCTGGGCGCGATCGGCGACATCGGCCTGCTCGAACACATAACGGTCGCTGGGCAGCACTTCATCCAGGCTGCGAAGGTCGGAGGCATAGGTCAGCTTGTCGAGATTGACGATCTGGTGCGCGGTATGGCGCAGGCAATGACGGATCACGCAGGATCCGATGAAACCTGCTCCGCCGGTAATCAATATGCGCATCGGCGCTCCGCTGTTGGGACGTTGACGGTTTTATTGAGCGGGGCATTCTTTCGCAATCCGCCGCAGCCACAGATTCGCGGCGGTTTTCGTCGAAAAAATGTCCGAAGCCTCCGACACGAAATCTAGAGCAAATCCTGCGCCGATATGGACGGCCGCTTTTCGCCGGCGGCGAAACGCCTGGCCGCCACCCGATGGATGTCGTTCTTGATTTGGCTATAGGCGGCGAGAAGCTGTTCGGGCGAGGGGGCTTCGAGATGAAAGCGCGCCCTAAGGGCTTCGCCCGAAACCAGGCAGATGACAAACCGTTCCACGCCGGCGGGATCGACGTGCCGGCCCGCGAATTTGATGCCTTGCGACGCCGGATCGAAAACCGCGATCGAATCGAACGTCAGCGCCAATTCTGCCCCCCTCGCAGATGCCGGAAGGCTCATCTTAGCAGGATGGCCAGGGTCCTCCCATGCGCCGGCGGCCCGGCTTTGCGAGGGGCCGTTGGCGGGAAATGGCTTCCCTGGGGTCGGCTCCAGGGTGGGGGGCCAGATTTGGGCTCCCCGAGGGGGAGAACCGGACCGGCGGGCCTAAGGCGCGCCAAAATTTCACAAATCCGGGGGATCCTTCCGGCAGGGCAGCGAGTTCATCTAACGCAAAATGGAAATCTGCCTGGCGACTTCCCGATTTGCGAAGAAGAAACGACTGGAATTTCTGGGTTTTTATCGAATATTCATACGGATAGCCCAACCTGGGAACCCGGAAGAAACCATAAGTGTTTGCTTTACAAACGGAAGTCGTGAAAATTTCATGGTTAACAAGGACTTCGCCACTAGCCTGGGCCAAATCGATCCGATAGAACCGAGTCGGAATTACTGAGAGGGATACCGCCGATGCTTTCCCGTAAGATCATCCTGTCCGCCGTCGTCGCTGCCTTTGCGATGGCGCCGTCGATCGCCTCAGCGGCGACCAACCTCATCACCAATGGTGATTTCAGCGCGGGTAATTCTGGCTTCACCACCCAGTACAATTATGTTTCGCCCGCCCCGAACATCATGTGGGACGAAGGCAACATCACGATCGCGGCCAACCCGATGAGCGTGCACAACTACTGGGTCAACCTCCCGGGCAGCAACCCGATGCTGATCGCCAACGGCGCGACCGCCGGCAACCTGACCATCTGGCAGGAAAGCGCGATCAACGTGGTGGGCGGCAGCAAGTATAATTTCGGGGCCCAGGTGATGAATGTCTGCTGCAATGACAGCTTCACCGGCTCGAATTCGCCGTCCTCGATCATCTTCCAGATCAGCACCGACGGCGTGACCTGGACCGATCTGGTCAGCCACACCACCACGCCGCCGAGCGATGCGGGCCTCCCGACCACGCTGAGCGCGCTCTACACGGCGGGTGCCACCGGCACGATCAGCCTGCGCGCGATCAATGACATCAACGCCCCGAGCGGCAACGATTTCGCGCTCGACAATCTGAGCTTTGCTTCGGCCGTTCCGGAGCCGGGCACCTGGGCGATGCTGTTCCTGGGCTTCGGCGCCATCGGCCTGATGATGCGCCGCCGCCAGGCTCGCGGTCTGACGATCGCCGCTTAATTTCGGCAAAGTGACTTCTCGGAAAAGGCCGCCTTCGGGCGGCCTTTTTTGTTGCCCGCTCGGACCCCGGCGCCAAGGCTTCCGTCAAGCTGCGCGCCAGGCCGGGCGTCAGAGATACGGCATCAGCAACCGGGCGGCGGCATCGCGCAAGCGGTAGAGCACCGGCTTGGTCGCCAGCCCCACGCAATCCAGCTCAAGGGCGTTGCCGATTTTCGCGTCGATAATGGCATCGAGCGCGGCGGTCAGGCCGGCATCATAACATTCAAGATCATATTCGAAATTCAGCCGGAAGCTGCGCGTGTCCCAGTTCGAGCTGCCGATCAACGACCATTCGCCGTCCATTGTCATCAGCTTGGAATGATCGAAGGGTGGATCGCTTAGATGGATGTTGGCCGGAATATGCTTGAAGAAGCGCAGATTCCCCAGCATCGCCCATTCCATGTAAACATGGTCGCTGATGCGCGGCAGCACGATGTCGACTTCGACGCCGCGGGCGCAGGCCTGGGCGATGGTGAATTGCAGGCGCTGATCGGGAAGGAAATAGGGCGTGACGATCCGCACGCGCTTTTTGGCCAGCGTCAAGGCCGCGCCCGCCAGCATTTCGATCTTGTAGATGTCCGCGTCCGGTCCCGAGCGCAATCCCCGCGCCTGGACCTTTCCCGCTTCGGCAAGCGGCGGCCACCAATAATCCTGGTCCAATGTCTCTTCGGTGGTGAAAGTCCAGTCGCGGGCGAACGCATCCATCAGCGAGCGCACCACCGGCCCGTCGACCTGGAAATGAATGTCGTCGATATAAGCGTCCGGGTTGAGGCGGTAAGAATGTTCCGCCGCGATATTCATGCCGCCGGTTAAGGCGTGCGTGCCGTCCACGATCAGAAGCTTGCGATGGTTGCGCATGTTGAGAAACGGCATGCGCCACGGCACCCAGGTGTGAAGGAAGCGGCGCGCGAGAACGCCGGCCTTTTTCAGCCGGTACAGCGCGACGGGGAAGAAATAGCCGATGCCCACACTGTCCAGCAGCACCCGCACTTCCACGCCGCGATTGTGCGCCGCGATCAGCGCCTGGGAAAAAGCGCGCCCCGCTGCATCGTCGCGATAGATATAGGACGCCAAGGCGACACAGTGCCGGGCTGCGCCGATGGCTTTGAGCATCGCGTCATAGGCTGCATCGCCACCCTGAAGCACGACGATGTTATTGCCGGGGACAAGCTCGCTTTCCGTGACCTGCCGGCCGACTTCGGCCAGGGTCGCGACATTAGGGCTGGCCGCCCGCTTGACGCCGTCCAGCTTCCGCCGGCCCTGGCCATCCTCGAACCGCCTGAGTTTCAAGGCCCGGCGCGTCACCCGGTTTATGCCGAACAGATAGTAAAGCAGCGCGCCGAAAATGGGGGAAAGCCAGGCCGCGGCGATCCACCCCAAAGCCGCCCGCACATCGCTTTTCTTGAGCAGGACGTCGATCGTAACCAGGATCGCCGAGAGCGGATAGACAATGGCCAGTACCGCCTCTATCACTTGGATCGACCAGGTTGTGGCGATGGGAAACATATCGACTCCGTCCCGTTACCTTCCAAGGGCGGTCCGGAGTTTGCCTTGAAAAAATCACCTTCGTCATCAATTAAGAACGGGGTTTTCTCCAAGTGGCGGCTGCCATGACGGACGGTAACGGACATCGCGAAATTTCCGGCGGCTTTCGCGTCGCGAGCTGGAATTTGCTGCGGCGCATAGGCGCCGAAGCCGAGGATGTGGCGAAGCTGGTTCGTGCCTATCAGCCGGATCTTTTGCTGCTGCAGGAAGCGACGGAAGAAATCGCCGCGCTTCCGTCCCTGGTGGGTGGGCATTTCTTCCGTCATCCGATGCAGAAACGGATCTACGGCCTTGCGGCCTGGAGCCCGCACCCGTTTCCCAGCACATCGGCCCTGCGGTTGCCCGCTTCGGTGCTGCCGGGCCGCGTGCCGCCCCGGATCGCCCAGATCGTGAAGTTTCAGGGCATTTGTTTCGCCAATGTGCACCTGTCGCACGGCCAGTTCCTCAACCGCTTCCAGCTGCATCACATCGCCTATGCGCTGGAAGGCCCCGCCGTGATCATGGGCGACTTCAATGCCGTCGGTCCCATCCGGGTGCCGGAGTTCCGCGATGTGGGGCCGCGCCAGCGCACCCATAAGGCCAGCAACATCGTCTCGCTGCGCCTCGATCGCTGCATCACCCGCGACGTCCGCTGCCTGCGCGGGGAGGTCCTGGAGAGGGGGCCTTCCGACCATCACCCCTTGCTGCTGGAGCTGGCGGCGGTGCCGGCCACCGCGGCAGCGCATTCCTCGCGTTTTTGACGCCGGTAGCAGATAAAGTCATTATATATCAAGTACTTACGTAAAATTACGTCATTTCGGCCATTATTTGCGAATGACTCTGAAAAGCACTTGCAACCACGGCCACCGATTTATACGGTCCACCCGCAAATGAGAGGGTTGGCATGGCGGCGCAGGGCGAAATGGACGTTCGCAGGGCGACCACATCCAACTCCAGCCTGCTTCCCCGGGTTCCGGTCACGGACCTGATGGGCGGCGGCCGCGAAGCGGTCCTGGTGCATGACGGCACCGAGTACCGGCTTCGGCTCACCAGCAACGGCAAGCTGATCCTCACCAAATGAGGGGACCGGATGCCGCCCATGCCAAGCCAGCCCCGCCGCCATTCCGGCGGACGGAAGCCAGCCAGGTTCAACCGAAACCAATGCTGACTCTGAAGGGGATTTCATGTTTGGCCATTTGAATGTCACCAAGACCAAGGCGCTGACCGGCGCCTCGCTGAGCGTGCTGGCGCTGACGATCGTGCCGGCGCAGGCGCAAGACAATTCCGCTCCGGTCTTGCTGGGCCCGGTCACGGTGCAAAGCGACAGCGACAAGAACGCGCTCAATCACGCGCCGCCCGTCTCCACCATGCCCAGCGCCACGATCCAGGACACCCCGCAGGCGGTCACCGTGATCACGGGCGAGACCATGAAGCAGCAGGCCACCGCCACATTGAGCGATGCCTTGCGCAACGTGCCGGGCATCACCATCGCCATCGGCGAAGGCGGCACATTGGCGGGCGATCAGTTCAAGCTGCGCGGCTTCGACGCCAAGGACGATGTCTATCTCGATGGCCTGCGCGATTTCGCGGCCTATACCCGCGACAGCTTCAATTATGAAGAAGTGCAAGTTCTCAAAGGACCGTCGGGCCTGATGTTCGGGCGCGGCACGGGCGGCGGCGCCATCAATTCGGTTTCCAAGACCCCGTTCCTGGGCGAGCGCTATTCGCTGAACCTGGAAGGCGGCAATGGCGACCATGCCCGCGGCACCGCCGACCTCAACTATCAACTGGGCGACACCTCCGCGGTTCGCCTCAACCTGATGCTCACCGACACCGGCGTGGTGGGGCGCGATCTGGTGCATTCCACGCGCTGGGGCATCGCGCCTTCGATCGCGCTGGGCCTGGGCACCGACACCAGCTTCACCCTCAGCTATATCCATCAGCAGACCGCCGGGCGCCCGGACTATGGCATCGTGGTCGCGTCTCCGCCGAACTCGGTCTATGCCAAGCCCGCCTCGGAATTCGGCGTTCCGCGCGACAATTACATGGGCCTGAGGGCGGATTACGACAAAAACACCGCCGACCTGGTCACCGCCAAGCTGACTCATAATGTGACCGACTGGCTCACGCTCCAGAACGATACGCGGGTGGCGTCCTATTCGCGAGCCTTCCGCTATACGTCTTCGGACGCTTGCGACAACACCATCGGCACCAACTATTGCAATCTGCGTCTTTTCGGCATCGCCCAGCCCGGCGCGGCGGCGGGCTCGTTCGATCCCACCCAGACCCTGGCGCGCACCGGCGGCGGCGGCCCCTACAAGCAGAACAGCTGGGGCGTGCAGGATATCGCATCGGCCAGCGCGAACTTTCCCATCGGGCAGTTCCGCAACATGCTGATCGCGGGCATCGATGTCAGCTATCAGCGGGCCGATCGCACCATCTATGCCTATACTTTGCCGCCGGGACCGTCGGCGACGCTCTATCCGCTCGGCGATCACACCGCCTCGCGGGCCAATATCGGCTGGTCTTTGTACAACCCGACCAACCAGTCCATTCCCGGCTATGACGTGATCCTGCCCACCGCGGCCAACAGCACCGGTGCCAATGCGGGCAAGACCAGCGCCACCGGCACCACCATCGTCACATCGACGGGCGATGCGACCGACTTGGCCGCTTTCGCCACCGACCGGCTCTGGTTCACTGAAGAATTTTCGGTGATCGCCGGATTGCGCATCGACAAATACAATGCCGATTACATGACCCTGACCGTCGCGGGCGCGTTCACGGAATTCAAGGCACCCTCCTTCCTGTTCGATCCGCGCGCGAGCCTGGTGTTCGAACCGGACCAGACCCAGACCTATTATCTGTCCTGGGGCAAGGCGGCGACGCCGATCGGAACCTCGGTGGTGGGCGCCCCCACGCCGATTTCCTCGGCAGCGTCTTCGGCCCTGAAGCCCGACAAGAGCGAAACCATCGAAGCGGGCGCCAAGCTCAGCGTGTTCGACGGCAAGGTGGGTTTGACCGGTTCGCTGTTCCAGGTGACCAAGTCGAACGCCTTGCAGACCGATCCGGTGAGCGGCGCGGTCCTGCTGCAATCCAGCCAGAAGCAGCGGGTGCAAGGCTTCGAAGCCTCGGCCAGCGGCGAGGTGATCGAACATCTCAGCCTCACCGCGTCTTACACCTATCTCAATCCGGTGATCGCCGCGGATGCGGCCACGCCGTACAATACCGGCAAGCAGATCACCTTCGTGCCCAAGAATGCCGCTTCGCTCTGGGGCGATTTCAACGCGCGCGATCTGTTGCCCGGCCTGTCGTTCGGCGGCGGCCTGGTCTATCAGAGCCATCTTTATAACGGCTATACCGCGCCAAACGCCTCGACCTATCCCTTGGGCCGCGTCGTCCAGATTCCGGAGACGGTGGAACTGGATGCGGTCGTCGCCTACGACATCGACAAGCTGCATTTCCAGCTCAACATCAACAATCTGGCCGACCGGCTCTATTACTCCCAGTCCTTCGGCAATCGCGGCACGCCCGCCCCCGGACGCACCTTCATCTTCTCGGTGGGGGCCAATCTCTAAATGATGGTCCGGATACCCGCTCTGCTTTCCGCCGATCAGGTCGCGCAAATGCGCGACCTGATGGCGAAGGCCGAGTGGGTGGACGGGCGTGTGACGGCGGGCGCGCAATCGGGACAGGCCAAGCACAACCTCCAGATCCCGGAAAATTCGCTGGAAGCGCGTGCCTTGGGCGATGTCATCCTGACGGCACTGGGGCGCAACGAACTCTTCACATCGGCCTCGCTGGCGCTTCGGGTCTTTCCGCCTTTGTTCAACCGTTACGACGGGGGAATGAATTTCGGCAGCCATATCGACAATGCCATCCGCTTCGCCAAGCCGATGGTGGGAAACGGCGGCGCGGTCCGGTTCAGGACCGACATGTCGGCGACGTTGTTTCTCACCGATCCTGCTCATTACGACGGCGGCGAGCTGGTGATCGAAGACACTTATGGCGAACATCGCGTCAAGCTGCCGGCGGGCGACATGATTTTGTATTCCGCCACCAGCCGCCATCATGTGACGCCGGTGACGCGGGGTAGCCGCTGGTCTTCCTTCTTCTGGATCCAGAGCATGGTGCGTGACGAGAGTGCGCGCCTGACCCTGTTCGAGATGGACAAAGCCATTCAGGGACTGCGCAGGCAGGTGGGCGATACGGCCGAAGTCGTCAGCCTGACGGGACTTTACCACAATCTGGTCCGCCGCTGGGCGGACGCATGAGGATGTCATGAGCTTCGCCGCGTTTCGTCGCCTGATGTTCCAGGTCCATATGTGGGTCGGATTGGTGCTGGGCCTTTTGTTGGCGCTGCTGGGCCTGTCGGGCAGCATCCTGGTGTATGACGATGCCATCGCCAAGCTTCTGGCGCCCATGCCCCGCGCTTCCGCCGAAGGCCAGGCGCTGCCTCTGGACAAGATCGTCGAAGCGGCGCGCGGTGCTGCCGGGGCGGGCGCGATGCAGATCGCGCTGGCGCGCGAGCCGGGCGATCCGGTTTCGGTGCGCGTGACGCGGCCGCGCGAAAGCGCCGGACGTGGCGAAGGACGGAGCGAACGCCGTCCGGCGGACGGCGGGCGCGCCGGGCAGGGCGGTGCCCAGGGCGGGCCGCCCGCACCGCAGGCCGCCACGCAAGTCTTTGTCGACCTGGTTTCGGGGACGGTTCTGGGGGCGCGCAAGGCGCAGCTTCCGCCCATCCTGGCCTTCTCGCATCAGCTGCACGGCAATTTCCTGATGGGCCGTGAAGGGCGCCAGTTCGTGGGCTGGCTGGGCGTGGCGATGCTCGCCTTGGGCGTGACGGGGCTGGTGCTGTGGTGGCCCAAGCGCGGCCAGTGGAAATATGCCTTCTTCGTGCGCCGCACGGCCAAGGGCCTGCGCTTTCACCGCGAATTGCATGCCGCCACCGGCATCTGGATTTTCGTGGTCTTCATGATCGTGAGCTTTTCGGGCGTGGTGATCGCATTCCCGAACACATTCGGCTTGGCGGGCGGCGGCCAGGCGGGGGGTGGAAAGTCAGGCGGCGGTGTCACCTTCAATCTGCGCGAAGGCCCGGAAATCGCGCCGCTCGTCGGCGCCACCGCAATCGGCGCCGATCGGGCCCTGGCGATGGCCCACAGCGCCATGCCGGACGCCGAACCCACCAGCCTCTCGCTGCCGGTGCGGCCCGATCGCACCATCATGGTCAATATGCTGGCGCATGGCGCGGTGGGAGCGACCGTCTATATCGATCCCTGGCGTGCCCAAGTGGTAGCCAAGCGCGATCCGTCCCAGAATTTCCTGGCTTGGCAGCGGCCGCTGCATCAGGGCTCGGGCCTGGGCACGATCTGGAAGGCGCTGGTGTTCCTCAGCGGGCTGGTTCCCGCGCTGTTCGTGATCACCGGCGTGATCATGTGGGTCAAGAAACGTCAGCGGCGCCTGCCGATGACGGCGACCCTTGCCGAGGAGGCCGTGGGATGACGATGCATCTGGCCAGCGGCGCCTTCAACGAGCGGACGGCGCATCCGCTGCGCGCGTTGCCGCGCGCGACGGATGACGGGCGAAACCGTGCCGGAGCGTTTCTGGTCACGGTGCTGATTCATGTGGGCGTGGTTCTGGCCTTCATCCTGGCGGTGAAAGTCGCGCCCGCGATCAAGGCGCCGCCCGCCTTGATGATCCAGCTGGAAAAGCCCAAGACCGACACGCTCGATCTGAATACGCCCCCGCCCGCGCTGATCCGGCCGACCATCGTTACCGCGCCGCCGCCCGATGTGGTGATCCAGACCGAGCCTCGCGCCATCGTCGCGGCGCCGCCCATGGCCGAGCCCGCGGAGCCCGCCCTGCATGCGCCGGTCGCGCAGAAAGGCGAAGGCGATGGACAGCCCAGCTTCGAAAGCCGCGTCCTCGCCCATATCAACCGGTTCAAGCAATATCCGCCGGCGGCGCGCAAGGCGCATATCGAAGGCGTGGTGATGCTGCATTTCGTGATGGACGCGAACGGACACGTTACCCAGGCCGATATCCAGAAAAGCTCCGGCCGCCCGATCCTGGACAATGAAGCACTGGCGATGATCCAACGGGCACAGCCGCTGCCGGCCTTGCCCGCGGATTTTCCCACCCGCACGCTGAATGCCGTGGTGTCGATCGAGTTTTCGTTGAACGGCTAGCGCGAGAACGCTCTAGCCGTTGTTCACACCAGGTGCGCGCGTCGACCAGAGCAGCGCGATGAACAGGCCCTTGGAGCGAGGCAGAAGCACCAGCGACAGGCCCGCGAACAGCGCCGCCCACACCGTGACGCCGGCCCAGAAGGGCATGAAGGCGTCAAGGCTGATGAAGAACATCAGGGGCATGAAGATATGGCCGACCACGATGATGGTGCCCCAGGGCGCCGCGTCGTCGGCGCGGATGCGCCCGAAATGCGCCCCGCAATTGGGACAGGCTTCGACCTGCTTCAGATAGCTGGCGAACAATTTGGTCTTGCCGCAGCTGGGACAAAGGCCGAGCAAGCCGCGCCGCGCCGCAAGACCCAGGGGGATTTCTGTCTTCATCGCGGTTTGCAGGGGGACCGCCAAAATTCCGCTTTCCACGCCAGCCTCCATACATTAGAACATACAATATACGTATATATGGAAACACGGTTCCCGGCAATGCCCAAAACCTCCCATGCGACAAACTGGATGCCTGCCCTGGGCCGCGAAGGCGGGCCGCTTTATCTGGCCATCGCGGGCGCGATTGCCGCCGACATCGCGGCGGGGCGCCTGAAGCCGGGCACGCGGCTGCCGCCGCAGCGGGCGCTGGCGGATGCCCTGGGGATCGACTTCACCACAGTGACGCGGGCCTATGCCGAAGCGGGCAAGCGCGGCCTGGTCGAAGGCCGGGTAGGCCATGGCACCTATGTCCGGCTTCGGCAAAGCCTTGCGGTGCCGGGTGCCGGCCGCGCCGTCGATATCAGCATGAACCTGCCGCCATGGTTCGAGGATGCGGCGCTGAACGCGCGCATGCAGGCGGGAATCCAGGCTGCGGCGGGCGAGGGGCCTAGCCTGCTCCTGGCCTATCAGGATCCGGGCGGTGCGGACGGGGATCGGGCCGCGGGCGCGCATTGGCTTCAGTCTCGTCTGCCCGGCGTCACCGGGGACCGCGTCGCGGTCTGCCCCGGCACGCAAGGCGCGCTGGTCGCGTCGCTGAAACTTTTGGCGCGGCCCGGCGATACGGTTTGCGTGGAAGCTTTGGCCTACCCGGGTTTCCTGGCGTTGGCGGCGCATCAGGGCATTCGCGTCCAGCCGGTGGCGATGGATGAAAATGGTCTTCTGCCGGAGAGCTTCGAAACCGCCTGCATGGGTCATCAGCCCCGGGCACTCTATTGCACGCCGACATTCCACAATCCCACCATCGCCACCATGCCGCTCCCGCGACGGCGCCAGTTGGTGGAGATCGCCCGCCGGCATGGCGTTCCGATCATTGAGGACGATGCCTATGGCGCGCTGCCGCGCGTGCCGGTGCCGCCGCTGGCGGCGTTGGCGCCCGATTGCGTCTATCACATCGCCGGGCTTTCCAAATGCCTCTCGCCCGCCTTGCGCATCGCTTATCTGGTCTTGCCGGACGCGCGCATCCAGGCGCGTGCCGCGGACGCGATCCGCGCTTTTGCCGGCATGGCGTCGCCCCTCAGCGCCGCCATCGTCACGCGCTGGATGGAAGAAGGCGTCGCCGATGCCGTGCTGGCGGCGATCCGCGAAGAGACGTCGGCGCGCCAGGCGATCGCGGCCGGATTGCTGCCGGCGGCGAAAAGCGATCCGGAATGTTTTCATGCGTGGCTGCCGCTGCCCGCGGGTTGGACGGCAGGCGCGCTGGCCAGCCGGGCGCGGCTTCACGGCATCGGTCTGGTGACGGCGGATGTTTTCGCCACGGCCAAGGCGCCGGAAGCGGTGCGCATCGGCCTGGGCGCGCCGCGCACGCAAGGCGATCTCACGCACGGTCTGGAAATTCTCGCCGACCTGCTGCAGCAGGGACCGGGCGCGTCTTCGACCATCGTCTGATCGCGTTGTGCTCTAGCCGGGCAGGGCGGCGATGCGGGCCAGCGCCTCTTCGGCCAAGGATGAAGTCAGTTCCTGGGCGGGCAGATGCTTGGCCAGTCTCGCCGCTTGCCCGGACCAGAGATTGCTGAAGTCGCCCATGCCGTTCGCCTCGGCTTTCGCCTTGATCGGCGCCAGCGCCCGCGAGGCGTTGGGAAAGGCGGGCGCGTCCGGCGACATGGGACCCAGCTCCCGCATCAGGCGGGTGACGATGCCGCGCGCCGGGCGGCCGGTGAAGACATTGGTGACTTCGGTGCCGTCATCCGTAACCGCCGCCAGCGCGCGGGCATGAATGGCGCTGACCTTGGCTTCGGGGGAAAAAAGATAGGCCGTGCCGATCTGTACGGCGCTGGCGCCCAGCGCCAACGCGGCGGCAATGCCCCGTCCATCGGCGATGCCGCCCGCCGCGATCACCGGCGCTCTCACGGCATCGGCGATCTGCGGCACCAATGCGAACGTGCCCACCTGCCGGGCCATGTCGTGGTCGAGAAAGTTGCCGCGATGGCCGCCCGCTTCCACGCCCATGGCGATGACGGCGTCGCAGCCGCGCGCGTCCAGCCAGCGCGCTTCTGCGAGTGTGGTGGCGGATGCGATCACTTTGGCGCCCGCGGCCTTCACCCGCGCGACCAGCGTGGGATCGGGCAGGCCGAAATGAAAGCTCACCACTTCGGGCAGCAATTCCTCCACCAGCGCGCAGGCCGCATCGTCGAAGGGCAGGCGCGAGACGCTGGGGATGGTGGCGGCCGGATCCAGTCCCGCTTCGCGATAATAAGGTTCGAGCTTCTTGCGCCAGGCTGCTTCGCGCGCGGCATCCTCGGCCGGCGGGGTGTGGCAGAAGAAATTGAGATTGATCGGCCCCGGCGCTGCCGCGCGAATGGCGGTGACGGCGGCGCGGATCTGGTCGGCATTCAGCGAGGCGCAAGGCAGCGACCCCAGGCCCCCGGCGCGCGAGGCCCCGATCGCCATCTCCGGGGTGCTGAAATTCGCCATCGGCGCCTGGACGATGGGCAGCGCGATGCCGAACAGGTCGAGAATTCTGCGGTCAGACCAAGCCATTATTCCTCCGGCGGGTGATGCCGCCATGATGGGACAGCGGGGAACCGGCGTCAGGAGAAACCGCCCGGCTGCGGCAAAAATGTTCTTGGTTGACTGTTCAACCAAGTAGGATCAACCTGAGTCGGTGTCGAGGATGCACAGGTGCCATGGACAGCACGCCTTCCACCGCCGACCGGCTGGTTTTCGCGGCCATGAAACTGTTCCTGGAGAAGGGCTATGGCTCGACCAGCGTGCAGGACATTCTGCGCGAAGCCAAAGCCAATGCCGGAAGCCTCTATCACGCCTTTCCCACCAAGCAGGACGTACTCCTGGCCGTATTGGACATGTACCGCCAAGGCATCGGGCCGATGCTGCTGGCGCCGGCCTGGAACGGCGTGGACGATCCCATCGAACGCATCTTCGCGCTCTTGGGTGCCTATCGCCGTGCGCTGGAAATGACCGACTGCACCTATAGCTGCCCCATCGGCAGCCTGGCCTTGGAGCTGCATGAGCCCGATCCGCCGGTGCGCGAATTGCTGGCCGTCAATTTCGACGGCTGGGTCGATGCGGTGAAAGGCTGCCTGGATGCGGCGGGAGACCGCCTCCCACCCGGCACCGACACGCGCGCGCTGGGGCAATTCATCCTGACGGTGATGGAGGGCGGGGTGATGCAGTCGCGCACCCATCGTTCTTTGGAGGCCTTCGACGCCTCGGTGGCGGGGCTACGCGATTATCTGAACCGGCTTCAGGCGGACGCAAACTCAACCGGCAAACCATAGGGGGCGAGCATGCATAATCTGATGACAGTGGCAGCGGTGGGCATGATGGCGATGTCGGGCCCGAGCCAGCTTCCGGCCGGGGTCAAGGACACGTCTTTCACCGAGCCGAATGGCGATAGGGTGCTGCAGCAATCCATCGACATTGCAGGGGCGCCGTCCTGCATCTGGCACGCCCTGGCCGAGGAAGAGGGGATCAAGGCGTCCGGGCTGCCTTTGGCATATGTGGACATGCGAAACGGCGGGGTGATCGAGGAAGGCTTCTCGCCCAATGCCAAGCTGGGCGGCAGCGAAACCATCCGCCACCGCATCATCGCTTATCTGCCCGAACGGCTCCTGGTGCTGCGCAACGAAGCGACGCCGCCCGGGCCGCCCCATGCCGAGCTTTACCGCAACGTGGTTCAGGTGATCTCGATCGAGCCGCGGGAGAGGGGCCTTACCCGCTTCACCATCTCGCATACCGGCTATGGCGCGGGCGCCGATTACGATCAGCTTTATGAATTCTTCCGAAAAGGCAATCCCAGCTATCTGACGGCGACCAAGACGCTGTGCGAGAAAAAGAATCCGGCACCGTCAAATCGTTAGGGGGGAATGCGCAGCGCATCCCGCATTTGTGGCCGGACCGGCAATGTCCGACATGGGCTTGTGGGGATGAAAATAAAGATTGGAGAAATTGTCAGCCCCGTTGCTGACGGTTGCGTCATGACCTAAGCAACGTGCCCATGTCGCTGTCGCGTTTCTTCATCGACCGTCCGGTTTTCGCCTGGGTCATCGCCATCGTCATCATGCTGGCCGGCGGAATTTCCGCCCTCAGCCTGCCGGTGGCGCAGTATCCCACCATCGCCCCGCCCGCGGTGCAGGTGAACGCCACCTATCCTGGCGCCGACGCGGCCACCCTGCAGAATTCCGTCACCCAGGTGATCGAGCAACAGCTCACCGGGCTGGACCATCTTCTGTATTTCGCATCCACCTCCAATGCCGACGGCACCGTGGCGATCACCGCCACCTTCGCGCCGGGCACCGATCCCGACATCGCCCAGGTGCAGGTCCAGAACAAAGTGCAGCAGGCGGTGGCGCAATTGCCCAGCCAGGTGCAGCAGCTGGGCGTCACCGTGGCCAAGGCGCAGGCGAATTTCCTCCTGCTGGTGGCGATGTATGACGAATCCGACCGCACCACCGGGCGCGACGTCGCCGATTTCATCATCTCCAAAATGCAGGACACGCTGCTGCGCGTGCCGGGAGTTGGCACCGCCATCGTGTTCGGCTCGCCCTATGCGATGCGGGTGTGGCTGGATCCGTACAAGCTGCACAATTACGGCCTGCAGCCTTCAGACATCCGCGCCGCCATCCAGGCCCAGAATGTGCAGGTCTCGGCCGGATCCATCGGCGCCCAGCCGGCTTTGGCCAACCAGGCGCTCAACGCCACCGTCACCGCCCAGTCGCAGCTTCAGACCCCGGAGGAATTCCGCAAGATCGTTTTGAAGGCGGCTTCGAACGGCGCCCTGGTGCATCTGTCGGACGTCGCCCGCGTCGAGCTGGGTACGGACAATTACGGCATCGTGGGCCGGATGAACGGCCATCCCGGCGCCGGCATCGCCATCACGCCCGCGCCCGGCACCAACGCCTTGAAGCTGGTGGACGCGATCAAGTCCCGTGCCCGCTCGCTCGAACCGTCTTTCCCGCCCGGCTACAAGCTGGTCTTTCCGGTCGACAATACCGACTTCATCCGCCTCTCCATCAAGGACGTGGTCAAGACCCTCACCGAAGCGATCGCGCTGGTGATCCTGGTGATGTTCATCTTCCTGCAGAATTGGCGCACCACCCTGGTGCCCGCGGTGGCGGTGCCGGTGGTGCTGCTGGGCACGTTCGGAATCCTCTCCCTGGTGGGGTTTTCGATCAACACACTGACTTTGTTCGCCCTGGTGCTGGTGATCGGGCTTCTGGTCGATGACGCCATCGTGGTGGTGGAAAATGTCGAGCGCATCATGCGCGAGGAGGGGCTCGCCCCGCGCGAAGCCACCTTGCGTTCGATGCAGGAAATCACCGGCGCCTTGATCGGCATCGGCCTGGTGCTGACGGCCGTGTTCCTGCCCATGGCGTTCTTCGGCGGCTCGACCGGCGTCATCTATCGCCAGTTTTCCGTCACCATCGTGTCGGCGATGCTGCTTTCGATCATGTGCGCCCTGATCCTCACCCCGGCTCTGTGCGCCACCTTGCTCAAGCCTATCGAAGGCGGTCACCACCAGCATGCGGGCGGCCTGGTGGGCCGCTTCTTCGACTGGTTCAACGCCAGCTTCGAGACGACGCGCGAATGGTACCGGCGCAATCTGGAAAAAGTGCTGGACCGCACCAGAACGGTGATGCTGGCCTATGCGGGGATTATCATCCTGCTGGGCGGATTGTTCTATTATCTGCCCACCGGCTTTCTGCCCGATGAAGACCAGGGCGTGCTGGTCAATCTGATCGCGCTTCCGTCCGGCTCGACCCAGCAAAGCACCCTGGCCGTGGCCCAGAAGGTCGCCGATCATTATCTCAAGGCTGAAAGCAAGAATGTCGATTTCGCGTTCGCCATCGCCGGCTTCAGCTTTCTGGGCGTAGGGCAGAATACCGGTATCGCTTTCGTGAAACTCAGCGACTGGGACAAGCGTCCGGGCGAAAAGAACGCATCGCCCGCCATGGCCCGCCGGGCGATGCTCACCTTCCGCCGCACCATCAACGAGGCCCAGGTCTTTCCCCTGGTGCCGCCCGCGGTGCGCGAGCTTGGCGTCTCCACCGGCTTCGACCTGCAGCTGGAGGATCGCGGCAATCTCGGCCATCGCAAGATGATCGAGGCCCGCAACCAGTTGCTCGCCATGGCGGCGCGCAATCCCAAGCTCCAATCGGTGCGCCCTGCCAGCCTGGACGATTCCCAGCAGCTGCACATCGATATCGATCAGCAGAAGGCCAATGCATTGGGCGTGGCCACCACCGACATCAATTCCACCTTGTCGGCGGCCTGGGGCGGCACCTTCGTCAACAATTTCATCGACCGCGCCCGCGTCAAACGCGTCTATATCCAGGGCGACGCGCCCTATCGCATGTCGCCGGACGATCTGAACCGCTGGTATGTGCGCAGCGCCTCGGGAACCATGGCGCCCTTTTCGTCCTTCGCGCGCGCCAACTGGACGTTGGGTCCGGCCTCGCTCACCCGCTACAACGGATTTCCCTCCATCGAGATTCAAGGGCAGGGCGCGCCCGGCGTCAGTTCCGGCACCGCCCTGGCCGAGATGGACAAGCTGATCAAGCAGCTGCCGGACGGCATCGGCTATGAATTGACCGGCCTCTCCTTCCAGGAACAGCAATCGGGCGCCCAGGCGCCCGCGCTCTATGCCTTGTCGATCCTGATCATCTATCTCTGCCTGGCCGCGCTTTACGAAAGCTGGGCGATCCCCATGTCGGTGATCCTGGTCATTCCCCTGGGCGTGATCGGGGCGGTGGCGGCAGCCAGCGCGCGAGGCCTTTTCAACGACATCTATTTTCAGGTCGGCTTGCTTGCCACCATCGGCCTGTCCGCCAAGAACGCCATCCTGATCGTGGAGTTCGCGGTGGACGCGGAAAAGCGCGGCCTCAAGGCGCGCGATGCCGCCCTGGAAGCGGCGCGCTTGCGCCTTCGCCCCATCCTGATGACATCCATCGCCTTCATTGCCGGCGTTTCGCCGCTCGCCATCGCCAGCGGCGCGGGCGCGCACAGCCAGAACGATATCGGCACCGGCGTGATCGGCGGCATGCTGACGGCCACCATCCTGGCGATCTTTTTCGTGCCGGTCTTCTTCCAGCTGATCAACCGGGGCCTCCAGCATCACGAATAGGCGTCCGGCCGGGCATTCTGCCCGGCGCCGGGCTTGGCGGCGGCTGTCTTTACAATAATTTTACGTTCAGATCCGGGACATTGCCCGTGCGGAATGTTCTGGCTAATCCTAGCATGCCGGCGGCCTTGGAATGCCGGAACCTGGGAAGGAAAATTATGAAAACGCTTGCTGCCGCTTTGCTTTTGTCGATTGCCGTCACGCCCGCCATGGCGGGCGAATCCGCCGGCCTGATGCTGCCGCCGGGCTTTCATGCCACCGTGGTGGCCGATGAACTGGGCGCCGGCGCCCGCCATGTCGTGGTGCGCCCCAATGGCGACCTTTACGTTTCCACCCGCAAGGGACGGGACGAGCCCAAATCGGCCGGCGTGATCGCGCTCAAGGTCGGCAAGGATCAGAAGGCTGTCGAGACCACGCATTTCAGCGAAGTCGAAGGCGGCACCGGCATGGCGATCTATAAGAACGCGCTCTATGTCGCGGGCGGCGACGGAATCTACCGCTTCAAGTTTCAGGGCAATGCGCTGGTGCCCACCGCCGCACCCGAGGTCGTGGTCGGTGATCTGCCCAAGGGCAATATGGGCCTCGCCTTCGACGGCAAGGGCGGCCTCTATGTGACGGTGCGGGCGGCGGGCAATATCTGCGTCGATCCCAAGGCGCCCAAGGACCAGAAGCCGGTGGGCCTCAAGCCTTGCCCGCTGCTCAACAATGGCGGCGGCGTGTGGCGCTTCGATGCCGAGAAAGTCGGCCAGAAATTCCCCGCCGATGGCCAGCAGACCGTGACCGGCATGCGCGACATGATGGCGATGGCCTGGTCCAAGGACATGAACGGCATGTACGGCGTGATGCAGGGCCGCAACGGCACCGCCAAGCTGGTGCCCGGCATGCCCGAAGAAGATACGGTTTCCGAAGAAATGCATCGCCTGGACAAGGGCACCGATATGGGCTGGCCCTACACCTATTACGACACGGGGCTGCACGCGCGCGTGCTGGCGCCCGAATATGGCGGCGACGGCAAGATGCCGGCGACCGAAGGCAATTACGCCACGCCGGTGGTTGCGTTCGGCTCGCACCAGTCTCCGGTCGATCTGCAATTCTATGACGGCAAGCAGTTCCCGCAGAAATATCGCGGCGGCGCCTTCGTGGTCTTCCAAGGCGGCTCGGGCCAGGAAATGCTGCCCAACGGGCGCGGCGGCTACAACGTGACCTTCGTGCCCTTCGACAAGTCGGGCAAGCCGGGCACGCCGGAAATTTTCGCCAACAATTTCGCGGGTCCCAATCCGTCCGACCGCAACAGCGGCAAGGCGGCGTTCCGTCCCAGCGGTGTCGCGGTGGCGCCGGACGGCTCGATGTATGTGGTCGATACGATGAAGGGCAGGCTCTGGCACATCATGTATGACGGCAAGAACTGAGCAGCGCGACGCGATCTGATAAAACGGGCCGGAAGCACCGCTTCCGGCCCGTTTCATTTCAAGCGGCTGCCATCATCGACAGAAACTTCTTCCAATTTTCGGCGGTGATGGTTTTGCGGTAATGCGCCGCCTGGGCGGGGTCCATGGGGCCGTTCGACGCAAATTGCCAGATGCGCATCGCAATTGCGGCGCGCGACCCCGTCCGATGCCCATTCGCCTTCTTCGGCGCCATAGGTCAGCACCAACCCGCGGCGGGAGAATTCGATTTCGATATTGCCGTCGCCCGACCAAGCCATCCAGGCGTCCTTGCCGGCGGGGGGAAACGGCAAAGCCTCCCCGCCGAGAATGTTTGCCAGAACTTCCGCTGCGCGCTGGGGATTGTCCGCCGGAAGTGAAGCATGTGCGATAGATGTCATTTTACTTCTCCTGTTTTCTGGTTTTGGGGGATGGATTGGTGCGCGGGGCGGCGTCGCGCCGGCCCAGTAGCACGGCGATCGCGTCCGAAGCGGCGCGTCCGGCCTCGGGACCGTCCAGGCCCCAGAATTCCTTCATCACGGCCCAGGCATAGGCGCTGTCGATCAACTGCACGATGGCGGCGAGGCGGGTGAGTTCGGGTTCCGCAATGCCGGGAAACGCGTCGCGCACGCAGGCGCGCATGGCTTTCTGGCGCTCGGGATTGGCGGCCTGGCGCACTTCGCGCCCGGCGGCGGAAAATGCCGATGCCCGCACCAGGCCCTTTTCCTTGTCGAATTCCGGAAAGAGGTAGGGCGGCATGTCGATCAGGTCTTGCGCCGTGGTGGGAAATCCCCGCGAGCGCACGCGCGCCTGCATGCGCGGCCAGACCGCCGCGATCAGGGCATCGCGGGACGGGAAATGGCGGAACACCGTGCGTTCCGTAACGCCCGCACGTTGGGCGACCCCGGCCATGGTCAGGCCTTCGAGCTCGTTCGCGCTCATTTCCTCGATCGCCGCATCCAGGATGCGGGTGGTGGTTTCGGCGCGATAATGGTCGCGCAATGATGTCTGTGTGTCTGTCTTCATGTCATATCGTATGACATGAAGACATTATGGCTGTCAACACCTGTCTGCGGATGCGGAAAATCCCGCCCGATGGCTTATGGTGGCGCCGCCGCTTTCCCCAGGGGTTCTGCATGAAATGGCGTCTTGCGGCTTCAGCCGCCTCGCTTTTGATCCTGACCATGTCCGCGCACGCCGACACGGTGGTGGGCGTGGACCTGTCCGCGATCGATAAGAGCGTGGTGCCGGGAGACGATTTCTACAGCTACGCCAACGGCAACTGGATCAAGCGCACCGAGATACCGGCGGACCAGTCGCGCTGGGGCTCCTTCAACATCCTCAACCTGGAAGCCCAGACCCGTACCCGCGGCCTGATCGAAAACGCGGTCAAGACCGGCGCCCCCGGCAGCGAAGCCCGCAAGGTCACCGACTTCTATGCCAGCTTCATGGACGAGGCGGGGATCGAGGCGAAAGGCATCGCGCCGCTGAATGGTCAGCTCGATGCCATCGCCGCCATCGGCGACAAAAAAGCATTGGCCCGCGCCTTGGGCGACGCGCTCAGGGCCGATGTCGATCCGCTCAACAACACCAATTTCCAGACGGAAAATCTGTTCGGCATCTGGGTGGCGCCCGGCTTCACCGACAGCGAGCATTACACGCCCTATCTGCTGCAGGGCGGGCTGGGCATTCCCAGCCGCGATTATTATCTGGGTACGAGCGACAAGATGAAGGCGGTGCAGGCCGCCTACCGGACCTATGTCGCCACGCTCCTGAAATTGGCCGGCATTGCTGATGGTGAAAAGAAAGCCGCCGCGATCCTCGATCTGGAGACGCGCATCGCCAAAGCCCAGGAAAGCATTGTCGACAGCCAGGATGTGGTGAAGGCCAACAATGCCTGGGCGCGCGCCGACTTTACCCGCAAAGCACCCGGGTTGGATTGGGATCAATTCTTCCAGGGCGCCGGCCTCACGCGAGGCAAGAGTTTCATCGTCTGGCAACCGGATGCGTTCGCCGGTCTTTCCAAGCTCGTCGCCGACACGCCGCTGGAGACCTGGAAAGCCTGGATGGCATTCCATCGCGTCAATCATTTCGCGCCGGAATTGCCCAAGGCTTTTGTCGATGCGCGGTTCGATTTCTATGGCAAGGCCCTGTCGGGCACGCCCAAGCAGCAGGACCGCTGGAAACGCGCCGTCAATCTGACCAACGACGCTTTGGGCGATGCGGTGGGCAAGCTTTATGCGGAAAAATATTTCCCCGCCGCATCGAAAGCCAAGGCGCAGGAGATGGTGAAGAACATCATCGCCGCCTGGGGCCGGCGGATCGATGCCCTGACCTGGATGGCGCCCGCCACCAAGGCCCAGGCCAAGGAAAAGCTGTTCGGGCTTTATGTCGGCATCGGTTATCCGGAAAAATGGCGCGACTATTCCGGGCTATCGGTGGTGAAGGGCGATGCTTTGGGCAACCAGGCCCGTTCCGATCTGTTCGACTATCACTACAGCATCGATCGCATCGGCAAGCCGGTCGACCGTCACGAATGGTCGATGACGCCGCAGACCGTCAATGCCGTCAATCTGCCGCTGCAGAATGCGTTGAATTTTCCCGCCGCGATTCTGGAGCGACCTTTCTTCGACGCCAAGGCGCACGATGCCTTCAACTATGGCGCCATCGGTGCGGTGATCGGCCACGAGATCAGCCACACCTTTGACGATCAGGGCGCCGCGTTCGACGCCAAGGGGCGGCTGCACAATTGGTGGACCAAGGAAGACTTCGCCCATTTCAAGCAATCGGGGCAGGCGCTGGTCGCCCAATATAATGCCTACAAGCTCTTCCCCGACCTGGTGGTGAACGGCCAGCAGACCCTGGGCGAGAATATCGCCGATAATGCGGGATTGGCGGCGGCTTATGACGCCTGGCACGTCTCCTTGGGCGGCAAGCCCGCGCCGGCTGCGCAAGGCCTGACCGGCGAACAGGAATTTTTCCTCGCCTTCGGACAGGAATGGGCGACCAAGACCCGCGAGGCGGCGGCGCGCCAGCAGGTGCTGGTGGATGTGCACGCGCCCGGCCAATTCCGGGCCCGGCAAGTCCGCAATATCGATGGCTGGTATCCGGCCTTCAATGTGCAGCCGGGGCAGGCTCTCTATTTGGCGCCGGCTGCCCGCCTGCATGTCTGGTGACGGGATCGGAAAGATTTCCACACCCCTGCGACCGTAAAACTCTTGCAAGCCGGGAACCCAGCGCTTATACGCGCTCCGAACAAAGCGCATATGCTCGTTTCGGCCCTCTTGCAGGAAATCCCTCGATGAAAATGTTTGCCGCTGTTTCGCTTCTGGCGCTGGCCGTTTCTCCGGCTTTCGCGGGGGAGCCCGACAATCTGGTCCTGCCCCGGGGCTTTCATGCCACGGTGGTCGCCGAGGGCGTGGGCCAGGCGCGTCACCTGGCGATCCGCGGGAACGACATTTATGTCTCCACCAACACCGCCCGCGATGCCGAGCCGGTGGGGATCATCGCCCTGCGCTTGGGTTCCGATCACAAGGTGGTTGAGACCCAGCATTTCAGCACGGTCGCGAACGGCACCAGCATTCGCTTCTACAAGAACGCGCTCTATGCGACGTCTCCCACCACCGTGTACCGCTTTGATTTCAAGGGCCAGGAGCTGGTGCCCTCCAGCCCGGCGCAGGTCGTGATCGATGGCCTGCCGTCGAAGGGCTATCCCAGCCGCGGCATGGCGTTTGACGGCAAGGGAGGCCTCTATATCGAAGCCGGTGCCACCGGGAATATCTGCCCGGATCCGGCGGCCCCCAAGGGTGGCAAGCCGGTGGGCCTGCGCCCCTGTCCGGCGCTGAACGGGCGTTCGGGCGTCTGGCGGTTCGATGCGGCCAAGCTGGATCAGAAATTCCCCGACGGCGGCGAACAGATCGCCACCGGCGTTCGCGACATGATGGCGGTCGATTGGTCGCCCCGCCTGAACGGCCTTTATGGCGTGATGCAAGGCCGCAACGACCGCAACGACGTCGTGGCGGAGGAACTGCATCGCATCGACAAGGGCGCCGATCTGGGCTGGCCCTATACCTATTACGACATGGCGCAGAAGCTGCGGTTGACGGCGCCGGAATATGGCGGCGACGGCAAGACTCCGGCGGAAGGCAATTACACCGCGCCGCTGGCCGGATTGTCGGCGCACCAGTCGCCGCTGGACCTGGTGTTCTATGACGCCAAGCAATTCCCCAAGGAATATCGGGGCGGCGCCTTCGTGGTCTATCACGGCGGTGCCGGCGCCGAAGCGGCGGACGGCCATCGCGGCTATGACGTGGAGTTCGTGCCCTTCGACAAGGCGGGCAAGCCCGGCACCATCCAGCGCTTCGCCGAAGGCTTTGCCGGCCCCAATCCGGGCGACCGCAATCCTTCCAAGGCGGCCTTCCGTCCCACCGGCGCGGCCGTGGGGCCTGACGGCTCGCTCTATGTCGTGGACGGCAAGAAGGGCCGCATCTGGCGGATCGCTTACGACGGCAAGAACTGAGGCCCGAATCATCTGATCCAAATTGATACGGCGTAAAACAGGCGCTGAACGGAATCAGAGAATCGGTCTAAAGGATGGCGCGTGGGTCAGGGGGGCCTTCGCATGAACATCCAATTGGGACGTCAAACCATCGCCAAGGCCGAACTCGAGAGAGTGTGCCTGTCTTATCTGCGCATGCTGCCCAGCTGCCAGCACATCACCCGCGTCACCATTGCGCCGCGTCCCGCCTCGCAGCGCAATTGGGTGGTGATCGAGATCGATCCGCCGCTGCCCACCCAGGCCGACAATGAGGCGCGCAACGCGCTGACCGAATTGCAGGGCGAATTCCGGCTGGCCGGTTGACGGGTATCGTGCCGCTTTTCCGTGCAGCGGCGCTCGCCTTTTCATCGTCCCGTGCTGCGGTGCATGGCGGCGAAAGAGTGATTGAACCGGTGCCGCGAAACAGGCAGCCTTTCGCCATCGCTCGGATTCCCCGCTTCCTTTTCCGGAGAGACGCATGATCGCCAACAAGGGCCGAACCCTCACCGCCTTGCTGTTGTCCGCCGCCATCCTGGCGCCGGCGCCCGGTTTCGCCACCGCGCCTTTGCCCATGAAGCAGGAGGCGATGGCGAATGTCGACGCTCGCGCCAAGCAGGTGCAGGTGATGGTCGATACCGTGTTCAGCTATGCCGAACCGGGTTTCCAGGAAAAGCGCACCGGCGAATATCTCACCGGCATCCTGGCCAAGAACGGCTTCAAGATCACGCGCGGGGTGGCGGGGATTCCCACCGCCTGGACGGCGGAGTGGGGCGAAGGCGGCCCCTTGATCGCGCTGGGCAGCGACGAAGACGATCTGCGCGGCGTCTCGCAGATTCCCGGTGATCCCAAGGTCGAGCCCCTTGTGGAAGGCGCGCCCGGTCACGGCGAAGGGCATAATTCCGGCATTCCCTTGATCATCGCCGCCGCGCTGTCGGCCAAGGCGGTGATGGAGAAAAATCACCTCAAGGGCCGGTTGATGATCTGGCCCGGCATCGCCGAAGAGCTTTTGGGCAGCAAGGCCTTTTATGTGCGCGACGGTCTTTTCAAAGGGGTCGATGCCTGCATCTTCGTCCATGTCGCCAGTCAGTTCGCCACGGATTATGGTGATCTCGGCTCCAACGGCATGGTGTCGGTGGAATATACGTTCCACGGAAAGACCGCGCATGCCGCGGGCGATCCCTGGGACGGGCACAGCGCGCTGGATGCCGTGGAAATCATGGACGTGGCCTGGCAGTTCCGCCGCGAGCATCTGCCTCTGGCGCAGCGTTCGCACAATGTGATTTCGAACGGCGGCGGTCAGCCCAATATCGTGCCCGGCGTGGCCTCGACCTGGTATTATTTCCGCGAGCATAATTTCAAGACGGTGCGGGAATTGTGGAATATCGGCAACAAGATCGCCGACGCCGCCGCCATGGCCACTGACACCACGGTCGAACACAAGGTGCTGGGAACCGCCGCGCCCAATTTCGGCAACAAGCCGCTGGCGGAAGCCGCCCAGGCCAATATCGAAATGGTCGGCATGCCAAAATGGAGCGCGGACGACCAGGCCTTCACCAAGCTGGTCCAGGAAACGCAAAACCGCAAAGTCGAGCCGCTGCGGGACAAGGTCGGCACCCTCAAGAAATGGCCGCCGGACGAGGAGCGCATGCCGACCGGCGGCGGCTCCGACGATATCGGCGACATCATGTGGACGGTGCCGACCATCACCATCCGCTATCCCGCCAATATTCCCAACATGATCGGCCACAACGTCACCTCGGCCATGGCGATGGCCACGCCGATCGCGCACAAGGGCACGGTGGCCGGCGCCAAGGCGGTGGCGATGACGGTGCTGGACATGATGACCACGCCCGATCTGCTGGTGCAGGCCAAGCAGTATTTCGACACCGACCAGCAGAAATACGATCATTACGATCCGATGCTGACGGCTTCGGATGTGCCCGCGATCCATCTCAACGACGATTTGATGGACAAGATGCGGCCGCTGATGGAGCCCTATTATTTCGACTCCAGCAAATACGACACCTATCTGGATCAGCTGGGCATCAAATATCCCAATCCGCCCGTGAACGGCATTCGCCGCCCGCCGCCCAAGGCGGGCGTCAAATCGGGAAGCTGATCAGTTCAGTTCGCGCTTGAGAAAGGCGATGGTGCGGGACAATGCGTCCGCGCCATTGTCGCTGTCGAGCCGCGAACCGAAACCGTGCCGTTCGCCGGGATAGACCACAAGCTCCGGCTTGCCGCCCAGCGATCTGGCCAGTTCCGCCAGCCTTCGCCCCTGTTCGATCGGGATGATCGCGTCGGCATCGCCATGCAGGATCAAAAGCGGCGGCAAGCGCGTGACCGGCGTTTCGAGCGGAAAGGGGACGGCGCCGTAATAGATCACCGCGGCGGAAATGGCGGGATCGAGCGCGGCGGTGCCGCCCGACAAGGTGCCGCCGTTGGAAAAGCCCACCAGGCCGATCTTGCCGCTGGTATCGGGACGCTTGCGGATATCGGCGGCGAGATCGCTGACCAGCCCGGTCCAGGCCAGGAAGCGCCGCGCGAAGACATCATCGCCCCGGGTGAGGCGCTGCCAGTCACCGGGGCTGTAGTAGAACACCAAATAAGCGTCGAAGCCGGCATCCGCCAAGGCCGCGGCATAGCGGTTGTAGTTGGCGATCTGGGAATCGAAGCCGTTCGCGCCATGCAGCAGCAAGACCGACGGGCGCGGCGCATCGCTCCGCGCGCGGAAGTAGGTGACATCGACAGTCCGCTCCCGCGCGGGCAAGGTCATTTTCTGCCCGGCGATATCCGCTGCGGGTGCGGCGGGGGCCAGCAAAATCAATCCGGCGGCTATCGCGGCGCGGAAGCGACGAAGCATCTTTGTCCCCGTGGAGCCGCGTGCTTATATCATATCGGACGGTTCAGAGATTGACCGCCAGGCTGAGGGTGCCGAACTGGTCGAAGCCGGGCTGGGTTTTGTATTCCCGCGACCGGATCACATGGACAAAAGACAGGCGGAAGCGCTCGAAGTCCAGCGCGCCGCCCAATGAGACTTCGCCCACGAAATTTTCCTTTTCCACGCTGCGGCTGTTTTCGAAGCTGTTGCCGTCGAGAAAGAGATTGCGGGCGACCGCCCGGCCCTGGAGCCCGGCGAAGATATAGGCACCCAGGCCGGGTTTGGGATCGTAATAATAAGAGGCGGGGCGGCCCGGTTCGATCTGGGGTGGTCCGCTGTCGGCGGGCATGTTGATGCCGATCCGCGCCACGGCGCCGGCGCTGACATAATCGAAAACATTGCCGACGGCGCCGCCGGCATTGCCTTTGATGTCGAACGCGAAATCTCCGGGCAGGGCCAGGGAAACGGCCTGCTCAGTCACCTGATACGACACCACCAGACCGGGCTCGTCGCGCAATTGGGTATGCCAGCCTTGAGGAAGGGCAAAGCCGCGGATCCGATGGACCAGATCCTGGCTGTCGGCCGCCAGGGATGCCGGGCCGATGGCGCCCAACTGGATGCGCAACTGCTCTTCCGTGCCGGGACCGACAGAGGTGAGCGCCAGCGCGCCGTACAGATATCCCGCATAAGGCCGCTGCGTCTGGGGCGGATTGTAAGCCGCGGTGTCTTCCGGGGTGAACATCATCTGGCCCAGGCTGTAATTCACGCGGGTGAAATCCCGCGGAAACAGGTTCGGGACCATGTCGGCGAGGAAGGCGGGAAGCCGGTCCGATGCGTTGCCGATCGGACTCCAGTTGAACTCTATGCCGTTGGTGTAGTCGCGATCGGTGCGGTAAAAAAGATCATTCTCGAACACCGTGGTGAAGGTGCCTGAGGGATCGGCCGCATGCGCGGGGAGCGCCGTGACTGTCAGGAATGCCGCAAACGCCAGGGTGAACGGCGTGCAATGGAATTGATGCACCAGCTTCAGCCCTTGGTTCCGGAATAAACGCGATTTTGCAGCCCGCGATGAAGGACCTGGTCCGACGCCAGGACCGCGTCGGGCGCGATATCGCCCAGATGCTCCAGCCGGTCGTACAAAGGCGCGAAATCCGCGTCGGCGGTCTGGTGCAGCAATTCCTTGAAACTGTCGATCACGAAATAACTCTGCTGATAATCGTCGATGCGATAGCGCGTGCGCATCACTCGTTCCAGGTCGAACAGAATCCGGTTGGGTGAGTTGCTTTCCAACGCGAAGACGGATTCGCCGAAGCTGGAAAGGATGCCCGCGCCGTACAGTTTGAGCCCGCTTTGCTCGCGAATCAGTCCGAATTCCACTGTGTACCAGTAAAGCCGGGCCAGTTTCTGCAAGGAATGGAAGGTGATCGCGCGAAGCCCGCCAAGCCCATAGGCCTGCATGTAATCGGCGAAGACGGGATCGCTGAGCAGCGGCACATGCCCGAACAGGTCGTGAAACACGTCGGGTTCTTCGAGGTAATCGAGCTGGTCCGGCTTGCGGATGAAACGCCCGGCGACAAAGCGCCGGTTGGCCAGATGCTCGAAGAAAACCTCGTCGGGAACCAGGCCCGGAACGGCCACCACGCGCCAGCCGGTCAGTTTCTGCAAGCGGTCGGATAATTCCTCGAAATCCGGAATTCCGGACCGGGACATGCGCAGATTCTCCAGCCCGCGCAGGAACGGCGCGCTGGCGCGTCCCTTCAGCAATTCGATCTGGCGCGCATAAAGCTTGTCCCAGACCGCATGTTCCTCGGCGGAATAGCTGTTCCAGGCTTGCGGAATGGTCCAGTCGGGCGCGGCGCCGGGCGGGCGTTTGGCAAGGCTGGCGGTCATGACGCGATCTCCATGTCGTCCATCTTACGCTCGAGAGCGATGCGAACAAACCCGCAGCCGGAGCGTGACAGCGTTAACCGCCGGACATGCCGCGGCTATTTCGCGCTAGCCAGCAGCAGCGACGTTTCGGTGGCCGCGATTCCTTCGATCAATCGAATCTGATCCAGCGCCGCGCTGAAATCCGCCAGGGTTGCGGTGTTGATCTTCGCGACCAGATCCCAGCGCCCGTTGGTGGTGTAAATGCGTTCCACTTGCGGGAACCCGTTCAAGGCCTTGATCACTTTTCCGGATTGCTCGCCCTGGATGGCGATGGACATCACCGCCCGCACGCGGCCCGTTTCCAGTTCCGGCGCGGTGCGCACCGTGAAGCCGCCGATGGCGCCGGTGGCCAGCATCCGGGCGATGCGGTTCTGTACCGTGCCGCGGGAGATTTTGAGCTTTTTCGCCAGCGCCGCCGCGGGCTCGCGCGCATTGGCACGAAGCAGGGCGAGAAGCTTGCGGTCGATCTCGTCTGTCATATCGCCATCAATATCTGACATAACGCCAATATTCTGGCGAATTCTATCAGATTGAGCGCTTTCCGCTAGCCGCCGGTCGCGATTGGATTATGGGGCGAATCCGGGGATCACCGATGACCGACAAACCTTTGTTTCTGATGACCGATGCCCGCCATTTCGGGGTGACCTATCAGATCAATCCCTGGATGCGGCCGGATGCCTGGAAAGCCAATCCCGCCGCCTTGACCGCCGCCGCCGCCAAAAGCGCTTCCGCGCTTCGCAAGGAATTGGAAAAGGCCGGCGCGCGGGTCGAAATCGTGGACGCGGTGGAGAATCTGCCCGATCTGGTTTTTCCCGCCAATGCCGCCATCGTGCTGGACGGTCGCGCGCTGGTGGCGCGCTTCCGTCATCCCGAACGTCAGGGCGAAGAGGCGGTGTTTCGCGATGCCTTCCTGAAGCTCAAGGCGCGGGGATTGCTCAGCGACGTGATCGAGTTGCCGAACAAGATCCTGCAGGAAGGTG
The DNA here is from genome assembly GCA_017307355.1 of Alphaproteobacteria bacterium. Taxonomy (GTDB): domain Bacteria; phylum Pseudomonadota; class Alphaproteobacteria; order Micropepsales; family Micropepsaceae; genus Rhizomicrobium. Next base: position 35,185 of record JAFKFG010000015.1, read on the forward strand.
CGGGCGATTGCATCTGGGATAAGGATCGCGGGTTTTTCTGGGCGGGTTATGGGCAACGTTCCACGCCCAATTCTATTCCCGTGATCGAATCCGTGTTCGGCCAGCAAGTGGTGGGGCTCGAACTGGCCACCGACCGCTTCTATCACTTGGACACATGCTTCTGCCCCTTGGCCGGAGGCCGGGTGCTCTACTATCCGCCCGCCTTCACCCCGCAGAGCCTGGGAATGATCCGCACCCATGTGCGCAAGAAGGACCGCATCGAAGCGACGGCCGAGGAAGCGGCCGCTTTCTGCGTCAACGCCGTCAATATCGACAATCATATCGTGATGGCGAAGGCGCCGGCGTCCCTGCGCGCCAAGCTGAAAGCGCTGGGTTACAGCCTGGCGGAAGTCGATCTGGCGCCGTTCATTCTTTCCGGCGGCGGCGCCTATTGCATGACCTTGCGCCTGGACCGGCAGAGCGGCAACCAAGCCGCGATGCGCGCGGCGGAATGAGGACAGCATGAACCATTTCGCGCCCCAGACCTTGAAAAGCGCCGAAGACTTCATCGCCCGGGAGAATGAATTCGGCGCGATGAATTACAAGCCGCTGGACGTGGTGCTGCGGCGCGGAGAGGGCGTTTATGTCTGGGACGTGGATGGGCGGCGTTACATGGACTGCCTGTCGGCCTATTCCGCCGTCAATCAGGGCCATTGCCATCCCCGCATCCTGGCGGCGCTGACCGAACAGGCCTCGCGCCTCACCCTGACGTCGCGGGCGTTCCGCAACGACCAGCTGGCGCTGTTCTACGAAGAAGTCTGCGCGCTGACCCGCGCGCACAAGGTGCTGCCGATGAATTCCGGCGCCGAAGCGGTGGAAAGCGCCCTCAAGCTGGCCCGCAAATGGGGCTATGCGGTCAAGGGCGCGCCGGCGGGTCAGGCCGAGATCATCGTCTGCGCCAACAATTTCCATGGCCGCACCATCACCATTGTGGGCTTTTCCAGCGATCCCGGCTCGCGCGAAGGCTTCGGGCCTTTCTCCGCCGGTTTCAAAATGGTGCCGTTCGGCGATGCCGCGGCGCTGGAAGCGGCGATCACCCCCAACACCGTGGCCTTCCTGGTCGAACCGATCCAGGGCGAGGCGGGCGTGATCATTCCCCCGCCGGGCTATCTGAAAAAGGCGCGCGCGCTTTGCACCCGCCACAATGTGCTGTTCATCCTGGACGAGATCCAGACCGGTCTGGGCCGCACCGGCAAGCTTCTGGCCGAAGAACATGACGGCGTGGAAGCGGATCTCACCATCATCGGCAAAGCGCTGGCGGGCGGTTTCTATCCGGTCTCGGCGGTGCTTTCGAACAACGAGGCCATGAGCGTGCTGCATCCGGGCGAGCATGGCTCGACCTTCGGCGGCAATCCCTTGGCCTGCGCGGTGGCGCGGATGGCGCTGAAAGTGCTGGTCGAGGAAGGCATGATCGAGAATGCGGCGCGGGTGGGCGAAAGGCTGAAGCGCAACCTGGAAGACATACGCTCCAATCTGGTGAAAGAGGTGCGGGGCGTTGGCTTGATGCTGGCGGTGGAGCTGGATCCCGAGGCGGGCGGCGCGCGGCCGGCCTGCGAAGCGTTGCAGGCGCGCGGGCTTCTGGCCAAGGAAACCCATGATCACACCATTCGGATCGCGCCGCCGCTGATCCTGACCGACGAGCAGGCGGACTGGATCGGCGATCAGTTCAAAGCCGTTCTGACGTGAACCTGACGGGCCCAATCGCAACATTTTCCGGTATAGATAAGCCGATGTCTGCGCGCTGGGATCTTCTGGACGGCGGAAAATACCGCGACGAGCGGGAAGCCGTCGCCGCGTTGCTGGCCGCCCAGCCTTTGCCGGCCGCCCTGCGGGCATCGGTGAAGGAGACTGCGGCCGACCTGGTTCGCCGGGCGCGCGAGATCACCCGCCGCCAGGGCCTGGTCGAAAGCTTTCTGGCCGAATTTTCTCTCAACACCCAGGAAGGGTTGGCGTTGATGGGCCTGGCGGAGGCCCTGCTGCGCACGCCCGACACCGCAACCCGCGACCGGCTGATCGCGGAGAAGATCGCCGCCGCCGACTGGGCGGCGCATCTGGGCCAGTCCGACAATCTGTTTGTGAATGCTTCGACCTGGGGGCTGATGCTCACCGGCCGCTGGGTGGAGATCGACGAAAATGCCGATGGCCCCGGCGTGATCCGGCGGCTGGCGCTCCGGGTGGGAGAGCCCATCGTGCGCACGGCGGTGGCCCAGGCGATCCGCATCATGGGCGAGCAATTCGTGCTGGGCCGCACCATCGAGGCGGCGCTGGCGCGGGCGGAACGCGAAACGCTGTTGTGCTCGTTCGACATGCTGGGCGAGGGGGCACGGACCGAAGCGGATGCCGCGCGCTATGAGCAGGCCTATGCCGATGCCATTGCCGCGATCGGCCGGGCCAAGACGAAAAATGCCAAATCGATAAATGATGGGCCGGAAAAGGGCCATGGCATTTCGGTGAAGCTGTCGGCCTTGTCGCCGCGCTATGAAGCGACACAGGAGGAGCGGGTCTGGGACGAACTTTATCCCCGCCTGCTGCGCCTTGCGGGCCTGGCCGCCGAGGCCGACATCAATTTCACCCTCGATGCCGAGGAAGCCGACCGGCTGGTGCTGTCGCTGAAACTGCTGGACCGGTTGGCGCGGGAAGAAATTCTGGGAACATGGCGCGGACTGGGGCTGGCGGTGCAGGCCTATCAGAAGCGCGCACCCCAGGTGATCGCGCAGCTGGCAATGCTGGCGCGCGAAAGCGGCCGCCGCCTGATGGTGCGTCTGGTCAAAGGCGCCTACTGGGACAGCGAGATCAAGCGGGCACAGGTAGGCGGGCGGCCGGGCTATCCCGTCTTCACCACCAAGCCGGCCACGGATCTGTCCTATCTGGTTTGCGCCAGGACTTTGATCGACGCCGCGCCGCATCTTTACGGCCAATTCGCAACCCACAATGCGCACACCTTGGCGGCGGTGCGCGCCATGGCGGGGCAGGTGGCAATCGAGCATCAACGCCTGCATGGCATGGGTGAAGTGCTGTACGACGCGGCGGCGGAACGGTTCGGGCCTTTGTCGCTGCGCACCTATGCGCCGGTGGGCGCGCACGAAGATCTTTTGCCCTATCTGGTGCGGCGGCTGCTGGAAAACGGCGCCAATACCAGCTTCGTGCATCTGCTGCTGGACGATGACACGCCGCCGGAGAATGTCGCGGTCGATCCGATTGCCTTGGTGGAAGCGCGGCCCGGCCCCCATCCCCGCATTCCCTTGCCCTGCGACATGTATGGCGACCGGCGCAACAGCATGGGGCTGGATCTGTCGATCGAGGCCGTGCGGAACGATTTGCGCGCCGGCCTGACCGCGCTGCGGCCCGCCGATGGGCGCCCGATCATCAGCGGTGCACCGATGGCCGCCGGGCCGCTTGAGGCCGTGCGCAATCCCTTGGATCTTTCCGAGATCGGACAAAGCGCCGAGGCGAGCAACGTCCAGATCGAAGCGGCCTTTGCCGCCGCCGCCCGCGCGCAACCGGAATGGGATGCGCGGGGCGGCCTGGCCCGGGCACAGATTTTGCGCGCCATGGCCGATGCGCTGGAGAATCATCGCGCTCGCCTGATCGCGCTGGCGGTGCGCGAAGCGGGCAAGACCTGGCCCGATGCCGTCGGCGAAGTGCGCGAAGCCGCCGATTTCTGCCGCTATTATGCGCTGCTGGCGGAGCGCGATTTCGGCGCGCCTGCCGTCCTGAAAGGTCCGGCCGGCGAAACCAATGCGCTGGAGCTGCGTGGGCGGGGCGTTTTCGCCTGCATCTCGCCTTGGAATTTTCCCCTGGCCATCTTCACCGGCCAGATCGCGGCCGCGCTGGCCGCCGGCAACACGGTACTCGCCAAGCCGGCCGAACAGACGCCGCTGATCGCCGCCGAAGCCGTGCGCCTGTTCCAGGGCGCAGGCTTGCCGCCGGACGTGCTGCATCTGGTGCCGGGGCGGGGCGAAACGGTGGGCGCGGCGCTCTCAGCGCATCGCAAACTGGCCGGGATCGCCTTCACCGGCGGCACCGACACGGCGCGGGCGATCAACAAAGTGCTGGCGGCGCGCGATGGCGCGTTGCTTCCCTTGATCGCGGAAACCGGCGGCCTCAACGCCATGTTCGTGGACACCACGGCCCAGCGCGAACAGGTGATCGACGATGTGATCCTGTCGGCCTTCGGTTCGGCGGGGCAGCGCTGCTCGGCGCTCCGGCTGCTGTTCCTGCCGGAAGAAACCGCGGATGGGATGATCGAAGGACTGAAAGGGGCGATGGATGTCCTGACGGTGGGCGATCCCTCTGACTTCGCCACCGATATCGGGCCGGTGATCGACAAGGATGCGCGCGCGGCGCTCGACAGGCATTTGCTTCATCTGAAGAATACGGCCAGGATCCTCAAGGACGTGAAGCCCGTCATTCCCGGACCGCTTTTGTTCGGGCCGGGGATGGCCGAAATCGCGGTGACCGATCTTCCCGACCGGGAAGTCTTCGGTCCCATCCTGCATGTGGTGCGCTACAAAAACGATGAATTGGAAGAAGCCGGGCGCGCCCTGGCCGCTAAAGGTTATGGCCTGACCCTGGGCATTCATTCGCGGCTGGCAAGTTTCGTCGAACGGGTGCGGGGGCTGGTTCCGGCGGGCAATATCTATGTCAATCGTTCGATCATCGGCGCGGTGGTGGGCGTGCAGCCGTTCGGCGGCGAGGGGCTTTCCGGCACTGGGCCCAAGGCGGGCGGGCCGCATGCGCTCGGCCGTTATGCGGTGGAACGCGCCGTCAGTGTGAATATCGCGGCCCAGGGCGGCGATCCGGCGCTTCTGAATCTCTGATCAGTGCGCGATTTCGACCGCCATCGCCGTGGCCTCGCCGCCGCCGATGCAGAGGCTGGCCACGCCGCGTTTCAATCCCTTTGCCTTCAACGCCGAAATCAATGTGGCGAGGATGCGCGCGCCCGACGCGCCGATGGGATGACCCAAGGCGCAGGCGCCGCCATGCACATTGATGCGGTCCGGGGCGATGTCCAGTTCGCGCATCGCCACCAGCGCCACCACCGCAAAGGCTTCGTTGATTTCGAACAGATCGACATCGTTCGCGCGCCAGCCGATGCGGTCCAGCAGCTTGCGCACCGCGAAGACCGGCGCGGTGGTGAAGAGGGCGGGCGCCTGGGCGTGCGTGGCGTGGCCGACAATGCGGGCGATGGGCGGCGCTTTCGCCAGGCTTTCGCGGGTCAGGATCAGCGCCGCCGCGCCATCGGAGATGGAAGCGGAGGAGGCGGCGGTGATGGTGCCGTCGGGCGCAAAGGCGGGCTTGAGAGAGGGAATTTTTTCCGGTTTGGCGCGGCCGGGCTGCTCGTCGATGCGGATGATCTCCTTGCCCGCGGTAACCGGCACGATTTCGGCGTCGAAGGCGCCTGATGTCTGGGCCGCCTTGGCGCGCTCCAGCGAGCGCAGGGCATAGTCGTCCTGCTCCGCGCGGCTAATCTGGTAACTGCGCGCCGTATCCTCGGCAAAGGCGCCCATGGGCTTGCCTTTGTCATAGGCGTCTTCCAGCCCGTCCAGCAGCATGGAATCCAGCGCCGCGTCATGGCCGAACCGCGCGCCCTTGCGATGCCGCGCCAAGAGATACGGCGCGTTGGTCATGCTCTCCATTCCGCCCGCCACGATGCAGCCGGCGCTTTCCGCTTTCAGCGCGTCATGCGCCAGGATGGCCGCCTGCATGCCCGAACCGCACATTTTGTTGATGGTGGTGGCGGGGACATCGTCGCCAAGGCCCGCGCCTTTGGATGCCTGGCGTGCCGGGGCCTGGCCCTGGCCCGCGCCCAAGACGCAGCCCATGATGGTCTGGTCGATCGATGGCGCGCCCGCGCGGGCAACCGCTTCGCGGATCGCGGCCGCGCCCAGCTCATGGGCCTTCACATCGGCGAACACCCCTTGCAAGCCGCCCATCGGCGTTCGGGCAAGGCCGGTGACGACGATGGCGTCCTTTGTCATGGGCCATCCTTTTCCAGCGCGCGGGCGATCACCATCCGCTGGATGTCGGAGGTGCCTTCATAGATCTGGCACACCCGCACATCGCGATAGATTTTGGCCAGGCCAAATTCCTCCAGATAGCCGTAGCCGCCAAGCGTTTGTATCGCGCCGGAACAGACCGTTTCGGCCGTCTCCGACGCCACCAGCTTGGCCATCGAGGCTTCAGTGAGAGCGGGGAGGCCCGCGTCTTTGCGGGCCGCCGCATGCAGCACCAGCTGTTCCGCCGCTTTCAGCCGCGCCGACAGATCGGCCAGGCGGAAACCCACCGCCTGATGTTCGATGATCGTCTTGCCGAAGCTCTTGCGTTCGCGGGCATAGCGAATGGCGGCCTCCAGCGCGGCGCGCGCCATGCCGATGGCCTGCGCGCCCACGCCGATGCGGCCTGCTTCCAGATTGGCCAGCGCGATTGCATAGCCCTGGCCTTCCTCGCCCAGGCGCAGATCGCCTTCCAGCGCCAGATTGTCGAAGCGAAGCGCGCAGGTATCAGACGCGGCCTGGCCCAACTTATGTTCCACCTTGTCCACATGATAGCCGGGCCGGTCGGTGGGAATGAGAAAGGCGCTGATGCCGCGCTTGCCTTTGTCGGGATCGGTCACCGCGAAGGCCAGCGTAAGGCCCGCGGTCTTGCCCGAGGAGATGAATTGCTTGGTGCCGTTCAGCACATAGCCGTTGCCCTGGCGCGTGGCGCGGCTCTTGATCGCGCCCGCATCCGATCCCGCATCGGCTTCGGTCAGCGCGAAGGCGCCGATGGTCTTGCCCGATACCAGGGCGGGCAGGAAACGCGCGCGCTGGGCGGCGCTGCCGCTGCGCACCAGGCCGGAAGCGACCAGGCTGTTCTGCACGCTGACAATGGTGGAGAGCGGCCCGTCCGCCGCCGCCAGCTCGATCAGCGACACGGCGTAAGAGACGGTGTCGGCGCCGGTGCCGCCCATTTCTTCAGGCACCACCATGCCCATCAGGCCCAGCGCCGCCAGTTCCTCGAACAATTCTTTGGGATAGCCGCCTGCTTTTTCGAATTCCCGTGCCCGGGGCCGCACCCGCTCCTGGGCAAAGGCGCGCACGGAATCTTGAATGGCCTGTTGGGTGTCGTTCAGGAGCATGTGTACCTCGCGTAGCGTCAGCTTAATCCCAGTTGCGGGCCCGCTTCCATGTCAGATCGGCAGACGGGTCGTGTTCTTCACGCATTTCAGGGCGAAATGGGAATGAACTTCCGCCACGCCGGGAAAATGCAGCAATACTTTTTTCAAAAGATGCTCATAGGCGTCGATGCTGGCCACCACCATGCGCACGGCATAATCGCTTTCGCCGCCCATGCTGAAACATTCCACGATTTCCGGCCGTTCCTGCGCCGCCTGCTCGAAGGCGTTCAACGTGTCTTCGTCATGGGCTTTCAGGCGGATATTGGCCAGCACGGTGACGCCAAGGCCCATCACTTCGGGATCCAGGATCACCGGACGCTCGCGGATGGCGCCGATCTCCTCCAGCCGCTTCACCCGCCGCCAGCAGGGCGTGTGCGACAGGCCGACGGCCAGCGCGAGATCCACCATGGAGATGCCCGGCGTGTCCTGGAGATTCCGCAAAATTTTCAGATCGATATCATCCATGGAATGTCATCCTAAGGTTCATTGATCCGAAGGGATGGTATTCTAAATCCAGGCTTCAAACAGCAAAAATAGCAATTTTAATTCCGGGCAATCGTGACACCCTGACTGGCGTCGTTCGTTTAGACACCAAATGCTTGGGGGCTCCGGCCGTGTGTCCTTTCGACCTTCATATTCCCGAACCCTCCGCCCGTCCCGGCGACCAGCCCGATTTCAGCCATCTGGTCATTCCGCCAGCAGGCGCCGTGCCGCGCCCGGAACCGGAAGCCCTTGCCTCGTCCGAGATTTTTCGTGAAACCGCCCATGGCGTGATCCGGGTTCTGGATGACCAAGGCCATGCGGTTGGTCCCTGGGCGCCCAGGATCGTGCCGGAACAGCTGCGCCAAGGCCTGCGTGCCATGATGCTGACCCGCCTGTTCGAAGACCGGATGTTCCGCTCCCATCGCCAGGGCAAGACCAGCTTCTTCATGAAATCGACCGGGGAAGAAGCCATCGGCGCCGCCCAGTCGATGGTGCTGGGGCCGCGCGACATGTGCTTTCCCACCTACCGCGTGCTGTCCTGGCTTCTGGCGCGAAACTATCCGCTCACCGATCTGGTCAACCAGATTTTCTCCAACGAAAAAGATCCGCTCAAAGGCCGCCAGCTTCCCATTCTCTATTCGGCGCGCGACTATGGCTTTTATTCGCTGTCCGGAAATCTCGGCAGCCGTTTCGGCCACGCCGTGGGCTGGGCGATGGCCAGCGCCTACAAACGGGACGACAGCCTGGCCCTGGCCTATATCGGCGAAGGTTCGACCGCCGAAGGCGATTTCCACGAAGCGCTGACCTTCGCCTCGGTCTATCACGCGCCCGTCATTCTCTGTGTCACCAACAATCAATGGGCGATCTCGTCTTATGCGGGCATCGCGGGCGCGGACGAGGCGACCTTCGCCGCCAAGGCCGCCGGCTATGGCCTGCCGGGACTTCGGGTCGACGGCAATGATTTCCTGGCGGTGTGGGCGGCGACGGAATGGGCGGTGGCCCGCGCCCGCGCCAATCTGGGCGCGACTTTGATTGAATTTTTCACCTATCGCGTGGCCGCGCATTCCACCAGCGACGACCCCACACGCTATAGGCCAGCGGAAGAAGCGCTGAACTGGCCGCTGGGCGATCCCATCCAGCGGCTCAAGACGCATTTGTCCGGCCTGGGCGAATGGGACGATGCGCGCCACACCCAATGCGAAGCCGAACTGACCGAAACGGTACGCAGCGCCGCCAAGGCGGGCGAGGCGATCGGGACCCTGGGCAAATCCAAACCGCCCGTCTCGGAGATGTTCGAAGGCGTGTTCGAAACGCCGGACTGGCGCGCGCGCGAGCAGCGCGGCGAATTGGGAGTCTGACCATGGCCACCATGTCCATGATCCAGGCGCTCAACTCCGCGCTCGACGTGAAGCTGAGCCAGGACCCCGATGTGCTGATTTTCGGCGAGGATGTGGGCTATTTCGGCGGCGTCTTCCGCGTCACCGAGGGCTTGCAAAGGAAGCATGGCGAAAAGCGCTGCTTCGATACGCCGATTTCGGAAGGCGGCATCATCGCCACCGCCATCGGCATGGGCGCCTATGGCCTTCGGCCGGTGGCCGAAATTCAGTTCGCCGATTACATCCTGCCCGCTTTCGATCAACTGGTCTCCGAGGCGGCGCGGCTGCGCTATCGGTCGGGCGGCGAATTCTGGGCGCCCATCACCGTGCGTGCGCCGTATGGCGGCGGCATTTTCGGCGGCCAGACTCACAGCCAGAGCCCCGAAGCCTTGTTCGCGCATGTCACGGGACTCTGCACCGTGATCCCGTCCAATCCCTATGACGCCAAGGGTCTCCTGATCGCGGCCATCGAAAGCAACGATCCGGTGATCTTCCTGGAGCCCAAGCGCATCTATAACGGCCCGTTCGACGGCCATCACGACCGCCAGGTGAAAACCTGGGCCACCCATCCACTCTCGGACGTGCCGGAAGGTCATTATGTGGTGCCGCTGGGCAAGGCGGCGACGGTGCGCGAAGGCCGCGCCGTCACGGTCCTGGCCTATGGCACCATGGTGCATGTCGCGAATGCCGCGATCGAGGAAGCGGGGATCGATGCCGAATTGATCGATCTGCGCTCCATCGTGCCTCTGGATGTGGAGACCATCGTCGCCTCGGTGACCAAGACCGGCCGCTGCGTGATCGTGCACGAGGCCTCGCGCTTTGCCGGCTTCGGTTCCGAACTGTCGGCGCTGGTGCAGGAGCGCTGCTTCTTCCATCTCAAAAGCCCGATCCGGCGGGTCACGGGCTGGGACACGCCCTATCCGCACGCCTTCGAATGGGACTATTTTCCGGGACCGGCGCGGGTCGCCAAAGCGCTGAAGCAGGCGATGGAGGATTAGGATGGGTCGCTACCTGTTCCGTCTCCCCGACATCGGCGAAGGTGTCGCCGAGGCCGAGATCACGGCCTGGCATGTGAAGCCGGGCGATCGCATCGCCGAAGACGGTCCGCTCTTGGACGTGATGACCGACAAGGTCACGGTGGACATGACCTCGCCGGTCGAAGGCACGGTGACGGCGATCCATGGCGATGTGGGCAGCATGGCGCCGGTGGGCGCGGTGCTGGTGGAATTGGACGTGGCTGGCGAGGCGCCGGCCGAAACGAAAACCGAAACCCGGCAGGATGTGGCGCAGAATGCCCGTGCGGCGGAGACGCCGCTCGCGCCGTCTGTCGCGGCAGCACCCGTCAATCCCGATCCTACCGCGTCCCCCGCAACCCGGCGCCGTGCCCGGGAATGGGGCATCCGGCTGGAAGATGTGCGGGGCACCGGTCCCAGAGGGCGCATCCTGGTGGAAGATCTGGAGCGGCTGCGTGGCCGCGCCGTGCCGCGCAATGCCGAGCCCCGCGACGCCATCGAAGAGATCAAGCTGGTGGGTATGCGCCGCAAGATCGCCGACCGGATGGCGCAATCCAAGCGGCAGATTCCCCATTTCGCCTATGTCGAGGAATTCGATCTCACCGAGCTGGAAGGGCTGCGGGCCGAACTCAATGCCGGCCGCAAGGATGGCCAGCCCAAACTGACTCTTCTGCCGTTCTTCATGCAGGCGATGATCCGGCTGCTTCCCGAATTTCCCAGCATCAACGCCCATTACGACGAAACCGCCGGAGTGTTGAAGCGCCATGCCGCCATTCATATCGGGATCGCCACCCAGACCCCGAACGGCCTGATGGTGCCGGTGGTCCGCCATGCCGAAACCCGCGACCTGTGGGATTGCGCCCGCGAGCTTGCCCGGGTGACCGAAGCGGCGCGGAACGGCAGCGCCGCGCGCGAGGAGCTTTCCGGATCGACCATCACCCTGACCAGCCTGGGCGCGATGGGCGGCATCGCCGCCACCCCGATCATCAACCATCCCGAAGTCGCCATCATCGGTCCCAACAAGCTGACCGAGCGGCCGGTCATCGAAGGGGCATTCCTGACCCGGCGCAAGGTGACGAACCTGTCGTCTTCATTCGACCACCGCATCGTGGACGGCTATGATGCGGCCAGCTTCATCCAGCGCCTCAAGCGCCTGATGGAGCGTCCCGCATTGATCTTCATCGACGGTGCCCATTGACCAAACCGCCCGACCAGCAACCGGCGATCCGCGTGACGGCGATGCCGGCCGATGCCAATTTTTATGGCGACATTTTCGGCGGCTGGCTGATGAGCATGATGGATTTGGCGGCGGGCAATGTCGCTTCGCGGCAGAGCGCGGGCCGCGCCGTGACGGTGGCGGTGGACGCGGTGGCTTTCCATCATCCCGTGCATGTGGGCGATGAGGTTTCGGTCTATGCCAAGGTGATTTCGGTGGGCCGCACCTCGATGAAGATCGCGGTGGAAGCCTGGCAGCGCGACCGCGATGGCGAGCGCAGCGCCAAGGTGACGGAAGCCCGCTTCACCTTTGTCGCCATCGACGAAGATCGCAAGCCCCGCCCCGTGCACAGGGACGCGTGGAAGGAGACGCCATGAGCGGACAATTGGATTTCGGGCTGGGCGAAACCGCCGAGATGATACGCGAGACGGTGCGCCGCTTCAGCGCCGAACAGATCGCGCCCATCGCCGCCGAGATCGACGCCACCAACAAATTTCCCCGGCATTTGTGGCCCCAGATGGGGGCGCTGGGCCTGCACGGCATCACGGTGGAGGAAGAGGCGGGCGGCCTGGGGATGGGCTATCTCGAGCATGCCGTGGCGATGGAAGAGGTTTCGCGCGGCTCCGCCTCGGTGGGGCTCAGCTATGGCGCCCATTCCAATCTCTGCATCAACCAGCTTCGCCGCTGGGGCAGCGCGGAACAGAAAGCGCGCTATCTGCCCAAGCTGATTTCCGGCGAGCATGTGGGTTCGCTGGCGATGTCGGAAGCCGGCTCCGGCTCCGACGTGGTTTCGATGCGGTTGAAGGCGGAGAAGAAGGGCAACGACCGCTATGTCCTGAACGGCACCAAATTCTGGATCACCAATGCGCCGGAAGCCGATGTGCTGGTGGTCTATGCCAAGACCGACATGAATGCGGGGCCCAAAGGCATCACCGCCTTCCTGATCGAAAAGCGGATGAAAGGCTTCTCCACCTCCCAGAAGTTGGACAAGATGGGAATGCGCGGCAGCGACACCGGCGAATTGGTGTTCCAGGATTGCGAAGTCCCCGCCGAAGCGGTGATGGGCGGCGAAGGCAATGGCGTCAAGGTGCTGATGTCCGGCTTGGATTACGAGCGGGTGGTGTTGTCGGCGGGGCCGCTGGGCATCATGCAGGCCTGCCTCGATGTGGTGCTGCCTTATGTGCGCGAGCGCAAGCAATTCGGCCAGCCCATCGGCAATTTCCAGCTGATGCAGGCCAAGATCGCGGACATGTATGTGGCGCTCAATTCCGCCCGCGCTTACGTCTATGCGGTGGCGCGGGCTTGCGACAGGGGGCGGACCACGCGCTTCGACGCGGCGGGCGCGATCCTGCTGGCGTCGGAGAATGCGGTGAAGACGTCGCTGGAAGCGATTCAGGCGCTGGGCGGTGCGGGTTACACCAAGGACTGGCCGGTGGAACGCTTCCTGCGCGATGCCAAGCTTTACGATATCGGGGCGGGCACCAATGAAATCCGCCGCTTCCTGATCGGGCGGGAGCTGATCGGCACATGACAATTCTGTCGTCGCTGATCGACCGCCAGAGCGAGGCCTTCGCGACGAATGCGGCGCATAATCGCGCGCTGGTCGAGGATTTAAAAGCGCGAACCGCCAAGGCGGCGCTGGGTGGTTCCGAATCCGCGCGCCATAAACATACGGCACGCGGCAAGCTTCTGCCTCGCGAGCGGGTGAATCGGCTGCTCGATCCCGGTTCGCCCTTCCTGGAGATCGGCGCTTTGGCCGCGAACGGGCTTTATGGCGACGAGGCGCCTGGCGCCGGCATCATCGCCGGGATCGGCCGGGTTATGGGCCGCGAAGTGATGATCGCCGCCAACGACGCCACCGTGAAAGGCGGCGCCTATTTTCCCATGACGGTGAAGAAGCATCTCAGGGCACAAGAGATCGCGCAGCAGAACCGGCTGCCCTGTCTTTATCTGGTGGATAGCGGCGGCGCCAACCTGCCGCACCAGGCCGAGGTTTTTCCCGACCGCGATCATTTCGGCCGCATTTTCTTCAATCAGGCGCAGATGTCGGCGGAAGGGATCGCCCAGATCGCCTGCGTGATGGGAAGCTGCACGGCGGGCGGCGCCTATGTTCCCGCCATGTCGGATGAAAGCATCATCGTGCGGGGGCAGGGCACCATCTTTCTCGCCGGTCCGCCCCTGGTGAAGGCGGCGACAGGCGAAGTGATTTCCGCCGAAGACCTGGGTGGCGCTGAAGTTCATGGCCGCAAATCCGGCGTGGTGGACCATGTCGCCGAGAATGACGAGCAGGCCCTGCTGCTGCTGCGCCAGATCGTCGGCACCTTGGGCAAGGCGCACAAAGCCGATGTGGCGCTAGGCACTGTGCGCCCGCCCAAATTCGATGCCGCAGACCTTTATGGGATCGTGCCGCGCGATGTGCGCGCGCCTTATGATGTCCGCGAAGTGATCGCCCGCATTGTCGACGGTTCCGACATGCATGAATTCAAGCCATTGTATGGCTCGACTCTTGTCTGCGGCTTCGCCCATATCTGGGGCATGCCGGTGGCGATCCTGGCCAATAACGGCGTGCTGTTTTCCGAAAGCGCGCTCAAAGGCGCTCATTTCATCGAACTGGCCTGCCAGCGCCGGATTCCGCTGCTGTTCCTGCAGAATGTTTCCGGCTTCATGGTGGGCGGCAAATATGAAGCGGGCGGCATCGCCAAGGACGGTGCCAAGCTGGTGACGGCGGTGGCCACCGCGACGGTGCCCAAGATCACCGTCCTGATCGGCGGCAGTTTCGGCGCCGGCAATTACGGCATGTGCGGCCGGGCCTATTCACCCCGCTTTCTCTTCACCTGGCCCAATAGCCGCATCAGCGTGATGGGCGGCGAGCAGGCGGCTTCGGTGCTGGCCACCGTACATCGCGACGCGGACCGCTGGACCAAGGAAGAAGCCGAAGCCTTCAAGGCTCCGGTGCGGCAGAAATATGAAGACGAAGGCAATCCCTATTACGCCACCGCGCGGATGTGGGATGACGGCATCATCGATCCCGTTCAGACCCGTGATGTGCTGGGCCTGGCATTCGCCGCGACCTTGAATGCGCCCATTCCTGCCCAACCCCGTTTCGGCCTGTTCCGCATGTGACGCCATGCTCGAAAGCCTCTTGATCGCCAACCGGGGCGAAATCGCCCGCCGCATCATCCGCACCGCCAAAAAGCTGGGCGTCCGCACCATTGCGGTTCATTCCGAAGCCGATACGGGCATGCCTTTCGTGCGGGAGGCTGACATGGCCGAGTGCATCGGCCCGGCACCTGCGCGCGAAAGTTATCTCGACGGCGCCAAGATCCTGGCGGCGGCGAAGAAAATGGGCGCCCGGGCGATCCATCCAGGCTATGGCTTTTTGTCGGAGAATGCCGATTTCGCCGAGGCGGTGGAACGCGCCGGGCTGATCTGGGTGGGCGCGCCGCCGTCCGCGATCCGGGCCATGGGCCTGAAGGATGCCGCCAAGAAGCTGATGCAGGATGCCGGCGTGCCGGTGACGCCCGGCTATCTGGGCGAAGATCAGGCGCCGGAGCATCTGAAAGCCCAGGCCGGGCGCATCGGCTATCCGGTTCTGATCAAAGCCGTCGCCGGCGGCGGCGGCAAGGGCATGCGGCGGGTCGATGCTGCGGATGGGTTCGCGGACGCCCTGGCATCCTGCAAGCGCGAGGCCGCGTCCGCCTTCGGCGACGACAGGGTCCTGATCGAAAAATACATCACCGCGCCGCGCCATATCGAAGTGCAGATCTTCGGCGACCGGCACGGCAACATGGTGCATCTGTTCGAGCGCGACTGTTCCATGCAGCGCCGCCACCAGAAGGTGGTCGAGGAAGCGCCCGCGCCCGGCATGGACGAGGCCATACGCGCGGCGCTCACCGGCGCGGCGGTGACAGCAGCCCGAGCGGTCGGCTATGTCGGCGCGGGCACCATCGAATTCATTGCCGACGCGTCGGAAGGGCTCCGCGCCGACTGGATCTGGTTCATGGAAATGAATACCAGGCTGCAAGTCGAGCATCCGGTCACCGAGGCGATCACCGGTGAGGATCTGGTGGAATGGCAGCTGCGGGTGGCGTCGGGCGAAAAGCTCCCCAAAACCCAGGAGCAATTGTCGATCACCGGCTGGGCGATGGAAGCCCGGCTATATGCCGAAAATCCGCCCGCCGGATTCCTACCTTCCACCGGCCGTCTCGCGCACCTGCGATTGCCGCCGGATATTCGGGTCGACAGCGCGGTGGAAGAGGGCGATCCGGTCACACCTTATTACGATCCCATGATCGCCAAGCTGATCGTGCATGGTGCGACGCGCGCCCAGGCGGCGGCGGATCTGGCGGCGGCCTGCCGCACAGTGGAGGTCTGGCCGGTCAAAACCAATGCCGGATTCCTGGCCCGCGCCACCACGCATCCCGATTTTGTGCGGGGCGGCATCGACACGGGGTTCATCGAACGGCATGCCGCAGAGATCGTGCCTCCTGCCGAGCCTGATACAATGGCTCTGGCCGCCGCTGCCGCCGCGCTGCTGCCGACGAATAAAAGCGATCCCTGGACGGCTCTGACCGGCTTCCGCAGCAACGCGGCCCCCGACAATCATGTGGCGGTGGAGATTCACGGCAAGACGCATCTGGCGCGACCGGTACCCGGCGGCACGGCGCGGGATATCGGCGGGGAACGGGTCCTGTTTCTTGCCGGCGATGCCTGGGCCTTCTCGGTGCCCCTGCCTCGGTCGTCGGGCGAGGATGAAGCCGGCGACGGCGCCGTGCTGGCTCCCATGCCGGGCGCCTTGGTTCAGGTCGCCGCTGCAAAGGGCAGCCCCGTCAAGCGGGGCGAAAGGCTGCTGGTGCTGGAAGCGATGAAGATGGAATATGTGCTGGTGGCGCCGTTCGACGGTAAAGTGGTGGAGTTGACCGTGTCGGCGGGGGCTCAGGTCGAGGAAGGCGCTCTTCTGGCGCGCATCGAAAAGGCAAACTGATGGCGGGGCGCACATTCGAACAATGGAAGGTCGGCGATCATATCGCCCATGCACTCAGCCGCACGGTGACGGAAGCCGACAATCTTCTGATCACCACTCTCACGCACAATACCCAGCCGCTGCATCTGGATGCCCAATATGCCGCCGGCACGGAATTCGGGCGCATCGTGGTCAACGGGCTTTTCACATTCTCTTTGATGGTGGGCATTTCCGTCGCCGACACCACGTTGGGAACGCTGGTGGCCAATCTGGGCTATGACAAGGTGACAATGCCCAAGCCTGTCTTCATCGGCGATACGCTGAAGGTCGAAACCGAAGTGATGGAGTTGCGCGCCTCCAAATCTCGGCCCCAAGCAGGCATCGTCACCTTCCGTCACCGCGCCTTCAATCAGCATGGCGAGATGGTGTGCGAAGCGCTTCGCACCGCGCTGGTGTCGCGCGCATGAGGATGCGCTCGCTGCTTTTCGTGCCGGGCGACCGTCCCGAGCGGATGAAAAAGGCCCGGGATCTCAATGCCGATGTCCTGATCCTGGATCTGGAGGATTCGGTCACGGCGGCCCGGAAAGACGATGCCCGCAAGGCGGTGGCGGATTCTCTGGGCGAACCCCGCCCGGTGCCTGTCTTCGTCCGCGTCAATCCGGCGGCATCGCTGATGGAACAGGACCTTGCCGGGATCATGCCCGGCCGGCCTGACGGCATCATGCTGCCAAAGGCGGAAGGCGGTGCGTCGGTCGCGTCTGTTGCCCGTCGCCTGGATGCACTGGGCGACAAGAACACGCGCATCCTGCCCATCGCCACCGAAACCCCGGCGGCGATTTTCGCGCTGGGCACCTATGGCCATGTCACGGACCGGCTTTGCGGCTTGACCTGGGGCGCGGAAGATCTGCCGTCCGCCATCGGCGCGACCACGGCGCGAGAGCCGGATGGCAGTTTCACCGCGCCTTATCAGATGGTGCGGTCCCTGGCGCTGTTCGCGGCCCATGCGGCTGGCGTTGCGGCGATCGAGACGGTCTATCCCGCCTTGAAGGATGAGCAGGGCCTGATGGATTACGCCATGCGGGCCCGGCGCGACGGTTTTTCCGGCATGCTGGCGATCCATCCCGCGCAGCTCGCCATCATTCACACCGCCTTCACGCCGTCCAAGGAAGACGCCGCCTGGGCGCAGCGGGTGGTCGAGGCCTTCGCCGCCCATCCCAATGCGGGCGCGCTGCAGATCGACGGGCAGATGATGGATGCGCCGCACCTGAAACTGGCACAGCGGATTCTCACCTCCACATCCTGACGGGCGCTCTATTTCCCCGACACCACCGGCAGCAGAATCGCGCTGGCTTCGGCGCCGCCATGGAAGACCGATTGCGTGGCGGCTTTATAATCCTGCGGCTTGGCCAGGAATATATTGTCCACATAGGTCTGCGGGTTGCGGTCGTACAAGGGAAACCAGCTCGACTGGATCTGCACCATGATCCGGTGCCCGGGCAGGAAGACATGGTTGGTCGGCGGCAGGGTGAAGCGATAGCGTTGCGCCGTATTGGCCGGGATGGGCGAGGGGTGCTCGAAACTTTCCCGGTACCGACCCCGGAAAATGTCCATGGCGATGGGAAGCTCATACCCAGACATGTCCGGCCGCGCCGCATGCATGTCGGGATAGACATCGATCACTTTCACCACCCAATCGCTGTCGGTGCCCGTGGTGGCGGCAAACAGATCGACCGACGGGATGCCGCTGATGCGGACCTCCGACGTCAAGGGCTGCGTGACATATGTCAGCACATCGGGCCGGTTCTCGAACGGGCGCTGGTCGGTGGTCAGCCAGGATTGCCAGCGGGGTGTATCGGAAAAGCGGATCGGCCGCGGGATGTAGGGAATGGGCTTGGCGGGATCGGAAATATAGGAGTCCGATCCGGCGTCCGGCTTGCTGAACGACAATCCGCCATTGGCGCCCAGGAAAAGCGGCGTGAGCGGATTTGCACAAGCGGTCGCGCACGCCAGCGGCCAATCGTCGAAACGATCCCAGCGATTGGCCCCGACATTGTAGATCATCGCCTTGGGCGTCACCGGCGCCGGCTTGTCCTTCAGATAATGATCGAAGAATGGCTTGAGGATGTCGCGCCGCCATTGCAGGGCGGTGTCGCCTTCGAATTTCAGATCGCCCAGCACCGTGCCGTCATAATTGGCGCCGCTGTGACGCCAGGGCCCGATGACTAGGAAATTGTTGGCGCCATGCCCCGCATTCTTGAGCGCCTGGAAGGAATGGACGGCGCCCCACATATCCTCCTGGTCGAACAGGCCTTGCTCCCACATGGTGGGAACCTGGGACGGGTGCTGCACCAGCAGCTTGTCCAGCGCCTGGCCTTGCCAGAATGCGTCATAGGCCGGGTGCTTCACGGTCCGCAGATAATAAGGGAATTGCTCAAGCCCGTGCTGCCTGGCCCAGCCATCGACAGAGCCGGCGCGCAGAAAACTTTCGTAATCGTCATAGATCGCGCGCGGAATGTCGCTGCCTTCGCCGCGTGCGCTGGTCTCGGCCGGGATGAAGTCCAGGCTGTTCTGGCGATAGGCGCCATAATGAAACCAATCGTCTCCCATCCAGCCGTCGATCATGGGGCTTTCGGGCGCGGTGACTTTCAAGGCCGGATGCGGATCCAGCAACGCCATCACCACGGTAAACCCTTCATAGGACGAGCCGACCATGCCCACGCGGCCGTTGCTTTCCTTGATGTTCTTGACCAGCCAGTCGATCGTGTCCCAGGCGTCGGTGGTTTCGTCGGTCTTGGTGGGATTGAGCGGTCCGCGCACCGGGCGGGTGATGACGAAGTCGCCTTGCGATCCATATTTGCCGCGAATGTCCTGAAACACCCGGATATAGCCGTCATCGGTGAAGAGCTGGTCGCCCTTGGGCAAGGTGACGGCGCGGTACGGCGAGTCTTCGGCCTGGGCGCGTCGTGCGGCATTGTAGGGCGTGCGGGTGAGGAGCATGGGCGCGTCATGCGCGCCCTTGGGAATGACCAGCACAGTGTAGAGTTTCACGCCGTCCCGCATGGGGATCATCACAACCCGGCGCTCGTAATCGTTTGCGGCGGTGTTTTTGACGAGTTTCGCGGGAATATCCGTGAGGTCCGATTGAATCTGGGCGCTGGCCGGCACCGCCAGAAGTGTGGCCAGGAAAAAGGGCAATAGTGCTGCGCGCATCGATGTGCTCCCTATTCAATCGGGGCGTTTTGCCCGCGCTATAATAAAGAATCCCAACCCGACGGCCTGGATGACAGCGCGCCTTTCAGGCGCTCAAGACCGACCTTCAATTGTTCGATGCTGGACGCCGTGCCCAGGCACAAGCGGATGCCGGAAATGCTCGCGCCCGGCAGCACCGGGCTTTCCGGCGGCGCGACCACCAGGCCCGCGCGCAAGGCCCGGCTCACCACCAATTCGGTTTCGTGCGCCGGCATGGACAGCCACAGATGCGGCGCCGATGTGGGCGTCTTCTTGTCCAGACCTAGCATGGCGCGCGCGAGAACCAGGCGGCGACCGATCTCTTCGGTGACGGCATCGGCGATCTTGAAGGCCGAACCATCTTCGATCCAGTGGGTAAAAAGCAGGCCACCCAGAGCGGACGGCGAAACCATGGTCGCCCGTATCGCTTGAACGATGGAATCAAACGAGGGGCCCGGCGGGCAGACCAGAAATCCCAGGCGCAATCCGGGCGCCAAGGATTTCGAAATGCCGCCGATATAGAAGCTTCTTTCCGGCAGATAGGCCGAGATCGGTACGGTGGGCTCGTCGCCGTGATTTCCGAACAGGGCGTAATTGTCGTCTTCGACCAGCCACAATTTGTTGCGCTGGGCGATTTTTGCGATCGCTTGGCGCCGCGCCTCGCTCATGGTGCGGCCGGTGGGATTTTGCGCCGTGGGCATCAGATAAAGAATCTTCGACTTGGTTTGGCGACAGGCCGCTTCCAGCTCGGCGGGGGCGATGCCTTCGCCATCCATCCGAATGCCGTGCAGCTTATAGCCGCGATGCTGCGCCAGCGTCTTCATTCCATAGAAAGTCGCCTCTTCGCAGAGGATGGTGTCGCCGGGCTTGGCCAACAGTTCGAAGACCAGGGACATGGCGTGTTGCGCGCCGGTGGTCGGGATCAGCCGCTTCCAATCCACGTCGTAATTCGCCACCCGCTTGAGCCATATGGCCGCCGCGCGGCGCTGGTTTTCCGGCCCGGCGGAGGGCGCATAAGACAAGGCGCCGAACGCTTCCCATTGCCGCATGGCATAGGATTTGTAGTCAATGAAATAGGGCACCGCGGCGTGATGGGGAACGACATTGACCGAAAGATCGATGATCTGGTCTTCGAAGCTTTCCGGCGACAGGTCTTCGCCAAAAGGGCTTGTGACATAGGTTCCGCGGCCTACCTGGCCCCGCGCCAGGCCGCGCCGCTCCGCCTCAAGATAGGCCTTGGTGATGGTGCCGACGCTGAAGCCCAGATGATCGGCCAGCAGGCGTTGCGCGGGAAGCCGCGTTCCGTTCTTGAGCGTGCCGCTTCGAACGTCGCGTTCGAGCGCCGAAACGATTCGGTCGTGCAGAGGGCCGGAGCCGCTCAGCTTGGGTTTCCAGGACATTCGAGCTTCCAAAGCAGGGCGCAACATTTTCTACATCCGAATGGCGTCGTCGCATAATCGGTCCAGTGCGTTGTGCCGCACGAAACCGATTAATGTATTAGTACAATAGTGGAATTGACATATAATATGCAAGCGCATTTGCTCGCCCGCGCGATGAAAGAAAGCCTGGCGGGTCTGCATCATGGGTAAGCAACGCAATCAGCCGGTCAGCCGCCGCTCTTTGCTGACCATGATCGGCACGGTTGCCGGGTCGACGGCGATGTACAACGCCATGACCCAGTTGGGCCTCGCGCAGGAGTCGGGATATGCCGGAGCACCCCGGTTGGGCGCTACCCGGCCGGGAACGTCGGTGCTGATTCTGGGGGCGGGCATCGCCGGAATGGTTGCCGCGCTGGAATTGCGCGACGCCGGCTATCAAGTGCAGCTGCTGGAATATAACGACCGGCCGGGCGGCCGCAATTGGACGCTTTACGGCGGCGACACCTATACCGAGTTGGGCAGCGCGCCGCAGCATATCCAATTCAGCGAAGGGCAGTATTTCAACCCCGGCCCTTGGCGGATTCCCTATCACCATTACGGCATCCTGCATTACGCCAACCGGCTCAAGGTGCCGCTCGAGCCGATGAATCTGCTCAATTTCAATGCCTATCTGCATCACACCGACGCCTTCGACGGAAAGCCGCGCCGCTATCGCGAAGTGCAGGCGGATTTCCACGGTCATGTCGCCGAGCTCCTGTCCAAATGCACGCGGCAGAACGCCTTGGATCAGGCGGTCAGCCGCGAAGACCGGGAAATGTTGTTGGAGGCGTTGCGCGGCTGGGGCGCGCTCGATGCCGATTACCGGTATGTCAAAGGTGCCATCAGTTCCGAACGGCGCGGGCCGCTTTTGGATGGCGGCGGCGGCCTGGCGCCGCGTCCGGTCTGTTCGGAACCGGATCCCCTGGAGCCTCTATTGCGGGCGAAGCTGTGGCGCACCATCGGCTGGGGCCAGGACTATGAATATCAGACGCCGTTGTTCCAGGCGAAAGGCGGTATGGGGCAGATCGGCAAGGCATTCGGCGCGGCGCTGGGAAATCTCATTCATTACAATGCCAAGGTGATCGATATCCGCCAGGACGCGGCGTCGGTCACGGCGAGCTATGTCGACAGCCGCAAGGGCGGCGCGCCCCGCACGATGCGTGCGGATTGGTGTGTCTGCACCATTCCCGCCTCGATCCTCAGCCAGATTCCCATGAATGTGAGCGGCAAGATGCGGGCCGCGATCGACCAGCTTCCCTATACCGCCAATCTCAAGACGGGGCTGCAGTTCAGGCGCCGCTTCTGGGAGCAGGATGACCGAATCTATGGCGGGGTGTCCTACACCAACCAGCCCAACGCCATGATCATTTACCCCATGTCCGATTATTTCTCTGAAGGCAGGGGCATTTTGGTGGGCGCGTATGTCCGGGGCGAAACCGCCCTGGCCGGTTCCGCCAGGACGCCGGACGAACGCATCGAACATGCGCTCGCCTATGGCGCGAAAATCCATCCCCAATACCGGCAGGAGTTCGAATGCGGCGCGTCGGTGGCATGGCACCGCGTCCCCTGGGCGCTGGGATGCAGTGCCCAATGGTCGGAGGAAGGGCGCCAGACGCATTACGACAATCTCTGTGCGCTGGACGGCCGGATCATTCTCGCGGGCGAACATGTCTCCCGCTTGGGAACATGGCAGGAGGGGGCGGTCACCTCCGCCACCGATGCGATCATCCGTCTGCACCAGCGCGTGATGAGTGCGTGAAGGAGAGCGTCCGATGAGCATGGTGCGCTTTCTCTCTTAACGTAACAGCATCGACGTCGGGCTCCGGCGCATCGCGCGTCTTCGGCGCGCATCTGTCTTCAGATATGTAATAGTACAATATAGAAATTGACATATAGATCACTTGGTGATGCTGTTGCGGCGGCCGCGATGAGTGGGCCGGCGTTGCGGGAGAGCGGTGATGGCGGGGAATGCGAAAACAGAGAAGGCGGCGATGAATCGCCGGTCCCTGCTTCGCATGATCGGGACCCTGGCGGGCTCGACCGCCATGTACAACGCAATGGCCGAGCTGGGCTTTGCCAAGCCCTCGACCTTCACCGGGCCGCCCAAGCTTAGCGCGGTCAAGCCGGGCACGTCGGTGCTGGTGCTGGGAGCAGGCATCGCCGGCATGGTGGCGGCACTCGAGCTTCGCGACGCGGGTTATCGGGTTCAGGTTCTGGAATATAACAACCGCCCCGGCGGCCGGAACTGGACGCTGTATGGCGGCGACACCTACACCGAATTGGGCGGCGTCACGCAGCAAGCGAAATTCGATCCGGGACAGTATTTCAATCCCGGGCCCTGGCGACTGCCTTATCATCACCGGGGCATGCTGCATTACGCCAGCCGGCTGAATGTTCCGCTCGAGCCTTTCGCCCAGCACAATTACAACGGCTATGTGCACAGCACCGATGCCTATGGCGGAAAGCCGCGCCGGTTTCGCGAAGTGCAGGCCGATTTCCACGGCCATGTCGCCGAGCTGCTGGCGAAATGCACACAGACAAGCGCCCTCGATCAGACGGTCACCAAGGAAGACAAGGAGATCCTGGTCGAGGCGCTCAGGACCTGGGGCGCGCTGGACGGAGACCTGCGCTACAAAAAGGGGCGGGAGAGTTCGAGCCGCAGGGGACCTGCGGTCGATAGCGGCGGCGGACTCAATTCCGTTCCCGTCTTCTCCGAACCGGACAAGCTGAGCGGCGTGCTCAATTCCCGTCTCTGGCACACCATCGGCTGGGGGCACGACTTCGAATATCAATCGCCGATCTTCCAGCCCAAGGGCGGAATGGGCCGGATCGGGCAGGCGTTCGGCGCCGAACTCGCGGGCCTGATCCAATATAATTGCAAGGTCACGGACATACGGCAGGACGCGAAGTCCGTCACCGTGACCTATAGCGATGCGCGCACCGGCAAAGGCGTGCGGCACGCCACGGCGGATTGGTGCGTCTGTACCATCCCGGCATCGATCCTCAGCCAAATTCCCATGAATGTCGGCCGCAAGATGCGCGCCGCCATCGATCATTTGCCCTACATGGCGTCCATGAAAATCGGGCTCCAGTTCAAGCGGCGCTTCTGGGAGCAGGACGATGAAATCTATGGCGGCATGTCCTTCACCAACCAGCCCAATGCGATGATCGCCTATCCCACCTGGGATTTTTTCTCGAAAGGAAAGGGCGTGGTGCTGGGCGCTTATGTCTTCGGCGCGCCCGCTCTCATGGCCGCGGCAAAGTCGCCGCAGCAGCGGATCGAGGACGCGCTGGAATATGGATCGAAGATCCATCCGCAATACAGGCGCGAGTTCGAATCCGGCGTGGCGGTGGCCTGGCACCGCGTACCCTGGACCTTGGGCTGCTCCGGCGACTGGACCGAACAGGGCCGCGCCGAGCATTACGACAATCTTTGCGCAATCGATGGCCGGATCGTCCTGGCGGGCGAACACGCTTCGCGGCTGCCGGTCTGGCAGGAAGGTTCGGTCACATCGGCGATCGATGCCATCACGCGGGTGCATAAGCGGATCATGGGAGCCTGATATGAACGTCCGCTCGACATTGTCGTCCGCTCTGATGCTTTCGGCGTTGATCGCCGTGTCCGTTCTTCCCGCCGCGGCTCAGGAATTCGGCGCGGGCGCGATGGATCGCGGCACCAGGATTCCTTATCAGGGCGGGGAGGCGATCTTCAAAGGCGTGTGCCAGGGATGCCACATGCCCGACGCCAAAGGCATTGTCGGCGCCGGCGCCTATCCGGCTCTCGCGCATAATCCCAGGCTGGAAACGGCAGGCTATGCGATCGCGGTCGTGGTCAATGGCCAGAAAGCGATGCCGGCTCTCGGCTCGATGATGACCGATCAGCAAATCGCCGATGTGGTCAACTATATCCGCAGCAATTTCAACAACAGCTACAAGGACAAGGTCGCGCCCGCGGACGTCAAATCGGCGCGGCCCTGATCACACCCATGAGGAGCGTTGGCATGTTCAGGTCATTATATTGCGTTTCACTCGCCATGGTCGGCTTTCTGGCTTCGGCGGCTGCCGGGCATGCCGCCGACAGCGCGGTCCTGCATCGCCAGGAGAATGCCGCGTCCCCTTTTGCGAGCTCGGTCTATGTGCCGCCGGGATATGGCACCTATTTCGTCAGCGGCATTCCCGGCCGCGCGGGCGACACCGCCGCCCAGACCAAAGCGGTTCTGGACCAGTTGAAGGCGCAGCTGGCCGCACTGGGCATGACATTCGGCGATGTGGTCCAGGCGCATGTCTTTCTGGTGGGAGATCCGGCCAAAGGCGGGAAGATGGATTTCGCCGGCATGAACGCGGCCTGGTTCAAGGAGTTCGCCACGGCCGAACAGCCCAACAAGCCGGCGCGGGCCACGGTTCAGGTGTCGGGCCTGGCGGAAGGCGCGGCCCTGGTCGAGATCGAAATGACCGCCGTGAAGAAGGCGCCATAGATCCGCATCGCTGCCATCCGGTGCAAATCACCAAGCGGAATTCAACAAAACAACAGGGAGATGCCTTTGGAACAGGATAAAAACGTCAAACCCAATCGGCGGGAATTTTTTGCGCGCACGGGACGGGGTGCGGGCGTGCTGGCGCTCAGCCCGTTGCTGGCGGGCATTGCTTCGCCCGGACATGCGGCCGGCAAGGCGTCCGGCCCGATCGATTTCGACACGCCCTTCAACCGGATCGGATCCGACAGCGTCCATTGGGACATGCCGATCCGCACGGAGAATATGAGCCATATCGTGGCCGCATTGGGCATCGCGGATATGGATTTCCGGGCGGCGCCGGTGATTACCGCCGAATTGCGCAAGCGCCTCAGTCTGGAGAATTGGGGTTATCTGGACATGGGCTCGCCCAATCCCAAAGCCTTTGTGAAGGGCATTCTGGACTGGAACCGCAAGCGCTACGGCGTCACGGTGGCCAATGAAGGCAATCTGGGCATCACCACCGGCGTTCATTCCGGCATCATCGCCACCATGCGGGCCTACTCCCCGCCGGGCAGCAAGGTGCTGATGGCGACGCCCATCTACAACGGCTTTTACAGCGATCTCAGAGCCACCAAGACGGTGGCGAATGAAAGCCTGATGAAATACGCCAATGGCAGCTGGGAAATCGACTGGGCCGACTTCGAAGCCAAGGCCGCGATGCCCGACACCAAGGTCTCGATCCTCTGCAACCCGCAAAATCCGGTCGGCCGGGTCTGGACGCAAGAGGAACTCACCCGCTATGGCGAGATATGCCTGAAGCATAATGTGCTGGTGCTGTCGGATGAAATCCATTGCGACTTCATCAACAAGGGGCAGAAATTCATCCCCTTCAGCACCTTGCCCAACAAGGCCATCGTCGACAATTCCATTTCCTACATGTCCGCCAGCAAATCCTTCTCGCTCGCGGGCATGAAAGCGGCCTGGTTCTTCTCGACCAATCCGGAGGTGTTCAAGGCCACGTCCTTCTACAATCATCCCGATCTCAACACGCTGGGAATGTATGCGTCCAAGGCGGCGCATGAAGGCGGCGAGGGCTGGCTCAATCAATGCGTGGCGTATATCGACGGCAACCACGCCTTCGCCAATGCCTACATCAAGGCGAACATTCCGATGATCAAGGTCGGCAACAAGCCCGAGGGCACCTACCTGACCTGGCTGGATGTCGGCGCGGTCGCCGACAAGATCGGTGCCAGAAAACTCGCCGACGATGCCAATCAGCAGGCGCGTGATGCCGCGGCGAAAGCCGGCACCGATTATTCCGGCCGCCAGTCGTTGGATACGGTCAGAACCCTGACGCCGGAAGACATGGTCCGGAAATGGATGGCCAAGAATGCCTTCGTCTATCTGAACGAGGGCAGTTCCTATGGGTTGGGCGGGGCGAACCATATGCGCATGAACCTGGCGACCTCGCGCCGAATGTTGAAGGCCGCGCTCGACAGCATGGCGGGCGCGCTCAAAAACCTGGCTTGAAGAAACCGCGCAAAATCCTCCCCGGGATGCGGTCGGTGAATTGGCCCGAACCTCCCTCGTGTTCGGGCCAATTTGCTGTCTTCGCCAAATCGGAGACGAGCCTGTGAGCGCGTTGTCGCAGCAGCCGATCGGATTTCTCGGCTTGGGTGTGATGGGCGAACCCATGGCGCTCAACCTGGCGCGGGCCGGATTTCGCGTGCTGGCATGGAACCGCTCACGGCGCCCACCCGATCGGCTGGCCTCTGCCGGCGGACGGATATTGCCCAGCGCCCGGGACGTGATGGCCAGGACCAGGGTTGTCATTCTGATGCTGGCAAACGAACGCGCCATCGACGCGGTTCTCGAGCGCGGCACGCCGCAATTCGGAAGGAATGTTTCCGGCCGCACGATCATGCATATGGGAACGACCTCTGAAACCTATTCGCTGGGACTGGACGCCGATATCCGGGCGAGTGGCGGTTTCTATGTGGAAGCCCCGGTTTCCGGCTCCCGTGGGCCGGCCGAAACCGGCCGCCTGGTCGCGATGCTCGCGGGCGAGGAAGCCGCGGTGGATTGCGTTCGCCCGATTCTGGCGCCGCTTTGCCGCGAAGCGATTTTCTGCGGCCCGGTCCCGAACGCCTTGACGATGAAGCTGGCCGTCAATCTGTTCCTGATTTCTATGGTGACCGGCCTGGCCGAAGCTTTTCATTTTGTCGGGAAGAAGGGACTGAACCTGGCCGCCTTCCAGGCCGTTCTGGACAAGACGCCGATGTCCAGCGAAGTGTCCCGGGCAAAAGCCGCGAAGCTCGCCGCCGCTGATTTTGAGCCGCACGCCAAAGCCTCGGACGTGCTGATGAACAACCGGCTCATTCTGGAGTCGGCGCGAGGCATCGCAACGCCTCTGCTGGAAGTCTGCGGCCAGCTTTATGGCGAGGCGGTGCAATCGGGCTTCGGCGGTGAGGACATGATCGCCGTGCTGCGGGCGATCGAAGCCCGGCCGGACACAAGCGGGAGATCCCAAATATGAGTTTTCCGAACCACAACGACCGGCACGCCTGGACCACCCGGCTGCTCAATGCGGACAATGATTTGGCGGAAGATCTGAGCGTGTCGCCGCCTCTTCACCAATCGGTCAATTACGCGGTCTTGAGCGAAGAGCATCTCGACGAGATTTCCGGGCCGCTGGGCAGCCATTACTATACCCGTCGCGGCAATCCGACCGGCGCGCGGCTGGCGAAAGTCGTCGCCGACCTGGAGGGCGCCGAAACCGGCATGGTGTTCGCGTCGGGCATGGGCGCGATCGCCACCACCCTGATGGCATTCCTGAAAAGCGGCGACCATGTGGTCGGCCAGAAAAATCATTATATCGGCATCACCGAGATGATCGACCGGATCCTGCCGGATTATGGCGTGGAGCAGAGCCGGGTCGATCAGAGATCGGTGGACGCTTTCGCGGCGGCCATCAGGCCCAACACCAAGCTGATCGTGCTGGAATCCCCCTCCAACCCTCTGATGCATGTCACCGATCTCAAGGCGGTTTGCGATATCGCGCGGGCGCGGGGGATCGTCACCCTATGCGACAATACCTT
This sequence comes from Alphaproteobacteria bacterium, assembly GCA_017307355.1. Taxonomy (GTDB): domain Bacteria; phylum Pseudomonadota; class Alphaproteobacteria; order Micropepsales; family Micropepsaceae; genus Rhizomicrobium. The sequence goes on from JAFKFG010000015.1 coordinate 63,632, forward strand.
AGCCACGCCGATCAATCAGCGGCCCATCGAGCTCGGGGTCGATATCGTGATGCACAGCGTCACCAAATATATCGGCGGCCATCACGACCTTCTCGCGGGCTGCATCGTTTCTTCGCGCCCGCTGGTCGAGAAAGTATGGAATCTCAGCATGGTGACGGGCGCGATCGCCGCGCCGTTCAATTCCTGGCTGGCCTTGAGGGGCATCCGCACCCTGGAGCTTCGCGTCCGCCAGCAGAACAGGAATGCGTTGGCGATTGCCGAGCGCCTGGAACACCATCCGGCAGTGCTCAAGGTGTTCTATCCCGGCCTTCCCACGCATGCGCAACATAGACTGGCCGCCGAGCAGATGTCGGGCTTCGGCGGGCTTCTCACGTTCGACCTGAAAGGCGGGTATGGCGCGGGGCAGTCCTTTATCCAAAAACTTCGCCTTGCCCGGCACGCCAGCAGCCTGGGCGGGGTTTCCTCGACCCTGGTGCAGCCTGCGACATTGTTCGGCGGGCGGTTGCCGTCAAAATTGGTCGAAGAGCAGGGGATTACGCCCGGATTGATCCGGTTCGCGGCGGGAATTGAGAATACGGAAGATCTTGTGGCGGATATCGAACAGGCACTCGGCTGATTTGTGCCGCGGTGGCTTCGCGTAAATGCCGCCGGCCCGCATTCACACGATCAATACCGTCGCCAATATGGCGACCGAGGTCCAGATCAGCGAGTTGGCCAGCATCCGCACCAGGCTGCGGTGATCTTCTCCCTGTACCTTGGTGAGGTTCAGAAGCACATCGCCGGGAAGGCAGAGCAATTTGGTCAGGGCGCGCATCGCTACTCCAAAGTGAGAATTCTGGCCACAGAAATTTCGCGGCCAGGGTCGCGGCGACGCAAAATGCGACATAGCCCACGAAAATCAGGAGCGGAGAGGAAAAAGCGTCTCCCTCCATCACCCAGCCCGGTTGCGCCGCTACATGAACCTCATGGCCTGGTAGGCGCGTGACCAGCCTGGCTGCCAGGGGACGCAGATCCGCCCGGTTGCGAAAGCGCGCGGACGACGCGCGGATCCGGTCGGCCATGCAGGAAATCGCGGTCGCGTCCGAGAGGGTGCAGAGCCGTCTTGCTTCATCCCAGGGATCAAGCCCCGATCTTGCCAGCAAGGATAAAACCGTGAGCGGCATGCCATTCGATTCCTGACCGACATCGGCATACAGAAAGCCATCCAGTTCGGATCGTGGGGAATCCGCATCGGGCAGATGGGCCATCCGGGGCCTCGTTTCCGCTTCCCGGCGGCCGCTATTGTTTTGCCGCGGCTCGCCGATTTATAGATATATTTCTTATACTACTTATAACCGCGCTTTTTGCCTTGGCGCAAGAGGGTTCCGCAGTGCGATTGTCGCACCGGCCGGGCGTTAACACCCCATAAGCACGCGTTATTCAGAGTGGCGCGATGAACGCCGGCACGCCGGACGCGCATTTGGCGAAGCTTTCCGGCGCAATTATACTGCCGGGGTTGGAACCAGGATTTGCGGGCGCAGTTATCATTCAAATCCCTTGCACGCTGGCGCAGGGTGGGGATGGCGGACAATGACCCACAAAAGAACCGGAAAGACGCACAGTCCCTTGGACGGGGCAGGGAAGGATCGCTCGACGCTGGCCGATCAATGGGTTGACAGAAACTGGTACTTGCCGCCCGGCGGCGACCAGTCCTGGCGCGAACGGGAAGCACGGCGGCGCTTCGGCGGCGATGGCGAACAGCGCGTTAACGATGCGGGATATCCGCCGCCGGTTGATCCGGCTACGGATGAAGCAGGTGGCTCCTATGGGATCGGCGTCAAGCGCAGCAGGACGCTCGGCATCCTGCTCCCGATTTCTCTGGCCGCGTGCGCCGTGCTTTTTGTTCCTATTTTTATGCCGCGGGTCCTGACTTCGGACTTTTGGGCGCCGTATGAGCCCAAAGCGCCCGCCACACCGGTACGGATGATGACCCAGGCGGCGATGAATGATGATGTGAGGCTGCGCCCCACCTATGGGGATGGCGTGGATCGCAGTAAGGTCGCGGATCAAGCGTTCCCCCAGCAGACGGGACAAGCCGTTGCGCCGATCAAGATCTATCGGAATACGGTGCTGCCAAATCCCCGTCCCGCCATCATCACGCGGGATGACCGCAAGGATAAGGATAGCGAGCCCGCAGCGCCCGCCGTGAAAGCGCAACCGGTTCGGACACTGTCTTCCAAGGCACGGCCTGCCAAATCGCTGCCGCCGATCGGAGCGGCCTATTTCGCTAGCCATGCGCCGGCGGCCAAGAAGCAGGTGGCCGATTCCTCGTCCCCCATCGGGCAAGCCTATTTCGAGAGTCATTCTCCGGCCACGGACTGAAAGCGGCGCCAGCCCGCGCGGGCGGGGGCCAGAAAACTTTCATTCCGTGTGATTTGAAACTGGCTGGGGGCGCAGTCCGGATCCGACCAGTCTCCAGCCTGTGTGACCAGCGTCCAGCTGCTTTGGCCGGTTTCCAGCCCTTATGGTAGGGGAACTTATGGAAGAGATTGATCTATGGCGCGCTGCCCATCTGCTCATTCAGCAACACGGAGACGGCGCCGAGCGGGAAGCCATGCGCCTCGGTGGTCTAGCAATGGAAAAAGGCGATGCCCAGGGCGAACGGGTATGGGTTGGGGTTTTGACGGCTATTAAGTCCTTGATGAATAGGCTGCCACCAAGCCCTCTGAACTGAACTAAGCCTTCAGACATTGAAGATTGCTCTAGTGGTGGTTACCGGGCAGGTAGCCATGCTTGTTGACGTGTTGAGCACCGAGGTTTGCTACCGGAGGTGGCCACCCACGGAACTCTCCAATTGGAAGAGTTTGATATTGAGCGTTTTGCCCGCCAGATGATACTGGAACATGGCGTCCATGCGCGGTCTGAAGCCGCCAAATGGGCTGCAAAAATGCTCGAACGGCGTGACTTTGAAGCGTACCGGTTTTGGGGGCAGACATGGGCCGCCATCAAGACCGTGCAGAACTCAACAGATATGTGATGGTTGCCGTTTAGCTCCTGCCGCTAAGCTTGGCGAAAACCATCCGATCTTTGTTGTCCTGCATCAGGAGCGTGAGGCCAGAGATCTTGGCCAGATCGAGGCCGTCAGGCATGCCAGAATCCGGATCTGCGGTGATCTTCGAATAGCTCTGGCTGGCAACTTTTTCCCATTTGCCGGCTGGCTTCTTGATTTCCAGATTGACCACTGTGGCCTTCAACACCAGGCGAACGATTGCCGGATGGGGCGGAGTTGGTTTGGTGAGGCTGGGGGCGCCATCGATCATTTGCCAACCGTTGGCCAGCGCCCAGGCGGTGAGTTCATCTTTGGTCATGTGGGGCCGTGAATGTTGTCGAGTTTGGGCATAAGAATGACGCTTTCCTGATCGTTTGGATCGGTACGAGCGATAACTGCGATGCAGGGCTCTGTTTGACTGAGATTGTAGGGCAGGTGCGGCACGTTGGGGGGCATGTAGAGAAAGTCTCCGGCACGGGCGACCACATGATGCTCAAGCTTTTCGCCGTAATAAGTTCCACTTTCGCCGCTCAAGACATAAATGGCTGTTTCATGAGCTTCATGCTTGTGAGTCTTGGCGCGTGCGCCGGGCGGCATGGTGATAAGCTGCATGTGAAGGCCTGATGCGCCCACGGTTTGCGCGGATACTGCAGGGGCGTAAGTGAAGCCCTGTTTGCCGACAAAGGGTCTGGATGCCTGCACCACCGTGCATTCGGCGGAATGCGCGACTGATTTTGCCTCGGACATCATTGGCCCCCTTTTTGCCGCCGCCGCAATTATGGCGCTGGCGGCGAAAGTATAGCCAACTTGGCGCGAACCGCTGCGGGTTTCACGCTGGCAAGAGGTGAAATCGTCGAAAAGTGCCGTCGAGCCTTAGGCCGGCTTACAGGGGCTGGGCGAGCCTACAATCAGGCCCGCTGCTGGCGGATGGCGTGGCGGATGGCCGGCGCGGAGAAGCCGCGACGCGCGGCCCGCAGGCGCAGTTTGGTACGATGGCGCAGATGGACCATGCGCAGCCGGGCCAGCTGCTTGACGGTGTGGCGTTCGTGGTAGAGGCCATAGGCCACCACACACAAGCCCAACGCCATGAAGATCAGGGTGATGATCAGTGCGGGATCGCCATGCGGTGCAGCGGATGCGGAGACGGCCGCCGCGGCGGGTTGCGGATCGCGTATCATCAGATTGACCGCCAGAAAGAGCGAGGCGAAGCCTGTGGCCGCCATGTCCGCCAGCCGGGTCTTCCGGCGCTGATTCCGCATGCAGAACCCCTGTCACTCGACAACGACTCAACGGTATGCCCTTGAATCTGCGTTGTCATTCAAAATGTGGCGGAACTTTGAAAAATGTGGCGGAACTTTGGCAGCGGGGTTTCCTGGCCACAGGTCCGGCCAATTGTCCGTAGACGGATATTAATTAACGAGCAATCGCCAAGGCTGGCGCGGCGCACGGTGATATTGCATATGCGAAGTGATGGGCGCGGTAACCTGTGTGGCGCAAGAAATGCTGTTTGGTGCTCTCAACAGACGTTAACCGGCATTCCAGAAAGCAGCTACGTGGGCCTTCAGAGCCAGCGGCGGACTCTCGCTTTGTAGTCCAGATAGGCGCCTCCGAATTTGCGCTCCAGATAAGTTTCTTCGCGGGCGATGACGCCGTAGCGGAGCACGAACCAGATCACCACCACCGCGGCGAGGAACCAGAGGCTGTCAAAGGCGGTGGCGGCGCCCACCATGCCGATCAAAGCCGCGACATAGATGGGATTGCGGCTATAGGCGAAGGGGCCAGTGGCGACGATGGTGGTCGCGGCCTGGCTGGTGAGGATGTTGGTGCGGGCATTGCGGAAGGTTACGGCTGCCCAGCGGACAATCAGCAGCGCGCCGATCACCAGAAGCACGCCGGCCTGAATGTGGGGAATGGCGGGCGGCACGAAAGGCAAGGGCCAGAACCAGTTCAGCGCGAAGGCCAGGACCAGTGCGATGGCGAGTGCGATGGGCGGGTGGATGACGACGCCGGGCGCGTCGGGCTGCTCGCTCATGGGCGGGTCCCCTTCAAGGGTGCGGCGGATGGTGCCGCGGGGAGGATTGTTTCATTCCGGACCGGGTTTTGCCAGAGCGGCCCTGGATCAGGCCGGCTGCGCGGGGTCGCAAAGGCGGCGGTCGCGAAAGAATTTCCAGAGGATGAGGCTGGCCAGGGCGGCGAAGAAGCACCAAACCGAAATGAAGCTCTCGTAAAAGGCCAGCATCGTGACCGCCAACCCCACGATCACCATGGCGCCGAACAGGTTGAGAATGCGGCTGCCGGAGAGAAGCGGCGGCAGGCAGACGCAGACAATATAAAGCCCCAGCATCACCGGTGAGATCGGGTGATTGTTCACATAGGTCAGCGTGTTGCCCAGTGGCCAGGCGCGGTAGGGACGCACCAGGAGGATGGCGGCATAATTCACCGACACGCCGATGCCCGCGGGCACAATGAGCAGCATGGCCAGGCGGCGGAGTGGGTGACGTTCCACCAGCGCCATGGCGATGGGGATCAGAAGCGGCCAGACGATCAGGCCGATGGCGGCGAAGAGGGTGGCGGGGACGGCGGTGTGGCCCGGGCCGTCCGGCACCCCGCGCCAGAGAAAGCCTTCTATCGCTTGCTGCGCCGCGAAGAGCAGGGGCACGCCGGCCAGCGGCAGTTCTGCCGGTGCACGCACCCTCGTCAGCGTGGTGACACCCGTCATACCCAACACGGCCGCGGCGACGAAGCTGACAGGAGCAGAAAAGCACACGGGCCCCAGCCTATGTGCCATGCGGAATTAGAACGATGCGAAAGTCGCTATAACGCTTTTTCAGCGCCATGCGGATCACAAAAGGCCACCAGACCAGCATCACCACAAGTCCCATAGCTGCGTTGACGTTGGTACTGAGCACCACTCCCAAGCCCAGACCCAGCCCCATATTGATGACCAAGCCCAATAGAAAACCGATGACCATTCCGCCTAGAAGGCCGCGCCAGGTCAAAAGCCAGGCGATACGCAACACTTTATCCCAGCCGGGTTGGACATCCTGCATAAAAATTCCTTCAAAGAGATCCACATATAGCGGTGGCGACCGAGACCCGATCGGCTTTGAATTCACCGCCTTCAATCGAGAAAACTCACCCTAGCGGGAGATTGCTCATGCGAAAAGTGCCGCAAATCGGAAAACCTGCTTCGAGGCAATTCATCGGAAAGGGGGACACCAGGCCGGTCGCGCCTGCCAATTCGATTTCTCCAAGACAGAAATTCGCGCAAAGCCTTTCGGCCGCGATGAGGGCGCATGGCGAGAAGCATTTATCGCTTTTTAAAGTAGTGCAGCAAGAAGACATGGTGCACTCGAGGGTGATATTGGCCAGATGGGCCAGCAGGCGGGTGGCTTTCGCAATTCAGGACACCGCCAAAACGGTCAAATTATTTTATGCGCGATTTTTGCGTGAGGAGAAAATCACGCCTGCTGCGAAAGTTCTAAATGCCATGTGGCAAGGAAATCAGGAGCATCTCGCCATCCGAGGCAAGCGAGCCCATGGATTTTGGTGTCACCTTATGGCTCCCAGAATAGCCGCAATCGCGAACAGGCATCCTGCAATACTTAGTTTCACTGATATATCGATCTTTATCCGCCTCATTTCGGCTCCTTTCCGAGAATGGGACCGTAGCAGAAAAGAACAAAAGAGCAACAACAAACGTTGTTAACAACAACAATTGGAGCTAAAACAACTAGCGTCGATTGCGACTGGACTTCTCAGCGAAACGGAGCGTCTGTCCTTAGGGAAATGTTTCCAGACTCAGCACGCTAATGGCCTTAACTCGGCGAGATACAAATCCTGCCTCTATCCGCAGAGAAATCACCGGCTTCCAGAATCTAGATCTTGATGCTTTGCGGGCCACCTGGCGTTCGAAGTTCAAGCGAGATGGCGCCGGCTTATCTCGCGATGTTTTGCTTCGTATGCTCATTTGGAGGATACAGGAACAGGCTTTTGGCGGCTATGACCGCTCCACGGAAATCGCCCTTAAACGGTACGCTGGAAGCAACGGCAATTTGGGCGGCGATGGGATCGGCCGCCATGTTCGGACCGGGTCGGTTCTGGTTCGAGAGTATCAAGGCGCCCGTCACACTGTCACGGTCGTGCCGAACGGCTTTGCGTGGCGAGAACGAACCTATCCGAATTTATCCAAGATCGCGTTCGAAATTACAGGGGTCAAATGGAATGGCCCGCGCTTCTTTGGCCTCAGGCAGGCAAAGAACATAGGCGCTGCTGACAAGGGAGGCTTTGCGTGACGCCTCGCAAGCTCGTTCGTTGTGCTGTCTACACTCGCAAATCCTCGGAACATAACCTCGATTTGGAATTCAATTCTCTGGATGCACAGCGAGAAGCGTGTGAGGCCTACATCAAAAGCCAGGTACACGAAGGTTGGACCCTGGTTTCCGATCGCTATGACGATGGCGGAATTTCTGGAGGATCTCTGAACCGACCGGACCTTCAGCGGTTGTTGGCCGACATTCGCTCGGGGCTGATCGATACTGTGGTGGTCTATAAAGTTGACCGGCTAACTCGCTCGCTTACAGACTTCGCCAAGCTAGTTGAACTATTCGACGCTAGCCAAGTCTCATTTGTCTCGATCACTCAAGCCTTCAATACCACCACCAGTATGGGACGATTGACGCTCAATATATTGCTCTCTTTCGCTCAGTTTGAGCGGGAGGTGATCGGGGAACGCGTGCGAGACAAGATCGCCGCCTCCAAGCGGAAGGGCCTTTGGATGGGTGGCACCTGCCCGCTGGGGTATGTGATCCAGAATAAAAAGCTGGTGGTTGTGCCCCATGATGCCGAAACCGTTCGCCTAATCTTTCGGCGCTACTTGGAATTGGAATCTGCGGGACTTCTGTTGCGGGAACTCAGAGATAAAGGCATCAAAACGAAAAGACGTGAACAGGTTACCGGGAATTTTGTTGGCGGGGTTTGGTTTTGTAAAGGTGGTCTGACCTATCTCCTGAAAAACCCGACTTATATTGGCAAGGTTGCTCATCGTGGTGAGATTTATCCAGCTGATCATGAGCCAATCGTGGCCCAGGAATTGTTTGAAGCTGTCCAGGCAAAAATGAGATCCAACGTCCACGCCAGAAAATTGCGTCTGAGATCCTCGCCCTATCTCCTGACGGGGCTAATATTCGATAGCGTCGGCAATCGGATGTCTCCTAGCCACACTCTTAAGAAGGGGATCCGGTACCAATATTACGTTTCACAAGGAGTTCTTCAGAACAGAGAGGTCGGGGAGGTGGCGCGGGTCTCGAGTCAAGATCTGGAGACCATGATAACGGCCTTCCTGCACCAGAATTTCTCGTTAGAAGCGGGAATGGTAAGGGAGGTGCTTCGAAGTAAAATTCAGCGGATAACTGTTCGCGCTGCGACCATAGATGTCGAGTTGGCAGTACCAAAGAATTCTTCAAGCGCATCTGAAGTAGTGTCTCATATAGTGAGCATCCCATGGCGCCCAAAAGTGAACCGGGTCGAGAAGGGGATTGCCTACACACCAGCCGAACTCGCGGATAACGATGTCAAAGGGCGTGAAGCATTGTTGGCCGCAGTGGGAAGTGCGAGGGCCTGGCTCAGGGAGTTGACCGATGGAGGCACGATCTCGGGTATTGCGAAGCGTGACGGTCGGAGCGAAAGGCAGATCCGAATATTACTCAATTTAGCTTTTCTATCGCCGAGCCGGGTGGGAGCCATTCGGGATGGCTCGGCGGCCATCGATACGATCACAAACGTTGCTCGCAATGTGCCATTTGAGTGGCCAGAGCTCGCGGTCTAGCTCGCGCTTCAATGTCAAATGTCAGCTTTTGACTCAAAGCGGGCATCGCAACGCGACTGAATAAACTGCTACTTTGCACTCCGCGTCGGCTATCGGAAAAAGTGGTCTTAAATAAATGTCGGCTATCCGACGACTGATTGTCCGAAGCGGGCATCCGACGGACCGGAAAAATCAACGCGCGAACTACATCGCTGCCGCTTCAGATGGCAAAAAAAGCCCCCGATCTCGAAAGAGAGCGGGGGCCAGTTTTACTCAGGGGTATGCAGTCAGGTTAGAAGTTGAAGCGGACGCCGGCGCGCATCGTGCGTCCCAGTATGTCGTAGACGCCAGCCGCAGTATTGATGTCGAGGCTGACATTCGACTGGCTGCCCAGCGTGGCGACGACCGGCGGCGGTACGTTGGTGACGTTGTCCATCGCGGCATAGAGCTGGATATTCTCGTTCCAGTCATATGAGCCACGCAGGTCGAGATAGGCAACGCCCGGTACGGCGTTGTCATCCACCTGCACGCCACTGGTCCACTGATTGTTGAGCCGCGCCGAGCCGAGGAAGCGGCCCTGCACCGTGCCCCGCCAGGGCCCTGCCGAATAGGTCGCCGACAGATTGGCGCGGAACTTCGGCATGCTAGTGTTGGAGGTGAAGGACCCCAATTGTCCGGCATAATCGACCGCTGCTTGACCGAATGCAGCGGTCGTCATCTGATCGGTGTAATTGCCCAGGAAGTGCCAGGCAAGGCTTCCCGATAGGAAGTCCATCAGATAGTCGGCCTGGAAGTCGAGGCCCGAAGTCTTCAGCCATGCCGCGTTCTGCGGCATCAGATTTTCGAACTGCAGCTTGCCGTTGGAGTCGTAGACGAACTGGTTGCAGTAGAATTGCTGTCCCGCCATGCAGAACTCGCTTTCCTGGCGCGAACTCGGCGTGGTGATGAAGCCCTTGACGTTGATCGAGTACCAGTCGAGTGAGACCTGCAGGCCCTCGACCCAGTGCGGGGTGAGAACAATACCGCCCGAGATGGTGACGGCCTTTTCCGGCTTCAGGTCCGGATTGCCGCTCTGGTTGGTATAGGCGACCACCGCTTGACCCGTGCGCGGATCGATCGGCGTCGCTTGGCTGACCAGACCCTGGTTAAACAGTTCCGACAGGTTGGGCGCCCGGATGTCGTAAGACCAAGTCGCGCGCAGCTTGATATCGTCGTTGATCTGGCTGGTGGTGCCCAGCTTCCAGGTCTCGACCAGGCCCGAGGTGGAATAGCTGGTGAGGCGGCCAGCCGCGTTGAGGCTGAGCGACTGAACGATGCCATCCTTGATCAAAGGAACGTCGGTTTCCAGGAAGCCTTCCTGGACCGAATAGTGACCCAGCAAAGCGCCGAAATTGCCGACGTTCAGGGCTTTGGCCTGAGCCAGTGGCGAGATGTCGGCGCGGCCGGCTTCCTTGCGGTATTCACCACCGAACGCCACAGACAGTTGACCCGCCCCCGTGAGGTTCCAAGGCAACACGCCCTGCATCGAGGCGGAGAAGACGTCCTCGTCCAGGACCATGGTCTGGTAATTTTGGTCCGTGTTCACATAGTTGATCGCGGCCGCGCTGGCGACGCCCTCGCCGAAGACATTGAGCGGCTGGCACCCGTTGGTGGGATCGCTGAGGGTCGAACGGCAGGCAATGGAGCCTACCGCCAATCCAGACGTGCCAACATTGGCCGCGGTTACCCGCACCGCGTCCACCGCGCGCGTCATGTTGTCGTTGATGACCGTATGTGTCGGAGTCGAACGAACCCTGACGCCGCCATGCTGGTAGTAGGCGTTCCACGACCAATTGTCGCCCAGCGCGCCATCCAGCGAGAATACGCCGCGTAGCAACTGCCGGTTCACCACGTTAACCGGAATGCCGATAGAGTTCTGGAAAGCATTATAGGAGGGATTGCGCATGTCGACGTTGTTGGTCGAGGTCGTCGCGAGATTGAAGCTGTTGACCCCCAACTGACCCATGCGCGCCACGATCGACGGATCGAGGTAGGCGTTGTCGTCGTGAATGAGCATGGTCTGTGTTAGCGCCGTGGTCGAATCGTTCTTCGACCATTGGTGACCAAAATTGAGTTGCACTGAGGCCGCGATCTCCGGCGTCAGCCTGTAGGTGCCGTAGCCAAAGAGGGTAGTGGTACGATACGGGTAGGACAGCGGGTTGGTCGGGATTTCGCTGTTCCAGGGATTGGAGCTTCCGCCTGCCGCCAGGGTGCCGGTGAACACGCCCGGATTGTAAGGAACAGGCGTGCCATGCGGACCGACGAACTGGGTGCCCGCCAGGGGGCCGGTGAGGATCGCGCCGCCTTGCGTCGCCCGCTGCCCGACATTGGTATAGTGCAAATACTGCACTGCGCCATTGGTGGGCGTATAGGCGGGGTTCTGCAGCAGATAGGTGGATTTCCACCATTTCGCCGAGCCGATGAAAACGCTGTCCGGGCTGTTGTGATAGGCGCCCGACAGGATGATATGGCCGCGGCCTCCGTCCACGTCGAAGCCGTAGGATGCATCCAGACCATAAGCGCGACGGTTGTCCTGCCAGGTATCGCTCGCTTGGAGATCGGCTTTGAAGCCGGTGAAGGTCTTGTTGAAGACGAGGTTGACGACGCCGGCCACAGCGTCGGAACCCCAAGCAGCCGAGGCGCCGCCGGTCACCACGTCGATGCGGTTCACCAGGGTGCTGGGAATGGTTCCCAAATCCACGCCGCCGCTGACGTTGGATGAGACCACGCGCTGGCCGTCGAACAGAACCAGGGTACGCACAATGCCGAGATTGCGCAGATTGACGGTGCTGAGGCCTGCGATGGGGTTGAAGACGGTATTGCCGCCGCCGCCTTTGAGCGGCGAGGAGGAGATGCCCACGGCGGGAAGTTCGCGGATCGTGTCGCCGATATCGGCTTTCGCTGCGCCTTCCAGGGCGGCCGCGCCCACCACGGTGACGGGTGTCGGCTGCGAATAGCCGGCGATGGAAATACGGGAGGCCGAAACCACCACCTGCTCGACGCCGGTTGGGTTGGATGGTGCAGGCTCTGCAGCCTGGGGCGTTGTAGCGGGCGCCGTCGTGGTGCTCTGGGCGAAAAGGACGTTTTCGGCACGCGCCGATGGCTGAGACTTGGTCTGATCTGACAAAGTTCCATTGTCAGCGAGCGCTGTTCCGGTTGTCAGGGTCAGAACGGCCACGCTCCCCACAAGGCGTGTGCGCATATGTTTCAAACTGTAACCGGACATTTTTCCCTCCTGCGGTTTTTTTAAAAAGCGGCTCGTGACGCGACCGCATCTTTGGGAGACGTGTGGCGGGAAGACTTCCTCATCGCTGAAAATGCGATTCGGCGAATTAAAATTCATGCCAGTGCACGCAATTAACGCGTGCGGAAGGAAGCAGCAGTACTTGGCGATTACACCGCACCAAACATGTCGATGCGTGCAATTAACGTGTGCGGAAGGAGCGTTAGCCGCACTACCCCAGTTCAGAAGACTTCGCTTATTGGAGGTCAGGTAAAATCCACGATCAGCCGCAGATCGATCTTGCGCCCGGAGTCTGATGTGAAGCCATAAGTTCCCGCACTCGAAACCTGAAACGAGCGCACGTTCAACATGTTCATCACCGCGAGCTTCAAAGAAGCTGCCTCGTGACCCATCAGAAACTCGTAGCGCGTGTCCCAATCGATTGTCGAATAAGCGGGGACGACGGCGACACCGCTCAAAGTGGCGGGCACGTTGCCGAAATGATTGAGTCCCAGATCGAACGAGATCCCCTTCATCCCTGAGGGACGCCAATTGGCAGCGAATATCAATTTGCGGGGCGTGATGCCGACGGGCCGGTCTCCGGAGATTCCCAAACGAACGGCTTCACCACCCACGGCCGGCTCCGATAGCATGGCGCCCGCCACGATATTGATCTGATCGGTCACATTGCCGGAGAGCGACAATTCCAAACCTTTGTTCTCCAACGTTCCCAAATTGCGATAGGTGTGAGTGGGATCGAGATTAAAGTAGAATTTTTTGAGGTCGAAAATATCGGCGACCAGGCTGGCGCCAGGCAGGATCTGCCAGCGTATGCCGGCATCCTCTTGTCGGGTGACGGTAGCGGGCAGCGCCTGATTGCCATTGATGGCGTTGCTGGGAGCAATCCCGTTTTCCTCCAAGCCTTGAGTGTAGCTACCGAAGATTTGCACGGAGTCGCTCAGATCGGCCGTGGCCGAGCCGGTCAATAGCCATGGGGCCGCATTCAACTCCGTGGCTGTTCCTCCCGACGCGATAGCGCGCTTGTGGTAGCGTGCCTTCTGAACGCCCAGGCTCATCTGTAACCGTTTCAGCCATGCCACCTGATAACCCAGACCTATCCAGCTTTCATCAACGTGATCGTGAATCAGGGGTGCAAAAGAAATCACAGGTATTGGCGCAGTCATGTATTCGTTGATGGCCTGTGGTCCAACATCGGCGGTTACAGAGTTGCCGTACCGTCCGTTCCAATTTCGGCCGCGCAACGAGAGGATGAGCCTCTGAACAATTCGGCTCTCGCCAAAAGTCTTCTCTAGCCGAAACTCTCCGCTAGTGGAGCCCAAATACGATGCCGGGCTCACTTTCACCTGCAGCTCGCCCCGACCCGTGCGGTCGAGACTGGCAAGCAGAGGAAACGAATTCTTGGGGCTGGCGAATTCGGAACGAAAGATTCCCAGCCGCGCCCTCCATGAGGAGAGGGTAACATTCACCAGCGAACCGTAATTATAACTGAAATCCCGATGCGTCGCCCACTCAGGCCCCAGGAAATGGCGCTCTGGCATGGGGTCGGGAAGGAATTCTCCGCTGGGTTGGTAAGATTCTCCTACTTTGCGGATGTAAGTGTCTTTGCGCGACCAGAAGGGCAAAATTTCCACCTCCGGCAACGGCAGCCAGTGTGCAAGGAGGCCAATATTGCTTTCGTAATTTGCACCCCCATCGGGAAATAAATTGTGGTCGGTGCCTACGCCGCCGCCAAGGCTGAAGCCTTCCGCAAGTGGCATAACCGCGTCGAATTGAAGATTGTAAGTCCCCCAGCTATTGACCTCGCTAAACGCGCTGACTCTCGCTTTTTTCCCCTGAGTCCGCAAAGAAAAGTCCACGATGCCGGTGGGCGCGGGAAAGGCGAATCCCTGTGCCGCGATCCCCACACGGATGCGAGAAGATGCTTGGATCCGATCGTTTGCGTCGCCAACTTTGTCGAAATAGAGACCCTCGATCCGCTCGTTGCCCGCTAGGATCGGTGAAAAGCCCCGAACGTTATTTTCGTTGTAGATTCCGATTTTTTCATTGCCAACGGACGTGCCGAACGCATCGTCTGCTTGGGTGACCGCATTCTCACCGGCACGCTGAGCGTGAGCGGGAAATACAGCGATCATGGCGACGAGGATCGCCGCCGCTGGTATGGCGAGCGCGGCGTGTCGTTTGTGCACTATCGGACTTTGCCCCCTCAAGCTTTCCGTAGGTTGATGTTTAATACCTCAGGCTCGAAAGAGGGTAAACCTTCACTTCTGGCTCAGGGGCGGCTTCGACACAAAGCTGCTATGGCGATTGATGTCGCAGTGCGACATGCCTTAGGGCCGTGCTTGTCCACGATCTGACGATCTGGCGTATTGCAGCCATGCGATTATTAAGGTTGTCGAGAGCGAGGGACATTTCTAATCGTGTCCAGGAGCCTCTTGCTTGCTGCTATGGACCCGATCGAGCCCGAGCTATTATCTAACGGCTTTGCCTTCCGGCCTGGCACAGCCATTCATGAGTGGTTAGGTCCTGGGCGGCCCGATTGGGGGCGGTTCGCGGCCAGCTGGAATACCTTGGGTGAGGATCGGCATATGGCTGACGGGGGGCGTTATCGCCGTCGTCGCTATGCCGTCTTTGATGTAACCGGGAATGACATTGTTCGCGCACCGCATCAGCCGCATTTTCAGGCCAAGACCTATAATCGTTCAAATGGCGGCTTAGATCGTTGGTTCGATCCCGTCGTGCCTGAGATCGGCGATCATATTATCATCAGGAAATTGATTGAGCGGCTCACATCGATTTTCACTAGTCTTCCTGCCGTGGAAAGCCCGAGTGTTAGTTGGCATGTCGAGCTGCATCAATTCCGCATCGAAGCTACCGCCAATGCGGTAGGTCTCCCGACGCCGGAAGGCGCTCATCGTGACGGCGTAGACGGCGCTTTCGTCATGTTAATCAATCGCGAGAATGTCTCGAGCGGGATAACGCAGGTCTCCGATGCAAACGGAAGATCGCTTGGGCAATTTACCTTGAGTCAAGCCGGTGATGCTGTCTTTCTTGATGACAAGCGAGTGTTTCATGGCGTGACGCCCATCGAACCGCTCGATCCAGGAAGGTTGGCAATACGCGATGTGCTGGTGATTACATTCACAAGAGTGTAACTAGCCATTCCTCAGTAGAAAAGCAGGGCGCGCCGGTTGTTGCTGAAGGCGGCATTTGTCGCGTGTCGCACTGCGCAATGCCTATTTGAGGGCCGACGTCCACTGCATGTCGCACCGCGACACGGATTAATTGAACGCGGACGTTGGCTGTCTGCTAGCCGACAGCGGCCTTGGAATTCATTTGGACCAGGTCCAATCGGCAGCGGATGCACGACAGCCACCACCGGGGGCGCCAGTCCAGGCGCGGCCGCGGACGGCGCGGCCAGTATGCGCGCCAGTTGCTTTGCCCTCCTTGAGCGCGAAGGCGCCGTTGATGAGCACATCTTCCACGCCAACCGCAACTTGGTGCGGCTCGGTATAGGTTGCCCGCTCACCGACGGTGTCCGGATTGAAGACTACGATATCAGCATAATAGCCGGGCTTCAAAAGTCCGCGACCCTTGAGCGACAGGTTAGCGGCAGGAAAGCCCGTCAGCCGGTGAACGGCGTCCTGCAATGTGAGGTCGTGGTTTTGACGCACGTAGGTGCCCAACAGCCGGGCGAAATTCCCATAGGCGCGAGGATGCGGATGGGAGAGCAGGAAGACACCTTCCGGCGTCGGTGCGGCCTGGTCCGAACCGAAACTCATCCAGGGCAGCGCCACTTCTCGACGAAGATTGGCCTCGCTCATCATGAAATAAGCCACGCCAACCCGTGATCCGTCCTTAATCACCAAGTCGATGGCTGCATCTTCTGGGCTTTCTTTCCATATCTTAGCCACCTCGGCGAGGGTCTTGCCGGTAAGCGGCTTTAATTCTGGGTTCTTGAACGCCAGAAGCAGCGTGCCTTGTGCGCCCGCGCCCCCATAGAGATTGTCCCACGTCTTAGGGTGAGGATCGCGCATCTCGGTCCTCACCTTGGCGCGGTTCGCCGGATCTTTCAGCCGCGCGATCCATTTTTCCAGCCCGCCGTCCTGCACCCAAGAGGGCATCGCAGCATCCAAGCCCGTGGCACCTGAAGTATAAGTGTACATGTCAGCTGTGATGCGCACGCGCTTGGCGCGGGCGGAGTTGACCATTGCAATCTCTTCATCGAGCTTGCCCCAATTGGAGTGCCCAGCCTGCTTGAAATGATATATCTCCGCCGGGGCGCCGGAGGCCTGTGCGATGTCAACGACCTCTTGGATCGCTTCCTTCAGCCGGTCGTCTTCATTGCGAGGATGGACGGTAAAAATGCCACCGCATTCAGCTGAAATTTTCGCCAGCGCGATAAGCTCAGGCGTCTTGGCATAAGTATTGGGCGAATAGATCAGCGCATCGGTTAAACCCAATGCTCCTTCCTCCATTGCTTGCCTAACCAGTCCCTGCATCGCCTTGAGCTGCTGCGACGTGGGCTGGACATCTGATTCGCCGAGTAGATTGACTCGCACGGTGCCCGCGCCGACGAAGGAGGCAACGTTCGGCGATATACCCTTCTTCTCGAGCATGTCGAGATAGCCGCCGAAACTCGTCCATGTAACGGGGAATTTGATATCGCCCTCCCGTTGCTCTTTCAGCCGCCTCATTTCGGGCGTGAGGGGACCCATAGAATCCTCGCCTATCACCTCCAACGTGACGCCTTGCGCGAGGTCAGACAGGCCACGACCGTCCGCGATCAGGCTTACTTCAGGATGGGCCAGCATGTTGATGAAACCCGGCGACACCGCCCTGCCATGAGCATCGATCTCTGCAGCACCGCGCCCGGGGAGATGGGGGGCAATGGCAGAAATTCGGTCACCCTTCACAGCAATATCGACTATGGTGGGAGCGCTTCCCGAGCCGTCGTAGACAGTCCCACCGCGGATCACTACATCATATGGAGGTGTCGCGGCTCCCACCCGATCAGCAGACACAACGGCGAGCGTAATTGCAAAGCCTGTCGCCAGACCGCGCATGTGTAGCCCTTTGCTATCTCCCCACTTGAGGCTAACACGCCCATAAAAATGGGCAATCCTTTAGCCCCAACCATGGGGTCCGGTACCACTTGTTTTAGCTCAAGGGCGCTGGTGCGGCGTCTGCTATCCGGCAGTGTTGGACGGAAAGCGGGCGTCTCGCCATGACTGCTTTTCGCCGAAAGCTGACGCCAGCGGAAGACTGCTATCCGACAGAAATGCCACCAAAGCTGACATGGCGCGATGTCGTAGTGCGACAGCTAACCCTTCTGACATTGGACCTATGTCATCGAAGGCGCGCTTGGGGTGGCTAACAGCAATGGCGCTTCTCGTCGAAGGCTCGGTACAGAACAGGGTGGTGCGGATTTCAACCGGTCTATGCTACTATCAACCCTTGGCACATTAATGCAAACCTCCTGATCGCTCATACGAGTAGGCCGCGTAGATGATGGATTGGGATGATGTTCGCTATTTCCTAGCTGTAGCGCGCGAAGGGTCAGTTAGGGCGGCGGCTGAACGGCTTGAGGTGACTCATTCCACAGTGCTGAGACGCATCGCCCAGCTCGAGGAGTGCCTCGGAGCTCAGATGTTCGTGAAGCTGCCCTCGGGCTATCGTCTGACGAATGCGGGAGAGGAAATCCTCGAATTTGCGGACCAGATGGAAGCATCATCGAACCGGCTGCAGACTCGTGTCTTCGGTCGGGACCAGAGCGTGAGCGGTCAGCTGCGGGTGACGGTGGCACCGACCCTCGCGACCCACCTACTCATGCCGGATTTCGCCGAATTCGCGCATCAGCACCCGGAAGTCGAGATTGAGATCCTGCCTTCCGGTGAGTTGGCGAATCTGACCAAAAGAGAGGCCGATGTCGCGATCCGCGTCGTCTATGATCGCAGCACCTTGCCGCTCAATCTTCACGGCCTGAAAGGGCCCGAATTGTTCGGCGGCGTCTATGTGTCTCGCGAACTGCTTGCTGCGTGGAACGCAGCGGCAGTTGACCGCATCAGATGGATCGTCATTAGCCAGAATGGCATCCCGGACTGGGCGCGCGAGGGTGAGGTTCCTGCCGCGGATGTTCCGTTCAAGACTACGGATGGTGAGACGCAGATTACCGCGGTACGCCAGGCACTTGGGATGACGGTGCTTCCTTGCTTCATCGGAGATGCCGACCCGCTGCTGGCAAGAGTCCCAGGCACGGTCCTGCACAAACACGGCACGCTCTGGCTTCTCACGCACGGCGAGGCCCGCAAGACCAAGCGCGTGCGGCTTTTCACAGAGTTCTTGGCCCGTAGACTTTCCGCATATGCACCGCTAATCGGGGGCTTACGGGCCGCGGCGACTGACCCGTGGCTGCGTAATCGCAGAGAAATGGCGCCGCGCCCCGTGGGGGCGGGTCGATAGAAACTCATGCGGCGAGTTGCAGGGCAATCCATTCGCCCCAATGACCAGCGGCCCAGCAAGCGGTGCAATTACGCACAACCGATGTTGAGGTTTCTGGAATACCGCTCGGTCGTATATTTCCCCACATGACTCTCCTACAAAGGCGCCGGTCAGTGCAGATAACGCGCTAGCGGGCAGGGGGCAGAGGTGCTGTCCGACACACCAAAGGAGAAGTCATGGGAAAGCTCGAGAGCAAGGTTGCAGTCATCACGGGTGGATCTAGCGGCATGGCACTAGCGAGCGCCAAGCTATTCGTTGAAGAAGGCGCTCATGTTTTCATCACAGGCCGGAAGCAGAAACAACTCGATGAGGCCGTCAAGCTGATCGGCCGGAACGTGACTGGCATCCGCGGAGACGCGGCCAATCTCGATGACCTCGACCGCCTATTTGATACGGTCAAGCGGGTAAAGGGCAAGATTGACATCCTGTATGCGAGTGCTGGCACGGGCGAAGCTGTCCCACTGGGCGAGATTACGGAGCAACATTTCGATGCAATCTTCGGCCTGAACGCGCGCGGCACGCTTTTCACGGTTCAAAAGGCGTTACCGCTGTTCAACGATGGCGGATCGATCTTCATGACCGGGTCGGTCGCTTCGATCAAAGGTTTTCCTGGTTACAGCGTGTATGCGGGGAGTAAGGCGACGCTACACGCATTCGCGCGAGGCTGGCTCAACGAACTCAAGGGCAGGAACATCCGGGTGAACGTGCTCCACCCCGGACCGATCGCCACGCCGATGCAGGACCAAGTTCTTACCCCGGAGGCTAAGCAAATGTTCGAATCCCTAATCCCGCGCGGAAAGATGGGCCGCCCTGAGGAAATTGCGGCTGCCGCGCTGTTTCTTGCTTCGGATGATTCCAGCTTCGTGAATGGGATGGAGCTGTCTGTCGACGGCGGATTTTCCGCCGTCTGAAATCGAAGTTTAAATGTACGTTCCTTCTAAGCTTGCTGAGTTACGTCAATTCGCACGAGTTCATGCGGGTTCAACTGTGGTGGATGTGTGGCCAGGCGGTGGAGATTGGACTCGCTTGTTTTCCGACATCGTCGGTCCCGGGGGACACGTCTACAGTTTCGTGCCGGCCGAGCTCGCCCATTTCAAGGACGATCCCATCGGCCAGATGCGAGCGCTGGCAAAGGAGCCGGGGCGAGAGAATGTGGAGGTTACTTCGACGGACCTCGTGGCGCTACCGGAGGATTCGCAATCCTTAGATGTCGTGTGGATGCACCTTTTCTACCACGATCTTCATACCGCCCTTCTTCAATCCAGAGGCGCGACTCCGGCTAGCTTCAATCGAGCCGTCTATGAGCGGCTGAAGCCGGGCGGCTTCTACATCGTCGTTGATCACGTTGCCACTACCGGCATGGGGGCAAGTATCGCCGAATCGTTGCATCGGATCGATCCTGCAGCTGTTCGCAAGGAGGTGGAAGCAGCAGGATTTATGCTGGACGCGGAAAGCACTGTGCTGGCTAACAAGGACGATCCGCACTCCATGAAGGTATTCGACCCTTCGATCAAGGGCGAGACCGATCGCTTCGCCTATCGGTTTGTTAGGCTCTGACAGCAGGTCCCCCCAGTCGGCGGTGAATCATCTCTCGCAAGCGCGAAGGCGTTATGGTTTCGACGCGCGGCCGTGTTGGGTGCCCTTTTGAGTGAAGGTTCGGGCGAGTACGGGCTTGAATATACAGATCAAGAGGCTGGAGCGCTCCCTACTGTTCAACCGTAGTCATCGCCGAGCTTAGCCGCTAGCGAAGGAGTGCGTCGCATGTTGTAAGTGCAGTGTCCGCTAATCCGACAAAGCTGCCATGGCGCCGCTTTCCAATGGCTATTTTACCAAAGGCGTACCGTACGGCTCGGAAGAGGGTAGTCCCGCGGAACGCTTGGGGATTTGGCCGTTTTCCGCATGTTTCTGTGGGGCTCATTGGTACGCTAATGGCGTATTTTTTACTTGCAACCGATACGCTACTAGCGTATTAGTAAGCCGTGGAAATCTTTCGCACTAAGACCTTCACCAAAGCCTGCAAAGACCTCGGTGCGACCGAGGAAGAGATCAAGGCTTTGGAGCAAGACATCTCCGATAACCCGAAGGGTGCTCCCGTGATCCAGGGTACCGGTGGGGCTCGAAAGGTGCGCTTTTCCATCAATAACCGCAGCAAGAGCGCTGGCGGACGTTGCATTTACGTTGTGATCGAGCTGGACGATGTCGTCTACCTCATCACAGCCTATCCGAAGTCGAAAAGGGGCGATCTATCGGTCGCCGACAAGAAAGCGATTAAAGAGTTTGTGACTGAGTTGAAAGGAGCAAAGCAATGACCAAGCGTACTTCTCTGGGGCTCAGCATCGAGGCTGGGTTGAAGGAGGCCATTGCTCACCGTAAAGGTGAAATTGAGCTGCCCTCTCGAACCGTCCCGCCAATGACGGCCGCGAAAGTGAAGAAGATTATTAGGCGATATGCGAGAAGTCCGAAGGCCTTTGAAAAGCGCTTCGGGCTTCCAGCGCGAACGATCGAAGGCTGGGAGCAAAACAAGGCCATCGACGCCGTCGGCCGGCTGTTTCTAACGGTCCTGGATAAAGAACCAGAGGCAGTCGAGAGGGCCTTGGACGCCGCCTAGGCGAATTGCCTATGGGACGCTTCCACTGATAGGAGCCGGCATTTGGCATCGGCTCTAGCTCCCCAGGCATGCCATTGCGAATAAAGCGGCCCCAAGCTTTGCCGTACGGCCACTTACCAACCTCAACCTTCTCGACTTGAAAGGCGCTTGCGTGAGGGTTCCAAGTCCAGCGGACTACTTTAAATGGAAGACGCTCGCCGCCTTCCTTCCACAGCTGAAAGACGTTTTTATTGCATTCGGGATCTGTCATCGCCGAGCACCAAATGGGGCCAAAAATAGGCTCCGGTTGTCAGCCCGTCACCAGTCGAACGCTCGCTTTTATGCTGACGGCCTCACGACAGCTATGGACGGAAAGCTGACATCGGCCGACGTCCGCTTTCCGACAGTCTTGCCATAAAAGCGGGTATTGTGCGGGGTGGTCTGTCTGCAGCGCGTCGATAGTCTTGGGGCAGCTGCGAGGTCTGGTTAATATGAGCGCCTGCCGCGGCACAACACCCCGCACTTCTGTACTGAGTTCGCAATTACATACCCCGCCTGCGTCTGCTAGCGGAGTTATGCTCATTCATACGGCTACCGCGCTTATAAGGCGGCAAGCTCTGATCCTAGCGGGCCGCTGTGATCATGCTAGAGCCTAACTCTTGCACATATCTTTCTTGGCGAATTTTCCCGATTCATCATGGCAGACGCCCTTCGCATCGAGTTTATAGGTATGCGTGGCGGATACGCACAGCGGCGCAGCAACAAATTTGCCCGAGCCATCATGACACTTACCTTTCGCGTCCATCGAATATGGACCGCTCGCAGCCAATGCCGGTGACAACGCGATAGCCGAGGCGATGAAGGCAACAGCAGTAAGTGATTTGCGCATTACCCCCCTCCAATGATCTAATGCGGAAGTGTTGAACAAAGCATAGGTAGACCGCAAGGGGCGATCAGATGGATAGGGTGTCCATGCATGATGCGCTCGCCAAAGGTAGATCTGAACCGCTGACATAGGGTGATTGGGCGAGAATGGACACGCTTGGGTAAAGCAGGTCACCAGAGAGCTGCTCCAAAGAATTAAGAGACATTAGGGCGGCTGGTAGATGATTTGTGCTTCGAAGTGAACATCGCCCGAATCGGGCAATGGATATAGGCGTAAGCGAAGTTGTGGATAGGAGCGCTTTCGGATTCGGCGGCGCACTGGTTTGGGCGAGCTGGCACCTGGGGCACCAACGCGGGCATGCGTGCGATGGCTACGCCCACCGCAGAGACATCGCCATGTCGTTCGGAATGTGGTGGACATGTGCGGAGTTTTGACGAACAGTCACCGCGAAGTTGATGTTGCACGGGTATGAAGTCGAAAGTTGTTGTTGTCGAAGACGATCCGCTTGTCGCAGCTCATGTCGGGCGCGGCGTATTGCAACATGAGGGCCTGTCCTTGGTCGCCATAGTCGGTACGCTGGCCGAGGCGCGTTCCCTGCTCACCAATCCGGTGGATTTGTTCATCCTTGATCTCGGCCTCCCCGATGGGAGCGGGATCGAGTTGATCGAGGAGATACGCGCCCGGGGAAACCTGGAAACGCGGGTATTGGTGCTTTCTGTGTTAGGCGATCAAGATACGGTTCTGGCCGCAATTCTGGCGGGGGCAGACGGTTATCTGCTGAAGGATCTCGACAGTCTCGACATAGGTCAGCAAGCCGCGAATGCCTTGACCGGTGGCGCACCCCTATCGCCCAGCATCGCCGCTTACGTACTGCGTCATCTGCGCGGACAGCAGGAGCAGTCGAAGCCAGATGATCCTGATCCACTTCTATCTCCTCGCGAAATCGAATTGCTGCAGCTTCTGGCGCGCGGCTACAGCAACAAGCAGGCGGCGGTGGTGCTTTCGATTTCGCCGCACACCATCGGCGACCATGTGAAGTCGATCTATCGCAAGCTTAGGGTGAGCAGCCGCGGCGAGGCCATGGTCCGCGCGTTTCGCAGCGGTCTGTTGCGCTCATGAACATTGCCGCGCGGCTGATACGATGGCACCGCGCCTTGATCATCATCCTGGTGGCGCAGCTGCTGTTTTGGGGCGCCTATACGCTCATCGTCGAAAGCCTGCGGCCGGGAGGGACGCTGGACGCTTATCGGCTGCCGGCCGCCGGTGTTGTCCCTGCTTCCGGGCCCAGCCAGATGGGCACCTATGTCGCCGACCTGCCAGGCCCCGCGATACTGCATATCCCCGGTTGGCAGCCGGTCGCGGTATATCCGGCCCAGGCCAGCCTGCTGTCGAGCGCCGAGTCCGGCGCTGCCCAAGACAAATGGTTTCTTGCTTGTTCCGGAGGGCCCTGCCCGCAAGCCATGCAGGCCTATGCCGGTCCATTTGACCGGATGCGCGAGGCCGCCGGCTGGGAGCGGTTTCAGCGTTTCGACATGGTCTGGGTTGCCATTGCGGTGGCGGTGGTGTTGGGGGCGGCGCTGCTTGTGCTGTTGCCGGTCAACCGCTATTCGCGCCTCCAGACCATCACGGGTCTGTTCCTCGTCCTGGTGGGGGCCGACGCCTGGTTTACGGCTTTTGGCGCGGACATTTTTCCCTATTCCTGGTTTCCGCTGCTGCGCTACAGCGTCGAATATCTGATGCTGACCGCGGCCGCGCTGGCGGTGAATGCTTTTGCCGGCTGGCACGCCCGCGAGGCCAGGATGGCGGGAATATGCTGCGCCATCATTCTTGCGGCATTGGTCGTCGGCATGCTGTTGGGCATCGACCTGGCGCGCATGGCCACCTGGTTCGATGCCACTTCGGCCGCGCTGCTGTTTGGGTATGGCCTCATCGCCATGCTGCGGCTGGGGCGGACGGCGCCGGGACCGGCGGTCCGGGTTCTGTCGCTGCTGCTTGTGGGCATCGCTTCGATCATTTTCGACGTCTTCCTGCATCCGACATCCGCCGGTCTGGCGCTTCAGGCGTCCGTCCTGGCCCCGCCCCTGACCATGTTCGGCATCTTGTTTGAGATCGCGTTGCAAGGCAGTCGGCTCAACCAGGCAGCGGAAGAGGCGCGCAGCGATCTCGAACGCCAGGTGCTGGAACAGGATGCCAGCCTGCTGCGCTCTTCACAGCTATTGCGGCACCAGGAACGGTTGATCGCGGTCGATGCGGAGCGGCAACGCCTGCTGCGTGACATGCATGACGGGGTGGGCGGGGCGCTGACCCATCTTCTTCTGGATGTGCGCGGAAACCGCCTGAACCCTGGAGAGATCGAGCAGGGGCTGCAATCCGCCGTGGACGATCTGCGCAACATGGCAAGCGCGATCGATGCGGGCAATGAGCCGATCGACGAAGCACTTGCGATGTTCCGGGAACGTATGGCGGGCCGGCTTGCCCGCTCCGGGATCGCCTTCGACTATCGCTGCACCTTGCCGTCTCCGGTGCCCAGCCTGGATGTGCGGCGGCTGCTCAGCCTTTACCGGCTGTTGCAGGAAGGGATCGCCAACAGCCTGCGCCATGCCTCGGCCACGCGGATCGAGCTGACAGTGGAAGCGGGCGAGAGCCAATCCATCCTCGTCAATCTGTCGGATAACGGCGTGGGGTTCGAGCCGCAGCGCGCGTCTGGCTCGCCGGGTGAGGGGCGAGGGCTGATGAATATGCGCCGCCGCGCCGATCAGATCGGCGGTTGGATTCGCATCGAAAGCGCGCCGGGCCAGGGCGTCCGACTGACGATGTTCATTCCAAAGCGTATCATGTTGGAACGAAAATCTTGAAATTTAACAACTCGTTATCGCAACGAACCCCCTTGAACGCGGGATTGATGCGCCCGCCATCTTGGTGGAGAAAAGACGCGTGATCTCTCCGCAATAAATGGAGAGCAATCAGTCGTGATCCTGTCGGCAACGGCATGAGGTGGTCGCATACAGGCGCCGCCTCATGCGGGCGCGCGGCCGGCCGGCGGAGGGAGCGTTCGTGCGTCGTGTCGTTGTCACCGGGATGAGCGTCATTTCCCCTTTGGGAGATGAACTCGACCCTCTTTACGCGAATCTGATCGCGGGCCGATCCGGTGTCGTCAATTGGCGCTTCTTCGATGACGCGCGGGTTTATTCCAAGGTCGGGGGCGATCTCAGCGATTACGATTGGAAGGCCAGGCAGAAAGCGCTTGAACCCGTGCTGCCCGAAGCAAACCGGGCCCGCATGCGCAAGATCATGCGGCTGGCGCCGTTCGCCACGCGCCTGTCTATCCTGGCGGCCATCGATGCCTGGCGCGATGCCGGGCTGGGCTTCGATCATGATTTCACGCGGGTCGCGGGACTGGTGGCCGGGCATAATCTCAACGAAAATTACCTGCTGCGGAACCATCGGGTTTTCCTGGAGAGCGAGCCCGACTGGATCGACGCCCAGGCCGCCGTGCTCAATCTGGACACCGATCACGCCTCCTCGGTGAACGAGATTCTGGGCATCCACGGGTCGGGCTATACGATGGGCGGGGCGTGCGCGTCGGCCAATATTGCCCTGCGTGCCGCCGTCGACGAAATCCGTCATCACGGCCACGACATAGTCGTGATGACCGGCGCGGCGGTCGAATTCTCGCCGATGAGCCTGCATGCGATGGCTCTTTTGGGCGCCATCACAACTCAGAGATTCAACGACGCTCCGGCCCGCGCCAGCCGTCCCTACGACACGCGCCGCGAAGGCTTTGTGCCGTCGCATGGGGCAGGCACATTGATCCTGGAAGAACTGGAACATGCCCGCGCGCGGGACGCCACAATCTATGGCGAGGTGTTGGGCTGCGTGGTCATGTCCGATGCCAATCACCTGCCGAATCCTTCTCCCGACGGGCAGGCCGCCACCATTCGCCGTCTGCTCGACAATTGCGGCGTCGCGCCCGAAGAGGTCGATTACGTCAACGCCCATGCGACTTCGACGCTCTTGGGCGACCTGTCGGAGCTCAAGGCGCTGCGGACCGCGTTCGGATCGCATGCCTATCGGCTGAAGATCAATGCGCCCAAATCGATGCTGGGCCATACCTGCTGGTCGGCGCCCGTGGTCGAAACTGTGGCGGCGCTGCTGCAGATGAAGCATGGGCGGCTCCATCCATCCATCAATATCGAAACGCTCGATCCCGAGGTCGACCTGGACGTCTGCGCCAATCAAGCTGTGGATCACCAGACGCGGGTTTTCCTCAAGAATTCCTTCGGCTTCGGTGGCATCAATTGCTGCGCCCTGTGGCGCCATCCAGACCTGATCCCATGAGCGATAGGCCGGATATGCAAGGACAAGTCGCGCTGGTCACGGGCGGCACCCGCGGCATCGGGCTGGCGATCGGGTTGGCGCTGGCGCGGTGCGGCGTGCAAACCACCCTCACGCATCGTTGGGGAAGTGACGATCCGGGAGTCGTTCGCGCCGCCTTTGCGGCGGAACATCTGCTGGTGCCAGACGTCATCGAAGCCGATGTCGGTGATGCCGCCGATACCGAGCGTCTCATGAGCAGTCTGGACCGGCGTTTCGGTCGCCTCGATATTTTCGTCAGCAATGCCTGCGTCGCGGCCCGTTCGGAGGGGCTGGGTTCGTTGCGCAAGCGCGATCTAGCAAATGTCTTGCAGCGCAGCGCCTGGCCGCTGGTTGCCTATAACCAAGCCATCGAAGCCCGCTTTGGCCGGGTGCCTCGCGTCACCATCGCCGTCAGTTCGGATGGCGCGGCCCATTTCTATCCCGGTTATGATTATGTCGCCGCCGCCAAGTCGGTGCTGGAAACGCTGGTGAGCGCCGAAGCCTCGCGCATTCTGGCCAACGGGGGCCGCATCTTCGGCCTCAGCACCCGGCAGGTCGATACCGAAAGCATGCGGCGCGTGTTCGCGCCCGACACGGTTGATCTGGTGCTGAAGGATTTCGGCGATTTCTCGCTGGATGCCCCGGCGATGGGCGATGCGGCGGTCGAACTGTGCAGCGGCCGGCTGGACGGGTTGCATGGCCAGGTCCTGCTCATCGACAAGGGGGCAGGCTTTATCGACAACACGATCTCGATCCTGCCTCCGGTCCTGCGGCGCCTGTTGGAGCCCGCATGACCCCAGAAACGGTGCTGGCGCGCGAATTTCATTTTCCGGTAGGTGTTACAATTCTGGATGATGCCGCGCAATCGGCGGCCGGGCTGGGGCGCAGCCTTGTCCTGCGGATATTTTCTTCGCCGCCCGCCGACCGGCGCGCGATAGCCGAAATTGTCGGACGCATTCCGGAATTGTTGCTGGCTCTGGACAAACGCGCATCGGGCGAGGGGCTCGGCCGCCTCTGCGTGCTGATGCCACAGCGAGACGATGCGCTGAGCCGGGCGGCGGAAGCGCTCGCCGAAACACTGGTGCGTTATGGCGCCGGGCATCTCGCTGCCCGGCCGGTTCAGGTGAACCTGCTGCGCCACCCGCCGACACCGGAAGGCTCGCGCCGTGCCGCCGACATGGTGCGCGCGCTTTTCGGCGGGCGGCTCGATGGCGTGCGTGGCCAGGTTTTTGTTCTGCGTGATCTGGAAGGAGCATCTCCATGACGCGCCCCTTGATCCTTCTGTTTCCGGGCCAGAGCTCCCGCGACGATGCGATGTTTCAGCGCCTGGATGCGCTGTCACCGGGACGCGGAGGCGCCGCACGCGGGCGCGTGGAAACGCGGCTGGGACATGCGGTCGGGGAGTTCGGCAGCAACCGCGAAATCCAGATCGCCGTGCATGAACTCAATCTCGCTTATCTCGATCTTTTCCTGGAAAGCGGGCTGCCGGTGACGGCATCCGCTGGTCTATCGCTGGGCGAATATGCTCATCTGGTGTCGATCGGTGCGCTGTCCGCCGAAGACAGCAGGGATCTGGTCGCGCAAAGAGGCGCGGCTTACGACCGAGGCCCGTCCGGCTGCATGGCCGCGGTGCATCCCATCGGCCCCGCCGAAGCGATCGACCTTTGCGCCGACATATGCGTTCTGCTGGACGACCCGGAAGCGCTCGCGGTGTCGAATTTCAATTCGCCGACCCAATGCGTGGTGGCCGGCCGGACAGATGCGGTCGAGGTGTTCCTCTCTGCCGCCGAGTCGCGATTTTTCGCCATCGGGCGCATCATCGAAAGCCGCATCTGCATGCATATGAGGCGCTTCCGTCCCGCCGCGACCTATTTTGCGTCGGCGCTGAAGAGCGCCATGTGGCGGACGCCTTCCCAGTCCTATTGGCCCAATGTCCTGGCGCAGCCGGTCGCCCATGCGGATGCCAAAACCTTTTCCGATTGCCTGACCCGTCACGTTTATCAGCCGGTGCTGTGGCGGCAGACATTGGAAGCGTTTCACGCCCTTCATAGCGATGCGGTTTTTGTGGAGGTGGGACCGCTTCAGGTTCTGAGCCGGATGATGGGGCGGCGGTGGCTGCCGCGGGCGACGGTTTTTTCCCTGGATGCGCCCCAGACAGACAATCCGCCGTTTCTCGAACGCACGTTGGAGGCGATCCATGACGCTGTCGCTGCCTGAAGGGCCGCCGGCCCCGGCCGCCTGGCGCCTGGCGTCGAAGAGGCCGCTATTTGCCGCCGCGCAATTGCCCGTGCAGGTGGATTTCGGGCCGCAGATTCTGATGCGGCTGCTGCCGCATCGGGGCAGTTTCCTGCTGGCCGGGCGGATCACGGGCGGCGATCTTTCCGCGGCGCGTCTGGCCGGCGAGCGTGTGCTGAACCCGGATGATCCGGTATTCGCGGACCATTTCCCCGGCGTGCCGATCTATCCGGGTGTGCTACTGATCGAAATGGCCGGCCAGTTCGGCCTTTGCCTGGCCGCTTTTCTTGGCACGGGCAGTATCCATGCGGCGAACTTGCCGCCGGAAAATCCCGTGCGGCTGTTGCGGGTGCGCGACGCGCTGTTCGTGTCGGAAGCGCGGCCCGGCGACCACCTGACCATACTGGTCGAAGCGTTCGATGATGGCGGCCTGACCTTTTGTGCCGCCGCGCAGATCCTGTGCGGCGATCGCGTCGTATGTCTCGTCCAGTTCGAAGCCATGACCGGAGACGGCTTATGATTGCCGCCCAGCGACCCGTTCTTTTCGTTACAGGCGGTTCGCGCGGCATCGGCCGGGCGCTGGTGGAAGCGGCCGCAGTCGAAGGCTGGGATGTGGCCTTCACCTATGTCAGCCGCGCCGAAGCCGCCGAAGAGGTGGCCGAGGCGGTGCGGCAACGCGCGCCGGATGCGCAGGTCCGATATTGGCAATTGGACGTTCGCGACTCTGGCGCGGTCGACCGCGTGGCGGACGAGGCCTTGGCCATCTTCGGCCAGATGGATGCGGTGGTGCCGAATGCGGGGGTCAGCCTCAACGGGCTAGCCTATGCTCTCACCGACGAGGATTGGCGCACCGTGATCGACACCAACCTTTCGGGCTCGTTCTATGTCTGCCGCGCTTTTCTTCCGGCACTGGTGTCGCGGCGCAAGGGCCGGATCCTGCTGGTCGGCTCGGTCATCGCCGGGGGAGCCAGCGGCCAGGTCGCTTACGCCACATCGAAGGCGGGGCTGATCGGCCTGGCGGCAACGCTCGCCAAGGAATATGGCCCCAAGGGCATTACCGCCAATGTGGTGGCACCGGCCTACTTCGAAACCGACATGACGCGCGACACCATGTCGGCGGGTCTCGTCGATTACGCCAACCGCTTCTGCCCCGTGCGCCGTCTGGGTGCGCTCGACGAATTGGCCGCGACCATGCTGTTCCTTGTCTCCGGCAAGGCAGGATACATCAACGGCGAAACCATCCGGGTCACCGGCGGACTGGATTGGGCGCCGTGAACGACATCTGCCCCTCTGTCGGCATAGAACGCCTGTGGGTCGAACCATCGACCATCGCCATGGACATGGCGACCTTGGTGCGTGCGCGGGGGGCGAGCGTCGAAGAGGTGTGCGGCGACATGATGATCGACGCGCGCTCGGTCGTGCCGCCCTGGGAAGATCCGGTGACCCTAGCCGTCAATGCAGTCACGGGCCTGCTTCCCGATCCGGACGAGCGCCAGCGGATCAAGTTGCTGCTGGTGGCGTCGGAGAGCGCGCCGGACCAGGAAAAATCCCTGTCCACCTGGGTGCAGCGGTATGCGGGGCTGCCGGACGATTGCCGCAATCTGGAAGTCAAAAACGCTTGCAATGGCGGTTCGGGCGCACTGCGGCTGGCGATGAACTGGCTGTTGGCCGAAGCCGCGCCGGGTGAGGCGGCGGCGGTGGTCTGCACCGACATCAGCCGCACGCATTTTCACAAGCCGTATGAATTCGTGATGGGCGCTGGGGCAATGGCGCTGCTTGTCAGCCGCGACCCAGCATTCTTCGCGTTCGACAGTGGATTGACCGGCCTCTACACCCATGAAGTGTCCGACCTGATCCGTCCCACTTCGCGTGTCGAGGCGGGACACAGCGAGACATCTCTTCTTTCGTACATGGAAGCAGCCGACATGGCCTTTTCGCGTTATGTCGAAGCGGTCGCCCATCATGGCGGCCCGCAGCTCGAAACGATGGAGGCGCTTTCCACCTGGCTGCCGCATCAGGTTTATCATGCGCCGTTTGGCGGCATCACGCGCCGCGCTCATCGCACCTTGATGCGGAATTTGAACGGATGGCGTGCCGCCGCCCAGGCGGACGATTATGCCCGACGTGTAGAACCGTCGCTCCAGTTCAATCGCCGGATGGGCGGCACCTATGCGGGTAGCGTCTTTATCTCCTTGCTGGGACTGGCCGCCTCGGAACGCGGGATCGGTGGACGGCGCACGGGCGTCTATTCCTACGGATCGGGATCGACCGGTGAATTCTATTCCGGGGTTTTCGGGCGCGAGGCGCACAGGATTGCCCGCGCCGCCGGCCTGGACCGGCGGCTGAGCGACCGGATGGCGGCCAGTGTTGCCTTGTATGAGGAAGCCGAGACGCGGCGCGGGACGTATGTGGATCTGGGCGATTTCGATATTCCCACCGATGGCTTGGCCGGTCTGTTCGACAGCCATTATGCCGGACGCAACCGCCTGATCTTCCAAGGCGCCCGCGCGCATGTGCGGAGATACGCGTGGAGCTGATGGCCCCCTTGATGCTCGATCTGCCCGCCAGGGTCGGTGGAGACGCGATCGCCGCGCTGTTGAACACGCTTGCGGCCGCGCGACCGGGGCAACCCATTGTGCTGAGAGGTGGGCAGGAGATCTTCTGCGGTGGCCTCGATTTCACCTATGCGGCAACGGAGGGCGCCGCCCTGGTAGACTGTATCGATCTCTACGCGCGCGGGCTTTACATGCTTCGCGCGCATCCGGGGCCTTGCATCGCCATAGTGGAAGGCGATGCGTTCGGCGGCGGGATCGCGCTGTTGGCCGTGTGCGATTACGTGGTCGCCCGCCGGGGGGTGCGCTTTGGGCTGCCGGAAGCGCTGTATGGCTTTTATCCGGCTATCGTCTTCGCCGCTCTCGGCGAACGGATGGCGCCGGCGCTCGCGCGGCAATGGGCGCTGCAATGCGAAAGCATAGACGCAGAGGCGGCTTTGAAAGCCGGCCTGATCGACGAAATATCCGACATGCCGCAGAACCGGCTGCCGCGCCTGTTGCGCCGGTTCGGCCGGGCGCTGCCGGAAGCCGTGGCCGCCATCCGAACCCATCCCGCGCACCTATCGGCGTTCAAGCGTGCGCTGGACGACAGCGCCAGCCGCAAACAAGTGGTTCTGGACCGACCTGAAGTGCGCGCGCGCTTGAGGGGAGCAATTCCATGAATGTCATTCACGAAAATTCCGGAGCGCAGGACGCGTTGGTTCGCGTCGGCATGATCGGGGAGGGCCTGGCCGAATTGGCCATGACGGACAACGCCGGGCGGAACGGCATGTCGTCGATGTGGGGCAAGGCTTTCCTCGAGGCGCTGAATGAGGCGGCGCAATTGCCAGAGGCGCGGGTGCTGCTGTTGAGCGGCTTGCCCGATTATTTCTGCACCGGAGCGACGCTTTCGGTTCTGAAGGACCTCGCCACAGGCTGCCTTTCGCCGAGCGGGTTGACCTTGGGGCGGCAAGTGATCGGTTTTCCCCTGCCGGTCGTGGCGGCGGCGGAAGGCCACGCCATCGGCGGCGGTTTCGCATTGCTCCTGTCATGCGATCTGGCCGTCGTCTCCGAAACCAGCCGCTATGGCGCGAACTTCATGGCGCTGGGAATCACGCCAGGCATGGGCATGACGCGCCTGGTCGAGGGTGCCGTCGGCCGCGCCATGGCGCATGAGCTGCTCTACACGGGCGATCTCAGACGTGGCCGTCAATTTGCAGGCACGGGCGCGTTCAATGCCATCGTGCCGGGGCCTGAGGTGCGCGACCGTGCCCTCACTCTGGCGCGGGGCCTTGCCGACAAGCCGCGCGACAATCTGATCAACCTGAAACGGAGCCTGAGTTTGCCCCGGCGGCTGGCCTTCGAGGAGGCCATGACGACCGAGCCGCTGATGCATGGCCTGAGTTTTCCCAATCTCGATACCGACCTTTGGGGTGGACTATGAAGAATGTGATCGACCAGACCGGACGCACGGTTCTGGTGACGGGCGGCACCATGGGCATCGGGCTGGCTTGCGCGCTGGCTTTCGCCGCCCAGGGCGCGCAGACCGTCATCACCTATCGCTGGGGCACGGCCGATATGGACGATGTGCGCGCCAAATTCGCGGCGGCCGGCGGTCCCGAGCCGCTGCTGCTGGAAGCCGATGCCAGTCAGGACGAGGATACCGCGGTGCTGATGGATGCCATCGCCGCGCGCTTCGCGCGGATCGACGTACTGATCTCGAACGTGGCCTTTGCACAGAAGACCGAGAGTTTCAACGATTACAGCCGTCGTTCGCTTCATCGCAGCATCGATTATTCCGCCTGGCCGCTGGCCGCCTATACCCAGTCTATCAAGGCGCGCTTCGGCCACTATCCTCGCCATGTGATCGGCATGTCCAGCCCCGGGCCGGACGACTTCTTCATGAATTACGATTTCGTCGCCGCCAGCAAATCGGTGTTGGAGACCTTCTGCCGGTACATGAATTTCCGCCTGTTCGACGAGGGCGTGAAAGTTAATGTCGTTCGCTCGCGGCTGGTCCGCACCGCGTCGTATGACGCCACCTTTGGCGATACCTTCCACAAATATCTGGAAAGCCTTGGTGGGTTCGAGGATTGCTACACCACGCCGGAAGAGGTCGCCAATGTCGTTCTGATGGTGGCCAGCGGCTTCTGCGACGCCATCGGTGGCCAGGTCATCAGTGTCGATAAGGGCTTCGAGTTTTTCGACAATCTGATGGGCATCGCCGAGCGCGCGCGCCGCAAGGGCAAGCTGCTCTGGGCGCCCCAGGACTGATCCATTTCGTTTCACCACCCCACAGGAGAATAAGAATGAGCGTTTCCAAAGATGAAGTCTTCGCCGTCGTCCGCAAGCATTTGCTGGATATTTGTCCCGACATAGACGCTGCCGCAATCGCACCGGGCGTCTCGATGAAGGATCTGGGCGCGTCCAGCCTCGATATGGTCGAAGTTGTGTCCTGCGCCATGCGCGAACTGGCCGTGCGCATTTCGCGACAGGATCTGTCAGACATCAAGGATATTGGCGGGCTGGTGGACCGGCTGCACGACGCGGCGATGACAAAGGCCGGCTAAGTGGCGATCCTGCTGACGGGCGCCACCGGAAGCTTCGGCCTGGAGCTTTTGCGGTCATGGGCGGCCCGGCGCGAGATGCCAGACATATATTGTCTGGTCCGTGCGCCGGATACCGCCCGGGGTCTGGCGCGATGGGAAGCTTTTTGTGAAGTGCATAGCCTCGGCCGCCGCTTCATCCCCGTCGTCGGCGACATCGAGCAGACAGAATTGGGCCTTTCGCTGGCATCGAGGCGCGACCTGCAGGCCCGCATCACCACCATCGTCCATGCCGCCGCGCATATCCGGTTCGATGCGCCTTATGCCCTGGCCCATGCCGTCAATGTCGCGGGCACGGCACGCCTGCTCGATTTCGCCCGCGGTTGCGCGAAATTGAATCGCGTCTGCCAGATATCGACCCTGTATGTGGCAGGCCAGCGCATGGGCCTTGTGCCTGTCGGCGGCGGACCGGACGGCGCACCGTTCAACAACAGCTATGAGCAGACCAAGCTCGAAGCCGAAGCGGTGGCGCTCGGCAGCGGCCTGCCCGTGGAAATCGTGCGCCTGTCGCTGATGCCTGGCCGCCAGTCCGACGGTCATGTGCACCGCTATCTCGACCTGCACATGCTGTTCGAGGCGTTCGGCAGAGGACTTTGCTCCGCCGTTCCCGGCAATGGAGAGACGTGCCTGGACATGCTGCCGGTGGATTATTCGGCCGCCTGCCTGGCCGCGCATCTGGACGAGCCGGCATTTACGCCCGGCGCCATCCATGCTCTGGCCGCGGGAAAACAGGCCCCCAGCCTGACCGTCATGTATGAGTCCATCGCCATGGCGCGAAGCCAGCGCGGCCTGCCGGTTCCCCCGCCCCCGGCTTTTTTGCCGGATGCGGATTATGCTGCCCTATTGTCCAGCGAAGAGCCTGAACAGTTTGGCGTCAGCTTCGGCACCCAGACCATTCTTCGCACCGTCGGCGGTTATCTGGCGAAGGCCAAGACATTCGCGCCGTCCGAAAAGCTGCTGGCTTTTACACCTACGCCGCTCGCCGAATGGCTTCCCCGCGTGATCGGCTTCGCACTGGACGACAATTGGGGCCGGCGGCGCAATTCTCCGGCCCGGATGCCAGCCGTCGGGAAGATGCATGCGCCCTGACAGATGGTCCAGGCCGCTACCGGCCCGAATTCTCCGGCCGATGGCACCGCAAGACCATCGCGGCCACGTGCGTACCGCTCAACGCGTAATGGACCAAGGCATCCGTTGCGAGATGGTCATGCTTCTCGGGATTGGTCATCACGATGGCCGCTGTCTGCTTCGAAGCCTGAATGTGAATCTCGGCATCCTGGAAGGCCAGCTTCTCTCCAAACAGAACAAACTGATATTTGTAAAAGGCCTCCTTGGCGGCAAAGGCGATGGCCATCTGCCGCCTGCGCGCAATGGGATCTTCCGGCAGGAGCGCCCATTCTCCGGCGGTCAGGATGGGGCGGGCCAGTTCGTCGTGAAAGCGCGCCAAGGTTTCGATGTCGATTCCTATCGCATCGATGTCTTGGGTGGCGGCGACCGCCGCGAAAACAAGATCCCGGCAATGGCTGATCGATCCGGTCATGCCGGGCGGCCATTGCGGCGCGCCGTCCGCGGCCGGCAACAGCGTGTGATCGCCATATCCATGAGGGGCGAGAAGCCGGCGCGCCAGGCACCGGCCCGCCATGAATTCCCGCCGCCGCCGCTCTCCCGCCTGCGGGTTCAGGCTCTGAGCCTCGGCGGTCATCAGGCCTTGCCCAAGATCGGCAAGGGGGGCGATCTCGAACGTCACGCCTGCCGGCAGATTCATCCAAGACAGGGTCATCACGCGTGCTTTCAAACCCGAAACCGGCCGTCTCCTGTTAGCAGATGTCGGCCGCGGCGAAACGACTTTCTTTCTTCGGCGCTTGAGGTTCGGCAGACAAGCTTTCGGACGGGAAGACGGTCCGCATGACCGAGGACGACCTTCTCGCCGCCTTCGGCCGCCAGCGCGCGGCGTCGCGTTCGCATCCAGCGCCCGATGCCGGGTCGCGCCGCCGGCATCTGGACATGCTTGCCGATCTTGTCCGGACACATGCCGAAGCGTTTGCGTCCGCGATCTCCGATGACTTCGGCGGCCGGTCCCATAACGAAACGCGGATGCTCGAGCTGGTGCCGGTGATGCGCGGATTGCGCCACGCGCGGCGCCATGTTGGGCAATGGATGCGTGACGAACCCCGACAGGTAGGGCTGGTGTTTCAACCGGCGCGCGCTTGGGTGCGATACGAGCCGTTAGGGGTGATCGGGATCATTTCGCCTTGGAACTATCCGCTGCTGCTGGCGCTGTCGCCTCTGATCGACGCATTGGCGGCGGGTAACCGCGTCCTTCTGAAACCCTCGGAACTGACGCCGCGCTTCTCGGGTCTTCTGGCGCGCGCGATTGCCGAACAGTTTTCCCCCGACCAGGTCAGCGTGGCGACGGGCGGGGCCGATGTGGCGAGTGCTTTCTCGGCGCTGCCCTTCGATCATCTGCTCTTCACGGGATCGTCGGTAGTCGGGCGCGAGGTGATGCGTGCCGCTGCGGCGAATCTGACACCGTTGACGCTGGAGCTAGGTGGCAAGTCACCGGCTATCGTTGCTGCCGATTATCCGGTCGCAAAGGCCGCCAAATCTATTGCCTTCGGGAAATTCCTCAACGCCGGACAGACATGCATCGCGCCGGACTATGCGTTAGTTCCGCAGGAAGAGCGTGAAGCCTTCGCGAAAATCGTGATCGATGCCGCAAGGCGCTCCTATCCCGCCCTTGGTCGCAATGATGACTATACCGCCATCATCACCGCGCGCCATCGCGATCGTCTGCGCGACGCGGTGGAGGAAGCGCGTATCGCCGGTGCCTCCATCCTCACTCATGGTGGCGCCGGCAAGGATCCGGCGAAATTCGCGCCCACCATCGTCCTCGATCCGCCGGTCGGTTGCGTCTTGATGCGCGAGGAAATTTTCGGCCCGGTCCTGCCGGTCATCGGGTATCGCGACATTGGCGAAGCGATCGCGTTTGCGGCGGCCCGGGATCGTCCGCTGGCGCTTTATTGTTTCAGCAACGACAGCGACGTGCGCAGGCGGGTGCTGGACGGCGTTATTTCCGGCGGTGTCACGCTCAATGGTACGCTGCTTCACCTAGCCCAGGAAAATCTGCCTTTCGGCGGGATCGGGCCGAGCGGAATGGGCGCCTATCACGGCCGGGACGGATTTCGTCGGTTCAGCCATGCCCGCGCCATACACCAGATCGGTCCGATCAATGTCTTCGAGCGGCTCGGGCCGCCTTGGGGCAAGATCGGCCGGCGCATCGGAAGATGGTTATCATAATTGGATGAAGGAACCTGGACGAGTGCATTCACCTACACCTCTCTGTCTATCAATTGCCCTCCAGAGTTTCTGCACCGATAGAAGTCAATGTTCGAATTTTCGAACCGGCGCCTGCAGTGTTCTGGCTTGAGGCTCATGCTGTGACAGCAGCCTCTTAGATAGCTGACATGTCGAACTAAATTTGCGCTACGACAGCTAATCCATTGGTCCAGAACGTCCGCTTTGAGGCAATTGCTACCTAAAAGCTGACATAGCGCGATGTCGCAGTGCGACAGGGATCATTTCAAAGCGGACATAGGGGACCGTACGTTTCGAGACAGCTATGGACGAAAGCTGGCATTGGCCGACGTCCGCTCTTGGGTAACACAAAGCTGTCATGGCGATCGATGTCACAGCGCGTCATGCCCTTGGGTCGAGTTTATCCAAGAAATGACGATCTCGGGTATTGCTGCCATGCGATTACCGGGATTATCGGGAGGGGGAGATATTTCTAATCGTATCCGGGCGGCTTTTGCCTGCTGCTATGGATCTGATCGAGCCCGAGCTATTGTCTAACAGCTTCGCCTTCCGGCCTGGTGCCGTTATTCAGAGGTGGCTGGGGCCTGGCTGGACCGATTGGGAGCACTTCGCGGTAAGCTGGAATGCGTTAGGTGAGGATCGGCATATGGCAGACGGAGGGCGCTATCGCCGCCGTCGCTATGCTGTATTTGACGTAACCAGGAACGGTATAGTTCGCGCGCCGCATCAGCCGCATTTCCAGGCCAAGACTTATAATCGCTTAAATGGTGATCTTGATCGTTGGTTCGATCCCGTAATGCCGGAGATCGGAAATCATCCCATCATCACGACGTTAATTGAGCGGCTCACATCGATTTTCGTCAATCTTACCAATGCAGAAGCCTCGAGTGTCGGCTGGCATATCGAGTTGCATCAATTCCGCATTGAAGCTCGTGCTGATGCGGTGGATCTCCCAACACCGGAGGGTACTTATCGTGACGGCGTAGACGGTGCTTTCGTGATGTTAATCAATCGTGAGAATGTCTCGAGCGGGATAACGCACGTCTCTGATGCAAAGGGAAGATCCCTCGGATAGTTTACCTTGAGCCAAGCCGGTGACGCTGTCTTCCTTGATGACAGGCCAGTCTTTCATGGCGTAACGCCCATCGAACCGCTCGATCCACGAAAGTTGGCAATACGCGATGTGCTGGTGATTACGTTTACCAGAGCGTGACTAGCTATTCCTCAGCTGATGGGGCCGTCAGCTTTCGCTGACGCTCGTCGCAATGCGGCAGAAACTGGCAGGAAACTGACGTCGCCCGAAGACTGCTATCCGACAGCGATGGGCGGAAAGCTGACAGAGGGTATCGTCTGCTTTCCGACAGTCTTGCCATCACAAGGAACATCAAGATTATTGCGACATAACATGGAGGCCCTGTGATCGCTTTAGCTGAGCCTCTGCGGATCGTCAGCGACGGCTTCAATCTGGCACGCGAGGCGCCACTTGCGCTGTGTCTATGACACCAATGGGCTTTTATCTCAGTATAAATCGACTATCTCACTAACAGGTCGATGTTCCCAGGTCCTATATTGGGTAAGTTACAAGAACTATTCCTACTGAAGCGCATTGACTGTCAGCCTATATAGATGGCGCCTGAACTGGGGAATGTTGATTCTAGCGCAAGGTTGATGATGACCGTTGTCATAACCTCCAATGCTCTCAGCAAAGCCTCGCTTCCGCTGTACGCGGGACTTGAATTGATTTTGACTTTTCCTATTTGCAAATAGGTCTTTGCGGCCAAGAAAGGAGCTTTGGAGGAAAGAAAATGCTGGCGAAATTTCGCGGGCATCATGCCATTTCAACTGTAATATGTTTGTCGATTCTAGCTGGCGCGGCGGTTTCTGCGCATGCCCAGATCGCCGATCCTTACGTCAGCTGTAGCTTCTATCCCCAAGGGACAGGGTGTCAGGAGGTCCTTCAGCAGGCTCTGCGGGATAGTAGCCCTGCGGCGGCTTCGGTCCGCAGCGCTTTTGAGCAATATGCGCGGTACCTGAGCCCCGAAAATGCGGGTCTGTCGGCAGACGACAAGGTATATCTTGTGCAAAATGGCATCCGATTCTTCGATCTCGAAAAGGGGAACCTCGAAGGCCTGCACAATGTGATCAATGACCCCGAATTGGCGAAGGATACTGAGGCAAAGCGGATGGCGGTAAATGCCTTTATAGCCCATGCCGTGCAGGCAGAGCTTTACTGCGGGAGAAATCGCTGCTCAGGCGAGGAGCAACCTTCCAGTTGACTAAAATGCGGCGCGTAGGCCGTCCAGAACAAACTGGACGGCCAATGCAGCGAGCAGCACCCCAGAAACCCTGCCGACTACATCCGCGCCAGTCTTCCCCAGAAGGTCCATGAGCCTGTCGGTCGCGAGCATCGCCGCCAAGGTTAGCACCAGACATAGCCCTAGCATTCCGATGATGGCGCCTCGGCTCAGCCATTCTTCCACCCGGCCCATGAGAAGCACTATTGCTGAAGGCGCCCCGGGCCCGGCGATGATTGGGAACGCCAGCGGAAAAATTGCAATATCACCTGGAAGTTCGGCTTCGCGATGTTCGCCTTCGCTGATGGAGGACAGTCCTGACTTGGAAAAGGTCAAGGTCAGGGCCTGAAGAAACAGCAATATGCCGCCGGCAATTTGGAAAGCGGGCAGGGACACATGCAGCAGGACCAGAAATAGGTTTCCGGCCAGCGCGAATGCGAGCAGTAGCAAGCTTGCAACCGCGATGGCGCGGAACGCCAAACTGGCGCGGTGCGCCCTATGGATTCCACTGGTGAGGCTGGCAAAGACTGCCGCCGTCTCGACCGGCCCGATCGTCACCAGCATGGTAATGAATGCCGACCATATCTGTAGTGGACCGTGTATCGGCCGGCCTAGGCTAGCTCCCGTGCCCGCGCGATCTTTTCGCCACCGGATTTCGCAGCGTGCGAGCTCCAATCGGCCTCACTGTCCAAGGCGAGCAGGGCTTGCATGACGTGATCAAACAAGATCGGTCCTGGCGTTCCGGGCATCCATCGAAATCCTGGGCGGGATTCAACCGCGCAAGCGTCAGAAGCCCAAAGAGAGAGAATGGCTCGCTTCTGATCTGCGGATAGGTTTTTCTCGTTTAACACTTCCCAAGGGTGAACAAAATCATGGATCAATAGAGATCCATGATCGCGTGTATGCTCTTTCATGTACATCTCCATGAATTAGCAGCGGGCGCTGGCGGACTTCATCGCCCGCTGCGATAGTTCCAGTTTCTTTACGCGATCTTCCGCGTCTCCGGACGGTTATGATTTTCCCCGCCAATGGCTATCCGACGAGGCTTCATGGCTTCGGGGATTTGGTGCTCCAGTTCGATAACCAAAAGACCATTGGACAGTTTTGCCTCCTTGACCACCACATGTTCTGCCAAGCTGAATCGGCGGACGAAGGAACGGCTTGCTATGCCCCGATAGAGCATGCTTTCCGAATTGTTGGTTTCCGTGTGCTTCCCGGTCACGGTCAGGGCATTGCCTTCTGCTGTGACTGTAAGGTCAGCTTCTTGGAAGCCAGCGACGGCCAGTGCAATCCGGTAGCGGTCTTCGCCGACCTTTTCGATGTTATAGGGGGGGTAATTGTCTTCCGTATCCATTTGGCTGAGAGAGCCCAGCTGATCGAGCAGGCGTTCAAAGCCGATGCTGGAACGGGTGAAGGGTGTCATATCAAACGTGTGCCTCATAACCACATCCTCCTTTTGAGCAACACGGGTACGAGGGCTTAAAGCCCAACCAAGCCTTAAGCACTTGGCGAGATTGAACTATATCTGCTTCAGGAGAGTTCAAGAGCCCGGCGCTGATTTTTTCCGGTAGCTCGTGCAGGCTGGCCGCCCCCCGATGGAAGGGCTAAATCGGCGCTTTCAGAAATTTAATCCCTGGGTGGCAGAACTTCATTGCCCGCCTTCCGTTCCACACGCGAATCCCGAACGGGAGGGGAACATGAAATTGCTTGTAGCCATCCCGATCCTTATGTTGGGGGCCGCCCGCACGCCCAGCTATGGTGCAGAGCCCGTCGGCGGCCGTCCTGGCCCCACGGTCAATGATTATACTTCGAATCAGGCTGCGCGTGCAGAAACCGCGGCCCACCGGGAAGGCTTCCAAAATGTCCAGATCGCAGCGGTCCAAGATGGAAATTTCTTCCTGATCGGCGAAAAGAACGGGACTGTTCTCGGCCTGACGGTCACACCGAATGGAAAGACCTTTCCGGCCGTGACAGTGCCCAATAGCTGACTGCTCCATTTCTAATTCAGCCGGAAGATGCCATCGACTGCCTTCCACTCCGAAGGCTTGACCAGTTGGTTATGGGCAACCCTTACCGAGTGGATCGCACCCTGCAATTCGCGCTGCCAAAACTCCAAGAAAGCCTTTAGCCCGGGGAATGCGGGCGCAAGATCGTATTCCTGCCAAAGGAAAAGTTGCAGCAATGCCGGGTGGTCGGGGATGCGGTAATGGATTTCCGCGGTTGTCAGGCCATAGCCCTCAAGGCGAATCAGAAAATCCTTAGACACCAATGAGCACCTCATCCGAAGTGGTTCGTCACCCCAAAACGCTAAATTCGTCCCGGTGTTTCTCGCAAAGAATTTTTTTGGCACTCGATAGGCAGCGATGCTATTCGGGCTGGGCGAAGGCTGGAAAAATATAGTCTGTACAATGAGTTATAGAAACTCGGATTTTTTTGTGCTCGGCCCTTGAAGCTACAAAATGCCCAACTACGTCATTTTTGCCCGGCGGGGAGCTGGGCATTTAAAACCCGTAGTTTTGCAAAAGGAGGATCTGCATGCATTTCCGCCCGCTGCACGACCGCGTCGTCGTGCGCCGTATCGATGCCGACCAGAAGACCAGCGGGGGCATCATTATTCCCGATACCGTCCAAGAGAAGCCGCAAGAAGGAGAGGTCCTCGCCGTGGGCCCTGGCGCACGGAACGAGCGCGGTGAGTTGGTCCCGACCGAGCTGAAAGCTGGCGACCGCGTGCTGTTCGGAAAATGGTCGGGCACCGAGGTCAAAATTGACGGCCAGGATCTTCTGATCTTGAAGGAATCTGACGTCATGGGTGTGGTCGAACATGCCCACACACTCAAACGAGCCGCTTAACGGCTTTCCGAAATAGTTCAATTGGCCATCCGAGAGGAGATTAAAATGGCTGCCAAAGAAGTCCGTTTTTCTTCAGACGCCCGTGAAAAAATGCTTCGTGGTGTCGATACACTCGCCAATGCCGTGAAGGTCACACTTGGCCCCAAAGGGCGCAACGTCATCATCGATAAATCGTTTGGCGCCCCCCGCATCACCAAGGATGGGGTTACGGTCGCCAAGGAAATCGAACTGGAAGACAAGTTCGAAAATATGGGCGCGCAAATGGTGCGCGAAGTCGCCAGTAAGACCAATGATTTGGCGGGTGATGGCACCACAACGGCCACAGTTCTGGCT
Source organism: Alphaproteobacteria bacterium (assembly GCA_017307355.1). Classification (GTDB taxonomy): domain Bacteria; phylum Pseudomonadota; class Alphaproteobacteria; order Micropepsales; family Micropepsaceae; genus Rhizomicrobium. The sequence continues at coordinate 106,240 of JAFKFG010000015.1, forward strand.
CAAGCCATCGTGAAAGAAGGCGCCAAAAGCGTCGCAGCTGGCATGAATCCCATGGATCTGAAGCGGGGAATCGACCTCGCGGTCGAGGCCGTGGTTATCGATCTCAAGGGTCACGCCAAAAAGATCGCGAACAATGACGAGATTGCGCAGATAGCGACAATCAGCGCCAACGGTGACAAGGAGATCGGCCGGTTCCTGGCCGACGCCATGGCGAAAGTCGGAAATGAAGGCGTAATCACCGTCGAAGAAGCCAAAAGCCTTGATAGTGAACTCGAAGTGGTCGAGGGCATGCAGTTTGATCGCGGCTTCGTCTCGCCATATTTCGTGACTAATGCCGAGAAGATGCGGGTGGAGCTGGAAGATCCCTACATCCTCATCCATGAGAAGAAGCTTTCGAACTTGCAACCCATGCTTCCGGTGCTGGAAGCGGTGGTGCAATCTGGTAAGCCTCTGCTAGTCATCGCCGAGGAGGTGGAGGGCGAGGCCCTCGCCACCCTGGTGGTGAACAAGCTGCGTGGCGGCCTCAAGATCGCGGCTGTCAAGGCACCTGGCTTTGGCGATCGCCGCAAAGCCATGCTGGAGGACATTGCCATCCTCACTGGCGGCAATGTCATTTCGGAGGAACTGGGTACCAAGCTGGAGAATGTTACGCTCCACATGCTTGGCCGGGCGAAAAAGGTCACCATCGACAAGGACAACACCACGATCGTCGACGGTGCCGGCAAGAAAGCCGATATCCAGTCCCGCACGGGACAGATCCGGCAGCAGATCGAAGAGACCACGAGCGATTATGATCGCGAGAAGTTGCAGGAACGGCTGGCAAAGCTGTCGGGTGGCGTTGCGGTCATCCGCGTTGGCGGTTCGACCGAGGTGGAAGTTAAGGAGCGGAAAGACAGAGTGGACGATGCCCTGCATGCCACCCGTGCTGCCGTCGAGGAAGGCGTGCTTCCCGGGGGCGGCATTGCCCTCCTGCGGGCGCTGAAGGCTTTGGAAAAGTGCCAGCCCGCCAATTCCGATCAGAAAGCAGGCGTGGACATCGTGCGTCGGGCCATCCAGGCGCCAGCGCGTCAGATTGCCCAGAATGCGGGAGATGACGGCTCGGTTGTTGTCGGAAAGCTCCTGGAGAAACCCGATTATAGTTGGGGCTACAATGCCGCCACCGGCGAATACCAGGATTTGGTGAAGGCCGGGATCATCGACCCCGCCAAGGTTGTGCGCACGGCGCTCCAGGATGCTGCATCCGTCGCCTCGCTTCTCATCACCACTGAAGCACTAATCGCAGAGAGGCCGCGGAAGGAGAAGTCGCCCGCGGCGCCCGCTGGCGCCGACATGGGCTTCTGAGTTGGAAAGGGGCCCGGCCAGTTGGCTGGGCCCCATCTTACTTCCGCATCGGCGGAGCAGACGATGATCTGGCTGTATCTGATGGGTGGCCTTCAGATCCTGGGTTTCGGCTTTACGCTCACACGTTTGGCTTATGACGAGTGGCAACAATCACGCGCCTTCAATATAGCGCCTGCGGCTCAGGAGGACCGCCATAGTGGAGTGGAGTATGTAACATGGACAACGTAATCTTGATCGGCCGAGGCGTGGCCCATTTCAATCACCCGTTCTGGATTTTCAGCTGTCCACATCGGGCAGTTAGCGGTGCGAAAATGGATTTGTATGAAAAATGCGCCATCCCTTCCGCTCGGGCATCGCATGTGCACGCCGCGGAATCGGTGCCCGCGCTTCGCCATCTGCCGGGCACGCCGTTCCCCGTGACGTTTTCCTCGATCAAGGACGCACGGATCGTATTGGACAGATTGAGTGGTGCAAGTGATGGCGATTCGCCGTCGCGACCTACTGTGGGCGGGCGCCTGTCGCCGCGCGAGCCGCTCCTGGAGGCAGCATGAGTAGCGGTCTCGTCCTGGCGCTAGATCGCAACGGCTGTCTGCAAATTGCCCGCTGGAGCGATGTCGGCCGGAACCAAGCGCGACAGTGCCGCCGGCCACCGCGCAGTAACATCGCGCAGGCCGATCCGGATAAGGCACCGGGAATTCTCGACGATGCGGGCTTTGCGGGAAGTCGCAGTCCGCGCGTCCACCGTGGTTTGTGCCGGCGAATCGCCGGCTAATTCGGGTTCTTGTGAGGTTGCGCCGCGGGGGCTATGAGACGCAATCATAGTGCCATCGAATGACTTTCCAATGCCAGGGAGCCTGGGTTTGCGTCTATGTTCGGTGCTTTCTGCCGATGAACGGACATTGGGAGCGCCCGCCTTCATCTAAAGCCGACATCACGGGAAGTCCGCCTTTCCACAGTTTCTACTTGGGAGCGGACACAGCTGGACGTCCGTTTTCCCGCAGTTCCTGCTTAAAAGATTTAAGTTTTTGGACGGCCCTTTATAGGCAACTGCATAGGCGGAGTGGGGGGCGCGCTATTACGCGCGGCTTCGGCATCCAGTCGTTCTTTTTCAAGGCGTAATGCCCTGAGGCGAATAGTCTTGGCGTCGTTAGCGGCGCTGGCGGCAGCTAGCTCTTGCTTGACCAACTTAGTGCGGGTTTCCCACACTTCGAACACGCCATTGGCGGTTCGGAAAGCAGCGGCGCGATTATGCGATGAGATGAAATCAGACATGGTGTCCTTTCATGAAAAAGGCGGCGCGCGAAAACGCGCCGCCCGAATTGCTTAGACAGCAGACAGATTGGCAGCCTTGGAGCCGCGCGC
>JAFKFG010000057.1:0-9872 GCA_017307355.1 Alphaproteobacteria bacterium
GGGATATCGTTTCCGATCAGTCGATCTTCTAATGACCAATTTTCATCTGCCGTGCTCAACTTTATTTATGCTGGTTTGCGCATTTAGCGGCACGGACATCATGAAGAATGCGTATGCGGAGGCAATCCGGCTCGCGTATCGATTTTATTCATATGGCGATGCTTGTTTGCTGGTCAGGCCGTCATGAAGGAATTTCGTTTCGAAATACAGGCCACGGATGGTTTGGCGCGCACGGGGATTTTGCACACCCCGCGCGGATCAATACGCACTCCGGCTTTCATGCCCGTTGGAACTGCTGGAACCGTTAAGGCGATGCTTCCGCAGAGCGTACGAGAAACCGGCGCTGACATAATTCTAGGCAATACCTATCATTTGATGCTCCGCCCAGGGGCAGAACGGATTTCTCGGCTGGGCGGGTTGCACAAGTTCATGGACTGGCAGCGCCCGATCTTGACCGACTCGGGCGGCTTTCAGGTTATGTCCTTGGCCTCATTGCGGAAGATCACGGAGGAGGGGGTTCGATTTCAGTCCCATATTGATGGGCATGTGGAGTTTCTCTCTCCCGAGCGTGCCATGGAAATTCAGCGACTGCTGGGATCCGATATTCAGATGGTCTTGGACGAATGTCCCGCTTTCGGTGCAACGGAGCTTGAGATCGAAAAGTCCCTTGCCTTGTCCATGCGGTGGGCCGTTCGCTCTAAAATTGCATTTGGAGAGCAAGCTTCGCACGCATGCTTCGGAATCGTGCAAGGCGGCGTGTTCCCTCATCTACGCGCACGCTCGGCGGCTCAGCTTCTGGAGATAGGATTCGACGGCTATGCCGTTGGTGGCCTTGCGGTGGGCGAGGGGCAGTCCGCCATGTTTGAAACGCTGGACGCCACCCTTCCGCACCTGCCCTCGAACCGTCCGCGCTATCTTATGGGCGTGGGTAAGCCGGACGACATCGTCGGCGCGGTGTTGCGAGGGGTCGACATGTTCGATTGCGTACTACCGACCCGATCGGGCAGGAATGGGCAAGCATTTACCCGATCTGGCGCACTCAACCTTAAAAATGCCCGTTTTGCGGACGATGAAGGGCCATTAGATTCAGATTGTAATTGCCCCGCCTGCCGTCGGTTCAGCCGTGCTTATCTGCACCATGTCGTCAAATCGAACGAGATTATTGCCGCGATGCTTTTGACCTGGCATAATCTTGTATATTATCAAGACCTTATGGAGCGGTTGCGTCAGGAAATCGCTACCGGAACTGTCACGAAAATCAGGAAGAATTCATAATTGTCCGCTTCGTGGCTATTTGACTCATAAGCCGCCGACTTCGAGCGAAGTAAGATGGCGAAACCGAGTGAGTTCTGCGTTCAGGTGCGCGTTCGGCTGCAATGCTTGGCATGTGCGGGTGATTTTGTTTAATGCATTGAATTATATAAGAAAATCTTGTGCATGAACTTTAACGAATAGAATGGGAATTTGGTGCTTTGATGCCTGAACCAGTGAGGCGCTTCCTTGTTTGAAAGTTTTCCCATGTCAGCTGGCTTGATGGTTCTGCTGGGTTTCCTCGCCACATTGCTGATTTGTGTGAATGCTGATTCGCTGGGGGCGAGGTTCGGCGTCATGGCGCACCCGGACCACAGGCGCAAACATGCATCCCCCACCCCTCAATTGGGAGGGGTGGCTATCCTATCGGGGTTCGCGATCTGGACGGTTTGCGAGCTCTTATATGCTGGTCCATCTGCGGACCCGATCCTGCTCGCGGTCCTTTTTACAGGAGGGGGGCTGGGGATGGTCGGGTTTGTCGATGACCAGCGCGAAGTTTCGCCCGCCCTACGTATTTTGCTGCTGCTCGTCTTTCTCGGGATCGCATTTGCGCTGGATCCACGGCTGATCTCACCGATCCTGCATTGGTATAGCTTTGCTGCAACTCCGATCGCGCCCTGGGTCTATGTTCCTCTGATGGCATTGACGGCCATAGGGCTCGTGAATTCCGTGAATATGGCTGATGGTCAGAACGGGTTGGTCGGCAGCATGTTTGTCACTTGGACAGCCTGTCTGGCTATCGTATCAACCGGCGAACTCCGTATGATCGCTGGAATATTCTTCGCTCTCTCGCTTGTCTTTCTGGTTTTCAATCTGCGTGGAAATATTTTTCTCGGCGATTGTGGATCCTATGGAATAACTTTCGCAATCGGTCTGATGACCACTTTGGCACACGCGCAGGGCCGAGTGTCACTCGAAGCCATCATCGTTTGGTTCTTCATTCCGGTAATCGATTGCTTGCGTCTGTTAATTACACGCCCTCTGCAGGGGCGCGCTTTTTTTGAAGGCGGGCGAGATCATTTTCATCACCGGCTGATCGATTCGTTGGGGAAGCGGCTGAGCGCGGTGACCTACATTCTCGCAGTCGCGGCGTCTTCCATTATCGTCACTCTAAATCCGAAATTCTCGCTGCTCACCTTGTGTGGCCTTTGCGCTTTCTATTTCACGTTCGCCCGGCTTTCCGAAGGCAATTCCACACGTGCTACTCAGGGCGGGGATGAGGACATCTTGCAAGGATCCCTGAACGTGGTTTCTATCAACGAGGGCCGTGGGCGGGATGCGGGACAATCCTGGGCCATGGACGGATCATGAGCGCCGAAGGGGTGAACAGTACTGTTTCTTCTCCGTTGGGGCAGGTGTTGCAATTTTCATTTGCGTTCATGGCGCGAAATTTTTTTAATTCGCTTCGCCGCGTAGCAGTCCCTTTGCTTGTAGGGGGATGTAGCCTTTATATTTTTTTGTCGCTTTATTTGTCACAGCTCGCCGCTTATCTGCAGTATCCCGTCGGTAGCATCGGTGGCCGCGTTTTGGGCATTGCTGCTTCCGGAATGCTGGTGATGCTGTTTCTTCACTCCGTGGTGGTGTCTTGCATTGTCGAAATTATTCTCGGTCGGCAAATTTCTGATCGAAATTTTCTGGGCATCAAGAGATGGCAATGGGGTCTGTATGTCGCCAACCTCAAGTTGCTTCTGGTCGCAGTTATTTACGTTTCGGTTTTTTCTACAGTACGCGCTTTGCTCGGCGGTTCTTCATTGCCTGCAATTGTAGATATTCCCCTGATCTCGGTCGCGATGGCCCCCTTGATCTGGTTTCTCGTGCGGGCGTGGTTTTTTCTGCTGCCTGTTTGTCTCGAAGTCGATGAAGGGGAGGTGCTTGGAAGGTCTTGGCAGGCATCTGCTGGTCATTTCTGGAGCTTCGTCGCTATCCTGATCCCGATCATCCTGGTTGCAGCAGCGTTCCAGGGGGGCGGAGAGTTATTCCTGCGGATGTTGCATTTGATAGAACCCTTCCGCTCAGGGCGATCCTTTTCAGGGAACCTGGTACTCTTGCAGGGATATTTAAAAATTATCGTCGTGCTAATCTCTGCTTGCTACTTTCTTGCGGTCCTATTGACTGCTTCTGCCAGAATGCGGGCCTATGAGCGTATGGTTTGCCGGCCCCGGCTTAACGAGCCGCTTTGCGAGGTGGAACGCGAATCCGAGGCTTGGCTGAAGATCAAAGCGGGCTTTTCTTAGGACAGCGCTATGTTGGATGGCTTTTGAGGGCTTGTCCCGATTGTATGCCACCGCGAAAATTCCCAAGCCGATATAGAATAGCTTTGTCTTCCTAAGGTATTGAATTCATACACATAATTTTGCAGACCTTTAGTTCTGTGGTGATTGACTTGCGCCTACCTCACATTATTCATACTGTGAATTTTGGGTGATCATGGCGGATCGTATCGACATCGAGACTGAAATGGATTTGCTGGCAACGCTTGAGCGTGGCGAGGCCATTACACAGCTAGTGCTGTCGAAGCGCCTTTCCGTCTCTGTTGGTCTGATTAATGCGTTATTGAAGCGCGCCGCTAAGAAAGGGCAAGCAAAGGCCCGTGCTGTACCGCCGAGGCGGTGGGCATATTATCTCACGCCCAAAGGATTCACGGAAAAGAGTCGGTTGGTGGCCACTTATCTTGATTCATCCCTTGCCTTTTTCCGTGAGGCGCGGGCTGGCTATGTCAGACTGTTTGCCCATCTCCAAACATCGGGCGCCTGCCGGATAGTTTTGGTCGGCGGAGGTGAGCTTTCCGAGATTGCAATCCTTGCTGCGCGAGAAGCGGGCGTCGAGATCATTGGGCTGCTGGATTATCGGTCAAACAGCGAATATGTTCACGGCTTGCCAATCTTGCGCCATCTGTGTGGGATTGACGCAATGATACCCTTGGTTATCACAGATTCGCGCTCGCCGCAGGGGGCCTATGACGAAGTGCGCGCGCAATACGAGACTCGACGGATCGAGGCGCCGAGTTTTCTGCGTATCTCCATCAATCCATTGCGAGGCGCGTAGCTATGAGCGAGCAGTTGGCCCTAAGCACCGTGTCATTTCGGGGAGCCACGCGGAAGCGAGCTTTTTGCCCGAATATCCCCCCAAATTGAGCCCATGATAAGGGATGTGCGATGTCGATGATCTTTTGTCACGGCCACAATACCAGTTCGACTTTGCAGGCGGAAAAGGCAGGATGATCCAGAAGCAGGATGAGAGCGGACAGTTTATCGATTTGTATGCCATCTTCGTCAGCCTTCGGAAAGGCTGGAAAACTATTGCCATTGCTTGGGTAGTATCGTTGCTGCTGGGCGTACTCTATCTGCATATCACCACTTACAACTACACCGCGACGCTTCTACTGGTTCCCACCCAAGGTCAAAATCAGAACAATATTGGAAGCCAACTCGGTAGCTTGAGTTCACTGGTGGGGCTAGATTTTCTCAGCTCTCAGAATGTTTCTCCCTTTACTCTTTATCCCGATGTAATGAAAACAAGAGTAGTGAGCGATACGTTTGCTGCCCGGTATCCGGACTTGATGCATGAATTGTTTGAAGATCAGTGGGACAGTGATCGCGATGTCTGGCGGGCCCCAGAAGGAGTTATGTATAAGATAGTTGCGTGGTCGAAAGGCGTGCTCGGGTATCCACCTCGCCCTTGGGCACCGCCGAATGGCGGCGACGTGGAGAGGGTGTTATCGACTCGAGTCCGTGTCGACCTCGACAGAAAGAAACCAATTCTTACGGTCACTTTCAGTCATCGTGACCCAGTATTTGCCCGTCGATTTTTGCAAGCTTTGCATGAAAGCACAGATCTGGTTTTGCGTCGGCAGACGCTGGACCGTTCCACAAAATATGCCCGCTACCTGGAACAAGAGCTGCGGAAGGAGCAGCAGGCCGAGTTGCGTCAGGTATTGACCAATACATTCAGTCAGCAAGAAGTTTGGATAATGATGAGCAGCTCCGATACCCCGTTTGCTGCCCAACCGGTCGGGGGTGCTGTCAGTTCTACCCGTCCAACCAGTCCCAATCCGATCATCATCTTGCTTGCCATGACGATGCTTGGTCTTCTTTGCGGAAGTACTTTGGCTTACCGTCGTTTTGCTCGATCTGGCGTTCCATCGTAAGCGCGTGCGCATGTCTACAAATGAGTTTTGTTGTTCCGCAGACTTCAGGCGCGCCACGAGATGGGGTAACGCCGTTTTGAGACCGCCAGCTGACCGCGCATTTTTATTGGGCAATTGAGAATTAAGATGCCAGAAAAAACTACTTTCGTTACCCAACCTTATTTGCCCCCGTTGGAAGAATTTTTGCCGTATCTCCAAAAGATATGGGACAATAAAATTCTAACGAATGGCGGTCCGTTTCATCAGCAGCTGGAGCGGGAGTTATGCGATTATCTTGGCGTTGAGCATATAGCGCTGTTTACAAATGGAACGGTTGCACTTGTAACCGCATTGCAGGCGCTGAGGGTTACGGGCGAGGTGATCACAACGCCTTATTCATTTGTTGCTACTGCGCACTCGCTGCTTTGGAACAGTATCAAGCCAGTTTTCGTCGATGTAGATCCTGAGTCACTCAATCTAGATCCGGGAAAAATTGAGGCTGCGATCACGCCACAGACGACCGCCATTTTACCGGTCCATTGCTATGGTCATCCGTGCGATGTGGATGCCATACAGAAAATCGCAGATACCTATAATTTGAAAGTGATTTACGACGCGGCTCATGCATTTGGTGTGCGTCGTAAGAATGGGGAAAGTGTCCTGAGATGTGGCGATCTTTCGGTGTTAAGTTTTCACGCAACGAAAGTCTTCAATACTTTTGAAGGTGGCGCGATTGTTTGCCCGGACGCGAAAACTAAAAGCCGAATAGATCAATTGAAGAATTTTGGACATGCGGGCGAAACAAACGTCGTTGCCACTGGCATCAACGGGAAAATGAGCGAATTCAATGCGGCATTGGGCTTGCTGCAGCTGAAACACGTGGATGAGGCGATAAGCAGGCGCAAAAAGATTGATCATGCCTATAGATCGCTCCTTGGGAACGTGAGAGGCGTACACTGCCTTGGCGATGCCGGTGAATCTTTTGCAAATTACGCATATTTCCCCATCCTTATTGGTCAAGACTATTCGATCAATCGGGATGACCTGTATGACAGAATGAAGGCCAACAAAGTCCATCCCAGGCGGTATTTTTATCCGCTGATCTCTGAGTTTCCAATGTATCGCAGTCTACCGTCCGCGCAGCGCAGCAATCTCGTTGCAGCTGCAAGGGCTGCTGCACAGGTATTGTGTCTGCCGATCTATCCGGACTTAGCCATCGAGAAGGTCGAAGAGATTTGCCATTTCCTCGCGAAGCAATGAGCGCGACGTTTATGGTAAGGGGTGGTGAAGACGGAGAATTTGCATGAAACTTGCAATCATGCAGCCGTACTTCCTGCCGTACATTGGCTATTATCAGCTTATCGCCGCGGTAGACGTTTTTGTAGTTTACGACAATATCAAATACACCAAGAAGGGATGGATCAATCGCAATCGAATGCTCCTTAACGGTACGGACGCAACATTTTCGCTGCCGCTGAAAAAAGACTCCGATTATCTTGATGTGATTCAGCGCGAAATTTCACCCGACTTTGATCGTGCCAAGCTGCTGAATCAATTCGAGGGCGCTTATCGCCGCGCTCCGTATTTTGCACAAACCTTTTCGCTGCTCGAACGTATTGTTCGCTCCGAACATAGCAATCTCTTTCATTATATTCGCAGTTCCATCGTCGAAACCTGCGCCCATCTTGGCATCAAGACAAAGATTTGTATCTCATCGGAGGTCGACATCGACCATGGTCTCAGAGGGCAGGACAAAGTTCTTGCCATATGCAAATCGCTTGGCGCGAGAACCTATATCAATGCGATCGGTGGGTTGGAGCTGTATGGCCCGGAGGAGTTCAAAGCGCGTGGCGTTGAATTGAAATTCATCAAATCCAAGCCCCTGGAATATGCACAGTTTGGCAACGAGTTTGTGCCGTGGCTCTCCATAGTTGACGTAATGATGTTTAACTCGCTCGAGACGGTCTACGACGTCGCGTCCCATAATTATGAATTGATTTGAGGCAATGGCTCACTGGAAGAAACTCGGCAAGGTGTTCACCCCACAGGAAGTCAGCGGGCGCCCCTGGATGAAGGAATTCGCGCAGGCTCCCGCGACCTTGCTGTTTGATAATTTTGTGCGGGTATATTTTTCCTGTCGCCCTCCAGCGAATTCTGACGGACAATATGTGAGCTATTCGGCCTATGTCGATCTGGATCGCACCGATCTGTTCAAAGTGCATGGAGTCGCTGATCAGCCGATCCTTGGCCTGGGTAAGCTGGGCGAGTTCGATGAATTTGGCACTTATCCCGTATCGGTGATCCGTACTGGCGAGAATGTGCGCGCTTATTACGCTGGATGGACGCGCTGCGAGTCGGTTCCTTTCAATGTCGCTATCGGCTGTGCGGTGAGCCGTGATGGTGGTAAAACATTCGATAAGATGGGTAGTGGGCCCGTTCTGACCTATTCGCCGGACGAACCGTTTGTGCAGAGTGGGCCAAAGATACGCCACTACAACGGCGTGTGGTATCTTTTCTACATTGCCGGACGCAAATGGAAGCGCGTGGATGGACGCGCCGAGCCTGTGTACAAGATCCGTGCTGCGACCTCGCTAGACGGTATTCGCTGGAACAAGCTCAATAAAGATTTAATCGAGAGTCGCATCGAAGAAGACGAGGCGCAAGCTAGTCCCGATGTGTTTTTTGCGAATGGCAAATATCACATGTTCTTCTGCTATCGCCATAGCAGCCACTACCGCAGCAAGCAGAACGGCTATCGCATCGGCTATGCCTCAAGCAGCAATTTGATTGACTGGGTGCGTGACGATAGCAAGGCTGGAATTGACGTATCTGAAGATGGCTGGGATTCTGAGATGATCAGCTACCCGCACGTTTTCGAAGTTGGGGAGGGTATCTACTTAGCCTATCTCGGCGATCAAGTTGGCCGCGATGGCTTTGGGCTGGCGATATTAGAAGGAACGCTGGAGTAATGAACGCAGCGATGAAATGGAAAAAACTGGGGAAGATCTTTGACCCGACGCAGCATTCATTAGCGAATGGTTGCGTGCAGTTTGCTCAATCGCCGCAGGCACTGGTGTTTGATGATTTCGTTCGTATCTATTTTTCCACCCGGACGCTCGACAAGACCGGAAAATTCTTAAGTCATATAGCATTTGTTGATATGAAGAAGAACCTTCGAGACGTCATCAAGGTTTCCAATCAGACGGTCATACCATTGGGGGGGCTTGGCTGTTTTGACGAACATGGAATTTTCCCGATGAATGTGGTGCGGCGTGGTGATGTCGTGTATGGTTATACCTGCGGCTGGAACCGACGTGTTTCGGTTTCGGTCGATACAGCGATAGGTCTTGCCGTCAGTCACGATGACGGCCTTACGTTCCATCGCGTCGGCAATGGGCCTGTCCTGGCTGCTTCGCTTCACGAGCCTTGTCTAGTTGGTGACGGATTCGTTAAAATCATCGGGGACACATTCCACATGTGGTACATTTTTGGTACCGGCTGGAAGAAGTACACGTCTGATGCTCCGCCAGATCGCACTTATAAGATCGGTCACGCAGTGTCTAGCGATGGCATCGAATGGACAAAGGAGGAGGCGCGGCAGATTGTTCCTGATAGGCTTGGAGAGGATGAGAGCCAAGCATTGCCGACCGTCATTAAAATTGCAGGGCGGTACCACATGTTTTTCTGTTATCGCCAGTCGTTTGATTTTCGGAAGAGTAACGGGCGCGGCTATCGCATTGGTCACGCTTGGTCCGACGACTTACTCGAGTGGACTCGTGAGGACGATCATCCACATCTCGAAAACACGCCGGGCGAGTGGGACTATGATATGCAATGCTATCCGCACGTGTTTGAGTGCGATGGCAAGGTGTATCTGCTGTACAACGGTAACGAATTTGGACGTTACGGCTTTGGCCTTGCGGCATTGGAGACATGAACGGCGAAATTGAGCTTTGCGAAAATCAGGCAAGTGTCGCGCAGATCGCGGAGCATCTTCGTTCTTGCGATTACGCTTTTGTACCGCCATTGAGTCGCCGGGTCTCTATAGACGATTACGCTCGCAGGATTATCGATAGGGCAGATCGCTTCGAAGCGTGGGAAGGTGGCGAGCTGGTCGGGTTGGTCGCAGCTTACTGCAATGACGTCAAAAGTCGCGTTGCTTTTATCACAAGCGTCAGCGTCTTGTTCAGGTGGCAGGGGAAAGGCATCGCTTCACAACTGGTTTCGCGTTGCACGGATCATGCAAATTCGCTTGGATTCTCCCGCATCGAGCTTGAAGTTGGCCAAATGAATGCTGGCGCCATCGCCCTGTACAACAAACACGGTTTCGTGATCGGCAAGGAAAATGGTGGCGCGTCGACCATGTATCTCAATATCAGAAGTGAACAAATATGAATTAGCGACGAGACTACAATCTAGAGATCAAGGATACGTC
>JAFKFG010000057.1:9896-11300 GCA_017307355.1 Alphaproteobacteria bacterium
TTCGATTTCGATGTGATGCATCCTTATATGATCCAGTCATTCGAGCCATTCTTCAACCGAGGAAGCTTGCTCGAACTGGGGAGTTTCAAGGGTGATTTTACCAAGCGATTCCTCGGCCATTTCGAGGACATAACCTGTGTTGAGGCTTCCGGCACCGCGATCGCAGAAGCGAGGGAGAGACTCGGCGATCGTGTAGAAATCATTCATGCGCTCTTTGAGACCGCTGCGCTGCCTCGGCGTTACGATAACATCGTAATGACCCATGTGCTGGAACACCTCGACGATCCAGTGCGGGTGTTAAAGCGCATCAATGACGAATGGCTGAGTGAGGGGGGGCGTTTCTTCCTAGTATGTCCAAACGCAAACGCACCGTCGCGGCAGATTGCCGTCAAGATGGGCCTGATTTCGCATAATTCCGCCGTCACCGCCGCGGAAGCGGAGCACGGCCACCGCTGTACCTATTCGCTCGACACGCTCGAGCGCGACGCCGTCGCTGCTGGACTGAAGGTAGTACATCGGTCCGGAATCTTCTTTAAATCTCTAGCGAATTTCCAGTGGGACCGTCTGCTTCAGACGGACATTATATCCAAAGATTACCTCGAAGGTTGCTACAAGCTGGGTCAACACTATCCAGATTTGTGCTCAAGCATCTTCTTGTTGTGTGAGAAGGGGCCGAAGGACTGACCGGATGGTTACGTCTTTCAGACTCAATGTCGCCGCCAATTTTGTTGGCCAATTCTATACGACGGCGATTGGGATTTTGTTGGTCCCACTCTATCTTCGCTTCATGGGAACCGAAGCCTATGGTCTGGTAGGTTTCTTCACCATGTTGCAGGGGTGGTTTTATTTACTTGACATCGGGCTGACTCCGACGATCGCTCGCGAGGCCGCGCGCTATCGGGGCGGGAAGTTGGAAGCGGAAGGCTTCCGAACACTGGTTCGGGCACTGGAGGTTTCTTTTTGGACTATCTCCGCGATTGCAGCGTTTGTTCTTGCGTTATCTTCCGGCCTTATCGCCACAAAGTGGCTTCATGTCGAAAAATTGCCGCTGACAGAAGTCAATCGAGCCGTCGTCTTAATTGTAACAACGGCTGGTCTAAGGTTGGTTTCCTCCTTCTATCGCAGCACGCTTAGCGGCTTTGAGAAATTTGTCTGGCTCTCGTCTTTTGGCATCGCTTCATCTACAGCGCGATTTGTTTTTGTGCTGCCGTTTATGATTTTCTTTGGTGCGACACCAACGCGCTTTTTCGGCTACCAATTGGTTGTTGCTCTACTTGAGGTCGCGGTCCTAGCCTTTGAAGCATATAGGTTCATTCCGCGTGTGAAAATTAGCAACCATCTGGCGGTATATGTGAGGGCCCTTCAAGGCGTTGCCAAATTTTCAATGACTATCGCCTTCACAGG
>JAFKFG010000016.1:0-127101 GCA_017307355.1 Alphaproteobacteria bacterium
CAGGCCCTGGCTGAGATCCAGGGTATAGGCTTCGATCAGGTAATTGTTGCGGAAGGCCAGCACGATGCCGAAGAAGATCGTGCCCATCGCGCCCCAGCGGAACCAGAACAGCGCGGCCGGGGTGATGTAGCGGCCCAGCGCGGGTTTCAGCTCGTCCGGAATTTTCGCCATGGTCGGCGTGGAAACGAAGTTGAAATACCATAAGAGGCCGATCCACATCACGCCGCAGACCACATGCAGCCAGCGCAAGGTGAAGAGCTCGAAAGTCGGGCCGTCAAAGCCCTGCACGGCGCCATAAAGCACCACCAGCAACAATGCGAGCACGAAGCTGGCAATCGTGACGTTGCGAAGATTACTCAGAAACGCGGCCATGTCCCCTCCCCGTATTGAGTCTGGGCGGGATGTTAGGCGTTTCGGCGGGAACCCGCCATCCAGGTCCATGCCGACGCAACCTAGGTCCGCCTCCCCCGCGTGCGCGAAGCGCACTGGTGGGGGAGGTGGCCGTAGCACCGATCAGGTGCGAAGGCCGGAGGGGGTAATCAGATAGTCAACGTCCGGGGTTTCACCACGTTCAGCCAGGCCACCACGATCAGCCTTGTCACCATCACCGCGGTGAAGAAGGAGGTGATGATACCCACGCCCAAGGTGACGGCGAAGCCCTTCACCGAGCCCGATCCCAGCTCGAACAGAATCAGCGAAGCGATCAAGTGGGTCATGTTGGCGTCGATGATGGTCGCCATGGCCCGGCGGAAGCCGGTGTCGATGGAGGCCAGGATGGAGCGGCCGTTGCGCTGTTCTTCGCGGATGCGCTCATAGATCAGCACGTTGGCATCCACCGCCATGCCCATGGTGAGCACGATGCCGGCGATGCCGGGCAAGGTGAGCGTGGCGCCGAACAGGGTCAGCACCGCCAGCAGCAGCACCACGTTGAGGGTGAGCGCGATGTCGGCGAAAAAGCCGAACAGGCCGTAGCGCAGGATCATGAACAGCGCGACCGCCGCCAGGCCTGCGATGGCCGAATAGCGGCCCGCCTTGATCGAATCCGCGCCCAGCTCGGCGCCCACGGTCCGCTCTTCGATGATCTTCAGCGGCGCCGGCAAGGCACCGGCGCGCAGCAGAATGGCGAGATTGTTGGCGGTCTTGGTGGTGAAGCTGCCGGTGATCTGGCCGGTGCCGCCCAGGATCGGTTCCTGGATCACGGGCGCGGAGATCACCTGCTTGTCCAGCACGATGGCGAAACGGTGCCCAACATTCTCCTTGGTGGTGTTGCCGAACTCGCGCGCGCCCACGCTGTCGAAGCGGAAGGTCACCACCGGCTGGCCGGTGCGCGAATCGAAGCTGGCGCCGGCATCGGTCAGCCGGTCGCCCGACACCATCACCCGGCGATGCACCACGATGTTGGGCAGGAACTGCTTCGGGTTGTCGCTCATCTGCGGCAGGATATCGTCGCCGATGGGGGCGGTGCGCGCGGCGGGATCGGCGCTTTCGTTCACCAGCTGGAAGGTCATCTTGGCGGTCTTGCCCAGAATGGCCTTGAGCTGGTCGGGATCCTGCAGGCCCGGCACCTGGATCAGGATGCGATCCTCGCCCTGGCGTTCGATGGTCGGCTCGCGCGTGCCCAACTCGTCGATGCGGCGGCGCACCACTTCGATCGACTGTTCCAGGATCTGCTGTTGGGCCTGGGTCTTGTAGGCATCCGTCATGCGCAGATTGAGCATGCCGCCGCCCGGCTCGGTGATTTCATACTGGCGGGTGCCCGCCGACATCACCGAAGCGGCCGTGGTGGGATTGAGGTCGCTCACCAGCTTCTTGGCTTCGGCATAGCGGGCCATGTCGCTGACTTTGACGGTGACGGTGTCCTGCTTGGCGACCAGGTCTGTATAGCCGATGCGCGCCTTGCGGAAGGCGGCGCGGATATCGCCGATCGTGGCTTCGGCCTTGTCGCGCTGCACCTGATCGATCTGGACTTCGAGCAGAAGCTGGGAGCCGCCCTGCAGATCCAGGCCCAGGCTCACGGTGCTTTTGGGCAGGAAAGACGGATAGTGCTGCAGGATATTGTCGGGCAGCGCATTGGGCAGCGCGATCAGAATCCCCGCCAACACGACGATGAAGGTGATGATGCGCGTCCAGGGAGAAACTTGCAGCACGTCAGTTCTTCTCGTCGCCTTGCGCCCTGGGACGGACGTCGTTCAGTGAGGACTTCAGCACCTTGACCTGCACATTGTCGGCGATTTCCACCAGGATTTCCGGATCCTCGGCGTTGGAGGATTTGACCACCCGGCCCACGATGCCGCCCGTCACCACCGTGTCGCCGCGGCGCAGCCCCTCGATCTGCTGGCGCAGCTGCTTGGCGCGCTGCTGTTGCGGGCGCCAGAGAAGGAAGTAAAAGATCGCCAGCATCGGCACGATCAGCGTCAATGTCTGGAATGTCGGGTCGGCCATATTCATCGGTCGAAGATCTTTCACTTTGGCGCGGGATGAGGCCGGACTATAGCGGGGGCGCCCCTGTTTGCAACCGCGTAAAAACAAAGGCTTAGAGATGAAAAAAGGCGCCAAACCTCCCGCATCGGCCGGCGCAGACCTGGCGGCCCGCGTCACCGCCGCGCTGGAAAGGCTGGCGCCGCCGCCCCTGCCCTTGGGCTTGCCCGCCAAAGGCACCGCCTTTGTGTGGGAGCCCGCGCTGGGGGCGCTGACGCCGGTGCCCCATGTCGCCAGCATCGAAATCGCGCTGCTCAAGGCCATCGAAAATCAGCGCCAGACCCTGGCCGCCAACACAAGCCGCTTCGCCGACGGCCTGCCCGCCAACAACGCCCTTCTGTGGGGCGCCCGCGGCATGGGCAAGAGCTCGCTGGTCAAGGCGGTGCATGCCGAAGTCAATCGCGGGCGCAAAGCCCCCCTCGTCCTGATCGAGGTTCACCGCGAGGATATCTCCACCCTGCCGCAACTGCTCAGGCTGCTGCGGGGTGACAAGCGCCGCTTTTTGTTGTTCTGCGACGACCTGTCCTTCGACAAGGACGATACCAGCTACAAATCCCTGAAGGCGGCGCTGGAAGGCGGCATCGAAGGCCGGCCCGGCAATGTGCTGTTCTATGCCACCTCAAACCGCCGCCACCTGATGCCGCGCGACCTGGTGGACAATGAACGCGCCACCGCGATCAATCCCGGCGAAGCGGTGGAAGAGAAGGTTTCCCTGTCAGACCGTTTCGGCCTGTGGTTGGGTTTCCACAATTGCAGCCAGGACGATTATCTGGCGATGGTGGAATCCTATGCCGGCCATTTCGGTCTCAAGATCAAACCGGAAGAATTGCGCGCCAAGGCACTAGGCTGGGCGATGGGACGCGGCGGACGCTCCGGGCGCGTGGCCTGGCAGTTCATCCAGGACCTTGCCGGTGAACTGGGGACGAGGATTTAGTGGGGGCCAGGAAAAGTGGGAACCACTTTGCCGTCCGGGCGTGCGACCATGATTTGGAGAGTTTTCCGGCGCTAAGAATTGCGCGCCATCAATAGCGGCCTCGGATTCACCGGCTGGGTGTCGCGGCGGATCTCGAAATGTAGTTGCGGCGAGCTGACGTCGCCGGTCTGGCCCGCATAGCCGATGATCTGCCCCCGGCTCACCACATCGCCGCGGGCGACGATCAGCCGGTCGGCATGGGCATAGGCGGTGACATAGCCGTCTTCATGCTTGATCAGCACCAGATTGCCGTAATCCTTCAGCTCGTTGCCGGCATAGGTGATGGTGCCGCTGGCGGCGGCGTGAATGGGCGTGCCCGCCGCGGTGGCGATGTTGATCCCGTCGTTGCGCTCGCCATTGGCGGGGCCGCCGAAATTCGAAATGATTTCGCCCGACACCGGCCACACGAAGCTGGGTGCATTGGAGGTATCGACAGGCGGCCGCCGATACGCCGGCAGATCGTTGCGCGTCACGGAATTGGATTTCGGTTTGGCCTTGGACGCCGTAACCTTGTTGCCCTGGCGGACGCGCGGCAGGTCGCTGCGCGCCACGTCGTTGCGGGCGACGGAACGCTTGGGCAGCTGATCGTTGACGCCCCAGTCGAACGTGGTTTCCGGGCTGGTCGTGCAGGCCGCAAGCCAGGGCGCGCAGATCAGCGCAGCCAATGCGACTTTCTTCAATGACCCGTCCATTGCTCATGCCTTCTGCATGATGTCTCGAAACGGATCATCTTCGTTAAGAATGAAGAAGACTTTAACTGTCCGGGATCCGGACCGGGTTCCCGGTTAACCGGGGTTTATTTCCAGCCCAGCTTTTCCTGGAGTTTTTTCAGCACCGCCCCCTCGGTCAGGTTCATGTGCAGGGGGGTTACCGCAATCTTTCCACTGTAGACGGCGGCCAGATCGGTGCTGACGGGCGGCGAGGCCCGGCGGCGGCGAAGGCCGACCCAGTAATAAGGCCGGTTGCGGGCGTCGCGGCGTTCCTCGATCTCGGTGGATTGCAGGTCGTAGCGGCCTTGCGATACCAGCGCCCAGCCCTTCACGTCGGCGGCGGAACCGGACGGGAAGTTGAGGTTCACCAGCACCCCGTCCGGCCAGCCCGCGTCCAGCAATTGCCGGATCACGCCGGGGGCATGCACTTCGCCCGGCGACCAGTCGATATTCTCCCGCATCACCTCATCGCCCGCCTGGGACATGGCCACCGATTTGATGCCCAGGGCGCAGCCTTCCATCGCCCCCGCGATGGTGCCCGAATAGGTGACATCATCGGCCATGTTCGATCCCCAATTGACTCCCGACAGGATCAATTCCGGCGGCTCGTCCTTCAGCAGATGCAGGCATCCCATCATTACGCAATCGGTGGGCGTGCCAGCGACCGCATAATGGCGCTCCGAAACCTGGCGAAGACGCAGCGGCATGGTGAGGGTGAGCGAGTGCGAGGCGCCCGATTGCTCGGTCTCCGGCGCGATCACCCAGACATCGTCGGACAGCGCGCGGGCGATTTTCTCGGCGACGACCAGGCCCGGCGCGTGAATGCCGTCGTCATTGGTGACCAGAATGCGCATCAGATTTTGGCGATGACGGTCTTGCCGCCCATATAGGATTGCAACGCCGACGGTATCGCGACGCTGCCGTCCGGTTGCTGATAATTTTCCAGGATCGCCACCAAAGTGCGCCCCACCGCCAGGCCCGAACCGTTCAAGGTATGCACCGGCCCCTTCACCTTGCCGTCGCCGCCGCGATAGCGGGTGTTCATGCGCAGGGCCTGGAACGGACCGCAATTGGAGCAGGAGGAAATCTCGCGATAGGCATTCTGCCCCGGCAGCCAGACTTCGATGTCGTAAGTCTTCTGCGCGCCGAAACCCATGTCGCCGGTGCAAAGCGTCACCACCCGATGGGCGAGATCGAGCTTCTTGAGGATTTCCTGGGCCGCATCGGTCATGCGCTCATGTTCGGCGGCGGATTGGTCCGGCGTGGTGATCGAAACCAGTTCGACCTTGGAGAATTGATGCATGCGGATCATGCCGCGGGTGTCGCGGCCCGCGGCGCCCGCTTCCGCGCGGAAACAGGGCGTGAAGGCGGTCATGCGCAGCGGCAGTTCGGCTTCGTTCACGATCTCGTCATTGACGATGTTGGTCAGCGGCACTTCGGCGGTGGGAATGAGCCAGAAGGGATCGCCCTCGCCCACCGGCACGCGGAACAGATCGTCCTGGAATTTGGGAAGCTGGCCGGTGCCGAACATGGCGCCGCTATGCACCAGCACGGGCGGGCTCACTTCCATATAGCCGAATTGTTGGGTGTGGGTATCCAGCATGAAAGCGGCGATGGCGCGTTCCAGCCGCGCCAGGTCGGATTTGAGATAAACGAACCGCGCGCCGGAAACTTTGGCGGCGCGCTCGAAATCCATCTGGCCCAGCGCTTCGCCGATTTCGAAATGTTGTTTGGGATTGTTGATGCCCGGTGGCGTGCCGAAGGCGCGGCCCGTCACCGGCACATTGGCACTTTCATCGGCGCCGTCCGGCACCTCGGCGGCAGGGATGTTGGGGATCACGGCCAGGGCATCGCGCAGGCCCGCTTCCAGGTCGCGCCGCTCGGCTTCGCCCTGCTGGATCGCATCCTTCAGGCCCGAGACTTCATCCATCAGGGCCTTGGCCTGGGCTTCGTCTTTTTTCTGTTTGGCCTGGCCGATCAGCTTGGAGGCTTCGTTGCGGCGCGCCTGCTGGGTCTGAAGCCGGGTGAGCAATTCCCGCAAAGCCTTGTCCTTGGCCAAAATATCCTGGGCCAAGGCGTTCCCATCCAAGCCGCGGCGGCCAAGACCGGCGGCAAACGCGTCGGGATTGTCCCGAATGACCCGGATATCGTGCATGGGAAAACGACCTTCAATTCTGTCAGGCGACGCTCATGCCACGGGGTTTTGCCGGGGTCAAAGGCCCGGAAAAACCATGGTCCGACAGGCTCTTGGCAAGTGTGCTTACCGATTCGCTAATTTCCGGGGGAAGTTTCCACCTGCCGTTGCAACCAGGGCGAAACCGCTTCCAGGCAGAATGACGATGTTTTTCAGGAGGCGCGGCCGGGCCGTCCGGCGCGCTTTGGGGCTTGCGGAATTTCGGTCTGAAAGATCGCTGGATGCGCTTCGAGCGCAGGCTGGGTGCCATGAGCCCGGCCGGCAGCACCATTGTGCTGTCGGCGATGGCCGTGGTGATGGCCGCCCTGGTTCACCTGGTGCTGTATTTCGACGGCGCCAAGCTCACATCGCTGGCCTTCGCCAACATCATCATCGAAACCCTGGCCGTGGCGGTGCCTCTGATCCTCTATTCGCGCTGGGTCATCAATCAGCTGGAGAAAAGCCGCACCCAGCTTACGGCGATGTCGCGCCGCCTCGCCTTTGCGGTGGACGAGGCGGAATTGGCCAACCGCGCCAAATCCTCCTTCCTGGCCAATATGAGCCATGAGTTGCGTACGCCCTTGAACGCCATTCTCGGCTTCTCGGAAGTGATGAAGGACCAGCATCTGGGTCCGGTGCAGAACTCCCGCTATTTGTCCTATGCCAACGACATCCATTCCAGCGGCCGCCACCTGCTCGCCATCATCAACGACGTGCTGGACCTGGCCAAGATCGAGGCCGGGAAGATGACCTTGGACAATGCCGCCGTGTTCGAGATCGCGCCGGTGCTCGCCTCTTCTCTCGCCATGCTGAAAGGATTGGGCGAAAAATACGGCGTCGGCGTCCACAACGAGATCGCCGAGGACGGCATCGAGCTGAAAGCCGTCGAGCGCATGATCCGCCAGATCCTGATCAACCTGGTCGGCAATGCCATCAAATTCACGCCCCCCGGCGGCAGCGTGCATGTCTCCGCCAAGCTGCTGAGCGACGGCCGGTACGAAATCGCGGTGCGCGATACCGGGGTGGGGATGAGCGAAAAGGAAATGGCCCACGCCATGATGCCGTTCGGCCAGAATGAAAACCGCTTCACCGGCAAGCATGAAGGCACGGGCCTGGGCCTGCCCCTGGCCAAGGCGATGCTGGAACTGCACGAAGGCACATTGACCATGTCCAGCGTGCCGGAAATCGGCACCACCGTGGCCATGATATTCCCGGCCCAGCGCGTCATCGCCCGGGGGCGGGCGGCGGCTTAGGGATAAAGCTTAAGGAACCAGGGCCGTGCTGGCCCGCGCCGCGTCCTCGCGCACCCGGTTGCGCTCGATCATCGCCACGCTGAGGATGGAAATCTCGTACAGCGCGACCAGCGGGAAAGCGAGGCTGAGCATCGAAATCGCGTCCGGCGGCGTGAATACCGCCGCAACCGCGAACATGCCGACAAACGCATAGCGCCGCATCTCGCGCAAGCCCTTGGCCGAGACGATGCCCACCTTGCCCAGAAGCGACAACAGCACCGGCAGCTGGAAGGTCAGCCCGAAGGCGAAGATCAAGGTCATCACGAAATCCAGATAATCGCTCACCTTGGCCTGAAGCTGGATGCCCATCGTGCCGGCCGTGGTGGGAATCTGGTATCCGCCGAAGAAGGCGATCGAGAAGGGCAGCATCACATAATAAACGAAGGCGCCGCCCAGAATGAAAAGCACCGGCGTCCACAGCAGGAACGGTAGGAAGGCGCGGCGCTCATGCTTGTAAAGACCCGGCGCGACGAAGATCCAAAGCTGTGCCGCGATGGCGGGAAAGCCCAGGCAGACGCCGCCGAACATGCCGATCTTCACCTGGGTGAAGAAGACTTCGGGGAGTGCCGTATAGATCAGAAAGTCATTGGGCCGCCCCACCAGGCTCTTGTGCAACGGCTCGGTGAGAAACTGGAAAATATGGGTGGAGAAGGCGAAACAAACGCCAAAGCACAGGCCGAACGAAACCAATGCCCAGATCAGCCGCTTGCGCAGCTCGATCAGATGCTCCATCAGCGGCGCCCGCGTGGCGTTTAGCGCCGCTTCATCTTCCTCGGAAGGATCGGTCAC
Organism: Alphaproteobacteria bacterium; assembly: GCA_017307355.1. Taxonomy (GTDB): domain Bacteria; phylum Pseudomonadota; class Alphaproteobacteria; order Micropepsales; family Micropepsaceae; genus Rhizomicrobium. The sequence continues at coordinate 8,416 of JAFKFG010000016.1, forward strand.
TGCGAAGCCGTTTGCGGATGCGGGTTGGATTCGGTGGGCGCCGCCGTTTCGGTGGCAGGCGGATCATCCAGTCGCGGGGCATCGGCCGGGGTTTCGGACACCTGATACTCGCCGCTGCGGGGCGCGGGCGTTTCGGCGGCGGCGCCGGCTTCCGCGGCCCTGGCCTCGGCCGCTTCGGTATCCACCGGATTGAGGGTGCGTTCGATGTCGCGGCCAAGATCGGCGACGGGATCGACCGCGCGCAGCTTTTCCACTTCGGCCCGCAATTCGTCGAGTTCGCTTTGACGCGCCATGTCGTCGAAGCTGCGCTTGAACTCGTTGGCCATGTTGCGCGCTTTGCCGGCCCAGCGGCCCGCGATATTCATCAGGCGCGGTAGATCCTTGGGGCCCACCACGACCAAAGCCACGGTAAGCAGGATAAGGATATGGCTCCAGCTGAAAAGATCGAACATCGAGGACCCTGAATCAGGCCCTTAGTGGGGCGCGGGATCCTTATTGACGTTCGCGGTTTCGCGCGTCTCGGCATTGATCACGCGCGGATCTTCCTTGTCGGGATCGGCCAGGCCCTTCTTGAAGCTGTTGATGCCTTTGCCGAAATCGCCCATCAGGTCGGAAACCTTGCCGCGACCGCCGAACAAGACCAAGGCCACCAATGCCAGAAGCAACCAGTGAATCCAGCTCAAACCGCCCATGACTTAACTCCTCAATCCCCGCCGTGTGAACGGAACCCCGCCGGCCCCTGCCCGGCTTGCCTGCCAGTTAAAGCCCGCTCCCGGGCCTTAACGCAAGACCACCCCCAGATTAAGGCAAATTCCCCAGCGATGCACGGGGGTTAACGCTGCGATATTTCCCACTTTGGTGGTCAATTGGCAGGCGCGAGGGATTTTGGTTCCTGAGCAGGGTTGCTTAGCGCCAGCGTAGCGGCAACGCCCGGAGCGTGCGAAAGCACGTGAGGACGCGCGACGAACTCAGGGACCAAAAGACCCGCGCCCGGGACAATTAGCCAACCAGTATTTCCCCGCGCTTGTCCATGGCTTCGGCCAAAGCGCCCAGGCGCTTTTGGACGGGTTCGCTGGCGATGGCCTCCCGCTTGCGGGGAACCTCCAGCACCACTTTGGCGGGTGTGAGCCGGAGCCGGTAATGGCCAAGCTCTCCCGCCGCCGACGCCGACAGGGAAAAGGCAAAGCGCCATGCCAGCCCCAGGCGAACCGCCCGCCGCTCGTCGTCCTTGTCCAGCAATCCCGCCAGCGCCAGATCGCGGACGAAATCCTCGTCCCCCGAATAGCGATGGAAAATCGAGGTGGCGATCAAGGCCCGGGCGCGATGATCGGCGCCGGAGAACGGCGCCGTCAGCACCTGGTTGAAGGTACCGGCGGCGCGATTGTCGGGATGCCGCCGCCAGCCGATATCGGAAAAATTGGCCGACGCCTCGCGGATGCGCCTGAGCTCCAGGCTCTCGCCTTCGAACAAGGGCTGAGTCCATTCGAACATTTCGCGCGCATGCTGCGGCACGCGCGCCAACCTTTCGTTCGCGCCGCGGGCAAATTCCAGCAAGGGATCCTTGGCCCGCTCCTCGGGCCACAGCCGCGCATAGAACAGGCCTTCGCGCAGGCCATAGGCGGAGATCACCACATCCTTGATCTCGCCCGCCAGCAGCAGCCGTTCCAGAACCACCGCGCCATAGGGCAGCGATTCCGCGCGGCGCTTGGAGACGACCTTGATCTTTCGCACGGATTCCCGGGACAGCCCGGCCAGCACCTTGCATAGCCGCAGCGCCCGCCCGCGCGGGATGGTGTAATGCTGCAGGACATGCAGGGGATAATGATGCTCCTCCATGTCCACCCGCGCCAGGCTGCGCCAGATCCCGCCCACCGCGTAAAGCGCCTGCGACGACAGGCCGGAAATATTCTTCAAGCCCTTGTCGACGATGTCGCGGGCCTTGTCGGGATCGCCTTTGGCCTGGTCCATCAAGCGCAGCGGACCGAACGGCAGAGTCCAGGCGTCGCCCGTTCTGCCGCCCTTGACCGTCACCATGTCCAGGCTGCCGCCGCCCAGATCGGCGACCAGGCCCGATGCTTCGGGAATGCCCGCCACCACGCCTTCGGCGGCGGTGCGCGCCTCGTCCTCCCCCGCCAGGATGCGGATGGGCGAGCCCCAGGCGCGCTCGGCCCGGGCGATGAATTCGGCGCCGTTGCTGGCGTCGCGGGCGGCCGCGGTGGCGACCGCTTCGCGCAGATCGACCTTCAGCCCGTCCGCGATCATGCGGAAGCGCGCCAAAGCCTCCAGCGCGGCGGCGCAACCCTCGGCATGCAGCCGGCCGGTGGTGACCATGTCGCGGCCGATGGCGCAGATCGATTTCTCGTTCTGCCAGGTGGCGGCATTGCGATACTGGCTCTCATAGATCACCAGGCGCACGGAGTTGGAGCCGATATCGACAATGGCGATGGGCCTGCGCGCGTCGGCTGCGCGCGGGCTGGGAGAAGCGCGGACTTCGCTGGCGGAAGACAAAGATCAGATCCGGCGCTTGCGCGGGCCTGAACCCTGGATCTTCAACGCCCGGCCGCGGCCGGAGAGCGACGGATTGGTCATGAAATATGTATGCGCGGAGAAGGCATCGGCATCCTCGGAATGGGAATCGCGGCTATAGGTTCCGTCTGCCTTCATATACCAGCTTTGCGCCTGATCCTTCAGCAGCGCGACCATGATCTGATCCAGCACCTGTTGATGGACCGTGGGATTTTCGATGGGAACCAGGGTTTCCACCCGCCGGTCCAGGTTGCGCGGCATCCAGTCCGCCGAGGAAATGAAAACCTTCGCGTCCGGCGACGGCAGGCCATGGCCCGCCCCGAACGCCACGATCCGCCCATGTTCCAGGAAGCGGCCCACGATCGAGCGCACCCGGATATTTTCCGACAGGCCGGGCACTCCCGGACGCAGGCAGCAGATGCCCCGCACCACCAGTTCGATTTTCACGCCCGCCTGGCTGGCGCGGTAAAGCCCGTCGATCATCGCCGGATCGACCAGCGAATTCAGCTTGACCCAGATCGCGGCCGGCCTGCCCGCCCGGGCATGCATGATTTCCTGTTGGATGCCTTCGACCAGGCGGCCGCGCAGCGAGAAAGGCGAGACCGCAAGCTTTTCCAGCGCATTGGGCTCGGCATAACCGGTGATGAAATTGAAGACCTGGGCGGCGTCGCGGCCCAGCGCCGGATCGGCGCTGAACAAGGAGAGGTCCGTATAAACCCGCGCGGTCTGGGGATGATAATTGCCGGTGCCGAAATGCACATAAGTGTGCAGCTGCCCCCCTTCGCGCCGCACCACCAGGCTGATCTTGGCGTGGGTCTTGAGCGCGATGAAGCCATAGACCACCTGCACGCCGGCCCGTTCCAGGTCGCGGGCCCATTTGATGTTGGCGGCTTCGTCGAAACGGGCCTTGAGCTCGACCAGCGCCGTCACCGACTTGCCGGCTTCGGCCGCCTCGATCAGCGCGCTGACAATGGGGCTGTCCTGGCTGGTGCGATAGAGAGTCTGCTTGATCGCGACCACGTCCGGATCGGCCGCGGCCTGGCGCAGGAACTGCACCACCGTGTCGAAACTCTCGAACGGGTGATGGACGATCAAGTCCTTTTCCCGGATGGCGGCGAAACAATCGCCGCCATGGTCGCGGATCCGCTCCGGAAAGCGGGCATTGTAGGGCTTGAACTGCAGGTCCGCACGCTCGGGAATGATGAGCTTGGAAAGATCCGACAGGCCCATCCGATTCTCGATATCGACGATCTTGGCTTCGTCCAGATCCAGATGGGTGGCGATGAACTGGCGCAAATGCGCCGGCATCGACTTGCTGCATTTCATGTGAATGACGCTGCCGCGGCGGCGGCGCTTGAGCAGCGACTCGAATAGCAGCACCAGGTCTTCGGCTTCTTCCTCGACCTCCACGTCGCTGTCGCGCAGGATGCGGAACATCCCCCAGCCGGAAATGTCGTGGCCGGGAAAGAGTTTGTCGAAATAGAGCGCGATCACATGCTCGAGCGGAATGAAGCGCGCGGCCCTGCGGTCGGCATCGGGCAGGCGCACAAAGCGCTTGAGCTGCGGCGGCACCGGAATCAGCGCGAAGAAATCCTTGTTGTCGCGCCGGTTGGTGAGCGACAGGGCGACGGTGAAGCCCAGATTGGGAATGAAGGGAAACGGATGGGCCGGATCGATGGCGAGCGGGGTCAGGACCGGAAAGACCTGCGCGCTGAAATGCGCATCCAGGAAGGCGCGGTCGCGATCCAGGATTTCGCTGCCGGTGACGACGCTGACGCCTTCCTTGCGCAGCTCTCCGTCCAAGGTCGCCCAGATGCATTGCTGATCGCCGATCAGCTGGCGCGCCGCCTCATCCACTTTGGCGAGCTGCTCGGCGGGAGACAGGCCATCGGCCGACGGCGTGGTGACGCCGGCACGGACCATGCCCATCAGCCCGGCCACGCGCACCATGTAGAATTCGTCCAGATTGGACGCGGAAATAGACAGGAAGCGCAGCCGCTCGAACAAGGGATGGCGGCGGTTCTGCGCCTCCTCGATCACCCGGCGGTTGAAGGCCAGCCAGGACAATTCCCGGTTGACGAAACGGGCGGGCGATGCCGGATCGAAATCGACATTGCTGCCCTGATGCTCCAGCGACACCACATCGTCGGTGGCCAGGGGATTATCCGACGCGCCATCGATAGGCGCATCGTTGGCGGCCTCTATTTTCTGGGAAGGATTGGACATGGAGAAAGCTTAGGAGAAATAGGTGAATCTGTCATGACAGCCCGACCTAATCCGCCATAAGTTCCCGTATTAATTGAAGATTTATCGGTTTCTGGCGGCTGAGCGCCTCCTGGTCGGCCCGGGCGATGAAATCCCGGACCGCGGCCGGGGACCGTTCCAGTCCCCGCAGCAGCCCCGTCACCACCGCCTCGGGCACTGTGACCTGGCGGTCCGCGAACAGCTTGACCGCCAGGGCCATCAGCAGCGCTTCATCCGCCTCACCCAGTTCGAACGCGACCAGAGCGCCGAAGCGCGAGGCCAGGTCCGGCAGCCAGACCCGCCATTGCGACGGCGCGGCGCGTCCGGTCAGAAGCAACGGTGCCCCTCCTTCCAGCATGGCGAAAAGCGCGGGCTCGTGATCCGGCCCTTCGGCGCTGTCGCAATTCTCCACCACCGCGGGGCCGGTGAGCGGTTCGCGCAAGCTGCGCGCATCCGCCAGCACGGCACCGGCATGAGACGCCCAGATATGGGCCAGATGCGTCTTGCCCGCGGCACTGGGCCCCCATAACGCCGCCGCGGGCTGGGACCAGTCGGGCCAGCGCTCCAGATAGGCCAGCGCGCGCCCATTGCCGGGCGCTTCGATGAAATCGGCGCGCGTCATGGCGTTGCGCGGCTCGAGAGGCAGGACCAGTTGCGAAGACATCAATCGACCGGGATCACGCGGTGCGCCGCCCCGACAGCAGCGCGCGCAGGAAAGAATAAAGATAGATCGCGGCGGAAAGAACCACGAACAATGCCGCGGTATAACTGCCCGCCTTCACCAGGCGCGGTGCGTCCTGATCCAGGGCCAGCAGCAGAAGCAGGATTCCCGCATACAGGACCAGGACGGCGGTGGTGGCCTTGCCGATCGTTAAAGGCTCGATGCGCAGCGGCAAGCTCAATGCTTTTGCCAGCACCGCGCCGGCGCCGATCACCAGGTCTCGCGCGATCACCAGGACCACCAGCCAGAAAGGCGCGGCCCCCACTTTCCACAGCGCCAGAAAACAGAACAGCATGAGAAGCTTGTCGGCCAGGGGATCCAGCCACGCGCCCGCCTGAGAGGTGAATCCCCAGCGCCTTGCCACATAACCGTCCGCCAGATCGCTGAAACTTGCGCCCGCGAATATCATCAGGGCCGCCGCATCGTGCGCCGCCAGGACCGCCCAGGCTGCCAGCGGCGCCGCCAACAGGCGGAAGCCGGAAAGCAGATTGGGCAGATGGCGCAACACTACTGACCGCCTCCCGGATTCAATCGCGCGCCCGCCGCCAAGGTCCATTGATCGCCGCGGCCCGACAGCGCCAAGCCCTTTTCATTGAGGGAATCACGCAGCTGCGCGGTGGTGCCCATGTAAGCGATCGACAGGCGCGCATAGCCCAGATTCATCGCCACCACCTGCACGCCGGTGACATTCTCGGAGCCCGACAGGGCCGACTGGATCGCGCCCCATTGATTGAGCGACGCGACTTTCACATCGGCGATCAAGGTGCCACGGGCATTCGGATTGACCGCCGAGCGCGACTTCCACATATCGTCCATCGCGGCCAACGCGGCCTGCGCCGCGGCCGGATAGGTGGTGCCCAATGTTTGCAGCATGGGCACATCGACGCTGGTCTTGGTGGGCGTGGCGCCCTGGCCCAGGCGGCGGATATTCACCGTCACTTTTCCGTTGGCGTAGATCGCCTGCACCAATGCCGCTTCAGTTGCCTTGATCTTCGCAGCGGCCGGCGCGACATCGTTCCACCCGGCATTGTCGAAATTCAGTTGCCCCAACTCGTCCCCCGCCGCAGGCAGCGAGAAAGGCACGAAGGACTCATGTGCCGCCGTGAAGGCCTGGGTCCAGGGACCGGTATTGTATCCCGGCGACATCGGCACCAGCAGAATGCGGCGCACCGCCGTCTGGGTGAAAGCGATGTTGGCCTCGCGCAAAGTGCGGGCCACCGCGTCCGGATTGAAGTTGTACGCGATGTCCGCGACATAGCGGGTGGTGGAGCGCCGCTCATTGGTCGGGGTATAGCCGCGCGACAACCGGACCAGCGCCGGCGCATCCAGCACCGGCTGGCGCGACCAGTCCTGCTGGCGGGTCAGGCGGCGATACAGAATCTGCCAGGCCTTGGGCCGGCCCTGCGCGATGGCGACATTGAGCGCTTCGGCCGACGAGGCCCCCGAAGCATCCACATGGACGCCGCTCACCGTGTAGAGCTCGTCCGCCCGTGCGGGCAGGCAAAACAGCAGCGCGAACGCCAGGATGGGAAGGGATTTAAGAAGGGACGATGACATTGGGGCGCTCGGTGGGGACGCGCGATTATAGGCGGCGCCTTGCAACTGCGAAAGCGCCCAGAACGGCAAAAATCACACTCTAATCAAGCCCTTGATCGGCGGCGCGGCGGCGCTATCCGGGAAAATGCGGGTTTCCAGTGCCGCCCCGGACACGCCCATCTGGTCCGCAAGCACGCCCTTAAACAAGGCGCGCAGGTCGGTGCGCGCGGGTTGGTCCCGCCCGTCCTTGAGCGCGCCCTGCCCCAGGCCGGTCCATTCCGCTTTCACCGAGCCGCCCGCCACCGCGCCGCCGAACAGGAACGCCGCGCCCCCGGTGCCATGGTCGGTCCCGCCGGAGCCGTTGGGACGAACCGTGCGGCCGAATTCGGTGGCCATCACCACAGCCGTTTTGTTCCAGGCATCGGTCCCCATGGCGACGCGCAGGGCATCGATCGCAGTGTCCAGCGCGGCCAGCCGCCTTGCCAGCTGGCCATCGGCCACGCCTTGGGCGACATGCGTGTCCCAGCCCGAGGCTTCCAAGGTCGCAACCCGGGGACCGTGGGGCGCGGCCAGCAGCTTGCCCGCGCCCTGAAACAGCGGCACGAGATTGCCATACGCGCCGCCTTTGCCGGGCTGCATGCCTTTCGCCGCCGGATCGTCCATCGCGCCTTGCGCCGATGCCTGAAGCGCCAGCACACTGGACAGCGATGCCTCAAGCACCGCGTCGCCGGCATAGAGCGCGCGCACTTGCGCGAGAAACAATTCGTCCGGCGCGGGCAACACCGCCGGCATCCAACTAGCGGTCTGCACTTTGCCCGACAGCATCAAAGGCGGCATCTGGGCGATCGCCAAGGCGCCGTCGCCATTCGCCAGCCCCATGGGCGCCAGCGCGCGGTTGAGCCAGCCATCCTGCAACAGATGCGGACTGGTACCGCCCGCTTCCAACACATTCTGGCCGTCGAAATGCGAACGGTCGCGATACGGCGAACAGATATTGTGGAACACCACCAGCTGTCTTGAGTCGTAAAGCGCCTTGAGATTGGTGAGCGCGGGATTGAGGCCGAAGAAACCGTCCAGGTCGTGGATGGCGCCCGCGCCTTCGGTCTGCAATGCGAGGGTACCGCGCACGCCGGCATAGTCCTTGTCGCCATGGGGCGGCACGGCGGCCAGCCCATCCAGCGCGCCGCGCAGTATCACCACCACCAGCCGCCGGTCGTCCGGGGTGGCGGCGAACGCGAAATGCGCCTTGGCATCGAAGGCCGCCGCGACGCCCGCCGCGCCGGCGGATTTCAGGAAGACGCGCCGATCAAACTGCATGTGTCACCTGCGCTGGAATTCGGGGCTTGCGATCAGAAGCGCCAGGGCATCGCCCTGGCTTTCGGCCCGCGCCATGGCGGTGCGGGTCGCCGGCGCCAGAAGCGGCCCCATCCCCGCACCGGCAACGGCCGCGGCATTGAAATCCGGCGGCATGCGCGCGCCCACCTGCTTGGCCCATTCGATGCGATTGAGAACCGCGTCGGGACCGGTCCAGGCATCGGAAACCAGCGGCCAGCCATTGGGCGAGGACGCGGTCATGGGAAACTCTCCCATGTTGCGGGCGCTGCCCATGGCGGCGCGGATCTGCTGGGCGGCATTGTCGCCGCGCGGGAGATCCAGCAGCCGATAGGCGGCCGTCACATATTCGACCGGCGAGCGCATCTTGGCGGGTGCCGGGGTCCAGGCGGCGGGATCTTCCACCGCCGCCGTCGCCAGCGCCTTGAGATTGCCGCCGGTTTTGTTGAACACATTTTCCAACCGCGCCACCGATTGCGGCGATGGCTGATCGGCAATGAAATAGGTGGCGAATTTGGTGGCGATGTGATGCGCGGTATGGGGATCATGCGCCAGGTCGCGCACCGCCTGGATGCCGCTGCGCAAATCGTCGTTGTAGCGTCTGCCGCGCAGGATCTGCGGACCGGGCTCATGCCGGTTGGGGAAGAATCCGAAGCCGGACGGGGCCTGCGGGTCCAGGCTCCAGCCGGTCAGGATATTGGCCAGCGCGATCACATCCGTTTGGGTATAGCCGCCATCCACGCCCAGCGAATAAAGCTCCATCAATTCGCGGCCCAGATTTTCGTTGCGGCCCTTGCCCGTGCGCGTCCCCGCGCGCGAATTGGGGCCGATGGAAGCGACATTGTTGAGATAGACCAGCATGGCGGGATGACTGGCCACCGCCAGCAGCATGTTTTCGAACGTGTCGGCGATATAGGGCCGGATCGCTTCGCGCTCGAACGCGCCCGCGAAATTGAGCGTCCGCCCGGCCGTGGTCGAGACCGTGAAATGATTGCTCCAGAACCAGACCAGATGTTCCGCGAATGGGCGCTGGGTGGCGAAGCCCAGCTGAAAGCGCCCTGCCATTTCGTCGGTGAAGATCCTGAGCCGTCCCCCCGCCTGGCTTTTCTGGATTTCGGTGTCCCCCGCCTTGGCGGCGCGCCGGGCGGCGATCATTTCCTGCTCCTGGCGCACCAAAAAGCCGCTGCCGGGAAAGGCGGTGCCGTCGGGCGCGAGGGGCTGTTCCGCCGGGGTCCCGATCTGGGCCACCAGCCAGCCCTTGGGATCGCGGCTGGCCGCCTCGATTTCGCCGGGCCGCGCGCCGAGGCCGAATCGGTGAACCGCCAGGGCACCTTCCACAGACATGGGCAGATCCTTAAGCTTGGCCGCTTGCGCGGTTGCTTTGCCCTGATTAAACGAAGCGCAGCTTCAGCTTCCGTCGCGGATTTTCCGGACCATGCCCGAGAACCTCACTTATAAAGATGCCGGCGTCGATATCGATGCAGGTGAAGAACTGGTCGCCCGCATCGCGCCCGCCGCCCGCGCCACGCGGCGCTCCGGCGCCGACGCGGACCTGGGCGGCTTCGGCGGGCTGTTCGACATCAAGGCGGCAGGCTTCAGGGACCCCGTGCTGGTGGCTGCCACCGACCGCGTCGGCACCCAGCTCAAGATCGCCATCGACACCGGTCTGTTCGACAGCATCGGCCAGGACCTGGTGGCGATGTGCGTCAACGACATCGTGGTGCAGGGCGCCGAGCCTCTTTTCTTTCTGGACTATTACGCCAGCGCCAAGCTGGACGTGGATGCGGCGGCGCGGGTGATCCAAGGGATCGCGCGGGCCTGCAAGGAATCCGGCTGCGCCCTGATCGGGGGCGAGACCGCCGAGATGCCCGGTCTTTATGCCAAAGGCGATTTCGACCTGGCGGGTTTTTCCGTGGGCGCGGTGGAACGCGGCCATGTGCTGCCCCGCACCGCCGAGATGATGGCCGGCGATGTGCTGATCGGCGTGGCCTCGTCGGGCGTGCATTCCAACGGCTATTCGCTGGTACGCAAGGTGGTGGAAAAAAGCGGCCTCGCCTGGGACGCCGAAGCGCCTTTCGCGCCGGGCAGGAAACTGGGCGAAGCGCTTCTCACACCCACCCGGCTCTATGTGAAAAGCGCCCTAGAAGCGTTGCGCGTGGGCGGCGTCAAAGGCTTCGCCCATATCACCGGCGGCGGGATCACGGAGAATCTTCCCCGCGCCCTGCCCGAAGGCATGGATGCGGAAGTCGATCTGGACAGCTGGACGCCCTCGCCCGTGTTCGGCTGGATGGCCCGGTCCGCGGGGATCGAAGCGCCGGAAATGCTGCGCACTTTCAATTGCGGCATCGGCATGGTGGCGGTGGTGTCGGAGAAATGCTCCGGCCATGTCATCGAAGCCTTCCAGCAATGCGGTGACAAAGCCATGCGCCTGGGCCGTCTGATCCCCGGCAGCGGCGAGGCCAAGGTCGTCTATCGCGGGGCCTTGAAGCTTTGAAAAGGGTCGGCGTCTTGATTTCCGGCCGGGGCAGCAATCTCGGCGCCTTGATCGCGGACCAGGCGAACGCGCCATACAAGATCGTGTCGGTGATCTCCAATATCGAAGGCGCGGGCGGTCTTGCGCGCGCCGCCGAGGCCGGAATCGCCACCCAAGTCATTCCGCATAAAGGCCCACTTGGAACAAACAAGACCCGCGAAGATTTCGACGCCGAACTGGACGCCGCCTTGCGCGCGGCGGGTGTGGAAATCGTCTGCCTGGCGGGCTTCATGCGCATCCTGTCGGACGGCTTCACCCGCGCCTGGGAAGGGCGGTTGATCAACATCCATCCGTCCCTGTTGCCCGCTTATAAAGGCACCCATGTCCATGAACGGGTGATCGAGGCGCGCGAATCCCAATCCGGCGCCTCGGTGCATTTCGTGGTGCCGGAACTGGATGCGGGACCGGTGATCGCCCAGGCCCGGGTGCCGGTGCATGCCGACGATTCTCCCGACACGCTGGCGGCACGGGTGCTGGAGGTCGAACACAAATTATATCCCGCCGCGCTGCGTCTTCTGGCGGACGGAAAAGTGAAACTGGAAAAAGGCCTGGCGGTTTTCGGCTAGGCGAACAGCTTGGCCGCGCCTTCTTGCGCGCGCCAATAGGCCTCGCGATCCTTCAGCAGCAATCCGATCATTTCGGGATTGTCGTCTTCCACCACTTCCAGGATTTCGAACCGGAAGGCGTCGGCGCCATGGCGGGCCCATACCTGCTGCAGGGCTTTGTTCATGTGATTGCCCATGCGCAGCTGAAACCAGATTCCGTTCCGCTGGCTGTCGAGGTCGCGCGAGATGCCGGTCCATGTGACATTCTCCGTCACGCAGCGGATGGCGAAGATGCCGGGTCGGGTTTTGCGCTCCTTATATTCCCGGCCAGGTCTTTTCTGCGCGCGCCCGTCATTGTCCCACTCCCGAAATCTCCGCCGAAATGTCCCACAGTCGTTTGGCAGCCCGGTCGTCGCGCGCTGCCGGCGATGGCATGTCGATCTTGCATTCATAGAAATAGGCGCCATTCACCTGTGCCACATTCTCCGAGGCGGCGAGATAGACCAGGGTCTTGGCGCCGTCCTCTTCCGAGATCGCGGTCAGGCGCTTCGCCGCCCAGACCCCGATCGCCAGCAATCCGCCCGACTGGTCGCCGAAACGGGTGGCGACAAACCCCGGATGCAGGCAATTGGCCGTAACGCCGCTGCCCGCGATGCGCCGCGCCAGCTGGCGGGTAAACAGGATGTTGCAGAGCTTGGAGCGCGCATAGACGGGAAATCCCGAATAGCCGCGCCGGCTCTGCGGATCGTCCAAATCCAGCACCGCGCGCCGGTGCGCGCCCGACGCGGTCGAGACGATGCGAGCGCCCGGCTTCAGCCTGGGCAGAAGCATATTGGTGATCACGAAATAGGACATGTGGTTGAGCGCGAAGGTCCGCTCCAGCCCGTCGCGGGTTTCCTGGCGCGTGCCGAACACCGCACCCGCATTGTTGATCAGGACATCGATCTGCGGCTCTTCGGCGATCTCGCCCGCCACCCGCTTCATTTCGGCCAGAAGGGACAGGTCCGCCAGATGGGCCGCATGTTCCACCGCGCCGTTCGCGCGGCGCAGCTTTTCCATCGTGGCGGCGGCGCGGATCTGATCGCGCGCGGTAAAGACGATGCGCGCGCCCCGCTCCGCCAGGCGGATGGCGGCAACCTCGCCGATGCCCGAGGTAGCGCCCGTGATGACGATGGTTTTTCCGCACACGAAAAAGGCTCCCGTCCGATTGGGACGGGAGCCTTATATCCTATTCGCGGACTTTATTCGTCGGCGGGCGTTCAGCTGTGGATGTCGAGATCGCTGAAGAAGAAGCGGATCTCGTTGGCGGCGGTTTCCGCCGCGTCGGATCCATGCACCGAATTGGCTTCGATGCTCTCGGCGAATTCCTTGCGGATGGTTCCCGGCATGGCGTTGGCCGGATTGGTCGCGCCCATCACTTCGCGGTTGCGGGCGATGGCGTTCTCGCCTTCCAGCACCTGCACCACCACGGGACCCGAGGTCATGAAATCCACCAGGCTGCGGAAGAAGGGCCGCTCGCGATGCACGCCGTAAAAGGCTTCGGCCTGGGCGGTGGAAAGACGGATGCGGCGGCTGGCGACGACGCGAAGACCCGCATCTTCGAACTTGGCGATGATCTTGCCGGTGAGGTTCCGGCGCGTAGCGTCCGGCTTGATGATGGAAAGGGTGCGCTCGACGGCCATAGGAACTCCGGAAATTTTGAAAACGGGCGCCTTATGCAATGGGCTTGGGCAAAGGGCAAGGCCAAGGCGGCATCAAGGAACGGCCACGCTTCGGCCCCTTGCTGGCGAGCCATGACAAGTTATAAGGCCCCCAAATGCTGGCAATCGACAACATTGTGGTGCGGATCGCGGGGCGGGAAATCCTCTCCGGCGCCACCGCCAATCTTCCCGCGGGCCGTCGCATCGGCCTGGTCGGCCGCAACGGCGCGGGAAAATCCACCCTGTTCAAGGTGATCCTGGGGCAACTTCACCCCGATGACGGCCGTGTCAGCTGGCCCAATGCCTGGCGGGTGGGCGCGGTGGCGCAGGAAGCGCCCGGCACCGATGTCAGCCTGATCGACACCGTCCTGGAGGCCGATGCCGAGCGCACCCGGCTTCTGGCCGAGGCCGAGCATGAGACCGATGGTCACAAGCTGGGCGACATTTATTCCCGGCTGGACGCGATCGACGCCTATACCGCGCCGGCCCGCGCGGCCGAGATCCTGGCCGGCCTGGGATTTTCCGCCGAGGACCAGCTGCGCCCCTGCCGCGAATTTTCCGGCGGCTGGCGCATGCGCGTGGCGCTGGCGGCGATCCTGTTTTCCGCTCCCGACTTGTTGCTGCTGGACGAACCCACCAACTATCTGGATCTGGAAGGCGTGCTGTGGCTGGAAAATTTTCTCCAGAAATATCGCGGCACCGTGGTGATCGTCAGCCATGACCGCGATCTTCTGAATACGGCCGCCGAATTCATTCTTCATCTCGAGCGCGGCAAACTCACGCTCTATACCGGCAATTACGACACCTTCGTCGAGACCCGCGCCGCCAAGCGCGCGCTGGATGTCGCCTTCGCCAAGAAGCAGGAAGCGGCCCGCGCCCATATGCAGGCGTTCGTCGACCGTTTCAAAGCCAAGGCCTCCAAGGCGCGTCAGGCACAGAGCCGCATGAAGATGCTGGCCAGATTGACCGTGGTGGACGTGCCGGTGGACGAGCATGTGGCGCCGATCCGCATCCCCGCCGCCACCGAAGCCAGCCCGCCTCTGATCACCATGGACCGCGCCTCGGTCGGCTATGAGCCGGGAAGGCCCATTCTCACGGGACTTTCCTTCCGTTTCGATCCGGAAGACCGGATCGCGCTCCTGGGCAAGAACGGCAACGGCAAATCCACCCTGGCAAAACTTCTGGCAGGAAAGCTGGAAGCGATGGGCGGCGAATTCGTGCGCGCCCGCAAGCTGGTGGTGGGCTATTTCGCCCAGCACCAGCAGGAAGAACTCGATACGTCCATCACGCCGGTCGAGACTTTGTCGCGGCTTCGCCCGAAGCTCACCATCGAACAGGTGCGGGGACAGTTGGGCGGCTTCGGCTTTTCCGCCGACAAGGCCCTCACCAAGGTGGGGCAGTTGTCGGGCGGCGAGCGGGCGCGGCTGATGCTGGCGCTTGCGACCCTGGACAAGCCCAATCTCCTGATCCTGGACGAGCCCACCAACCATCTGGACATTGACGCGCGCACCGAGCTTTTGAACGCGCTCAACGATTTCGACGGCGCGGTGGTCCTGGTCAGCCATGACCGCCGCCTGATCGAGGCGACCGCCGACCGCTTGCTGCTGGTGGCGGACGGAAAAGTCGCGCCCTTCGAAGGCGACCTCGACGATTACCGGCGTTTCCTTTTGTCGGGCGACAACAAGCCCACCCGTCGCGTCGAGCCCGAGGACAAGCCGACCAAGGAAGCGACGCGGCGCGGCAATGCCGAACGGCGCCGGGAACTCAAGCCGCTCAAGGACCGAATCGATTCGGCGGAAGCGCAGGTCGCCACCCTGCAGGCGGAACTGGCCAAGCTCGACCGGGCTTTGTCCGACCCCCTGCTCTTTGCCCAAGATCCCGCCAAGGGCAGTGCCGTTTCCAAAAAACGCGCCGAAGCCGCGCGGAAGCTGGCCGCCGCCGAAAGCCAGTGGCTGGCGGCACAGGAAGAATATGAAGGGGCGATGGCCGAAGGCTGACCGCCCGGCGTCACTTTGCCGGCGGCCAAAGCTGGTTAATTGGCGACATTTGTATTGGCCACAATTAAAACTGTGTTAGCGTCGTAAACGGGGGCGCAGCGCCGGGTCGAGTATGTCGGATAGCCGCTTTTTTCGCGCGGAAGGTCCATTTTCCTTGGGCCAGATCGCTGGAGTCGTGGGCGCCGAGCTGGCCCAGCCCGAGCGCGCGGACGAATTGATCCATGACGTCGCCGAGCTGACGGATGCCACGCCCGGCCAATTGGCTGTTTTCTCCGACGCCCGCCATGCCCCGGCTTTCGCCGCCTGTCATGCCAGCGTGGTCGTCACCAGCCGCAAGCTCAGCCAATACCCGCACAATGGTAGCGCCCTGCTCCTGGCCGACGATCCCCGGCTGACCTTCGCGCGCATCGGCAAGCTGTTCTATCCTTGCCCCCGGCCCAAGGCTTCCATCCATTCGCGCGCCTTCGTCGCCGCCAGCGCGGTGATCGGCGCGGACACCGAAATCGGCGCGGGCGCGGTGGTGGGCGAGAATGCCCAGGTGGGCGCGCGCTGCCATATCGCCGCCAATGCCGTGATCGCCGACGGGGTGATCATCGGCGACGACACCGTGATCGGCGCCAACAGCAGCATCAGCCATGCGCTGATCGGCGCGCGTGTCCGCATTGCGGAAAATGTCTCCATCGGCGGCGAAGGCTTCGGCTTCGTGCCCGGCCCCAAAGGCCCCATGCGCGTTTTTCAAGTGGGCCGCGTGATCATCGAAGACCAGGTCGAGATCGGCGGCAACTGCGCCATCGACCGCGGCTCCTTGGGCGATACCGTGATCGGCGCCATGACCGCGATCGATAACCTGGTCCAGATCGGACACAATGTGAAACTGGGCAAAGGCTGCATCATCGCGGGCCAGGCCGGCGTCGCCGGCTCCACCACGTTGGGTGACTATGTGATGGTAGGCGGCGCGGTATCGATTTCCGATCACCTCACCATCGGCAGCGGCGCCAGGATCGCGGGCAAAAGCGGCGTGATGCGCGATGTGGCCCCGGGCGAGACCGTGGCGGGCTATCCGGCCGTTCCGGTGCGCCAATGGCACAAGCAGACCGCCGCGCTGGCACGATTGGTCGCGCGCGCCTGCGGCAGGACCGATCCGGCTTAATTCCGGAATCTTTGTTTTGTCGCGATTCCGGACGGGGTTGGTAGCGGCAGCGCACCAACGCGACACACTTTCCCTGGAACCGCTCTATTTCAGATTCTGGCGCGCGATGCGCACCCATTCCATCTGACGGCGGCGATAATAGCCGGGCGCGCCCTTCACCGAATCCAGGATCTCGCGAAAATATTGCTGGGCCCGCTGGTCCTGGCCGAGCTGGCGCAGCAGAAGCGCAAAGCGGCAGCGCGCTTCCTCGCCGGGATAACGCGGCACCACGATCTCATATTGCTTCACCGCTTCGTCATTCTTGCCTTGCAGCGCCAGAGCGCGGGCGTAATCCAGTTCGGCGTCGGCATCCGAGGCATTGGGATCGACCTGTTTCAACTGCTTGAACAGAGCCTCCGCCGCCACGCCGTCGCCCGACAGCATTTTCGCGCGCGCCAATCCTTTGAGCAGGGTGGTGTCGTGACCGCCCAAAGGCCCGGACATGGCGCTCTCATACAACTCCACCGCGTCGGCGAAGCGGCCCATCTTGATGCATTCCTCGGCCAAAGCGCGCTTGGCATCGGCGGATCCCACGGTGGCGACCTGACGTTGCTTTTCGCGGAAGGCCCGCCCCGGATCGGCGGCATTCACCACATTGTCGGCGAAACGCCGCGCCGGCGCGCTGGACCACAGGCCCGGCAGGATGACGACGAAGACATAGACCGCCCAGAGCCCGAAATTGGCCAGGATGGCCAAGCCCCCAACCACGAAGCCCGAAATGGAAAGCAATCCCAGCGCCGCAAGCCAGAGCGGCGACTGGCCGGTGCGGAAGACGTGATAAACCAGCGCCAGGTTGATCACGAAAATGCCAATGGTGATGGGATCGAACAAAACGGAAAATCCTAATTCTGTTTCTCGAATTTGCCGGAAGCGGATTCCTTCCAATAGGTCACGTCATGGCCTGCTTCTTTTGCGTCCTTCCAGGCGGCGCGAGCATTGCCAAGCATGGCGGAATCGCGCCCGTCGAATAGCATTACCACACGCGACAATGATGAAAGCCTCGCATTTCGCCAATCGGCGGGCCGCGCCCCGCCGACGCAGAACAAGATCTGCGCGTTATTGGGATTCTCGTCTTCCACCGTGATCAGCACCGGCTGGCGGGCGGCCTCGCCATCGCCCGATTGGGCATGCGCCAGGAATGACTGATCGTCATAAGTCCAGAGCAGATTGTCGAGCGCGTCGGACCGCTCCGAACTGTCGGTCTTGATCACCGCCCGCCAGCCGCGCTCCAGCGACTTCTCGATCAGCCCCGGCAGCACGTCTTCCAGCGCGCGGCGTTCCAGATGGTAAAATAGCGTTTCCGTCATCGGATGGATTTCCCGCCGCCGAAAGCTAAGCCAGGACGGACAGCGACGCCGTCATCCCTCGTAATTCTCCGCCACCAGCCGGTCGAGCAGCTTGACGCCCCAGCCCGTCCCCCAGCTGGGGATCATCGGCTTCTGCTCACCGTCCTGCCAGGCGACGCCCGCGATATCCAGATGCGCCCAGACCGTGTCCTCCTCAATGAAGCGCTTGAGGAATTGCGCCGCCGTGATCGAACCGGAATTGGCGCCGCCGATATTCTTCACGTCGGCGATCTTGGAGCGGATCATCTTGTCATAGGCGGCATCCATCGGCAGGCGCCACACCCGCTCGCCGCTGCTGCGGCCCGCCGCGGCCAGCCGGTCCGCCAGCTTGTCGTCGTTGGAGAAGACGCCAGCATGCTCGAAGCCCAAAGTTTGCACGATCGCGCCCGTAAGGGTCGCCAGGTCGATCACGAATTTGGGCTTGAAGCGGCGCTGAGTGTAAGTGAGCGCGTCGGCCAGCACCAGCCGGCCTTCGGCATCGGTGTTCAGAACTTCGATGGTCTGTCCCGACAGCGAGGTCAGAACATCGTCGGGGCGGATGGCGCCCCCATCGGGCATGTTTTCCACCAGCCCGATCACGCCTACCGCGTTGACCTTGGCCTTGCGGGCCGCCAGCGCCATCATCGCGCCGGTCACGGCCGCCGCCCCGCCCATATCGCCTTTCATGCCCATCATCCCGGAGCCTGGCTTGAGCGACAGGCCCCCGGAATCGAAACAGACGCCCTTGCCGACGAACGCGACCGGATCGCCCTTCTTGCGCGCGCCGTTCCATTGCATGACCACGAGCTGGCTTTCGCGCTCACTGCCCTGGCCCACGCCCAAAAGCGCGCCGAAGCCCTGCTTTTTCATTTCCGCTTCGCCCAGGACTTCGATCTTCAGGCCCAGCTTGGCCAGGGTCTTGGCTCTGCGCGCGAACTCGGCCGGATAAAGAACGTTCGGCGGCTCGTTGACCAGATCGCGGGCGAACAAGACGCCGTCCGCCACCGCATCCAGCGCCTGCCAGGCGCGCCGCGCCGCGGCCGCGTCAGCGGTCGCCAGCTTCAGCGTCTCGAGATGCCGTTTATATTCGTCGAGATTGCGGGTGCGATATTTCTCGAAGCTGTAGCCGCGCAGACGGGCGCCGAAGGCCAGATGCGCCGCCGCCTCGGCGGGCTTGAGTTTGGCGCTTTTGGGAACCTCGATTTCCAGGGTGGCCGATTTTTCCCCCGCGCTTTCCAGGCGCGCCAGGATCTGGGCGCCGATCACTTCCAGGCTTTTCAGGTCCAGGGCGGGTGGCTTGCCCAGGCCGACCAGCAGGATTCGCGAAGCGCCCAGCCGTTCCGGCGCCAGCACTTCCAGCATTTCTCCGGATTTTCCGGCAAAGCGGGAGTATTTGAGCGCCCGGGTCAGAGCCCCGCCGCTGGCTTTGTCGGCTTTGACCGCGGCTGGCGTGAGTGCCCGGCCTTC
Organism: Alphaproteobacteria bacterium; assembly: GCA_017307355.1. Classification (GTDB taxonomy): domain Bacteria; phylum Pseudomonadota; class Alphaproteobacteria; order Micropepsales; family Micropepsaceae; genus Rhizomicrobium. The sequence goes on from JAFKFG010000016.1 coordinate 27,531, forward strand.
GGACGCCGCGACCACCCAGCTGCCCGCTTCGATGGTGGAAGCCGGCGCGGCAAAGGAAATTTGCATAATCATCTCCGGAATTTACGGGTTGGCGAAGGGCTGAAAAGCAATGCTAGTTTAGGTCGAATCGCGAGAAGGGCGAAAGGCTGTGACCTCCCGCCCGCTCCGGAGTGACATGACAGAAGCTCAACATAGCGGCCCGGAAGGCGGACAGCCACGCCGCAAAGCCGGGAAATTGCCGCGCCTGTCCTGGTACATACTGGGCCAGATCCTGGGTCCCGTGGCGATGCTCACATTGCTGCTGACCTGCGTCATTCTGCTTACACAGTCACTCAGGCTGTTGGACCTGGTGATCAACCGGGGCCAGTCGGCGCCCACTTTCGTCTATCTCACCGTCCTGATCCTGCCGGGCCTTCTGGTCATCATCCTGCCCATCGCCTTCTTTTTCGGCACGCTGTTCACCCTGTCGCGGCTCAACGGCGACAGCGAATTGGTGGTGATGGCTTCGGCCGGGTACAGCCAGCGCCAACTGGCCACGCCCGTCTTCATCGCGGCGGTCCTGGTGATGGCGATCACATGGGTCTGCGCCCTGTGGCTGATGCCCGCGGGCCAGCGCGCCCTCAACGCCAAGGTGGTGGATATCCGGGCCGATATCGGCGCCGCGCTTCTCAACGAAGGCGAGTTCAACTCGCCAGCCTTGGGGCTGACGGTCTTCATCCGCCAACTCAGCAGCGACGGGCAGATCCGGGGCATCCTGGTGCATGACAGCCGCGACGTGAAACGGCCGGTCACCTATCTGGCGGAAAAAGGCGTCCTGGCCCAGACGCCGCAAGGCGCGCGCCTGATCATGCTGGACGGAACGGTGGAACAGAGCGCGCAGAGCGGCAGCCAATTGTCGGTGCTGAAATTCCAGCGCGACGTGATCAATCTGGATCAGTTCGCCGGACCGATGCGTGCCAATCAGCGCCAGACCAGCGAGCGTTTCCTCAGCGAACTTCTCAATCCCGATCCCACCCTGACGGAGAAGATCCGCAACTCCTATCTGGCCGAAGCCCATAACCGGCTGTCGCAACCGCTCTATTGCCTGGCCTTCGCCATGATCGCGCTGGCGGCGATCCTGAAAGTGCGGCGCCAGCGCAGCGCGTTGGCCAAGCGGCTCACCATGGCCTCCCTGGCGGCGGCGGCGGTGCGCATCGCGGGCTATGGCGTTGCCGGCCCCGCCTCCAGCCATCCGGCCCTGATCGTGCTTTTCTATGTCATTCCGCTTTTGGGCACTGGCCTCGCGCTGGCGGTCTTGATGGGCTACAGCCCTGCCGCAATCCTGGCGCGCCGCCGTCGCGCCATCGAGGCTCCGGCATGAGTTGGTCCTGGACGCTCTATCGTTATCTCGCCGTGCAATTTCTTCTCGGCGTGGCGGTGGTCTACAGCGCTTTTCTGGTGCTGGCCTTTTCCATCGACGTGGTCAACCTGCTGAACCGCACTGCCGGTCATGACGTGACCACCTCCGTGGTGGTGGGGATGGCGATCCTGCAATTGCCCGATCTGGGTCAGAAGATGCTGCCCTTCGCGATCCTTCTGGGCGGCGTTTTCACCTTCGCCCGCCTGTCGCGCAGCCAGGAGCTGGTGGCGACACGGGCTGCCGGCGTTTCCGTCTGGGATTTTCTTCTGCCGCCGCTGGCGGTGGCGGTCGCCATCGGCATTTTCACCGTCACCGTCTTCACGCCCATTTCCGCGCGCATGTTCGCGGAGTTCGCCGGGCTCGAGGCGCGCCATGTCAAAGGCGAAGCCTCGCAACTGTCCGTGTCGCAGAATGGCTTGTGGCTGCGCCAGGGCGACGAAAACAAGCAATCGGTGATCCATGCCTTGCGGGTGGCGGACCAGGGCCAGCATCTGGAAGACGTGATCGTCTTTCTCTATAGCGCCAACGACCATTTCACCGGACGGATCGACGCCAAGAGCGGCCGCCTGCAGGATCGCGCCTGGCTGTTGCAGGATGCCTGGGTTTCGGACACCAATGGCCGCCCCACGCATCACGACAATTTCACCTTGGACACCACCCTGACGCCGGAACAGATCCAGGAGAGCTTCGCCTCTCCCGACACGCTGTCCTTCTGGGATCTGCCGGGCTTCATCCGCGCCGCCCAGGCGGCGGGCTTTTCGGCCACGCGCTATCAGCTTTATCTCTACACGCTCTATGCCCTGCCCGCCTTGTTCGCGGCCATGGTGCTGATGGCGGCCAGCTTCTCGCTGCGCATTTCCCGCGAAGGCGGCGTGGCCAAAGTCATTCTCTTCAGCGCGGCCTGCGGTTTCGCGGTCTATTTCTTTTCCGACCTCACCCGGGTGTTGGGCCAGTCGGGCGCCGTGCCTGTCCTTTTGGCGGCGACGGCGCCGGCGGTGGCCGCGATCCTGATCGGCATGACCCTTCTGTTCAATCAGGAGGACGGATGAGCCCGCGCCGGTCGGCGCTGCTCAAGCTGTTGCTGCTGGGCGCCGCATTCACTCCCTGGCTGGCGCAGGCGGCCGCAGAGGCCGCCTCCGCGCCGGCCAGGCCCGCCAAGCCGCCCGCCGCCAAGCCAGTTGGTCCGGGCGACAACCAGATTCTGCTGCAAGCCGATCAGGTGGTGTATGACGGCGATGCCCAGACCGTTTCGGCGGTGGGCCATGTCGAGATCGTCGATCAAGGCCGCATCCTCAACGCCGATCGCGTTACCTATGACCAGAAGACCGACAGGGTCACCGCCGACGGCCATGTCAGCGTTACCGACACCGCCGGCAACGTCGCCTTCTCCGATCACGTCACCCTTACCGATCATATGCGCGATGGCGCGCTGTCCGGCTTCGGCGCCTTGATCGGCCAGAATGGCAGGCTGGCGGCCGCCAGCGCCGAACGCGTGGGCGGCACCACGGTGATTGCGCATCGGACGGTCTACAGCCCCTGCAAGATCTGCAATCAGCCCGGCCAGCGCACGCCGCTCTGGCAGGTGAAGGCGGAAAAAGTGGTCTATGATCAGGTCAAGCACCGCATTCATTTCACCGATGCGACGGTCGATCTGTTCGGCGTGCCGATCCTCTATACGCCTGTTCTGTCGGCGCCCGATCCCACGGTGCGCTATGCCAGCGGCCTGCTCGCGCCCGAAGTCGGCAACTCCACCAAGATCGGATATTATCTCCGCGCGCCTTATTACATCGCGCTGTCACCCACCAACGACATGACCATCGCGCCGCAAATTTCCACCGAAGGCGGCGAACTGGTGCAGACCGAATATCGCGCCCGCTGGAACAATAGCGGCATGTGGCTGCAAGGCTCGGTCGCCTACAATCCCGATGGCGGCTTGGGCGGCACGGGAGGCGCCCAAGTCTATGACCATCTGTTCGGGTCCGGACGCTTTGACGTCGGCGGCAATTGGCGCGCAGGCTTCGATACCGAACTCACCAACAACACCGCCTATATGCGGTTCTACGACATCTCGTATCTCGACCGGCTGGTGAACGATCTCTTTGTCGAGAACCAGACCGGCCGCAGCCGTTTCGCTCTCAGCGGCTATTATTTCCAGGGCCTGCGCGCCACCGACGCGCAGGGCATGATCCCTTATGTCCTGCCGCAGCTGGATTATTCTTATATCCCCACCGGCAAGGTGGCGGGCGGCCGTTTCAGCTTCAACATCAACAGCGTGTCCCTGGCGCGCAGCAATGGCCCCGACAGCCAGAGGCTGACGACCGAATTGAACTGGCGGCTGCCGATGGTGTTCGGTGCCGGCCAGCTCTGGACTCTTATCGCGGACGCACGGGGCGACGTTTTCCATATCGATAACAACGACCCCATCAACTTCCCCACCGTGCCCGACAAGAGCCGCTATGTGTCGCGCGCCATTCCCTATGTCGCGCTGGACTGGCGTTGGCCCTTCATCTCCCAGACCCGCAGCGGCAATTCCTATGTGCTGGAACCTTTGGTCCAGCTGATCGGCCAACCCTATGGCGGCAATCCCAGGGGCCTTCCCATCGAAGATGCCGACGCTTTCGAGTTCGACGACAACAACATCTTCAGCGTCAGCCAGCTTCCCGGCTACGATCTGGTGGAAAGCGGTCCGCGCGCCAATGTCGGTTTCATCGCCAACGCCATCTTCAAGGGCGGTGAGATCCAGGGGTTGGTGGGCCAGACCTATCGCCTGAAGCCGGATCCCATCTTCGCCAATTTCGCCGGGCAGAGCGGAACCGCTTCCGACGTGATCGGCCGGCTTTCGATCAAGTTCCCGCACCTGGACATCACCGACCGGCTGGACCTGGATCGCGGCAATGGCACGCTCCGGCGGCACGAATTCTATGTCACGGGAACCTATGGCCGCTCCTCGGTCCAGGTCGCCTATGTGCAGTTGCCGGCCGAAGCGCTCAATCTGGGCCTTCCCGCCCGCGAGCAGCTCAACCTTCAGGGCGACATCAATTTCTACCAGAACTGGCAGGCCTTCGCCGCCATCGAGCGCGACCTTCTGGGCGGCAAGATGCTCGATACCGAATATGGCCTGGGCTATGAGGACGAATGCTTGGCGATTTCGGTCGCCTACCGGCGGAAATACACCTTCGACGCCATCCAGGGCGTCCCCCCCTCGACCTCGGTGATTCTGCGCTTTTCGCTCAAGACCGGCGACCAGCCGGTCCAGCCTTTCAGCCTGTTCCCCCGGAACGTCTTCGCCACCAGCCATCCGTGAGCCATTTTCGGTCAACCTTGATCGGACGGCGAAATTCTTTATTCTGGCGCGTGGGTTAGGGGGCAACCGGCAGTTGCGGGAGCATGGCCGTATGGCCGACCCTGTGATCGAGACAGCGGCAAAGACCAGACCTTGACCATGCGTATCGTCCATACCGCGTTGTTCGGCATTGCCGCGCTCTTGTGCGCCGCCACGGCCGTACAATCGCAACAGCAGAATATGGCGGCCGTCGACCCTGCTCCTCCGACGGCCGACGCCGCCCCGACGGCGGATGCCGTTCCCGCGCCCGCGGCACCCGCACCAGCGGCGCCCGCTGCGGCCGCGACACCCGCGCCCGCCGCGAAAGCACCCGATGCAGCCGCGACACCTGCGCCGGCCGCCGCCAAGGCACCGGCCGCCAAGCCGCTGCAGAAAAGCGCGGCCCTGGAGCCCAAGAAAAAGGTCTATCGGCCGGCCCTGATCCCCGCCGACCCCGAAAATGTCGACAGCGACGGCATCGCCGCCACCGTCAACGACATCTCGGTGTCCGAATTCGAAGTGCGCCAGCGCATGTCGCTGTTCCTGGCCACCGCGGGCATCCAGCAGCCCAACGAGGAAGAAAAAAAGCGCATTCGCGGCCAGATCCTGGAGCAGCTGGAGAATGAAAAGCTGCAGCTGCAGGAAGCGATCAAGAAGCACATCACGGTGTCGCCCGCCGAGGTGGACAACCAGATCAATCATATGGTGACCGACAATCACCTCACCATCGAGCAGCTGCGCGACGTTCTCACCAATGCGGGATCCAGCGAACAGGCGCTGCGCACCCAGATCACCGCCCAGATCGCCTGGGAAAAAACCGTTTCGCAGGAATATCAGGACCGCATCAACATCACCCCCGCCGATGTCGATGCCGAAATGGCGCGTTATGCCGAAGGCGCCGACAAGCCGCATTATCTGGTGAGCGAAATCTTCTTCCCCGTCGACAATCCCGACAAGGATGCGGAGTCGCACAAGACCGCGCTCAGCGTCGAAGAGCAGCTCAAAGCCGGCGGCAATTTCGCGCTGGTGGCCCGCCAATTCAGCCAGTCGCCGTCGGCGGCGTCGGGCGGAGATATCGGCTGGGTCCATGAAGGCCAGCTGGCGCCGGAACTGAATGCCGCGCTCACCAAGATGACAGTGAATTCGCTGTCGGCGCCGATCCGTTCCATCGGCGGCTACTACATCCTCTCGCTTCGGGCCCGCCAGGAACCGATGGGCACCAAGATCGCCACGCCCCAGGAAGCGGCCACCGGCCCCGACAGTACCTTGCCGCTCGCGCGCCTTTTGCTGCCGCTGGGCAGCAATCCCACCAAGGACGTGATCACCTCGGCCATGAAGATCGCCGTCAATCTGCGCAACGCCTATTCCGGCTGCGAGATGCTGGAGAAAATGCCGGCCCAGCTTTCGGGCGCGGTGTACATGAATTTGGGCAACATGAAGGTCGGCGATCTCAGCCCCGAAATCCAGAAAGCGTTGGCCGCCACCCATTCGGGTGAAGCCGCGATGCCTTTCGTTTCCGATGCGGGCATCGAACTGATCGGACGTTGCGACAAGAAGATCGTGGTCCAGACCGCCTACGTCATGCCGACGCGCCAGGATGTGGAAAATCAGCTCTTCCAGCAGCAGATTTCCGCCATGGCGCGGCGCTATATGCGCACCCTGAGGCGTGGCGTCGATGTCGAAGTCCGCTGACGCATCGCCCATTCTCATCACCATGGGCGAGCCGTCCGGCATCGGCCCGGAAATCGCGCTCGCGGCCTTCGATCAGCTGAACGGGCGGATCGGTTCGCGCGCCCTGAAGCTGGTCGGCGATGCCGGCATCTTCGCCGGGCATCCCGAGGCACTGATCCCCACCAAGGCGAAGGTCCGCGCCCTTCCCGGCAAGCCCGACGCGGCCAATGCGCCCGCCGTGATCGAGGCGATCGAGATCGCGGTCAAAGCCTGTCTTGCCGGCGAAGCCGCAGCACTGGTCACCGCCCCGATCCACAAGGCGATCCTGAGCGAAGCCGGCTTTCCCTATCCCGGTCACACCGAATTTCTGGGCCATCTCACCGGCGCGCCCCGTGCCGTGATGATGCTGGCCAGCGAAAAGCTCAGGGTGGTGCCGCTCACCATCCACACGCCCCTGAACAAGGTGCCGGGCGCGATCACGGGCCCGGCCATCATCGAGACCGCGGAAATCATCCTGGAAGCCATGGCCCGGGATTTCGGCTTTGCCGCGCCGCGCCTGGCCATCGCCGGCCTCAATCCCCATGCCGGCGAAGACGGCATGCTGGGCGCGGAGGAGAAAGAGATCATCGCGCCCGCGGTGGCCGCCCTCAAGGCCAAGGGCTTTTCCGTTTCCGGTCCCCTTTCCGCCGACACGCTGTTCCATGACGAAGCGCGCCGGACCTATGACGCGGCGCTCACCATGTATCACGACCAGGGCCTGATCCCGATCAAGACCCTGTCCTTCTGGGACGGCGTGAATGTGACATTGGGCTTGCCGATCGTGCGGACCTCTCCGGATCACGGAACGGCTTTCGATATCGCGGGCACCGGCAAGGCCGATGTGCGGAGCATGATTGCCGCGATCAAGATGGCGGCGGCGATGGCCAATGCCCGGGCGGCCAATGCACGTGCCGGATAATTTGCCGCCTTTGCGAGACGTCATCGCCGCGCATGATTTGGCGGCGAAGAAATCGCTGGGGCAGAATTTCCTTCTCGACCTCAACCTCACGCGCAAGATCGCCCGCGCTGCCGGTGCGACCGAAGGCGGCGTCTTCTATGAAGTCGGCCCGGGCCCGGGCGGCCTCACCCGCGCTCTGCTCAGCGAAGGCGCGGAACGCGTCATCGCCGTGGAACGGGATCAACGCTGCCTGCCCGCGCTGGCCGAGATCGCCGCCGCCTATCCCGGCAAGCTGGACGTGATCAATGCCGACGCGCTGGCGCTGGACGAGCGCGCCATCCTGCCGGCGGGCACGCGCATTGCCTCCAATCTCCCCTACAATGTGGGAACCGGACTTCTGATCAAGTGGCTCGCCTGTGAGACTTGGCCGCCTTTCTGGTCGAGCCTCACTCTGATGTTCCAGCGCGAGGTCGCCGAGCGCATCGTCGCCCGGCCCGGCACGGAGCATTATGGCCGGCTTTCGGTGCTGGCGGCCTGGCGCACCAGGGCGAAAATCCTGTTCGACGTGAACCGCAGCGCTTTCGTGCCGCCACCTTCGGTCACCTCGTCCATCGTGCAATTGACCCCGCTGGCTGAGCCCGTGGCCCCGGCAAACCTGAAAAAGCTGGAAACGGTCACGGCCGCCGCTTTCGGCCAGCGCCGCAAGATGCTGCGCCAGAGCTTGAAGCCCCTGGGCGGCGAAGCGCTGCTGGAAAAGGCCGGGATCGATCCCACCGCGCGGCCCGAAGATCTGTCGGTCGAGCAATTCGCCGCGCTGGCGCGCGCCCTGGCGTCTTAATTGTTCGCCTTCAGTCTTCGCGCATCAATTTCTGCACAAAGCGCGCCAGGCCGGGCTGGCGCGCGCGACGGCTGCGCTCCACCCGCAAAATCTCTTCCAGCTTGCCTTGCGCATGCTGGATGTCGTCATTGAGCAGCAGATAGTCATATTCCGCCCAATGGCTGAGTTCGTCGCTGGCCTTGGCCATGCGCTGGCGCACCACCGTTTCGGAATCCTGCGCGCGAATGCGCAGCCGCCGTTCCAGTTCCGCCTTGGACGGCGGCAGCACAAAGACGCTGGCCAAATCCTCCCGGGCCTGAACCTTGAGCTGCTGGGTGCCCTGCCAGTCTATGTCGAACAGGACATCCTTGCCCGCCTCCAACGCCGCCATCACGGCGCCGCGCGGCGTCCCATATTTGTTGCCGAAAACGTTCGCATGCTCGAGAAACTCACCCGCCTCCACCATCTCGTCGAATTTCGCGGGCGAGACGAAGAAATAATCCTGCCCTTCGACTTCGTTCGGCCTGGGCGCCCTGGTGGTGGCCGACACGCTCATCACGATATCGGGATCGGTCTGCAGCAGCCGTCGCGACAAGGTGGTCTTGCCCGCCCCCGAAGGCGAAGACAGAACCAGCATCAGGCCACGGCGCTGCATTTCATTCGACATTCTGGGCCTGCTCGCGGAACTGGTCGATCACCGCTTTCAACGCCAGCCCCACCCGGGTGAGCGCGATGTCGGCGGATTTGGAACAAAGGGTATTGGCTTCGCGGTTGAATTCCTGGGAGAGGAAATCCAGCTTGCGGCCCACCGCCTCGCGGCTCTTCAACAGTGTCCGCGCGTCCTGGACATGGGCCTTGAGACGGTCCAACTCCTCGCGCACATCGGCGCGGGTCGCCAGAACCGCGACTTCCTGCGCCAATCTCTCTTCGGAAACGGGCGCGCCGCTGAGCAATTCCTGCAGCTGCGCGGTCAATTTCTGGCGCAGCGCCTCGGGCTGTGCCGCCGCCAGGCTTTCGGCTTCGCCCACCAGCCGGGCGACTTCGTCCATCTGGGCGGTCAGGAGCTGCGCCAGCTTGGCCCCCTCGTTCATCCGTGCCCGGCTCAGCGCCTCGAACGTCACTGTCAGGCTTTTGAGGATCTGCGCATCGCGATGGCCGCGCGCGATCGGGTCCAGCGCGATCGAGTCTTCCTGCACGATCACGCCCTTGAGCGCCAGAAGGCCGTCGACGCGCGCGGGCGCCAGGCCCGTCTCCGCGGAAATCTCCCGCGCCAGTTTCACCGCGCTGGCCAGCGCCGCCGGGTCCACCCGCAGGCCCCGCGTTCCCGCATCGGTCTCCACCGTCAGTGCGATCTGGAAATTGCCCCGCCGGAAACGCTCGGCCGCCAGCATGCGGGCCGGCTGCTCCAGCGAATCATAGCCCGGCGGCGTACGCAGGCGCAGGTCCAGGCCGCGGCCATTGACGCTCTTGGCTTCCCAGCGCCAGCGCAACCCTTCATGGCTGCCCGCGCTTTCGGCAAAGCCGGTCATGCTGACGATACTCATGCGAAACTCCGGATTCGCGGGATTTTAGACGGCGCGCCCCGGAGCGCAATCCGAAAAGTGCGGTCGTTAGCGCCAGCGTCGCGCGACGTTTTCGGAAAAATTGCGCGACAAAACAAAAGAGTAGCCTGTCACCTTGCGCGGCGGCGGCGCTGGGCGGATTTCGCGCCCGATTTCGCCGCGGCTTTGGCCTTGGATTTGGCGGGCTTCGCCTCGGGCAGCGGCGGAAGCCCCTGGCGTGCCCGCTCCACCGCGCGCCACGCCACCACATTGCGCTCATGCTGCGCCATGGTGGCGGCGAAGACATGCCCGCCCTTGCCATTGGCGACGAAATAAAGATCGGCGCTGGCGGCCGGATTGAGCACCGCGGCGATGGAATCCTTGCCCGGATTGCAGATCGGCGTGGGCGGAAGTCCGGTGATCGCATAGGTGTTGTAGGGCGTGTCGGCCGCCAGCTCGCTTTCGCGGATCCCCCGTCCCAGGGGATAGCCCTTGGTGATGCCATAGATGATGGTGGGATCGGATTGCAGCTTCATTCCGGCCTTGAGCCGGTTGACGAACACGGCGGCGATATGGCGCCGCTCAGCCGGCAGCGCGGTTTCCTTTTCCACGATGGAGGCCAGGATCACGGCCTGTTCCGGCGTCGCCAGCGGCAAACCGGCGGCACGCTTGGCCCATTGCGCGTCCAGGAATTTCTTCTCGGCGCTTTCCATCCGGGAAATCATCTCCGCCCGGCTGGTGCCGCGGGTGAACAAATAGGTCTCGGGCAGAAGCGTGCCTTCGGCGGGGACAGGGCCCGCATCCTTCACCAGCACCGGATCGGCCGTCACCAGCTTGTGGATCATGTCGGAGGTGAGGCCCTCGGCGGCGGTCAGCTTGTGCTGGATGGATTTTCCTTCCACCAGGATCTTGGCGATGTCCGCCATGCTGGCAAAAGCCGGCAGGGCATATTCGCCCGCCTTAATTTTCGAATTGGCCCGGTGCAGGTAGAGTTCCGCTTCGAACAGAAGTGCATTGCCCACCGCGCCGGTCTTCTGGATCTGGATGGAGACGTCATGCGCGCGGCTTCCCGGCGCGATCAGCACCACGCTTTCGCGCTTGGCGGCGCCCGGCGCCGTCCAGACCTCGTTGGCCCATTCCGCCACGCCGACGCCGATCACCCCCAGCAGCACCAGGAAGATCAGAAATCGAAACATCAGACCTTGGAGAGGATCAGCGCGGCGTTGGTGCCGCCGAAGCCGAAACTGTTGGACATGGCGACATTGACCTCATGATGCCGCGCCTTCTGCGGCACCAGATCCATCACGGTCGTCACGTCGGGATTTTCCAAATTGATGGTGGGCGGGAGCATGCTGTCGCGCATCGCCAGAAGGCAGAAGATCGCTTCCACCGCCCCGGCCGCGCCCAGAAGATGGCCGATAGAGGATTTGGTGGACGACATCGGCTTGCCCGGCGCCGCATTGCCCAACAGCCGTTCCACCGCGCCCAGTTCGATGCCGTCGGCCATGGTCGAAGTGCCATGGGCGTTGATGTAATCGATATCGGCGGCGGAAAGACCCGCGCGCTTCAGCGCCATCTGCATGGCGCGATAGCCGCCATTGCCGTCTTCCGAGGGGGCCGTGATATGGAAGGCGTCGCCGGAAAGGCCATAGCCTTTGACTTCGCCGTAAATCTTGGCGCCCCGCGCCTTGGCATGTTCCAGCTCTTCGAGCATCACCACGCCCGCGCCCTCGCCCATCACGAAGCCGTCGCGATCCTTGTCGTAAGGGCGCGATGCCTTTTCGGGCGTGTCGTTGAAGCCGGTGGAAAGCGCGCGGCAGGCATTGAAACCGGCGATACCGATGCGGCAGACCGCCGCCTCCGCCCCGCCCGCCAGCATCACATCGGCATCGTCCAGCGCGATCAGCCGCGCCGCGTCGCCGATGGCATGCGCGCCGGTGGCGCAGGCCGTCACCACCGCGTGGTTGGGGCCTTTATAGCCATGCTCGATCGAGGCATAGCCCGACACCAGATTGATCAGCCGCCCGGGAATGAAGAAGGGCGACAGCCGGCGAGGGCCTTTTTCATGCACCAGGATGGAACCGGCTTCGATTCCTTCTAGCCCCCCGATGCCCGAACCGATCAGAACGCCGGTCCGGTCACGGTCTTCCTCACTCTTGGGCTCCCAGCCGGAATCCACCACCGCCTGCTTGGCGGCAGCCAGGCCATAGATGATGAAATCATCCATGCGCCTCTGTTCCTTGGGATCGACCCACTGATCGGGATTGAAAGTGCCGTTCGCGCCATCACCCCGGGGCACCTGGCAAGCGATCTTCGTCGCCAGGTCCTCGGTCTTGAATTTGGTGATGGGGCTGGCGCCTGACTTGCCCGCCAGAAGGGCGGCCCAGCTTTCCTCCACGCCACATGCCAGCGGCGTGACCAAGCCCAGACCCGTTACAACTACCCGGCGCATGGGGCGCAAATCAGGCGTTGGCTTTGTCGATATATTTGACCGCGTCGCCGACCGTCACGATGGATTCCGCCGCATCGTCGGGAATTTCGATTCCGAATTCCTCTTCGAACGCCATCACCAGCTCGACGGTATCGAGGCTGTCGGCACCCAGATCTTCAATGAAGGACGCATTGTCGGTGACCTTCTCGGCATCGACATTCAGATGCTCGACGACGATCTTCTTCACGCGTTCCGCAGTATCGCTCATGGACTTTAAAGCCTCTCCTAGATTTCAAACCCGAACCATCAGAAACGGCCGGGACCTCACTTGCTTCCAATTGGGGGTGCTTCGTGGGTGGCCGGTTTGGTAACATAATCGTTCCGGCCCCGCCACTTCACATTTAACCCTTTGATTTTCCTGTCATAACATCGCCATTCCGCCATTGACCTGAATGGTTTCGCCGGTGACATAGGCAGCCTCCGGCGACGCCAGATAGACCACGGCAGCCGCGATTTCCTCCGGCATGCCCATGCGTCCGGCGGGAATGCGGGTGGCGATGGTTTCCTTCTGCTGGTCGGTCAGCACATCGGTCATGGCGGTCTGGATGAAGCCCGGCGCCACCGCATTGACGGTGATGTTGCGCGACGCGACTTCCGCCGCCAGGGATTTGGTCATGCCCACCAGGCCCGCCTTGGCGGCGGCATAATTGCCCTGGCCGGGATTGCCGGTGGCGCCCACCACCGAGGTGATCTGGATGATCCGGCCCCAGCGCTTCTTCATCATGCCGCGCAGGACGGCGCGCGAAAGACGGAAGGCGGCGGTGAGATTGACCGCGATCACCTGGTCCCACTCTTCATCCTTCATGCGCATGAAGAGATTGTCGCGGGTGATGCCGGCATTGTTGACCAGGATATCGATGCCGGCACCCGCGGCTTCTTCCGCGGCCTTGGGCAAGGCTTCGACCGAGGCGATGTCGGAAAGATTGGCGGGCGCGATGAAGGCGCGCGAACCCAGTTCGGCCTTCACCGCTTCCAGTGCTTCGGCCCGGGTGCCCGAGAGGATCACCGTCGCGCCCTGCGCGTGCAGGGCCTTGGCGATGGCGCCGCCAATGCCGCCGGATGCGCCCGTGACGAGCGCTGTTTTTCCTGTCAGATCAAACATCACAGCACCTTTGCGAAAGCTTCGATTTCGTCCGGCGTATCGAGGGTGACGGTCTGCAGATCTTTGTCAATTCGTTTGACCATGCCGGTCAGGACTTTATTGCCGCCCATCTCGACCGTGGCGTCCACGCCCAGCCCTTTGAGCGCCAGGATGCTTTCGCGCCAGCGCACCCGTCCGGTGACCTGCTCCACCAGAAGACGGCGCACCATTTCGGGTTCGACGGTCTCGGCCGCCGTCACATTGGCCAGCACCGGCACGGCCAGAGGCCGGATGGTCACTTTGGCCAAGGCTTCGGCCATCCCGTCGGCGGCGGGCTGCATCAACGGGCAATGAAACGGCGCGGACACGGACAAGGGGATGGCGCGCTTGACGCCCTTGGCCTTGGCGATATCGGCGACCCGGTCCATCGCGTCTTTGGATCCCGACAGCACTACCTGCCCCGGCGCATTGTCATTGGCGACGACGCAAACGCCGCCGCCCGCCGCAGCTTCCTTCGCCACCGCTTCGGCGGTTTCGATATCAGCGCCGATCAGCGCGATCATGGCGCCCTCGCCCACCGCCACCGCGGACTGCATCGCCTGCCCACGAATTTTGAGAAGCCTGGCGGTATCCGCCAGGCTGAAAGCGCCCGCCGCGCACAAAGCAGAATACTCGCCCAACGAATGACCGGCGACCAGGCGCGCATGGCGGGCGATATCCAGGCCGCCATCCTTTTGCAGGACGCGGATCACGGCCAGGCTTGCGGCCATGATGGCGGGCTGGGCGTTCTCGGTCAGTGTCAGATCGCTGTCCGGGCCGTTCCACATCAAGGCGGATAATTTCTGCGACAGCGCGTCATCGACTTCCTGGAAAACCTCGCGGGCAGACGCGAAAGCGTCGGCCAGCGCCTTGCCCATGCCGACCGCCTGGCTGCCCTGTCCGGGAAATAAAAATGCGCGATTCATCGTGGCGGCAGACAAACCAAGAGCCCGTGATCAAGTCAAGCGGAACCGGGCCGGCCCGGTTTGCGCAGCACTTTCTCCATCATGATGCTGGGCACGGTGCCATAGCCGATCCGCTCATAGAAGCGCACCGCCTCCGCATTCGCGGACCGCACCGTCAGATGGATATCGATCACGTCCCGCGCTGCCAGCCATTCTTCGGCGGCATGCACCAGGTCGCGGCCCGTGCCATGACCGCGCCGGGCCGGATCCACGGAAACATAATGCAGCCAGCCCCGGTTGCTGTCATAGCCCACCGCGATGCTGCCGATCAGCGCGCCCGCCGGATTCAGGGCCACCAGAATATCAGACGCGGGCCTGGCGCGCACGGCGTGAAAGTCGTGCACCGGATCGCTGTTTCCGATCACCAGCCCGCAGGCACGCCAAAGCGCGATCACCGCCGCTTCGTCTTCCGCCGCCGCGCCGCGAATGCGCGCCGTCATGGCGGATCGCCTGCCGCGACCAGTTTTCCCATGCTGATGCGATCTTCCACGGCATAGCCCAGGCCGCGATAGAAGCTGGCGACCGCATGGTTGGCGGCACGGATCTGGAGATTGATCTTGGTGCATCCCAGGGCGCGGAGCCGGGCCTCGGCTTTGTGCACCAGGAGGATGCCCACGCCCTGCCTGCGATAGGCTTTGAGGACCGCGACACGGTTGATATGGCCGCGATAGCCGTCGTAGCCGGCGACGATCGAGCCGATCACGCGCCCGCCATCGCGCGCGACCAGGAACAGCTCCGGCTGGAACGCCAGCTTCGCAGGCGCGGCCGCATCGGCGCGATGACGCGGTTCGTCATCGGGAAAGGCTTCGCGCCACAAAGCATCAATGCCCGCCAGATCCTCGTTGGAACAGACATCGATATCGACACTCATGTCTTCGCCGTCCGGAAGAAAGCACGCCCGATCACCAGAGTGGATATGCCCGCGAATGCCAGCATCGCCGCCAGCGCCAGCATGCCCATGGTGTATGTGCCGGTGGATTGCTTCAGCCAGCCCATCAATGTGGGACCGAAGAAGCCGCCCAGGTTGGAAAAGGAATTGAGCAGCGCCAATCCGCCAGCTGCGGCCATGCCGCGCAGGATCGCGGTGGGCAAGGTCCAGAACACCGCCAGCGCGCCATAAATCCCGAATGCCGCCAGGCAGAAGCACAGCATGATCAGCACGGGATTGGCGAACAGCACGGCCCCGCTCAATCCCAGTGCGCCGGCAAAGGCCGCGCCCGCCACATGCCAGACCCGGTCGCCGGTGCGGTCGCTGGAAAGCCCCAAAAGCACCATGCCCACCATGCTCACCACATAGGGCAAGGCGACCAGGAAGCCGGTTTCCAGATTGGAGAAGCCCAGATCCTTGATCATCTGCGGCATCCACAGGCCCATGCCGTAAAGCCCAATCACGATGGAGAAATCGGGAATGATGAAGATCCAGATGCGCTTGTCGGCCAGCATCTCCCAGAAGCCGGACATGGTGTGCTTGCCCACATCGCGCCGGCGGTCGTCCGCCAAACGCGCTTCCAGGATTTGCTTCTCGTCCGCGCTGAGCCAGGGCGCGGTGGCCGGCCGGTCGGGCAGAAGCCAGAGCACGGCGACACCCAGCACCAGGGACGGCAGCCCTTCCAGCAACAGCATCCATTGCCAGCCATGCAGGATGCCGTTGAAGCCCAGCAGCCAGCCGGAAAGCGGCGCGCCGATCACGCTGGCGGCCGGCACCGCCGCCAGGAACAGCGCGATGAAGCGCGCCCGCGTCGCCTGGGGAAACCAATAGGTCATGTAGAGGATCATGCCGGGATAAAGGCCCGCCTCCGCCAGCCCCAAGAGGAAGCGCAGAATGTAGAAGGATGTGGGCCCCTGCACGAAGGCGGTCGCCATCGAGATCAGGCCCCAGGTGACCATGATGCGGCACATCCACAGTCGGGCGCCGAACTTCTCCAGCATTACGTTCGAGGGAATTTCGAACAGGAAATAGCCCCAGAAGAAAATCCCCGCGCCCAGGCTGAACACTACGGGCGAAAAACCCAGATCCTGCTTCATGGTGAGGATGGCGAAGCCGACATTCACCCGGTCCAGGAAACTGGCCACATACATCAGGGCCATCACCGGAATCAGCCGGCGCGCGGCCCGCGCCAGAATCGCGTCCGCGCGCGCATCCTTCTGAATCGTATCCGCCATCCGCCCCGCCCGTTTCATTGCCGCGCCGTAATCACGGCGTCATGCGCCGTTCAAGGCTGGGCTGCAAACTCGCTTTGAAGAATCGCAGCCCGTCCATCCGGCTTTTCGTGAGACTATCTGTCGTGGAGATCGCAATGAAAACCCTCATCATTTCCGTCCTGGCCCTGACCGTGCTGGGTGCATCGGTTGCCGCCGCCGCCCCGGTTCGCCATCGCCACCATCACAAGGTCTGCTCGATGCGGCACCATCACCGCGTCTGCCACTGGGTCTGACGGCAGATCGACCCGGGACCATCCAAAACGTCTTTGATTTTCCTGGGTTTTTTGTGTTCCCGCGCCCGGCCAGGCCTGTCCGGGCAGGTTTTCCTTGCTGGTTCAGGGGCTTTCCCCTATATCGCCGCACGGCTGCGGTCGCCGGACACCCCTTTCGGGGCAGCGTGATGTCACGCGGGTTCGTCGAGCCGAAGCGGTTTTGGGGCGGTCCGCCCTGCGCCGCTCCGCTGCCAAGACAAGGACCGGACGGACATGGCTCTTTACGAGCATCTCCTGATCGCGCGCCAGGATATCAGCGCGCAAGCGGTGGACGCACTCGCCACCCATCTCAAAACCATCGTCGAAGGCGAAGGCGGCAAGGTCGAGAAGCAGGAATATTGGGGCCTGCGCGGACTTGCCTATCGCATCAAGAAGAACCGCAAGGGCCATTATGTGCTCCTCAACATCAACGCGCCGTCGGGCGCGGTGATCGAGCTGGAGCGGCAGCTCAAGATCAACGAAGACGTGCTGCGCTTCATCACCGTCAAGGTCGACCAGTTCGACGTCTCGTCGAACAAGAACCGCCGCGACGACAATGAAACGCCGCGCGCCAAGCCGGAAGGCGAAGCCACTGAGGAGGCTGCATAATGAGCTATGGTGGAAATCGTGAAGGCGGCCGAGATCGCGAAGGCGGCCGTGGCGGCGATCGTGAAGGCGGACGCGGTGGCGATCGTGACGGCGCGCGCCGTCCCTTCTTCCGTCGCAAGAAGACCGACCCCTTCTCCGGCGCCAATGCGCCCAAGATCGACTATAAGGATGTGAAGCTCTTGCAGCGTTACATCTCCGAGCGCGGCAAGATCGTTCCGTCGCGCATCACCGCGGTCTCGAACAAGAACCAGCGTGCCCTGGCGAACGCGATCAAGCGCGCCCGTTTCATGGCCCTGCTGCCTTACGTCGTGAAGTGAGGACCTGACCATGCAAGTCATTCTGCTCGAAAGAGTCGAAAAGCTGGGCCAGATGGGTGACGAAGTCCGCGTCAAGGACGGCTTCGCCCGCAACTTCCTTCTGCCCAAGAAGAAGGCCCTGCGCGCCACCAAGGCGAACCGGGAATATTTCCAGACCCAGAAGGCGCAGCTGGAAGCCCACAATCTGGAGCGCCGCAAGGATGCCGAGGCGGTCGCCAAGAAACTCGACGGCCAGTCCTTCATCCTGATCCGCCAGGCCGGCGATCGCGGCCAGCTCTATGGTTCGGTCTCCCCGCGCGATGTCGCGGCCGTGGTCGAAGCGGGCGGCTTCAAGATCGACCGCAACCAGGTGCAGATCAGCCAGGCCATCAAGGCCATCGGCCTCTTCGCTCTGCCGGTGGTTCTGCATCCGGAAGTGCGGGTGAACATCACCGTCAATGTCGCCCGCAGTGAGGATGAAGCCGAGCGCCAGGCGCGGGGCGAAAACGTCCTGGCCGAGCGCACCGAACAGGAAGAAGCCGTCGCGGCGGCCGAAGAGATGTTCGAGGAAGGCGCCGCTCCTGCCGGCGAAGCTTCCGAGGAAGCGGCCGAAGCCTGAGCGCTTCGCCATCGAAACGAAAAGGCCGGGCGGCAAGCCCGGCCTTTTTCTTTTGTAGGTCCCCTATCGCTAGGCCGCGCCTGACTGTTCGGCGAATTGGCGCCGGGTGAGGCCGCCGGGCGGATCGCCGAAGAACACATCCACGCTTTTCAGTTTCCCTTTTTCGAAGGTCAGGCGCTCGGCGTTGCGGAAGCTGGCATCGGGATGCACCGTGTTGGGGAAATGCATTTCCAGGCGATAGACCACCAGCACCACATCGCCCTCTTCCATGATCGCTTCGAAATGAAATTTGCGATGGCTGGCATGGTTCGGCCAGCAGCGCGCGAAATATTCGTCGCGGCCGATGCCGTCGTCAAAAGGGCTGGTGAAGGCAAAGCCATCCGCCATGTTGCCTTCGACGAATGCCTTGTCACCGGTTTCGTAGGATTCGTAATAACGCCGCGCCAGGTCGATCAGCCGCATCTCAACCCTCCACCGACCGTCCCAGCGCATCCATCAAGAGATTGGTGCCATGCTCGCGCGAGCCGGCATCGTCATAGCCGTCCAGATAATCGCCATATTCCGTCAGCACGAATTTGGTGCCCTTGCCGTCCGCCCTGATCTCGATCGCAGCCTGGGAGACAGAAATCTTCCGCTCATCCATGAACATATTGTAGCTGTAGATGATCCGCCCTTCTTCATTTTCGGAGGGCGGCACGATATCGCGGTACACACATTCGAACCGCGTGACCATGCCGCTTTCCCACCGCCCAGCCAGACTTTCGACGCCGCCTTCGCGGAAATCGAAACTGCGCGACACAAGTGTCCAATTGCCACCGCCGTTAAACCATTTGTCCTTGGCTTTCTCATCGGCGAAGGCCTCGAACACGCGCGCGGGGCTCGCATTCCAGGTGCGGGTGATGGTGAAACTGGCATGGACGACAGATCGAGCGGTCATGATGGCTGCCTTTGGCGCTTCAGGGTTGCTGACGGACATAGCGGAACCGCATCACATCCGGCTCCAGACGCCTGGTTTCGGCGATCCGGAAGCGCGGCTTATGCGGGTCATGGAAGAAGCGGATCCCCTCGCCCAAAAGAACGGGATTGAGGAACATCCAATATTCGTCGACGGCATCGATGGCCTGGAAGCTTTTCACCAGGCCGGGGCTGCCGAATATCAACAGGTCTTTGCCGGGCTTTTCCTTCAGCGCGAAAATATCTTCGGCGTCGCGATGCAAATGGCAATTGTTCCAGTCGCAAGCGCCGAGCGTGCGCGAAAAGGTGATCTTTTCGGCGGCTTCCACCCAGCGGGCATGGGCGCGCCGGTCTTCCGGCGCTTTCTCGTCATTCAGGACGGTCGGCCAATAGCCGCGCATCATGCCGTAGGTGGTGCGGCCATAGACCGCCGCCCCCGCCATCGCGATCATGCGGTCCGCATCTTCGAAAATGGCGGGATTGACGGTGATCCAATCCATTTCCCCGTTCGGCCCGGCGCAGAACCCGTCCAGCGAGAGATGAATCAGGGAAACAAGCTTTCTCATTTTTCATGCTCCGGTTTGGTCTCTTCCAGGAAGGCGCCCAGCCGGTCCAGATTGCGTTCCCACATCTGGCGGCGCTCGGTGATCCAGCGCTCCGCCTGAGAAAGCATCTGCGGCTCGATGCGGCAGGTGCGCACCCGGCCCACTTTCTCGCTTTTCACCAGCCCGCTTTCTTCCAGCACTTTCAGGTGCAGCATCACCGCCGGCAGCGACATGGGCAGCGGTCTGGCCAATTCGCTGACACTGGCGGGTCCCAGGGCCAGCCGGTCCACAATGGCCCGGCGGGCCGGGTCGGCCAGGGCCTGAAAGGCAAGATCGAGCGGGCCTTGATAGTTAAGCATATACTTAACTATCAAGGCCCGCTGCCATCCGTCAAGCCCCGCCGGCCTTGGTCCAGAAATGGGAAACGCATTGCGCGCGCGCCCCAGAGCGGGCTAATTAACACGTGCCCTCAAGGGCTTCCCTGAATAGGCCTGGCCCCGGGCCAGCCGAAAGGACTTTCCGTTGAGTGATATCTTCCGCGAAGTCGAAGAAGACGTTCGCCGCGAAAAACTGGCAAAATTCTGGAAGGCCTATGGCGACTATCTCATCGCCCTGGCGGCCGTGGCCATTATCGGCATCGCCGGCTGGCAGCTGTGGCAGCGCTATGAAGCCCGGCAGCGCGACGCGGCCTCGGTGGCCTTCACCGCCGCCCAGAAGATCAACGACCCCAAGGCCGCGGCGGTTGCGTTCGCCGACATCGCCAAATCGGCGCCCAAGGGCTATCGCCTGCTGGCCCGCCTGGAACAGGCGCACAGCATGCTGGCCTCCGGTCAACGCGATGGCGCGCTGGCGCTCTACAAAGAAATCGCCAATGAGGACAAGGGTGGTCCGGGCGCCGTGGCGCGGCTGCGCCTGGGCTGGGCGCAAGCGGACACCAGCTCGCGCGCCGATTTGGAAAGCCTGTTGGCGACGTTGCGCGCACCGACCAGCGCCTGGAAGCCGCTGGCGGACGAAATTCTGGCCTATAGCGATTATCACAACAATCAGATCGCCAAGGCCGGGGACGAATTCGCGGCGCTGGCGAACGACGCCAATGCCCCGCCGCAATTGCGGGTGCGCGCCAAAGCCATGGGCGATTATCTCAAGCAGGGCGCCGGCAAGGATTTCGGCACCGTGCCGCCTCCCGCCCCCATCCCGGCGCCTGGCGCCGTGGCCGTTCCGCCCGCCGGAGCAGCAGCCACACCATGATGCGTGTTTCCCAGCGCCTGCGTTTCGGCTGCGCGGTCGCGGCCGTCCTGATGCTTGCCGGATGCAGCGTCTGGGAAGGCGTGGGCGATACCGTCAGCGACTGGTTCGCGCCCAACAACAAAAGCAAATTGCGCGGCGAACGCATTCCCCTGACCGCGTTGGATGACGCGCTCAAGCCGGACGCCACTCTGGAAACATCGCCGGTGGTGCTGCCGGCGCCTTACAAGAACGCGGAATGGACCCAGCCGGGCGGCTTTGCCTCCAACGCGGTCTACCATCTGGAAGCCAACGGCCATCTGCACCAAGTGTGGGACGCGGATGCCGGCAAGGGCTCCGACACCACATCGCGCCTCACCGCCTCGCCGGTGATCGGCGGCGGACGCATTTTCGTCCTGGATTCGGAAGCTCATGTCTATGCCTTCGACACCAGGAACGGGAAGGCCGTATGGGACAAGCGGCTGGCGCCCAAGAACGGCACCGACATGCCCACCTTGTGGGGCCTTCTCGGCAAGCCCAACACCATCGAGCCGGTGACCGGCATGGGCGGCGGCGTCGCATATGACGCCGGCAAGATCTTCGCCACGTCGGGCTTCGGCGTCCTGATCGCGATGGACGCGGCGACCGGCCGCGAACTCTGGCGTCACGACATGGGCGTGCCCATCGTCAATGCCCCGGTGGTCAATGGCGGGCGCATCTTCTTCTCCACCCATGACAATCATTTCTATGCCTTGTCGGAGGCCGACGGGCGCACCCTGTGGGACCAGCAGGGCGTGGCCGAATCCGCCGGCATCCTCTCCTCCACCAGCGCCGCCGTTTCCGGCCAGTTCGTGATCGCGCCCTATACCTCGGGCGAACTCTTCGCGCTGCGGGTGCAGAACGGCCAGCAGGCCTGGAACGATGTTCTGTCGCATTCCGGCCAGGTCACGGCCCTGTCCGAACTCGACGACATTGCCGGGCGCCCCGTGATCGACCGCGACATGGTCTTCGCCATCAGCCATTCCGGCGTGATGGCCGCGATCGCGCTGGCCTCGGGCGACCGCGCCTGGACCCGTGACATCGGCGGCACCCAGACCCCCTGGGTGGCCGGCGATTATGTCTATGTCCTGACCGGCGACGAACAGCTGATGTGCCTCACCCGCAAGGAAGGCAAGGTCCGCTGGATCCATCAGCTTCCCGCCTTCACCGACCCGGACCGCAAGCGCCATCCCATCGACTGGGCAGGACCGGTGCTGGTCTCCAACAAGCTGATCGTGGTGTCTTCGGACGGCTATGCCGAAGCGATCTCGCCCTATACCGGCGCGCTGCTGGGCCGGGTCGAAATTCCCGGCGGCACCAGCATCGCCCCGGTGGTGGCGGACGAAACGCTCTATATTCTCACCAACGACGCCGAACTGGTGGCGCTGAAATAAACCGAATCTTTCTCTTTCATCACCGCTTCGGGCGCGAGGGATTTCGGTTCCCCGGCAGGAGCGAGGAGCGATGTGGACATGACGTCCATGAGCGACGAGCGACGAACCCAGGGGCCGAAAGAACCGCGCCCATTCACCCTCGCCATTGTCGGCAGGCCAAATGTCGGCAAGTCGAGCCTCTTCAACCGCATCGCGGGCCGGCGCATCGCCATCGTGCATGACACGCCCGGCGTGACGCGGGACCGCCGCACCGCCGATGTGGTGTTCGACGGCATGGAACTGCGCCTGATCGACACGGCAGGCTTCGAAGACGCCGCGCCCGAAAGCCTGAGCGGCCGGATGACCGGCCAGACCTTGGCGGCCATCGTCGACGCCGACGCGCTTCTTTTTGTGATCGATGCCCGCGCGGGGGTGACGGCGGGCGACGAGATCATCGCCGCCGCCCTGCACCGCTCCGGCAAGCCGGTGATCCTGGCCGCCAACAAATGCGAAGGCCGCCTGATCGAACCCGCCGCGCTGGCCGATGTCTTTGCGCTGGGCTTCGGTGAGCCGCTGAAAATCTCCGCCGAGCATGCACTGGGCATGGACCAGTTGGCGGCGGCGCTGGAACCCTTGGCGCCGAAAGTTGCGGTCGCCGAAGAAGAGGATGAAGACACGTTCGAGGTGGAAGACACGCCGGACGATGCGGAAAGCGAAGAACCCGCTTTCGACTATCGTACCAAGCCGCTGCGCCTGGCGCTGGTGGGCCGGCCCAATGTCGGCAAGTCGAGCCTGTTCAACCAGCTTCTGGGCGAGGACCGTTCCATCACCGGTCCGGAAGCGGGCCTTACCCGCGATTCCATCGCCGCGCCCTGGCGGATCCCAAACGACGATCAAAAAAGCGACCGCGAGGTGCTGCTCCACGACACCGCCGGCTTGCGCAAGAAAGCCCGGGTCGCGGGCGAGGTCCTGGAGGAAATGTCGGTCGGCTCGACCCTGGAGGCCATCCGCTTTGCCGATTGCGTGATCGTGATGATCGACGCCACTCAGCCTTTCGAGAAACAGGATCTGGCGATCGCCGACCTGATCGCGCGCGAAGGCCGGGCCATCGTCTTCGCGGTCAACAAATGGGACCTGAAGGAAAACAAGAACGGCGCGATCTCGGAATTGCGGGAAAAGCTGGACCGGTTGTTGCCGCAGGTGGCGGGCGCCGCCCTGGTGGCGATTTCCGCGCGCACCGGCGAAGGCCTGAACCGTTTGCCCGACGCCATCATGGCCGCCGACCGCGCCTGGAACAGCCGCGCACCCACCGCAGCGGTCAACCGGTTTCTGGAAAGCGCCCTCTCCCGCCACGCCCCGCCGGCCATCAAGGGCCGCCGGGTGCGCATCCGCTACATGACCCAGACCAAGGCGCGGCCGCCCACCTTCACCTTGTTCGGCAACCAGCTCGACGCCCTGCCCGAGGATTATCAGCGTTATCTGGTGAACGGGTTGCGCGAGAATTTCGATCTCAAGGGCACGCCGGTGCGCCTGGTGATGCGCAACACCAAGAATCCTTACGATAAAAAGAAATAGCCAAAATCTCGCCATGGGCGGCCTTGATCCGCCCATCCATGGATGACCGGCTCAAGGCCGGTCATGGAGAAATGTTTCTTAGGCGCCTTTGCGGAACTTGATCAATTCGCCGTGGCTGTCGTTCGCGGGCGACAAGGCATCCAGGATGGTGGGCGTCAACTCTTCGGGACGCGGCAAAGTCGCGGGGTCTTCGCCCGGCATCGCCTTGGCCCGCATGATGGTGCGCACTGGGCCGGGATCCAGCGCATTCACTTTCACATTGGTGCCGTTGCATTCGGCGGCATAGGTGAAGGTGATCGTCTCCAGCGCCGCCTTGCTCATGGCATAGCCGCCCCAGAAGGCGGTGTTGCGGCGGGCCGCGGCGGAGCTGACCATCAACACCCGCCCCGCATCGGACTGCCGCAACAAGGGATCGAAGGAACGCAGCAGCCGCCAGTTGGCGGTGACATTGATGTCGAGCAATTCCTGGAAGACCTTGGGATCCAGATGGGTCAGCGGCGTCAGCGCGCCCAAGGTGCCGGCATTGCCGAAAAACGCATCCAGCTTCTTCCAGCGCTCGAAGATCGAGGCGCCCAGCCGGTCGATGGCCGCGAAATCTTTCAGATTGAGCGGCACCAAAGTGGCGGTGCCGCCGGCTTTCTGGATGGCGTCGTCGGTTTCTTCCAGCCCGCCCACGGTGCGCGCCACGCAGATGACATGGGCGCCTTCGCGGCCCAGCGCGATGGCGGCGGCCCGGCCGATGCCTCTCGATGCACCCGTCACCAGGGCGATCCGTCCGGAAAACCGCCCGCTCATCAGGCGACGTCGGCTAAAAGCGACAGCTGGCGATCCCGCGCGCCGCCGGAAATGTCGGTCAGCGAAATCGGATATTCGCCCGAGAAGCAGGCGTCGCAGAAGCCGGGCGCGCGCGGATCGCGGGCCGGCCGTTCCATCGCCCGGTACAGCCCGTTCATGGAAATGAAGGCCAGGCTGTCGGCGCCGATGAAGCGGCGCATGCCTTCGACATCCATCCGGTGGGCCAGAAGATCGTCGGTGTTGGGCGTGTCCACGCCATAGAAACAGGAATGGGTGGTGGGCGGGCTGGCGACCCGGAAATGCACCTCGCTGGCGCCGGCATCGCGCACCATCTCCACGATCTTCTTGGAGGTGGTGCCGCGCACGATGGAATCGTCCACCAGCACGACTTTCTTGCCTTTGAGCTTGGCGCGATTGGGATTGTGCTTCAGGCGCACGCCCAGATGGCGGATGCGATCCGACGGCTCGATGAAGGTGCGGCCGACATAATGGTTGCGGATGATGCCCAGCTCGAACGGCAGCTTCGCCGCATTGGCAAAGCCCAGCGCGGCGGGCACGCCGGAATCCGGCACCGGGATGATCATATCGGCTTCGACCGGCGATTCCGCGGCCAGCACTTCGCCGATGCGCTTGCGCGCTTCATAGACATTGCGGCCTTCCAAGGTGGAATCGGGGCGCGCGAAATAGATATATTCGAAGACGCAGAAGCGATGCTGCTGCGGCTTGAAGGGGAAATGGCTTTCGATCCCTTCCTTGGTCGCCACCACCATCTCACCGGGCTTCACGTCGCGGACGAATTCGGCGCCGATAATGTCCAGGGCACAGCTTTCCGAAGCCAGGATGGGCGCGCCTTCCAGCATGCCCAGCACCAGGGGGCGGACGCCGAAGGGATCGCGCACCCCGATCAGCTTCTTGGAGGTGAGCGCCACCAGCGAATAGGCGCCTTCGACCTGGCGCAACGCGTCGATCAGCTTGTCGACGATGCGCGGACAGGCGCTGCGGGCCGCCAGATGCACGATGGTTTCGGTATCGGAGGTCGATTGGAAGATCGCGCCCTGGCCGACCAGTTCGGCGCGCAAGGTATGCGCATTGGTGAGATTGCCGTTATGGGCTACCGCGATGCCGCCGCCGGTAAGATCGGCGAAGATCGGCTGAATGTTGCGGGCATTGGAGCCGCCGGCGGTGGAATAGCGCACATGGCCCACCGCATATTGGCCCTTCAGATTCTTGGCGGCGTCGGATTTGCGGCCGAAGGCGTCGCCCACCAGACCGGGATGTCGTTCGGCGATGAAATGGCCATTGTCGTAGGTGACGATGCCCGCCGCTTCCTGGCCGCGATGCTGAAGCGCATGAAGTCCCAGCACGCTCAGGGCGCCGGCATCGGCATGGCCGAAAATCCCGAAAACGCCGCATTCCTCATGCAGCGCATCGTCTGCGAAGTTGGCCTCGTCAAACATATGGTCTTTTTGGCCGGTCATGGCTTGCCGTTTCCGCCGTTCCCCGTGGCCCCGAGCAGGGTGTCTAGCGCGCGGCGGTCCTTGGCGCCATAGCCTTTCTGCCCTGTCCTGGCTGCTGTGCTTTTATGTTGCACATGGTCCTCAGCGGGGGCGGTTTCCGGCGCTTCATTGGCCTCGGAATTGCGCCGGATCAGGTCGCCCAGGGCGTCGCGGTGCGGCTTATCGGCCGTGGGCGGGCGGCTGGCGAAATCCTCGTAAGTCCGGGCGGGAGCCAGGGACAGCAGCACTTCGGCGGAGGATTGGATCAACGGCAGGCTGCGCGCCTGTTTCAGCGCGGCCGGATGGTCCTTGATCGGGACGAAATGGGTAAACGCGATGTAAGCCACGGCAACCACCACCAGGCCCCGCACCACGCCGAAGGCGATGCCCAGCCCCCGGTCCAGCGGCCCGATGGGAGAATGTTTCACGGTTTCCGAAAAACGGTGGCCGATGAAGGAGAGCGGAATGACCACCACCAGGAAAATGCCGGCATAGGCGGCCAGCGACGCCAGCCAGGGCGTGGAGATCACGCCCCGCATCAAGGGGATCAGCCAGGGGCCGAAATAAAGCGTGGCGAACGCCGCCGCCGCCCAGGCGAAAATGCCCAACACTTCGGACATGAAGCCGCGCCACGCCGCATAGCCGCAGGATACCGCCACCGCCAGCAGCACCAGGACATCCACGAATGTGATGGGCAGGACCATGAGTCGATTTTAGCAGCTTTGCCGATTCGGATTGGCGGATTGTGGTGCAACGGCGCGAAAAGCCCTAGCCCGTTGAAGGGATTTTCGGTCCCCGCGCTTGCGACGGCCGGGGCGCGAAGACCAGAAGATCGGCCACGCTGGTCATTTCGGTCAGCTTCAGCCCGGCTCCGTCGACCTTGGTTCCTTTGGGGATGAAGGCTTGCTTGAAGCCCAGCTTGGCGGCCTCTTTCAGCCGCGATTCCGCCTGCGGCACCGGGCGGATATCGCCGGAAAGGGAAATCTCGCCGAAGAAAACACTGTCCGTCGGCAATGGTTGTCCGCCTACGGACGAAACCAGCGCCGCCGCCGCGGCCAGGTCGCAGGCCGGTTCGGCGATTTTCAGGCCGCCTGCGATATTCAGATAGACATCGGAGCCGCCGATACCCACCCCGGCCCGCGCATCCAGCACCGCCAGGATCATCGCCAGCCGGCCCGTGTCCCAGCCCACCACCGCGCGGCGCGGCGTGCCGTAACCGGTGGGCGCCACCAGCGCCTGGATTTCGCACAGGAGCGGCCGGGTGCCCTCCAGCCCCGCGAACACCGCCGTGCCGGGGGCGCTGGAATCCCGGTCGCCCAGGAACAGCGCGGAGGGATTGGCGACTTCCGCCAGGCCCTTGCCCGTCATCTCGAATACGCCGATTTCGTCGGTGGGACCGAAGCGGTTCTTCACTGCCCGCAGCACGCGGAAATGGTGGCCCCGCTCGCCTTCGAAATAGAGTACCGCATCGACCAGATGCTCGACCGCCTTGGGACCGGCGATCTGGCCTTCCTTGGTGACATGGCCCACCAGTATCAACGCCGCGCCGGAGGATTTGGCGAAGCGCACCAGATCGAAGCTGGCGGTGCGAACCTGGGCGATGGTGCCGGGCGCCGCATCCAATGCACCGGTCCAAAGCGTCTGAATGGAATCGATGGCGACGATGCCGGGCGGCTTGCCGCCTTCCAAGGTCGCCAGAATATCCTCGACATTGGTGGCCGCGCCCAGGTTGAGCGGCACCTGGGATAATTCCATGCGGGCGCCGCGCATGCGCACTTGGGCCATCGCTTCTTCGCCGGAAATGTAAACGGCGTGGCCGCCCTTGCGGGCATATTCGCCCAACGCCTGCAGGATCAGCGTGGATTTTCCGATGCCGGGATCGCCGCCCACCAGAAGCGCCGAGCCGGGTACCAGGCCGCCGCCGCAGACCCGGTCGAATTCCGTCACGCCGGTAATGCGGCGGGGCGGCGGAGCGTCTTCCGTCTTCAGATCTTCAAGCGCGAATTTGCGCCCTTTTACGCGCCTTGTGGCGCTGCCGCCGATGGGGGGCGACGCCCCCTCTTCCGTGATGGTGTTCCAGCCGCCACAGGCTTCACACTTGCCCGACCATTTTGCGTGGGTCGCGCCGCAGCTCTGGCAAACAAAGGAGGAAGAGGATTTGGCCATGAATCAAGTCTAGCACAGGCGTCAAGACAGCCGGAAAGACCGCGATTTCCGGATTGCCGCTCGCTTCGGGCTCGCGGCGTTCGGTGTTCAAATCGGTCCACTGGACCGATTTGCCCGGCTACGCCGGTCGCGCCTCACCCATCTTGATCGGCTTTTTTAAGGCAGCCAAAGCTACGCTTTGACTGCCATTTTTATCGGACCTTCGGCCCGGCCATGGATGAACTGATCGACATAGGGATTGCCGCTGCGGTCGATCTCCGCGGTGGGGCCGTTCCAGATGATCTTACCCTGATAGAGCATGGCGATGCGGTCGGAAATCTTCCGCGCGCTGGTCATGTCATGGGTGATCGACAGCGCGGTGGCGCCCACATCCTTCACCGTGGACACGATCAGGTCGTTGATGACGTCGGCCATGATGGGATCGAGGCCCGTGGTGGGCTCGTCGAAGAAGATGATCTCCGGATCCGCCGCAATGGCGCGGGCCAGGCCCACGCGCTTCTGCATGCCGCCGGACAATTCGGCGGGGCTGAGATAGGCGACATCGCTGGTGAGCCCGACCTTGGCCAGTTTTTCGATGGCGATGTCCTTGGCCTTGGACCGCGCCACGCCATGGCCCTGGATCAATCCGAACGCCACATTCTCCCAGACCGGCAGACTGTCGAACAAGGCGCCGCCCTGGAACAGCATGCCGAATTTCCTCATCAAGGGATCGCGCGCCGCGCCCTTCAGCCGGGTCACATCCTCGCCATCGATGCGGATGGTGCCTTCGTCGGGCGTGAGAATGCCCAGGATGGATTTGATGGCGACGGACTTGCCGGTGCCCGAGCCGCCGATGATCACGGTGGAGGATTGCTTCTCGACGGACAGGTCGATGCCGTTCAGCACCACTTTGGAGCCGAAGCGCTTCTTGACCCCGATCATTTCGATTTTGGCGGTCATGATGTGTGGAACAGGACAGCGGTGAGAACGAAGTCGGCGGCGAGGATCAGGATACTGGAAGTGACCACGGCATTGGTGGTGGCCGCACCCACGCCCTGCGCCCCGCCCTTGGAGAAGAAGCCGTTGTAGCAGCCCATGATGGCGATGATGAAGCCGAACACCGCCGCCTTGATCAGGCCCGAGATAATGTCATCGCTCTTGGCGAAATCCACCGTGTTCTTGAGATAGATCGAGCCGGTGAAGCCCAGATTGTAGGTCGAGACCAGATAGCCGCCCAAGACACCGATGGAATCGCCCACCGCCGTCAACACCGGCAGGGAGATCACCGCCGCCAGCAGACGTGGCACCACCAGATATTTGATGGGATTGGTGGCAAGGGTGGTGAGCGCGTCGATCTGCTCCGTCACTTTCATGGTGCCCAGTTCGGCCGCGATGGCGGCGGCGACCCGGCCTGCCACCATCAAGCCGGCGATCACCGGCCCCAATTCGCGGGTGATGCCCAGAACCACGATCTGCGGCACGATGGCTTCGGCGCCGTAACGATTGCCGCCCAGATAAATCTGCAGCGCCAGCACCGCGCCGGTGGAAAGCGCGGTCAGCCCCACCACGGGGAGCGAGAAATAGCCGATCCGCATGATCTGCTGCACCAGCAGCCGCCCGTAAAAAGGCACGCTGACGGTCGCGGCCAGGGTCTGCCCGGTGAAGCGGGTGACGCGGCCGATCTGCGCCAGCAAATTCAAAACGGCGCGCCCGATGACGGCGAAGAAATTCATGACGCCGCGTCCGTGTAATGGCGCGGAAGCCGAAGGCCGGTGAGGATTTCATAGGCGTTGGTGCCGGCCAGCGCCGCCACTTCTTCCAACGTCACGTGATCGCCCAAAAACTCCACCGTATCTCCCACTTTCGCCGTCACCTCGCTGAAATCCACGCCGATCATGTCCATCGAGACGCGTCCGGCGAACGGCACGCGCTTGCCCGCCGCGAAAGCGACGCCCTTGTTGGACAATGTGCGTGGAATGCCGGCGGCATAGCCGGGCGCCACGGTGGCAATCATGGTGGGCCTTTTGGCGCGAAACGTCGCTGCGTAACCAACGCTTTGGCCTGAGTCAATTCGGCGCAGCTGCAGCACCCGTCCGGTCAGGACCGCCACGGTTTTCATGGATTTTCCGCCTTCCTGCGGAGCGCCCCCGAATAGTCCGATTCCGGGCCGCACCAGATCGAACCAGTAAGGCTTGCCCAGGAACGCCCCGCCCGAGGCCGCCAGGCTGGCCGGCGCCGGCGGCAACATGGCCAGCGCGGTGCGAAAACGCGACAGCTGCTGGTCGTTCATCTTGCTGTTGGGTTCGTCGCCCGAAGCCAGATGGCTCATCAGCAGAACCAGATTGATATTCTTCAGCCGCGTCTTCCACTCGCCCGCGAGAATGGACAATTCCTCACCGGGCAGGCCCAGCCGGTTCATGCCGGTATCGATATGGATGGCGGCATCCAGGCTGCGGCGCGCGGTGGCCGCCGCCGCATTCCAGGCCGCGACTTCGGCCAGCGAATTGAGTACGGGCGTGATGTGATGCGCGATCAAGGCCGGCACCGCATCGGGCGGCGCGCCGTCCAAAAGGAATATCCGCGTGGCGCGATCCTGGAGCACGCGGCGCAGTGCGGTCGCCTCTTCCAGCCGCGCCACGAAGAAAGTGTCGCAGCCCGCCGCCGCCAGGGCCGGCGCCACGAAATCCGCGCCCAGGCCATAGGCATCGGCTTTGATCACGCCCGCGACGGCGGATGGGCCCGCCAGGCGCTGATAGGTCCGGAAATTTTCCGCGATGGCCCCCAGCCGGACGGTCAGGTGGCAGGCTTCGAAGTCGGTGTCCCTCATGGCCGGACAATGGCCCGCCCCGGGCATTCCCGTCCAGCACCCCTATCAGTTGGCCGGTCGTCAATTCGTAGGTATGCCAATTCCCACCATCGGGGTCTGGGCAACGCAGCCGGGCGTGGTGACCAGGATCGGGCAAGGCGGCGCGGTTTCCATGCGGCGGCGCATGGCGTCGGCGCCGGATATTTTCGGAACGGGCGGCGGCGCATACGGCGAAATGGGATTGGCGGCCTGCAGCACGATGGTGCCGTCCGGCATCTTGCGCGCGATCCAGGGCTCGCGCTTGCACCGGGCCCGTTCGGCCTGGGTGAGATTCTCATAATTCTCCGCCCCGCAGGACAAAGCCTCCCCGATCGCCTTGAGGATATCGGCGGGGGTCTGAGGGGCAGTCTGGTCGGCATTGGGCGGCGGCAGCACGATCACCGGCGCGGTGGTGATGGTCGGCGCCTGGGCATGCGGGACCAGGGGTTGGATCAACCGGATGGGCGGCGCCACCCCTTTGGGCAAGCGGGTGAGATCCAGAATGATCTCTTTTTGCGGACGCAAGGTGAGGCGCTCGTGCCGGTACTGGCCCAGAATGAAGACCGACAGCAGCAGGACATGAACCAGCCCCACCAGGGTCCAGGACAAGATACGGCGGATCATCAGCCGCCGTTCTTCCTCGCCCGGCAGACCGCGGTTTCCGTAAAAGGCCAGAGCGTGATCGGTCAAAAAAACAACTCTCTTGCGGCTTGCCGCCCATGCGCGTCGGCCCGGCAAGCATACCGCCTGACGCCGTGTCGCACCAATTTCGTCGGGATTTCACAAAATGCAACCCGCGTTGCATAAACCTGTATGGACATTTACCTCGTCAACCTGGCGCGGCGCCCCGACCGGCTTGCGGCCATGGCGTCACAGGCCGAAAAGCTGGGCCTTAGCCTGACGCGACGGAATGCGCGCGATGCCAGGGATATCGAGGATGGAACCCTGGAGCGTTGGTTCCTGTCCAATGGTCCCTTGGGCGAAATCCCCCGCGGCGACAAATGCTGCTCCCTGTCCCATCGCGACGCCTGGCAAGCATTGCTCGACAGCGGCGCATCCCATGCCGCCGTGCTGGAAGACGATGTGGTGCTGAAAGACGGCGCGCGCTTTGTGCTGGGCGGCGCCGGCTGGATTCCCAAGGGCGTCGATCTGATCAAGCTGGAGCATTATGGGCCGCCAGGACAGAGCGTCCTGTTGTCGGATTTCGCCGACGTGGGTCAGGGCTTTCGCATCGCCCGCATGCATTCGCGCCACACCGGAGCCGCGGCCTATATCCTCTCCCGCCGGGCGGCGGAAATATTGCTGGCCGTCCCCCAATTCGACCTGCCGGTGGATCACCTTCTCTTCAATCCCAACAATTCGAAAATCTTCGCCCGGCTCCAGCCCTGGCAGTTGCTGCCGACCGTCGCGCGGCAGCAGGATTTCATCGGCGACAAGTCCGATATCGAAGGCTGGCGGGTGGGCCTCAGAAAATTCGATCTTACCTATGCCCGGCGCGAACTGATCCGCTTCGGCTACGACCTCAAGCTGCTGCCCCGCCAGATCGCGCTCCTGGCGGCGGGCCGCGCCCGTTTCATCAATGTCGGCAAGGACTAGTGCGCCTGGAAGGACTCGTCGGCCTTGTTGCTGAAGCGGGTGAAGGCGCCTTCAAACATCAGCTCGATCGAACGGGTCTGGCCGTGGCGGTGCTTTTCGATCAGCACTTCGGCCTTGTTGGTGGCTCGGTCCAGCTTGTCCATCCATTTGGCATGTTCGGCGGAGCCCGCCTCAGGCTCGCGGGACTTCAGGTAATATTCCTCGCGGTAAACGAACATCACCACGTCCGCGTCTTGCTCGATGGAGCCGGATTCGCGCAAATCCGACAGGACCGGGCGCTTGTCGTCGCGCGCATCGACGCCGCGCGACAGCTGCGACAAAGCCAGGATGGGAATGTTCAATTCCTTGGCCAGGGTCTTGAGGCCCTTGGTGACTTCCGTGATTTCCTGCACCCGGTTCTCGGCCCGGCGCGACGGCTCCACCAGCTGCAGATAGTCGATGATGATCAAGCCGATATTCTTTTCCCGCTTCAGGCGGCGGGCGCGGGCCGCGATCTGGGCGATGGAAATGCCGCCGGTATCGTCGATGAAGAGCGGCAGGCTGGACAGATCCTGCATGGAGAGAACGAATTTCTCCCATTCCGCTTCCGAGAAGCGGCCATTGCGGATCTTCCAGCCTTCGATCTCGGTATTCTCGGACAAGATACGGGCGGAGAGTTGCTGTGCCGCCATTTCCAGCGAGAAGAACAGGACCGGCGCGCCGCTGGGATATTCGGCGCCCGCTTCCAGGTCGCGCAGATAAGCGCGGGCCGTGTTGAACGCCATGTTGGTGCCCAGCGCGGTTTTGCCCATGCCCGGACGGCCCGCCAGGATCAGAAGATCGGACGGCTGAAGACCGCCCAGCACCAAGTCGATTTCGGTGAAGCCGGTGGTGATGCCGGAAATGCGGCCCCCGCGCGCCTGCGCCTTTTCGGCGGATTCCACGGTCCGGCGCAGCGCTTCGTGGAAATCCAGCGGGCCTTCGCCATATTTGCTGGTCTCGCTGACGGCATAGAGCGCCTTTTCCGCTTCGGCGATCTGGACCTGGGGTCCCTTTTCGGTGGGCGCTTCATAGGCGGTATTGACGATGTCCTCGCCGATGCGGATCAGGCTGCGGCGCACCGCCAGATCGTGCAGGATGCGGGCGAAATCGCGCACATTCGGCATGGACGGCGCGGCCTGGGCCAGGCCCGCCAGATAGGCGGTGCCGCCCACTTCGATCAGGCCGGGATCGGCTTTCATTGCCGCATGCAAGGTCAGAGGCGTGAGCACGAAGCTGCCCCGCTCCACCGCGACGCTCATGGTCTCGAAGATGCGCGCGTGCAGCGGGTCGTAGAAATGCTCGGGCCTGAGCAATGCCGCGACGCGCTCCAGCGCCTGATTGTCCACCAGGATGGCGCCGAGCAGAGCCTGCTCGACTTCGACATCATACGGGACGTGGCGGTAAGCTTCCTGTTCCATCGGCGCTCAAGCTTGAAGGGTTCGCAATCAACCGGTCATGCCTCAGAGGGGCAAGCGCGATTTGAACTCGCACACAGCTTCAAAAACCCGGACACCGCCATTATCTATCCCTAGTAGCGTAGGAACAATGGAAATCACGATCTGGACAGCCGAATTGTCTGGAGACTAGGGTCCATCATGGCACCGACGAAACTTTCGGACCGGCAATTCACGCGGATCGCCCGCGCCCTGGCCGAGCCGCGCCGTTACCAGATTCTCAAGCAGATCGGCGCATCCGAACCGCCCATGGCCTGTTCGGCGATCCGCGGCGCGCACAAGGTCAGCGCCGCCACCCTCTCCCATCACATCAAGGAACTGGAAAATGCCGGGCTGGTGGAAATCACCCGCGACGGCAAATGCATGAATCTCGCCGTGCAGCGCGACCTGTTGGACGCCTATGTGGCGCGGCTGAAACGGATTTAACCCCCTCCGACCTTCGCACGCTCAAGAGCGTGCTACGTTCGTACGCTGCCGCTACTCACCCTCCCCCGTCAGCATGCTTCGCATGCACGGGGGAGGCGGGCCTGTGCTTGAATTTTACAGGGGCCTTGCGGTTGTCATTTCGATACTTATCTAACTGTCGAAGTCATTCGCAATCGAGGGAAATCATGAGCAAACTCAAGGGAAAAGTGGCGGTGGTGACGGGGGCGTCCAAGGGCATCGGGGCCGGGATTGCCAGGGCCTTGGCCGCCGAAGGCGCCGCCGTGGCGGTCAATTACGCCTCCTCCCGCGCCGGGGCGGACAAGGTGGTCGCGGATATCGAAAAGGCCGGCGGCAAGGCCGTGGCGATCCAGGGCGACATGTCCAAGATCGACGACGTGACCCGGCTTTTCGCGGAAACCAAACAGGCTTTGGGCACGCCCAATGTCCTGGTCAACAATGCCGGGGTCTATCAGTTCGACGCGTTGGAAAATGTGAAACCGGATGAATTCCACCGCCAGTTCAACACCAATGTGCTGGGCCCGATCCTGGCGGCCAAGGAAGCGGCGGTCTATTTCGGCGAGGATGGCGGCAGCATCATCAATGTCAGTTCGGTCGTCAGCACCCGCGCCTTTCCGCAATCGGTAGTCTATTCCGCCACCAAGGGCGCGCTGGATTCAGTGACCCGCGTCCTCGCCGCCGAGTTGGGATCAAAGAATATCCGCGTCAACACATTGGCGCCGGGCATGATCGAGACCGAGGGGACCCACGCCGCGGGTGTCATCGGCAGCGACTTCGAAGCCCAAGCCAAGGCCAGCACGCCGCTGGGGCGCATCGGCCAGCCGGACGACATCGCGAAAATCGCTATATTCCTGGCGTCGGATGAGTCCGGCTGGGTTACGGGTGAGCGGATCGAAGGCGCGGGCGGCTATCCCTGATCGCGCCCCCCGTCCGTCATTCCGCCGCGACGCCGGCCACGCGCAGGAGATCGGGAGACTCCTGCGCGCGCCGGTATCGCAACGCCCCCACCAACTCAAAATCCCGGGCATAGATTTTTTCGATTCGGCGCCGTTGCCGCGCCGACAATTCCAGGGGATTGCGCATCGAGGGATTGAGCCAGGCCAGCTTGTCCACGCCGTGCGATTTCAGGAAGTCCGACAACAACGCATCGTCCCCGCCATAGAGGAAGAGGCGCTTCACCAGCGGGGCGCCGGTCTTCAGGTCACAGACGAACCAGCTTTGCGGGCGCATCACGAAATCCAGCGACAGCGCATCGCGGTCCTCGATGAAGGACAGGTAATCATCGACATTGCGCAGGCGCGCGGTCTGCTCCACGAAAACATCGCTGAGGCGGCAGGTTTCGGTCCCCCCGCTGCGCACGAAGGCATAGGACGACGCAAAACGGTCGAAGGGATCGCGCAGCACCGCGAAGGAATCGGCCTGGGCCCAGAAACGGGGCGCCACCGTCTTGTAGTAGCGGATGCTGTGATGGCGGGTGCAGCGCGGCCCGTAAAGAGCCCGGGCGATCGAGGTCCCGGCCACCCGGGGCACATGCACGAAAATCAGGTTGCGGCGGCGGATGGCGTCTTCGATCCGCCAATGGAACATGCGCATGGCGCGCGGCATCAGTCCGCAATATCTGTCGTAGATGTCTTCTTCGTAATAGGCACCGAATAATGCGCGATGGATCCGCTTGGGGTCCGGAAATCGCGAACGAAGGTTCCTTTGTGATATTTCCATCAAATCCGCTCTTGTGCTTCGAAGAGCAGGCTAGAAATTCACGGGCGCGCTTTCCATTTTAATCATTGGGAATTTGTCGTAAATCTTGTCGGCATTATCCCAATGCCATGAAGCAGCATCCTTTTAATGTCAGCGGCGGCAACTCAACGGCAATGTTGCCGCCGATATTTATTTTACCTACCGGAAGCTTTCTGCGGATCGATAACGAAACAAACCAATGTTTGCACGCGCTGGAGCAAATGCATGGCACTTCACATTCTCGATCGTCCGGTCTGGAACGCATTGACGACGCACCAGGCGCACCTGGCATTGGGCGATCCCGCGCATGGGTTGCGCTATCCGGCCGATATCGAACCTTTCGGCGCCGCGCGCGACAATGCGCCGGACCAATTGCTGGCGCTGGGGAAATTGACGCCGATGGATGGCGGCCTCGCTTTGGTGGAGCCGGACAAAATTGTTCCCCCACCCGGGCTGCTTGTTCTCTTCGAAGAACCGGTCCGGCAGATGACGGCCGCTCGCATTCCCGCCCCCGACGATTATTCCGGCGTCATCGCCCTCGGCAATGACGATGCGCCAGACATGCGGGCGCTGGCGGAGCTGACGCAGCCCGGCCCCTTTCATGCCCGCACCCATGAGCTGGGAGATTTTGTCGGCGTGCGCGAAAATGGAAAATTGATCGCGATGGCGGGGATGCGGATGCGCGTTCCAGGCTTCACCGAGATCAGCGCGGTCTGCACCCATCCCGATGCGCGGGGCCGGGGCCTGGCCGCCAAGCTGATGCGCATCGTCGCCGCCAAGATCGTGGCGCGGGGCGAGCAATTATTCCTGCATGTCTATCCGCACAATAAGGGCGCGATCGCGGTCTATGAAAAACTGGGCTTCCGCCACCGCGCCGATGTCCAGTTGACGGTTCTGCGCCACCGGCAACCGGGCGAGGCCTAGAATCCGGTTTCGATAAACGCCGGCAAGGCTTCGGCGCGCGCGGAATGCGCCGCCAATTTCGGGAATGCTTTGGGGGTCACGATCTCGGGAACTTCGTGCTGCATGAAGCGCCATCCCACCGCGACAGTGACATCCGCTTGCATCACCCGGTCGCCGCCGAACCAGCCCGAATGACGCGCCATCGCCTTTTCCAGTTCCCCATAAGCCGCCAGCAATTGACCCTGCACGCGATCGAGCCAGGGCTGGTGCCATTTTTCCGGCGGACGATGATTGTGTTCATAGATGATCTGCACCGACTTTTCATAGGCCGCCAGCTGCAAACCTATCACACGCAGCGCCTCCACATGTTCAGGCGCAGCGGCCGGCATCAGGCTGCGCTGGGGGCCCGCCAGCCGTTCGAGATATTCCAGGATCAGCCCGGAATCCATCAACACCGCCCCGTCATCGGTCACCAGGGTCGGCGCCTTGACCACCGGATTGATGGCGCGGAATTCGTCGAAGTTTCGAAACAGGGAAATCTGTTCGTTGGTGAATGCGATCCCCATCAATTTCATGGAAATCGCAACCCGCCGCACATAAGGCGAATCCAGCATGCCGATCAGACGCATCGCAGCCCCCTTTTTGGACCGCGATCCTCCGCGGGCATGGTCGCTTTGACAAGCGCAGGCCTGCCATGCGCGGAACGGATCAGAGCGCGGCGATGATCGCCTGGGCCGCGGCCGGATTGCGCGCCTTGGCGCCGGAAATCACGAACAGGAACACGTCGCGGTTCTTTTTCGCCGCCGCCTTGGTCAACAGCGGAAGATCCTTGGGCGCATGGCCTTGCGACCAGTCCTTGGCCCGCTCCGCCCATTTGGCGATCGCCGCTTTGGAATAGCCCAACTTTTCCTTGTCCGTTGTCCCCATGATCCGGGCATAGGCAAAATCGGTGGTAACGTCGGCGATCAGGGGGAATTCGCTGTCGCCGGACGTGATGATCGCGACTCTGTGCTTGGCGCAGAGCGTCACGAATTCGGCAGAGGCGAAGCTCGGGTGGCGCACTTCCACCGCATGACGCAATGCCATCCCGTCATGCTTTGCCGGCAAGAGCGACAGGAAAGCGGAAAAATCCTCCGGATCGAATTTCTTGGTCGCCATGAACTGCCAATTGATCGGACCCAGCTTCTTTTTCAGCCGGGTGATGCCGCTTTCGACAAAGCGTTCGATCGAATCCCCGGATTCGGCCAGCACGCGGCGGTTGGTGGCGAAACGGGGCCCCTTCAAGGTGAAGACGAAATCGTCCGGCGTTTCGTCATACCAGCGGGCAAAGCTTTCCGGCTTCTGCGAACCGTAATATGTGCCGTTGACTTCGATGGCGGTGAGATGACGGCTGGCATATTCCAACTCTTTCTTCTGGCTGAGGCCCTTGGGATAGAAATTATCCCGCCATTCCTCAAACACCCAGCCGCCGATTCCCACATAAACCGTCATCTTCTTGTCTCCGTGCGCGGCGGCCCGCGCATGGCTGACCGGCGGATATATTA
Organism: Alphaproteobacteria bacterium; assembly: GCA_017307355.1. Classification (GTDB taxonomy): domain Bacteria; phylum Pseudomonadota; class Alphaproteobacteria; order Micropepsales; family Micropepsaceae; genus Rhizomicrobium. The sequence goes on from JAFKFG010000016.1 coordinate 66,461, forward strand.
GTGGCTTTCTGGCGCAGGCCCGGCAAGCTCGCCATTCGACTTTATGGGGAAGATCATGACGGATCCCAGTTTCGGCGTGAACCGGCAGGGCTTGGCGCATGCGCTGGACCTGCTGGAGAAGCACGAATTTTCCCAAGCCTCCGCCCTGCCCCCGCACCTTGCCGAAAATGGGATCGGCGAGACGGCGGCGCTCGATCTTTTGGCGCCGCTGGTTTTCGACGGCGCCGCGCGGCTCGATTTGCCTCATGCCTTCGCGCATATGGACCCGCCCACGCCATGGGTGAGTTGGGCCGCCACCTTGTGGAATGCGCGGCTCAATCAGAATCTTCTGCACCCCGCCAGCGCGCCTTTCGCCCGCGCCGCCGAGCGCCAGGCCGTGGCCTGGTTGGCGCCCGCTTTCGGCATGCAGGGCGGGCATATGACGCCGGGTTCCACCCTCGCCAATCTCACCGCCTTATGGGCGGCGCGGGACGCGACCGGGGCCCGCCGCGTCATCGCCTCCGAAGCCGCCCATCTCAGCATTCCCAAAGCGGCGAAAATATTGGGACTGACGCTGGAAACCGTGCCCGCCGATCCGGTGCAGCGCATGGACGCGGCCAAGTTGCCTCCCAATCTGTCGGACGCCATCCTGGTCCTCACCGCGGGCACCACCAGCGCGGGCGCCATCGATCCCCTCTCCTTGTGCGGGCGTGCCGCCTGGACCCATGTCGATGCGGCCTGGGCGGGACCGCTGGTCTTTTCCCGAACCCATGCGGCCCGGCTGGCGGGCATCGAACATGCCGATTCCGTTGCCGTGTCGGCGCACAAATGGCTGTTCCAGCCCAAGGAATCCGCGCTGATTTTCTTCCGCGATGAAAAGCGCGCGCATGACGCGATCAGCTTTGGCGGCAATTATCTCGCCGCGCCCAATATCGGCGTGCTGGGCTCGCATGGCGCGGTCGCGATTCCGCTTCTGGCCACGCTGCTCGCCTGGGGTCGCGAAGGGTTGGCCGCGCGGATCGATCGCTGCATGGATGCGGCGGATAAATTGGCCGGTGCCCTCTCCGCCGATCCCCGCTGGCAGGTCTTTGCCGCGCCGGAAACGGGCGTGGTGCTGTTCCGCCCGGCCAATGGGGATTGCGACGGCGCTTTCGCGCGGCTGCCCGATGGCCTTGCCTCCACCACGCGGATCGGAACCGAGACCTGGTTGCGTTCGGTTGCCGCCAATCCCAATGTCGATATCGCCGCCGTGACGGACGCGGTTCGAAAAGCGATCTAGCGGCCCGCCACATCCATCGGCTTGGGCTCGTCAGGGCTCAGCCAGCGATAAACGAAGCCTGCCAACGCCGCGCCCAGGATCGGCGCCACCCAGAACAACCAGAGCTGTTCCAGCGCCCAGCCGCCCGCGAACAAGGCGGGCGCGGTGGAGCGTGCCGGATTGACCGAGGTGTTGGTGACCGGGATCGAAATCAAGTGAATCAGTGTGAGGCACAAGCCGATGGCGATCGGCGCGAAGCCGGCCGGCGCGCGGCCATGGGTCGAGCCCAGGATCACGAACAGGAACGCAAACGTCATCACCACTTCGCAGGTCAGCGCGGCGGCCATCCCGTAGCCGCCGGGCGAATGCTCGCCATAGCCGTTGCTGGCGAAGCCCCCATGCACATCGAAGCCCGCATGACCGCTGGCAATCAGATACAGGATCCCCGCGCCCGCGATGCCGCCTGCAACCTGGGCAATGATGTAGCCGGGCAGATCGCCGGCCGGAAAACGCCCGCCCGCCCAGAGACCGACCGACACCGCCGGATTGAGATGACAGCCCGAAACATGGCCGATGGCGAACGCCATGGTCAGCACCGTCAGGCCGAAAGCCAGCGCCACCCCGACAAATCCGATGCCCAAGGCTGGAAAGGCCGCAGCCAGCACCGCCGCGCCGCAACCGCCCAACACAAGCCATGCTGTTCCGATGAATTCGGCCGCCAGTTTGCGCATCATGCGTCAACCCCCTGCTTTGCCGGGTGCGAGCCTACTCCCACAACTCTGCCGGGCGCTAGCGCTTCAGCAATTTTTCATATTGCTCGGGGCGGAAACCGGCGGTGATCTTTCCGGACATCTCCAGAACCGGCCGCTTGATCATCGAAGGCTGGGCCAGCATCAGCGCGATGGCCTTCTTTTCCGTCAGCCCGTCTTTTTCGGCATCCGGCAATTTGCGGAAGGTGGTGCCGGCCCGGTTGAGCAGCACCTCCCAGCCCAGCTGCGAGACCCAGGCTTGAAGCCGCGCTTTTTCGATTCCCGCGGTCTTATAGTCGTGAAAAGCATAAGCGATGCCGTGCCCGTCCAGCCAGGCACGCGCTTTCTTCATCGTGTCGCAATTCTTGATACCATAAAGGGTCATCATGTCGGTCCGCCGGCGGCTGGAGATTCGCGGCGCCTCTTTTGCTGCCGCTGCGGATCCCGATCAAGACCGCCGGCACCAGCCGGCACTCAGACCCCGAATAATTTTTCATACACGCCGGGGCCAAAGCCGGCGGCGATGCCGAACCCCGTATCGAGTATGGGACACCTTATCATGGCGGGTATCGCCAGCATCAACGCCATGGCTTTTCCCGGTTGAGTTTCTGCCGGGTTTCGTACGGAAGCATGAAGAAAAGATACCCCGTACGATCCAGCACCGCTTCCCAGCCGAACCGCGCAATCCATTGTTCCAGCAAGGGCCGCCCGATCTTCGCCGGGCCGTGATCGGAAAAACGATGTGCGATATTTCGCGCGTCCAGCCAGGCGCGCGTGCCTGGTGATGCCGCATCTTTTCAGGCCGTAGATCGTGATCATTGCAGCGCCCCCGGCATTCATAACCGTATTCGGCCCGGGCATCGGAATGCCCGGGCCGAAGATCCGCTACTTGTCCAGATCGATCACCGCGCGCCGGTTCTGCGGCTCGCGCACGCCAGGCCCGGTCTGCACCAGAGGCTGGGAGAAGCTGCGCCCGGCCGTGAAGATATCGCCGGCCGGCATCCCCAGGCTCACCATCTGCTCCTTCACGGCGATAGCACGCCGCTCCGAGAGTTTCTGGTTGTACGGATTGCTTCCCGTCGTATCGGCATGGCCGTTGATCGTAACATGCACGAAATTATTCTGCCGGGCGCTTCGCACCGCATCGGCGATCGTCACCCGCGCGGCGTCGTTCAGATCCGATTTGTCGAAATCGAAGAACACCACAAAGGTCTTCACCGGCGGCGGCAGCGGCATGGGAGCCGGCGCGGCCGGCGGAGGCGGTGGAGGAGACGGCGGCGGGGGTGGGGCTGGTGGAGAGGCCGCCGCCTCCTCCGCGAACGGATACCACCGGACCCCGATCATGACGGTCTGGTCTTCTCCATTCGCAAAGCGTACCGGCGCGAATTGCGAAACCGCGCGGGTCGTGCCGGTATTCATGTAACGATATTCGAGCCCGATCTCGACATTGTGGAACAGGGCATAGGAGATCCCGGCCATCGCCTGCCAGGCGAAATCGGTGCCGCTGCTTCCCAGGTAAAGAGAATTGTTCGCGAGGTCGCGGATATTGTGCGAGACGCGGGCGGCGCCCAGGCCGAACCCGCCGGTCAGCATCCAGCGATCGGTCAGTCGATAGTCATAGGCGACATTTCCCAGCAGCGCCGCCATGGTGGTTCCGCCGGTATGGCCGGCGAAGCGCACGTCATTGGTGACCCAATTGGGCTCTAGCTCGGCGCGCCAGCCGCCCCATTTATATCCCAGCGCGCCGGAGAGGCGGGCATTGCTCTGATAATCGAACGCATTGTCCGGTAAGCCCTGGAAATCGGCTTTGCCCGACATCGAGCTCCAACCCATACCGGCTCCGACATACCAGCCTTGCGGCGTCGCGAACGCGGGCGATGCGATTGCCATGACGGCCGCGCAACCCAAAAGAAACTGTTTCATCGTCCACCTCCGCCGAAGCGGCGCTGCACAGTGCCCGCCCTTCATCGCCATCGAACCTGACAAAAACGGACGTGCCTTTCGACGCGAGTTTCTTGGGGATTTGTGCCGTTTGTGGAGTTTTGTGTTCAGCGTTTAGCGAAAAGTAACGCTTCCGGCGTTACAACTTATACGGGCATTATAGAATATTTTTACTCGCATTACGTGCGACCACTGGAGAATACGGGGTTGATGGGGCTGACATTTTCACGCGCCGCGCTGGATCGTCCGGCCGTCATTCTGCCGGTCGCCTTGCTGCTGCTGGCAGCCGCGGGCGGCGTGATGTGGAGCAATCTGACCGCCCGCGAGGACGCGCGCTCCCTTCACGCATCGGCGCCGGCAACAGCCAGCGTGACGGTGGCGATGCTGGTGAGCGCCTCGGATATTCCCCGCGGCAGAATCCTGAACGCGCAAGACATCTCCATTCAAATGGTCGCGCCTGCCAAAGCACCCGCCGCCGCCCTTCGTCGCGCGGAAGATGCGCAAGGACACATGGCGCTGACTCCGATCGCCGCCGGTTCGCCGATCCTGAGCAGTGAAGTGAGCCCGGAGACCGTCGCCGGCCTTTCCGCACGGGTGCCGCAATCCTATCGCGCCTACTCCATCCCGGTTTCCGAAGCCGATATCGCGGGCGGCTTCGTCCAGGCGACCGACCATGTCGATCTCTACGTGACATTGCCCGGCGCGCTGTTCGGGGACGGCCAGAAGGCCGGCGATCGCAGCAAGGCCACGTTGCTTCTGCAAAGCGCCCTGGTCCTGGCGGTGGGTGCAAAACTCAAGAATGACGGTTCGCCCGCGCCCGGCGTGCGCACCGTCACATTGGCGCTTTCCGCGGAGGATCTTGCCAAGGTGGCGCTGGCGGCGCGGCTGGGCTCGATCAGTTTCGCGATCCGCAACCCCCTGGATGACGCGGCCGCACCGGTTTCGGGCGCGGAATTATCCAGCCTGCTGCGCCATGCGCCCGCGGGCCCCTCCGCGCCGGACCAGCCCGCGCGGAAAATATTCGCCGGAAAATCCCCGGCCGGCATTCCTTTCTATTCCGGCCGCGAGCGCACCACCCTTCGCTTGCCCTGAGGCGCGCCATGCATGTTTCCCTCAAAACGCTTTTCCTGGGCAGCCTGGCGGCCATGACGAGCCTGCCGGCATTGGCGGCGGACGTGACGGTTCCGATGGGCGGCCAGCAGGTCGTGCGCATCGACGGCGAAATCACCCGGATCGCCGTGGGCGATCCCGCCATCGCGGATGTGCGGCTGGTATCGGCCCGCGAACTGCGCGTGCTGGGCGCCAAAACCGGCACCACCGATCTCCTGGTCTGGCGGCGGGGACAGGCACAGCCCGCCGATTACCATCTCTCGGTGGGCGCCGACGTGGCCGGGCTCAAGGCTGCCTTCGCCGCCGACCCGGATCTTGCCGGCATCACCATCAACGATACCGGCAAAAGCGTCGTGCTGAGCGGGCGCGTGCCTTCGGCCGCCGCGCATGATCGGGCATTGACCCTGGCGCGTGCCGAGCTCGGCAAGGACATTGCCGACATCACCAGCATCGGCCAGACCCAGATGGTGGCCGTGGAAGTGCGCTTCGCGGCCGTCTCCTCCACCGCGCTGCAGGCCTTGGGGATCAATCTTCAGAGACTGGGCAACAGCGGGTTCCAATTTTCCTCGAATGCGCCCAACACCGTGACCAACTTCTCCTTCCTGCAGAACAATCTGTCGGTGACCGGAAGCCTGCCGCTCAGCCAGGCCTTCAACCTTCTGATGGCATGGCCGGGCGCCGATTTCATGGGCGTGGTCAGCGCCCTCAACAGCGCCAACCTGGCCCAGGTGCTGGCCAAGCCGACCTTGCTGGTGCGCAGCGGCGAAAGCGCCGACTTCATGGCGGGCGGGCAGATCCCCGTTCCGGTTCCGCAATCCGGCGCGATCTCCAACACCGTCACCATCGAATACAAGAAATTCGGCGTGCAGCTGCATCTGAAGGCGACCGTGCTGGACGACAAGCGCATCGTCATCAACGTCAATCCGGAAGTCAGCGAACTCGACCGGGTCAACTCGGTGCAGATCCAGGGCTATACCGTCCCGGCGATCAAGACCCGTTCCACCAACACCACCATCGAGCTGGGCGACGGCCAGAGCTTCGTGCTGGCCGGGCTGATGTACAGCGCCGATTCCAGCATGGAAGACAAGTTGCCGGGGATCGGCGATCTGCCCGTGATAGGCGCCTTCTTCAAGCAGACCCAGCGCAGCCGCGAGCGCCAGGAGCTGATCATCATCGCCACGCCGCATCTGGTGTCGCCGCTGAAGCCCGGAGAAATGCCGCCGCTGCCGGGCGAGAACCTCAATTACAGCCCCACCCTGGCCGACACCGTCATCGGCACCAAGCCGCTCGACAAATTCGCCGTCGAATACGGATTGATGAGATAGCCATGCGCCACAACCTGCTTTTCCTGTCGGGCGACGCCAGGCTGGTCGAACGGCTGGAGGCCGCGCTCTCGGCCGATTGCGCCGTGATGGCGGTCGATCCGCGCGGACAGGACAGCGCCGCCGTGGCGGCCCGGTTCCGGCCGCTGGCCGTCATCATCGATACCGGCGCCCATAGCGGCGCGAAGACCATCCTGGAACGCATGGCGGCGGTGCGGGCCCAGTTTCCCGACCTGCCATTGATCGCCATCGGCGATGAAATGAGCGCCCAGATGATCCTGGCCGCTTTTCGCGCCGGGGTGGACGATTTCATCGATCGCGATGCCGCGGATGGAGAAATCCGCAACGCGGTGATGTCCCGCCTGCGCGGCAAGGACACCCATGACGGCGCGGGCATTCTCGTGAGCGTTCTCAGCCCCGCGCCCAGCAACGAAGATGCCGATCTCGCCCTCAATATCGCCAGCCTGCTGGCGTCCGCCTCGCGCGAACGGCGCGTGCTGCTGCTGGACCTTTCCCTGCCGGTGACCCCCGCCCATACTGCGTTGGGCCTGGAGTTCACTTTCACCTTGACCGCGGCCCTGCGCGACATGGCGCGGTTGGATCGGGCTTTTCTGGATTCCGCTTTGGCGCGAACCGAGAATACCGGCCTTTACGTGCTGCCGCTGACGGATGACGAAAACGATGCCGCGCTGCCGCAGCCGCGCGACCTGACGGTCCTGCTGCAGATTCTTCGCTCGCTGTTCGATGCCGTGGTGGTGCATTGGGGCGCCTTCTCCCGCCAGGCAGTGCGCGCCGGCGCCGTGGGCGGCACGATCCTGGTGGGCTGCGATCAGCGTTTTTCCTCGGTCCGCAACGCCAAGTCTTTTTTTCAGAATCTGCATGCGGCGGAACTCGGCAGCGAGCCGATCCTGGCCGTCCATCATCTCGATGCCGGGATGATGCCCTCGCCCGGCGACATTGTCGAAGCGGTCGGCGCGCGCGCCAGCCTTGTCCTGCGCGCGAACTGGAACACGCTGGCGCTGGCGCATAATCGCGGCCGCCCGCTCGCGCTGATGCCACCGTCGCCATATGGCGACGCCTTGCGCATGCGGCTGGCCGAGCTGGGACTACTGCCCCAGGCCCAACCCGGCAACGTCGCCGGTAAATTGCTGCACTGGATCAACCGCACGAGGGCCGGATGAGCGCCCTGCCTTACGCCGCACCGGCCGGCAATGTGGACGATATTCAGGTATCGGACCAATATCAGGACATGAAATTCCGGGTATTCGAGGTCACGCTCGAATATCTGGACCGGCGCGGCGTCACCGGCGACACCATCCAGCATGCCGCCCTGCTGGACGAAATCGCCCGCGCCATCTCCATCGTGCTGGGTTCGCGCGGGCTGGCGCTGAACACGCCGGAACGCTCGCAGCTCATTCTTGACGTGGTCAACGAAATCACCGGCTTCGGCCCGCTGCAGCCGCTGCTCGACGATCCGGGCATCGACGATGTCATCGTCAACGGTCCCCGCACTATCTATGTCGAGCGCAAGGGCGAGCTGGAGCCCGTCAATGCCCGCTTCCGCGACATGGATCATCTGATGAATGTGATCCAGCGCATCGTCGCGCCGATCGGCCGGCGGATCGACGAAGCCAATCCGTATGTCGATGGGCGCCTGCCCGACGGTTCACGGCTCAATGTGGTCATCCCTCCCGTGGCCCTGGACGGCCCTCACGTCTCGATCCGCAAATTCAAGGCCGTGCCCTTCACGGGCGAGGATCTGGTGCGCAACGGCAGCATGACGGCGGAAGGGCTTCGCTATCTGTCGGGCGCGGTGCGCAACCGGCGCAATATCCTGATCTCGGGCGGCACCGGTTCGGGCAAGACCACGCTTCTCAATGTTCTCAGTTCCTATGTCGGAGCCAAGGAACGCATCGTCACCATCGAGGACACCGCGGAATTGCGGTTGCAGATGGCACATGTGGTGCGGATGGAAACGCGCGCCGCCACCATGGACGGCGCTCGCGAGATCACCGCCCGCGACCTGTTGCGCAACGCCCTGCGCATGCGCCCCGACCGCATCATCCTGGGCGAAGTGCGCTCGCATGAAGCGATCGAAGTGCTTCAGGCGATGGGCACCGGCCATGACGGCTCGATGGCGACCATCCATGCCAATGGCACGTCGGACGCCCTGGAACGGCTGGAGATGCTGGTGGGGCTGCACGGCTTTTCCAGCGATCTGCGCTCGGTCCGGCGCTTCATCGTCAGCGCGGTGGACATCGTGGTCCAGACCATGCGCGGCGCGGGCGGGCGCCGTTCGGTTTCCAGCGTGGTCGAGATCACCGGACTGGAGGGCTCGCACTATATGCAACGCGAAATCTATCGCGGCCCCGAACAGGCCGAACGCAAAGGCGCCGTGCCATGACGTCGCTGGCGGCCAACCTGATTGCCTTGTCATGCCTTGCAGGAGCCGGGCTGCTGGTCGCGCATCTGGCCGCCGCGCATCTTCGCATGGCCGATCTGCGGCGCCTCAAGGATCTGCTGGCGATGCATGCAGAGAAAACAGCCCAACCGCGCGCAGAAGCCGCGCGCCGGCTGCCGTCATTTCTGGAACGCAAGCTCGCGCGCGCCGGATGGGAGCCATCTGGGCGCCAGCTGATGATCGGCGCGGCGGCCATGGCTCTGGCGATCCTGGCGGCCGCTGCGATTGCCGGGCTGCTGGCGGGTTTTCTATCGGCGGTCACTTTGGCTTTGCTGGTTCTGGTCGCGTTGGAATATCGCGCCGGCGTGCGCGTGCGGCTTTTATCGGAGTGCATGCTGGGATTCCTGGAACGGATGCGCCAGCTTCTGTCCGTGGGCAACAGCCTGTCGGTGGCCCTGGAGCGGGCGGTCGAGAATTCGCCCCCCATCGTGACGGAGTGCCTGGCCCCCACCCTGCGCCGCATTGCCAACGGCAGCGGCGTGGCCGAAAGCCTGGAGCGCGCCGCCGCCGAATTGGATCTTTACGAACTCCATCTCCTGGCCACCGCCACCCGCACCAATCTGCGCTTCGGCGGCTCGATGACGGCAATCCTGCGCAACATCATCGAAAATATCCGCCGCCGCGCGTCGATCGAGCGCGAGCTTCGGGCCAACACCACCCAAGTCCGTGCCAGCGCCTGGGTGCTGGCCCTGCTGCCGGTACTGGTCGCGACCCTGGTGATCCTCACCAACCGCGATTATTCGCGCTGGTTCCTGGCGACCGAAAAAGGTCATTACATGCTCGCCTACGCGGTCTTCTCCCAGATCGCGGGCGCCGTATGCATGCGCATGATCATACGGACCCGGTACTGACATGACCGATATCCTTTCCTGGCTGCTCTGCATGGCCTGCGTTCTGACCGGCGGGCTCGCACTGGCGCGCGGCGTTCGTTTCTATGCGGCCGACCAGACGGTGGCGCGGCGCTTCCGCCAGCATATTTCGCCGTCCCTGGCGCCGCCATGGCCCGCGATGCGCGGCCGTGCCTTGCTGGAGAATTTCGGCCGCATGGTGGCCGGCACGGACTCAGTGCGCGGCCTGCAGGGGCTACTGCTTCAAGCCGGCTTCCTTTCGTCCGGGGCGGTCTTTCTGTTTGCGGGCCTGCGCCTGATCGCCGCCCTGACGGTGGCGGGCATGACACTGCTTCCCCACTGGCTGCACGACGGCAACATCGGCTCCGGCGATGCGGCCATGGCATTCTTCCTGGGCTTTTTCGTCTATCGCGCCTTCAGCATCTTCCTGAAGCTGCGCAGCGAGACGCGCCAGCGCGAGATTCGCCGCGAGCTTCCTTATATACTGGACCTGCTGCTGATGGTGCTGGACAGCGGCGTCAGCATCGACCAGGCGCTGCAGCATGTCAGCCTTCAGGTGGCGCGGGTCGCGCCGCTTTCCGGCCAGATCCTGGTCCGCTATATCGCCGATACCGAAGACGGCGTGCCGTATGACAAGGCGCTGGACCGGCTGGCGCAAAGGTTGGCGATCAGCGAAGGCCGGGACTTCGCCGGCCTGCTGAAGCAGAATCTTTTCCAGGGCGGCGAACTGGCCCAGCCCCTGCGCCGCCTGGCGGGCGATATCAGCGAAACCCGGTTGTCCCTGGCGCGGGAACAGATGGGCCGCAAATCCGTGCTGCTGACCTTGGTGATGCTGGCCTTCTTCATGCCGGTGCTTCTGATCGCGATCGCCGCGCCCGCCGTTTCCGACGTTCTGAGTACCATGCATCACGTCGCGCAGGACATGGCCGCTTCGAGGAGCCGAAAATGAAACGCGGATTGTTCTGCCTGCTGGGATTGCTGGCATCCGGATGCGCCGCATCGGGGTCCATGACGACGCGAACCGAAACCGCGCGAGCCGAAACCGCGCTGACAGGACCGGCCGCCGCCATGAGCCCGGCCGCCCAGGCCGACCTTTATCTGGGAATTGTCGACGGCCTGATCCGGCAGCAGCGCTATGAGGCCGCCATCGCCTTCCTGGCCAAATTCCAGAAGACCGAGACGCTCACGCCTCGCTACCACAAGCTGGCCGGCGATGCCTTGTCGGGTGCGGGCCGCATCGACGAAGCGATCGCAGCCTATCGGCAGGCTCTGACCTCGGATCTCGCGCCACAGGCCTATAACGGGATCGGCCGCGCGCTTTCGATCAGGGGCGATTGGGTTCTGGCAGCGGAAAATTTCCGTCAGGCCGCCACTCTCGATCCCGCCAACGCGACCTATCTCAACAATTTCGGCTACGCGCAGCTGAAGCAGGATTTCCGCGGCCCGGCCCTGGCACCGGTGGTGAGCGAGCTTCAGCGGGCGCATGAACTGGATCCCGATTCCAATCTGATACGCGCCAATCTGGCGCTGGCACTGTCGCTGTCCGGGTCCCGTGCGCAGTTCCTCGCCTTTCTCGACGCCATTCCCGATCCCATTCGTCGCCAGGATATCGCCGCCTTTTCCGCGAACTGGGCTCCGGCCTGGACCGGCGACACCGGCATCAAGAAAGGCACGCCATGAAGCATCCTCTCGCTCCCATGCTTGGCGCGCTCTTGCTCGGCCTTGGCGGATGCACCGGGGACGTCAAGCCGTCTCCCACCTCCGATCAGGTGATCGCGGCGCAGCTTCGCGCGCGCGGCGCTCACGGCGACATGGACGGGCGCGAAGCCGGCGCCATCGCGGACGCCTATCGCCAGCAGATCGCCAAACCAGCCCAAGCCTCCCGCCCCCCGATGTCCGGACCATCGGACAGCGGCATCAACCCCTAGCCTCATTGTCAAAGGAGAATTGCCATGCACATGAAGTTGAAAACCCTGGCGCAAAGATTCATCGCCGATGAAAGCGGCCTGTCGGCGGTCGAATATGGCCTTCTGGCCGCCGGCATTGCCGTCGGCCTTTGGACCATCATCTCCCAGATGGGAACCGACCTTCGAGCGATCTTCACGTCGGTGAAGACCGATATCGCCGGCGCCGCTCCCGCTGCCTGAAACAGCGGAACGCCGGACGTGAGACGGATCTTTTCCAGGGCAGGAAGAGCGGGCGGGCGATTGCGCGGCGATACCCGCGCGACCACGGCGGTGGAGTTCGGCATCGTGGCACCGCTGCTCTTTGCCGTCATGTTCGGCATTCTCGCCTTCGGCATACAATTCGCCACCCGCATCGCCGTCACCTATGCGGCGACGGAGGGCGGCCGCGCCGCCATCGGTGGCCTTGACGACACCGAACGCGAAAGCCTGGCGCGGGCCGCCATCACCCGCGTGCTGACGGCCCTGTCGCCCCTGGTCGATCCCAGCAAGGCGGCGGTCAATGTCGTTCAGGCGGACGAAGCCAGCGATCACAAGATCGATATCAGCATCACCTACAACGACACGCGTTTTGCCCTGTTGCCTTTTGTTCCCGATTTCAGCGCGCTCAACCCCGTCACGGTCGAATATTATGTCACCGATCCATCCGGCTGAACGCGCGCCGCCCGACGCAGATCAGGGCATCCTGCCGGGGCTGCGGCGCATTCTCGGCTCGGCGTCACCGCGCGCCTGTCATGGCGCCCTGGTGCAGACGGCGCGGCTGCTGGAAGAGGAGTTCGGCTTTTCCATCCTGATGGCGGCGGAAATCGCCCCCGGACCCGCGATCGTCTGGCAAAGCGACGGTCCCTTGCGCGAAAACGGGCCGGCGCTTCGTGCATGGCTCCAGCGCGCCAGCCAGCATCCCGGACGCTGCCTGGCATTCGGCGATGCCGCCGCCGGCATGGTGATGACCGGCGCGCCGGGCCCCGGCGCGGCCATGATCGCGCTGGTCGCAGATGCGATCCTGCTTCCGCAGAAGCTGGAAAGCGCGATGCGCGACGTGGCCGAATTCACCGCCCGCCACCTGCACCATCTGCGCACGGGCGAGGAAAATATGCGCCGCCGCCAGCGGCTGGATGCCGAAGGCGCCCGGGATGCCGCCCTGGTGCGCGCCAGCGCCGATCTGGTCTGGGAGGCCGAAGGAGACGGCATCATTCATGTGACGCATGTCTTTCACGACCGCCGCGACCTGGCGCGACTGATCGAAGGCCGGGCCTTGCGCGACATTCCGGCGGGTGCCCTCGATCTGCAAAGGTCCGCGGAAAAGGGACAGATCCTGCGCGCCCAGCGCATCGCTTTGCCCGGATGGGACGAGCCGCTGTTTCTCACCGCCTGCCCCAGCCCGGGAACGTCGGCGCCATTCCCGCTGCGTGGCACCATCGCCACGGCCCCGGATAATGCGGCGGAAAAGCTGACGATCGATGCCCGCACCCTGGAAACCATTCTGGCGTCGCATCGGCGCGAGGAGCAATTGCGGCGGGAAACCGAAACCATGATGCTGGGCCTGCGCGTGCTCCTGGGAGAAGCCCCCTTCCGCGAGAAGCTGGAGCAATTGGCGCGCCATCTGGCGGGCGCAATCGATTGCGACGATGTCCGGCTGATCCTGCTGCGGCCCGGCGAGGACCCGCGCCTGGTGCTGCCCGACGCCATGGCGGCGGACGCGCGCCTGCTCGGACAGATCGACGCGCTGGGCCAACAGCGCCTTCTCACTCTGCTGCCGGCGGCTAGCGCCGACACTGCGCGCCTGCGCGAAAACCTGGCCATGCGCGACGGCGATCTGGTTCTGATCGCGCTGCCGTCTGCGGCGGAACGCTATTATCTTCTCTGCCGGGCGCGGCGCAGCCTCAATCCCGACGATCATGGCGTTGCCGAGCGGATATCGTTGCTGCTGCAACAGGCATTCCTGCTGCAGACCGACCAGAAGCGAATGATCCACACCGCCAAATTGTCCGCGCTGGGCCAGATGTCCACCGGCATCGCGCATGAATTGCGCCAGCCGCTCAACGCCATCTCGATCGCCGCTCAGAATATCGAGCTGATGGTCAGCCTGGGAAAAGCGGGACCGGAGCTGTTGAAGGAAAAGACCGACCGGATCATGGCGCAGATCGACCGGGCCTGCAAAGTGATGGATCGCATGCGCCGCTTCGGCCGACGGACCGCCGGCGAGTATAAGCCCGCGCCTCTCGCCGCCATCGCCAGGAGCGCCCGCTCGCTGATGGATCCGTTGGTCCTGTCTTCCGGAATTGCCATCGACATCGACATTGCGGACGATCTCAAAGCCGTCGCCGACGAATTGGAGATCGAGCAGGTTCTGGTCAACCTGATCCAGAATGCGGCGGATGCGCGGGACGCCAAGCCCGGCGGCCGCATCCGGATCTGGTCCGAAGACGATCCGGACGATCCCGGCGCGCTGCGCCTTCATGTCGACGATAACGGGCCGGGTTTCCCGCCGGACGTCCTCGCCCATGCGCTGGATGCATTCTTCACCACCAAGCCGGAAGGCAAGGGAACGGGCCTGGGTCTCTCCATCGCCCATTCCATCCTGCGCGAACATGGCGGACGCATTCTTGTCGGCAATGGCGCATTGGGCGGCGGACGGATCACCTTGGTCCTGCGCCGTCCGGCGGCGCAGGTCCTGCCATTCGTGTCCCGGTCGCCGGAACGGGATGGCGCGCCATGAAACATGCGGCGCGGATATCGGGGGCCGGCGTTATTCGCGTTTCTGTTCGGAGCGGGCGCGCCATTCCTGCAGCAATGCGATCAGCAATATGCGCAACTCCGTGTCGTCGAGCGAACGGATCGCAAGCGGCAACGCCGTGTGAAAGACCAGAGGGCCAAACGGCTCGTCGGCGGACATCCCGCCCGGCCCCGCCGCATCGTGATATGGCATTCCCAACCTTTCGATCATTCCAGGCCCAATTTCGTTGCGGACACTATGCGCCGATCCGGGCCCGATTGATTGTCGAGTTGTGTCTAATTGTGTGCGGCCGCGCCGCACGTTCCCGATATATGCAAAGGCACTCATCATGACATCCGCTTCCCAAACCGCCGCTCCGGGCGATGCCCGTTTGCTGATCGTGGACGACGACAGTGAAATCCGCGCCGAGCTCGGCGCCTATCTGGGCGCGAACGGCTTTGGCGTGGCAACTGCCGCGAACGGCGCGGAAGCCGAACGCCACCTGTCGGATCGTGCCTTCGACGTCATCCTGCTGGATTTGTGGCTGGGCAACGAAAACGGCTTCGATGTGCTGCGCCGCCTGCGCCAGACCCGCAACACGCCCTGCATCATGGTGACGGCCCAGGATGAAGTGACGGATACAATCGTGGGACTGGAACTGGGCGCCGACGATTATCTGGTCAAGCCGGTCAATCTGCGCGAGTTGCTGGCCCGCATCCGCGCCCTGATCCGGCGCAGCGGCGCAACCGAGGAAAGCGGTCCGTCATCCGCCCCGCCGCCGAAGGCCGATGACGAAGCGAACTGGAAATTCGATCCCATGCGACGCAGCCTGCGCGCGGCCACTCACCGTACTGACGCCGACCAGACCCGCGACGAGCTTTGCCGCCGGGTATTCAACCGCGAATGGAGCCCGTATGACCGGGGCCTGGACGGCATCATCGTCAAGCTCCGCCGCAAGCTGGAGCCCAATCCGGACAATCCGCTGGTGATCAAGACCGTGCGCGGGCGCGGCTATGTCTTCACAGGTTTCGTTCGATAAGCGACAGCGCGCCATCCACCCCGACTTCGAAGCCGGCGTAAATGCGCCAGCCCTTGTCGCGACGCCCATAGGGCACGCGGTTCAGCGGCTTGGCCAATTCCCATGTCATGCTGGCGAGATTGTCGACCGTGACCCTTGCCCCCACGCCGGTGGAAATCAGCTCGCCATTCGGCTGCAGATCGCCATGCCGGTTATAGACCTTGGCATAGTCCAGCAACGGATAGGGCGTGACGCTGAAGCCATGCCCCAGGGCGATCCGGTATTCGGGCTGGAAGGAAAATCCGATGCCGCTGTCGCCGGAAATTTCCGACGTGTTGAAGCCGTGCCCGTAAGCCAGGCCGCCGAACGAGACTTCTTCCGACGCGATCAGGGAATTGGGGCTGTATTGGCCCAGGGCGCCGAATTTGAGCGTCACATTCTCCAACGGCTGCCATGCCAGCCTGCCCTCGGCGCGAATCTTGGCGAAACCGGGAATGGTGTGCAGGCGGGTATGCGGCTCGTGGGCGAAGCCGGCCAGGCCCTGCGTCAGGCGGACGGTGCCGCTGGCCCACATATCGGCAGAGACGGTCTCGCTGTAATCGCCGCCGATCTGGAGCGCGAGATTGCGGTCGCTGGCGAAATCGCCGATGCCAAGATGCGCCAGGCTGTAACGGGCATCGGCATAATAAAGTCCGCCCGTCAGATTGACGGTCTGTGACTTGCCGCGGATCAGCGGATAGGTGGCATTGGCGGCAAGGCGCGTGATGCGGCTACGCACTTCATAGGGCCTAAGGCTGATGGCATCCAATGTCTGCGCCCAGGCGCCGTCGATGCCCAGCCTGAGACCGTTATCGCCCACCATCTGCGAATAACCCAGATCGTAGAAAGAAAAATTCTTCGGCTGCGGCGACAAAAGAGCCGCGACGGTGATCCGGTCGCCCTCGCCCAGAAGATTGTTGAATGAAGCGGTGGCGTAGAGCTGAAACGGCAGGGAATGAAGATTGGCGCGGTTGTCCAGATTGAGGCCCACGCTCACCCACTTCACCGCGGCGGACAACACCAGGCGCGTGGCCCCGGTTTGCGGATCCATGCCTTCGAATTTCGAACTCAGCGTCATGCCCGGGATGTCCTGGATGAGCAGGATCACCCGTTCCAGGGTGGCGCGCGTCAGCGGATGCTCTTTCGTCAAAGGCGCCGCCATGCGTTCGACCAGCGCCTTGGTGCGTTCGCTATCGGCCGTCACCGCGACCGTGCCGACATAACCGTCGACCACCCGCACAACGAGAACACCGTCCGCGATCTTCTGGGCGGGAATGAAGGCCCGGCCCAGGGGATATCCCGCGCCGGCAATCAGTGCATTGACCTGATCCAGGGCCGGCTTGAGCGCGGAGACCGGAATCTTGCGGCCCTTCAACCTGTCGAACGCGGCGTTGATCTTCGCGTCCGGCAACAATCGGGCGCCGATCACCCGGACATGTTCGAAATGCAACGTGCCCCGTTCCTGGGCCGGAAGTTCGGCCTGCTGCGGCAATTGCGGCGCGGCGGGAGCCGGCATGCGCGGCGGAACCGGCGGGCTCAGCAGATGGCCGGGGTCCGGCACGGATAGGCGCGGCGGCGCACTCTGTGCCAGAACCGGCGTCGCAGTCATCAGCAGAAACGCGCAAAGCGCGGTGGAATTTCCGGTGCGGTGTTTCTTTTCCATGCGCGCAGCATCGCAACGCACGGAACGGGAAAATACGAGGATTTGGCGAGATTAAGTGTACTCCTGCGCGTTTTTGTAAGCGTCTGTCGAGCGCGCAATAAGAAGGACCCAAGCGCTTTCGCGCTTGGGCCTCCCCGCCGCCGAAATAAGCCGGACGGCACGGCGGATCGCCGGCAGGTTGCGACGTCCGCCGTTTTCCTAACGGCCGGTCAAACCGCCCAGCAGGCCGGTGAGCGAGCCGGCGCCAGCGCCGCCATTGGTGATGCTGCCGGTCAGGTCCGTCACCGTGTTGGTGACCGATCCCAGCACATTGGTGTTCGTCGGCGTGCCGGTGACGCCGCCGGTCAAGGTGGCGAGGACGGGGCTGACAACAGGACCGACCACCGGAATGTTGCTGACGGTGCCGGTCACGCCGCCGAGAACGGAGCCAAGCGCGGGAACGCCGCTTCCGGTACCGCCAAGCGCGCCGGTCAAACCGCCCAGAAGATTGCCCGTCGCCGGCAAGCCGCCGCTGTCGAGCGCATTGCCGGCCGGGCTGGGGCCGGTGCCATTCGTGTAGCCGATCGCATTGCCGATCGGGGTTCCCACCGGCGCCAGCGCCGGATTGCCCGCGGGCACCACGGTGCCGAGGGTGCCGTCACCGCCTCCGGCCAGCGTACCGTTGACGCTGCCCTGATAGCCGACCAGCGCGCCGACAAAATCATTGCCGAACAGATTCTGCACCAGCCCGTTCGTGCCGGTGACGCCGGCCGGATTGGTCGAGTTGGACGGGTCGATGACCGGAAGCTTGTCCAGCGCCTGCCCGACGCCAGGCAGCAGCGGATTCGAATCCGGGCCGCCGATGATATTGCCCAGCAGACCTTGCTGACCGCCGGCCAGCCTGGAAGGAACGATGCCGCCGGTGCCGACCGATTGCGTGACCGGATCGGGCGGATCGATCAGGTCTTCGATCAGGCCGCCCGCGCCGGTCAGGCCCAGGCCGGCATTGGCCGACAAAGGATTGGGGCCAGCCGGACCCGTTGCACCTGTGGCTCCCGTTGCGCCCGAGGCCCCCGTCGCACCTTGAGGGCCCTGCGGCCCCGTCGCGCCCGTGGCCCCGGTCGCGCCGGTAGCACCTGTGGAACCTGTGGATCCGGCTGTACCATCAGCGCCGTTCAAGGCCTGCTGATTGGTGGTGGTTCCGCCCTGTCCCAATTCGGAACCGTAATACATCTTGTCGGCGCAGGCCGAGAGCGAGACGGCGCACAGGGCCACCACGCTGACCTTCCCTAGCAATTTGTTGAATCGCATTTTTATCTCCCTCATGTCGGCCGGCGACATCGCCCATGGCCTGCTGCACGGGGCGGGAGGTTAGGCAAATGCTAAGGGTTTGCGTGTCAGGTTATGTGGAGACTTGTGCGCCGATTTCGCGACAAAAACGCAGAGAAGACGACACGGCGCATCCGGTCTCACGCTTAGTCTGCCGGGCCAGTTCTGAAGTGTAAAACGGCCATGTCGGGACCGAGCCTGAAACCGTGCGCGCTCTGCAAGCGCTTCCTTCGCGACCAAAGGGGCGTCGCCTCGATCGTGGCCGCATTGCTGATGCTGCTGGGGCTCGGCTTCGGCGTTCTCACATTCGATGTCGGCCACCTCTATCTGGAAAAGCGCCGCCTGCAGGGCGCGGTCGATGCCGCCGCGCTGGCCGCGGCGGGCGATCCGGCCAACGCGGCGGCGATTGCGACCCGCGTGTTGACGAACAATGGCTATGCGCAGGTGGCCACGGTCGTCACTGGCGCTTACACGCCCGATCCCGCCCTTGCCGTCGCAAGCCGGTTCAACGCCGATCCGGCCGCGCAGAAGAACGCGGTGCGCGTGACCCAGACGGTTTCGGTCCAGGGATATCTGGCGACCGTCATCGGCGGCGGGCTTTTGTCCAATGTCACGGCCACGGCCACGGCCGCCCAGGCGCCCCTGGTTTCCTTTTCCGCGGGCACGGGGTTGGCCAGCCTCACCAACGGCCAGCTCAATGCCGTTCTCGGCGGCCTTTTGGGCGCCACGCTCACACTGTCCCTGGTCAACTATCAGGCGCTCGCCAGCACCAATGTGGACGCGCTCACATTTCTGGATCAGTTGGCCACCCAGGCCGGCGTCACCGCGGGAACCTATGGCGACCTCGCCAATACCAGCGTCACCATGGGCCAGATGGTCGCCGCCATCCGCACCGCCCTCAACATTCATCCCAGCGGCAACAACAACGCGGCGTTGGATGCGCTCAACCTGATCGCATTGCAGACGCCCGCCGGCGCGGCGGCCGCCACCGGCAATATCGTCAACACCGGCCTGTGGCAGAAACGGCAAATCGGAACGATCGTCCAACAGGTGCCGGGCCAGGTCTCGCTCAACCTGTTCGATCTGGTCGGCGCCATGGCCCGGGCCTATGGCAGCGGCCATCTGGTCAATGCCGGCACCGCGATCAGCGTGCCCGTCACCAACAGTTCGGTGATCACGCATCTGTCCCTCGGGGCGCCCATGACCAGCGTGGCGCTGGCCCGCGTGGGGACCAGCATTTCCACAGCACAGACCCGGCTGACGCTCACCGCCACCGTCACCGATGTCAGCCTCGGCATCCCGGGATTCCTCAACGCTTCGATTTCGCTGCCGCTTTATGTGACCGTGGCATCGGGCACCGCCACGGTGACCGCGATTCCGTGCCAGGCGGGCGGCACCATGGCCACCATCACCGCGGCGGCCCAGGCCGCCACGGCACAGATCGGCGTCGTCAGCGATACCGACCTCCAGAATTTCGCCAGCAACCCAGTCGTCCAGCCGGCCGGCATCGTCACCATCTCCGTCCTGGGAATTCCGGTGGCGGTCACCGCAAGCGGTTCATCGTCGGTGGCCGCGGGCACGCCCATCCAGGAGAATTTCACCCAAGCCGACATCACTGCGGGCACGGTGAAATCCGCGTCCGGCAGCGGCGCCGGTAACATCATTTCCGGCCTGGTGCCCAACATGACCTTGTCCACCACCCTGCTTTCGAGCGGCGGCCTCCTGACCAGCACCATCAACAACACATTGAACGTCACGGTGCTGCCGCTGCTGCGCCCGGTGCTGGTCAGCCTTCTGTCCTCGCTCGATGCGCCGGTCGATACGCTGCTCAGAAGCCTCGGCCTCAGGCTGGGGGTGATGGATACCGTCGTTCACGGCGTGCGCTGCGGCACGCCAACCCTCGTGACTTAGGAGACAACGATGCCCGCACCACCGCTTCAAACTTCCCGCCCCGCATCCGCAAGGCTGCGGACCAATCCGGAAAGCCTCAGGGTCTTCATCTGCGACGACGATATGGATTTCGCCACCGAGCTGGCGTCCGCGCTGACCGCCAGCGGCTTCGAGGCCCGCACCCTGGCGCATGGCCGGACTCCCAAGGAGATCTTCGAGCTGTTCGCGCCGGACATCGTGCTGCAGGATATTTTCATGCCCCCGCCCGACGGCTATGAGATGATCAATCACATAGCCCAGAACATCCGGCACAAATATGTCTCGCTGGCACTGATCTCGGGCGCCGACCACGCGCAACTGGAAACGGCGCAGCATTTCTGCGCCGCGCGGGGGATCGTCCCCGTCGCCATATTGCAGAAGCCGGTGCGGCTGAGCGATATCCTGAATGTCTGCATGACCCACCCCCGGCGCCGCACGGCCGGCCTGGCGGAATGTCCCCAACCGAATGCGTGAGGCGGGGTGCAGCCCTGCATAAACGCGTCGTCGGTGTCGCGCGATCCGGGTTAAGCTCTTCCGGCGGCCCATGCCGGCCGGAAGGGAGCGGCTCATGCAGATCGGATTCATCGGCCTGGGTGTCATGGGCCAACCCATGGCGCTCAACCTTGCCCGCGCGGGCACGTCATTGGTCGTCTGGAACCGTTCCCCGGACCGCTGCGACGCTTTGCAGGCGGCGGGCGCGAGTATCGCCGCCAGCGTCGCCGATGTCTTTGCCCGCACGCGCATCGTGCTGCTGATGCTCTATGATGCCGCGGCGATCGATGCGGTTCTGGAGCGCGGGACGCCGGGATTCCACGATCTGGTTGCCGGGCATGTGATCGTCCAGATGGGCACGCCTTCGCCCGGCTATTCGGCATCGCTGGATGCCGATATCCGGGCGGCCGGCGGCGCCTATGTCGAAGCACCCGTGTCCGGCTCCCTCAAACCCGCCGAAACCGGGCAATTGGTGGGGCTGCTGGCCGGCGACCCGGAGCGGATCGCCCAGGTGCGGCCCTTGCTGGCGCCGATGTGCCGCGAAGTTTTTGCCTGCGGCCCGGTTCCCGGCGCTTTGCTGATGAAAATCGCGATCAACGCCTTTCTCATTCCCATGGTGACCGGACTGGCGGAGGCATTCCATTTCGCCGACCGGCATGGGCTGGACGTGCGGCAGCTTCAGGCCATTCTGGATGCAGGCCCGATGGCCAGCAATGTCTCCAAGGTGAAGGGCGCCAAGCTGGCCGGCGGCGACTTCACCGTGCAATCGGCCATTTCCGACGTCCTGAAAAATACAAAGCTGACCACGGCCGCGGCGCGGGAAAAGGGCCTGGCCTCGCCGCTGCTGGATGTCTGCGAGGCGCTCTATGGCGAGGCCATCGAACAGAACCATGCCGGGATCGACATGGCGGGCGTGATCAAGGCCATCGAAGCGCGCACCGACCGCCACAAACGCTGAACGCCGCCAGGGAAGTTATCGCAGCGGCCAGCGCGCCACCGTTTCGTGCCGTCCCAGCCCGACAAAGCTGTGAACCAGCACGAACTCGCGCGCCATCCACCGGATCGGTTCCACCGGCTGCTTTTCCACCGGCTTGTCGGCATAAAGCAATGTCATATGGGGCATGAAAGACGCCTTTCCCGTTCCGCGCCTGGTCGCAAGAACGAGATGCCGGTTCAATCCGTAAATATGCGCGACGCTGCGCGTGGTGCCCAGCACCAGCACATAGCGCTTGGATTGGCGAAAGCACATCGCCATGTCCAGAACGATTTCGAAAGCCGGCATCCGCACCGCATGAACCTGAGCGGATACGGTTTCCGCCAGATCGGCGGGCGCATCGTCACCATCCCAAACCAGCGGAAGCGATATGTGAAAATTCTGAGGCTTCAGCGGCGTTCCCGCCAACCCATATTCGCGCTTCAGGCGGAGCGCCGCCTCGCAAGCCTCGCCGGCCGCCATGGGATCGGGTTTCAGCGCCAGAAAAAATCGGTGCAGCGACGGTTCGGCCGGACGGCGGCGTTTTCGCTCGGGCACGAGTCCGGGAAGGAAAGACTGATCGTCGCCGCCGGTCATGTGTCGGCTCCCCATTGATGCCATCATAGCCGAGAAAGGTTTTAATCGCCAACGCGCCGCGGCTATGGTGTATTTCCGGATCACGCATGGAAACGCCGATGTCCGCTCCCCCCAAATCGATCACTGGCGGCTGCCTTTGCGGCGCCCTGCGCTACGAAGCCGAAGGCGATCCCCTCTATATGGGCCACTGCTATTGCGCCGATTGCCAGAAGGCATCGGGCTCCGCCTTCATTCCGTTCATGGGCTTTGCCGCGAGCGCCCTGCGCATCAGCGGCCCATCCCGGCCTTTCGTTTCCCCGGCGGCCAATGGCGGCGTTGCGACGCGCAACTCCTGCCCAGTCTGCAACAGCCTGGTTTTCGGCGGCGTGGTCGGAGAATCCGACTCCTTCACCATCTATGCGGGCTCGCTGGACGACAAATCGCATTTCCGCCCGACCATCGCCATTTTCGCTTGCAACCGCCCGCAATGGGCATTGCTTCCCCCGGACGTTACGGTCTTCGACCGGATGCCCCCGGCCGGCTGACGTCAGAGTCCCGCGCCCGCGATCACGGCCGCCCGGCGCAGACAGGCGGCCATTTCGCCGCGCCATCCAGATGCACCGCGAACAATTCGCCGGACTGGTCGCCCCCGGCATCGCGCGAGAAGACGAAACTCCGGCCATGCGGCGCGATCATCGGCCCGATGCCGCTGTTATCGACATTGATCTGGGGCCCGAACTTTTCCCGTCGCGTCCAGCCGGTCTTGCTTTTTTCCACGCGGTAGAGCCCCTTGTCCGTGGCCAGAACGCCCCATTGTCCGTCCGGCGACGGCTGGAATTCATATTCGGCATCCGCCGTGTTCAGGCCCGGTCCGGCATTCTCCACCACCCATTGGCCTTGCGACACCTGCCGGGCGCGCCAGATATCATTCTTGCCCAGTCCGCCATCCCGCCGCGAGCCGAAATAAAGCCAGCCGTCCGGCGCGGGCCGGGGAAACCATTCGGCTTCCCCGGAATTCACCGGTGCGGGCAATCGCTCCGGCACGCGCCATTCATTGTTGGCATCGCGGCGGGCCATCCAGATGTCCAGCGCGGCGCTGGTGCCCGCCCCGGTCGCGCGGGTCGAAATGAAATAGAGGCTGCGCCCGTCCGGCGTGAAATACGGATCGGCCTCCAGGCCTGCACGGGCGAACCGCCACGGCTTGGGATCGGACCAGTGGCCTTTGTCACAATGGCTGACCAGGATGCGCCAGCCGGAGAATTTCTTGTCGCTGCGCACGAACCAGAGATCGCCGGTCAAGGGATCGATGGCGGGATGGGATTCCCACATCGGGCTGGAAATGCCGGGCAGGTTCCAATGCGCGACGTTTGGCGCGGCCTCGGCGGCATTGGCCAGAATGAGCAGCGACAATGCCAAAGCGCGCATCAAACTCTCCCCGCGTCCCGCTAATGCACGGCGCCGGCCTGCCAGTCGTGAAGGGCGGCAATCGGCGCCCATCCGGAAGGCGCGATCAAATTTATCACGTTGAGCGTGAGATTGTCACGGATCATCACCGCGGTGAAAATCTCGAACGCCACCGCAATCGCGATGACGGCGCGGCCGGGCACGCGGGCGGTGAACAAAAATCCCGCCGACATCATCACCACATCGGATAAGGAATTCAGGATACTGTCGCCGACATAGCCCGCCGCCAGCGCCTGCTGGCGGTAATGCTGGATCACCGCGGGGCTATTTTCCATGATCTCCCACCCGATCTCCACGCCCATCGCCAGCAAAAGCCGGAAGCCCAAAGGCAGCCCCGGCGCGATCAGGCGCAGTACGCCGAAAAAAACGAAGCCATGAATGATGTGGGAGAAGCTGTACCAGTCGGCCAGCTGCTGCGACATCTCCGGGCTCCAGGGATCGTTCACCCAAAGCAGGATGCGCCCGCTGGCGCTCAGGAATGGCTGGCCCAGCATGTGCAGAATGGCGATCTGGACACCGACCAGCGCCAGCGCGGCGGCGCCGTAATATCGCGGTGAAATATGCGCAAGCATCATGAATTACTCGCCCCGTTGCAGAATAACGCCCATTTCCTCGACATCGAGATCGCGCTCCAATTCGTGCAGCACTTCGTCTTCGATCAGCCCGGCGGATGCATCGTTTCCCTCGGCTGGCCGGAGCGCCGATGCTTCATAGCAGCCACGCGGCGGGGGGAAAATAAAAACGTCCCGCCGGATCAGGGAAGCAAGCCGGCGGGACGTTAAGAGGGTGTCAGGCAACGGCGGCCACCGCCGCGAAAGTGAGCGTGGCGCTCAGAATGATGACGACGCGCGTCAGCATTTCGATCACGGCGTGACCGAAGCGGCTGGTGGATTCCGTGGGGTTGGCGATGTTGGAAATATGCATGGGCGTGTTCTCCGAGGTTGCGCAGCCTGTATGGCGGAGGCGAACCAACTCCACACTCCGCCGCTTGCGCTCAAATCGGGACAGCATGATCGGAGGCGAGAATCCGGCCTCAAAATCACGCCCCATGGGATGGAGATTACGAACTGCCTGGGTGAAGCCCCGGCGCCTCATGACCCGTGCGGGCCACATATTCGGTGTAGCCGCCGCCATATTGATGAACGCCTTCAGGCGTCAGTTCGAGCACGCGGTTGGAGAGCGCGGCCAGAAAATGACGGTCATGCGAAACGAACAGCATGGTGCCTTCGAATTCCGCCAGGGATGCGACCAGCATTTCTTTCGTGGCCATGTCCAGATGGTTGGTGGGCTCGTCCAGGACCAGAAAATTCGGCGGGTCGAACAGCATCTTGGCCATGACCAGGCGCGCCTTCTCTCCGCCCGACAGCACGCGGCAGGTCTTCTCGACATCGTCGCCGGAAAAGCCGAAGCAACCGGCCAAGGTGCGCAGCGGGCCTTGGCCCGCCTGCGGGAATGACTTGTCCAGGGATTCGAATACCGTGTCTTCGCCGTCCAGCAGATCCATGGAATGCTGGGCGAAATAGCCCATCTTCACATTGCTGCCGAGATTGACCGCGCCCTGGTCCGGCTGGGTCGCGCCGGCCACCAGCTTCAGCAAGGTCGATTTTCCCGCGCCGTTGGCACCCAGAACGCACCAGCGCTCCTTGCGCCGTACCTGGAAATCGAACCCTGTATAGATAGCCTGGCTACCATACGCCTTGTGGACATTCTTGAACCCGGCCACGTCATCGCCCGAACGGGGCGGCGTGCGGAATTCGAACCGGACAGCTTCGCGGCGCCGGGGCAATTCCACCCGTTCGATCTTGTCCAGCTTCTTCACCCGGCTCTGGACCTGGGCCGCGTGCGAGGCGCGCGCCTTGAACCGTTCGATGAACTTGATCTCCTTGGCCAGCATCGCCTGCTGACGCTCGAATTGCGCCTGGCGCTGCTTTTCGCTCAACGCGCGCTGCTGTTCGTAGAAATCGTAATTGCCCGAATAGGTGGTGAGCGCGCCGCCGTCGATCTCCACCACCTTGCCGATGATGCGGTTCATGAATTCGCGATCATGCGAGGTCATCAGCAACGCGCCGTCGAAATTCTTGAGAAATTCTTCCAGCCAGATCAGGCTTTCCAGGTCGAGATGGTTGCTGGGCTCGTCCAGCAGCATGCCGTCGGGCCGCATCACCAGAATGCGGGCCAGCGCCACGCGCATCTTCCAGCCGCCGGACAGGAGGCCGACATCGCCGTCCATGCGCTCCTGGCTGAAACTCAATCCCGCCAGAACCTCGCGGGCCCGTGCCTCCAGCGCATAGCCGTCCAACTCTTCAAAACGGTGCTGCACTTCGCCATAGCGTTCGACCAGCGCGTCCATCTCGCTCATGCGCTCCGGATCGACCATGGCCGCTTCCAACTGGGCCATTTCGGCGGCCAGCGCGCTCGCGGGTCCGACGCCATCCATCACCGCCATGACAGCGCTCTGGCCGGACATTTCGCCGACATCCTGGCTGAAATAGCCGATGACCATGCCGGGATCGATCGTCACCTGGCCATCGTCTGGCTGATCCTGGCCCGCGATGATCCGGAAAATCGTCGACTTGCCGGCGCCGTTCGGCCCGACCAGCCCCACCTTCTCGCCCTTCTGGATGCCCATCGACGCTTCGACGAACAAAAGATGATGGCCATTCTGTTTGCTGATGTTGTCGAGGCGGATCATGGGTGTGTGCTGATGGAGGAATTTATTTGGTGTTTTCGTCGCCACTCGCTTTAGGCCCGCGGCGTGATGGCCGGGTCGCTGCCGCTCGCCCAAGCTCGCGGCGTTCGCCAGTTGATTTGATCCGCTGGATCAAATCATCGGCAAGCGGCTCCGCCGCCCGCCGAACCTAGCTCACTCCCATTCAATCGTCCCTGGCGGCTTGGAGGTCACGTCATAGACGACGCGGTTGATGCCGCGCACTTCATTGACGATGCGGGTCGAGACCCGGCCGAGGAAGCTGTGTTCGAAGGGATAATAATCCGCCGTCATGCCGTCTGACGATGTCACGGCGCGCAACGCGCAAACATGATCGTAGGTGCGGCCATCGCCCATCACGCCCACCGTGCGCACCGGCAGCAGCACCGCGAAAGCCTGCCAGATATTGTCGTAGAGGCCGGCTTTGCGGATTTCGTCCAGATAGATCACATCGGCCTTGCGCAGGATCTCCAGCTTTTCTTCCGTGATCTCGCCGGGAATGCGGATGGCCAGGCCCGGTCCCGGGAACGGATGGCGGCCCACAAAGGCGGGCGGCAGCCCCAGCTCGCGGCCCAGCGCCCGCACTTCATCCTTGAACAGCTCGCGCAAGGGCTCGACCAACTTCATCTTCATGTAAGCGGGAAGCCCGCCCACATTGTGATGCGACTTGATGGTGACGGAAGGACCGCCGGTCGCCGAGATGCTTTCGATCACGTCGGGATAGAGCGTGCCCTGGGCCAGGAATTCGGCGCCGCCCACTTTCTGGCTTTCCTTGTCGAACACGTCGATGAAGGCCGCCCCGATGATCTTGCGCTTCTGTTCCGGATCGCTGACGCCCTTGAGCCGGCCCAGGAACAGGTCGGCCGCTTCGGCGTGGATCAGGGGAATGTTGTAATGATCGCGGAACAGGGTCACCACCTCGTCCGCTTCGCCCGCGCGCATCAGCCCGGTATCGACAAAAATGCAGGTGAGTTGGTCGCCGATCGCTTCATGGATCAGGACAGCGGCGACGGAGGAATCCACCCCGCCCGACAAGCCGCAAATCACTTTCGCGCTGCCCACCTGCTTGCGGATCTTCTCCACCATCGCGGCACGGAAGGCGTGCATGTTCCATTCCGGCTCGATGCCGGCAATGCCCCGCACGAAGTTGGAAAGAATGGTGGCGCCGCGCGGCGTGTGTGCCACCTCCGGATGGAATTGCACGCCGTAAAAGCGGCGCGCTTCATCCGCGATCACGGCGAAGGGCGAACTTTCGGAGGTCGCCACCACCGAGAAGCCTTCCGGGATCGCGACGATCTTGTCGCCATGGCTCATCCAGACCGGCTCGCTGCCGCTTTCCGCCAAGCCTTCCAGCAGGCGCGACGGGCGCTCGACATGAATGTCGGCGCGGCCGAACTCGCGGGAATGCCCGGCTTCGACCCGCCCGCCCAGCTGGGCCGACATGGTCATTTCGCCATAGCAGATGCCTAAGACCGGCACGCCCATCTCGAACACTTGCTGCGGCGCGCGCGGCGTGTCGGATTCGGTGACGCTGGCCGGGCCGCCGGAGAGGATGATGGCGCGAGGCTTTTTCGCCAGCGCCTCCTCCGCCTTGTTGTAGGGAACGATCTCGCAATAGACGCCCGCTTCGCGGACGCGCCGTGCGATGAGTTGTGTGACCTGACTTCCGAAATCGAGAACCAGTACCGTCATTGCGCCGAAATAATCATTGTGTGTTGGTATCTGCCTTTGCGGCGCGTTGATCGTCGCTATGCTCCAAGGCGGCCATCGCCTTGGTCGCATCGGCGTCGGTGGGATCGATGGTGAGCGCGCCCCGGTAATAGAAGCGCGCATAATCGGCATCGCCGTCGGCGGCATAAAGATCGGCCAGGGCGTTATAGGCCGCGGGCAGCGCCGGATTGGCGACAATCGCGGATTGCGCCAACCGCACCGCCAGGTCCTTTTCGCCCCGCGCTTGCGCCGCTTGCGCCTGGCCGATCAGGTCGGCGGCGGTCAGCGCGGGCGCCGGCGCGGCGGCGGGCGCGGCCGGCTTCGCCACCGGCTTTTTGGGCGCGGCGGCCAGTGCCGGCATGGCGACCAGGACCAGCGCCAGGATCAGGGAATCGCGGGGGAACTTCATGGGGGGACTTTAGTCAAATCCGCAGGCGTCAGCTATGCGTCCGATAAACACCGGATATGGCGGCCATGGCGATGTGCCCCTCCTGGAAAACCTCGCAAAAACAGCCGGCTATGAGAAAGGTCCTGCCCGGCGGCCCTATGCCGGGCCGTCATAGCTGAGTTTGGGATACCAGTCGGTGCCCCGGCCGCCCGGCGTGGTGTCCAGAATGATCCAGAGCGGATCGAAGTCCGGCGCGCCGCGCGGATCCTGGCCGGGATCGGCGGTGGCGCCACCCATTTCGCCGCTCCAGAAGTGCCGGATCGCCCCGTCCTTGCGGGTGAAGACCGAATAGCCGGGCATGTCTTCGTCCTCGGCGCTGGCATAGTCGCGGGTGTAATCGCCGCTGGTGTCCGAAACCATCTTCAGATTCTTCCAGCCGCGCGAGGCTTTGGCCTCCAGGATGCGCGCGATGGGCGAGCGCGCCACCATCACGAAAGCGACGCGTTGCTCGATGTCGGCCATTTTCTTTTCCCATGTCGCCATGAAGGACGTGCAGCTGGGGCACATCGCCTTGCGCTGAGGACCGAACATGAAATTGTAGACGATCAGCGTGTCCTTATCGCCGAACAGGTCGGCCAGGCTCACTGGGCCCATCTCGCCTTCGAAGCGATACGCCTTGGTCACCAGGCCGCCGGGCGGCAGCGCGCGGCGCATCTGCGCCACCCGCTCCAGATGGCGGCGCAGCTCGATCTCTTCCGCCAGAAGCGCGTTGCGGGCGCGGCGATATTCGGGGCTTTCGTTGGGAACGTGCGCGCGGTTGGCCTTTGCCAGCGTTTCCGCGGGAACCAGGGTCTGTGTCATCGCCGCTTCCTCTTCCATTTGCCGCTTAATAGTTGATATCAACATATACCCGTGAAGTCAAAATTCGTTGCCGCTCACGCATCGCGCATCAGGAACGCCGCATAAAAACCATCGCTGGCGGTGCTGGCTGGCGAAGCATGGAAGTCCGGTGCCGCGCGACGGAACATGGGATGTGCCGACAGGAACGCCTCCACCCGGTCCTCATTTTCCCGGGGCAGGATCGAACAGGTGGCATAGACCAGCTTGCCGCCCGGTGCGGTATGGCGGGCACCATCCGCGAACAGCCAATCCTGAATGGCTTGCAGTTCCGCCAACCGCTCCGGAGTCAACCGCCATTTCAATTCCGGCTGCCGCCGCCAAGTACCGCTGCCGCTGCAGGGCACATCCAGGAACACCAGATCGAACCGGCCATTGCCCCATAAGGGCCCGCCCCTCGCCTCGGCGATGGTGATCAAGGGCGCACCGGCGCGCGCGGCCCGTTCCGCCAGCGGCGCCAGCCGCTCCGGCTTGTCGTCGAACGCCAGAATGCTGCCCTGGTTCTGCATGGCGGCGGCGAGCGCCAGAGATTTTCCTCCCGCCCCTGCCGCCAGATCCAATACCCGCATGCCCGGCCGCGCTTCGCTGAGCGCCACGGCGCGCTGCGCGGCCCAATCCTGAATCTCGAACGCACCCGACAGGAAAAGCGGATGAGCGGTGAGCTTGACGCCGGGCGGGCAGCGAATGGCGTCGGCAAGTTCGGGAAGAATTTCGCAGGCGAAATTGTCCGCGCGCAGCTGAGCGATCACGTCGGCGCGCCGGGCTTTCAATGTGTTGACCCGCAGATCGACCGGGGCGCGGGCCTGAAAAGCCGCCATCTCCCCTTCCAGCCGCGCCGCGAAAGCCCGGGTCAATTCTTCTTCCAGCCAAAGCGGATATTCCCCGGCGACGAAAGGCGGCTCGGGCGGCGGCGTGCGGGCGATGGCGGCGCGCTCCGCATCGCTCAGCGGCGAAGGCCCATAGCCGCCGGTAAATAACGTCTCCGGCGCATCGCCCGCCGCCAGCACCGCCGCGATCACCAGCGCGCGCGGATCCTCGGCCCCCATGCGGTGCGCAAAACAGGCGCGGTGCCGGACCACGCCGTAAACCTGCTCGGTGATGGCATGGCGGTCCTTGGAGCCGGCGAAGCGATGCGCCCGGAACCAGTCCTTGAGCTGGCGGTCCAACGGCCGGCTGCCCCCGGCGCCCAGGATCTCGATGGCGGCCTGAAGCCGGGCGGCGGGCGTCATTTTCCTTGATATCCCAATGCCTTGTAGGGGCAAACGCGTTGTTGAGACTTCCTTTATAGCCTCTGGCCGCGATGCGTGAACCCTCCACCCTCTTTGCTCTTACCCCTTTTGCCCTGGCCGCCTTTGCCGTCGGCGCCGCCCTGGCGGGGTTTCTGCCGCAGATCTTCAATGACGCGGATACCTGGTGGCATCTGGCGGCGGGAGACTGGATTTTCGCCCATCGCGCCGTGCCGACGCATGACATCTTTACTTACACCTTCGCGGGCACACCCTGGAGCGCCCATGAATGGTTGTCGGAAATTCTGATGGCCGCCGCTTTCGCGGCGGGCGGCTGGGCCGGACTGCACATTCTGTTCGCGCTGGCATTGGGTGTGACCGCCGCAACCGTCGCGGGCGCGCTTGGAAGACGGATGGATTTCATTCCCGCCCTGCTGGTGTCGGTTCTGGGTCTGGCCTGCGTGGCGGGCGGCCTTCTGGCACGACCGCATGTTCTGGCACTGCCGATGCTGGCGATCTGGACCAGCGGCCTGGTGGACGCACGCGAACGCGGGACCGCGCCGCCCCTATGGCTCGCGGCCGCCATGCTGGCATGGGCCAATCTGCATGGCAGTTTCGCCTTCGGCCTGGCGCTGGCGATGGCGCTGGGCGCGGAAGCCGCGGTGACGGAGCGCGGCCGGGCCGCCAAGGCCTGGGCGGTTTTTATCGCCATCAGCATCCTCGCCGCCCTGATCAATCCGCAAGGCTTGGAAGGCTTGCTGTTTCCCGTCCGGCTATTGGCGATGCCGGGCCTGGCCACCATCGGCGAATGGGCGCCCAGCAATTTCAGTCATCCCACGCCATTTCTTTTCGCGCTGCTGGGCATGATCCTGGTTCTGGCGACGGGAAAGCTGCGCGTGCCTCTTTCGCGCGCGGTCCTGATCGCGGCGCTGGTCTATCTCAGTCTCAGCCATGCGCGGCATGTGATGCTGTTTGCGGTCGCGGCGCCTTTGCTGGCGGCACCGGCGCTGGGTGCCGCCTGGCCCGCCAAACACCAGGACAGCCCGCGATGGCTGCTGCCGGTCCTGGCGGCCCTGCCCTTGGCGCTGCTCGCGGCCCGCTTGGCCCTGCCGGCCGCGCGCGGCGAAGATCGCGTCACCCCGCTGGCGGCATTGGCGCATGTTCCCGCCGGATTGCGCGCCCAGCCGGTGCTGAACGCCTATGATTATGGCGGCTATCTGATCCATCAGGGCGTGAAGGTTTTCATCGACGGGCGCACCGACATGTATCCCGCCGATTTCATGAAAAATGACGACCGGCTTGCCGCGGGCGATGCCGGCGCCATGGCCGCCACCGTGGCGCGCTATCGCGCCGCCTGGACGATTTATCCGTCAGGATCGCGAAGCGCCGCCGCGCTCGACCGCCTTCCCGGCTGGCATCGCCTTTATGCCGACGCCAATGCCGTAATTCACGTCCGCGATCAACCGCCGCCGCCCGGATAGTTCGGCGCTTCGCGGGTCACAGTGATGTCATGGACATGGCTTTCGCGCAGGCCCGCGCCGGTGATGCGCACGAACCGGGCCTTGCTGTGAAATTCCTCGATGCTCTTGCAGCCGGTATAGCCCATCGCCGCGCGCAGGCCGCCGATGATCTGATGCACCACGCCGCCAACCGGACCTTTATATGCGACCTGACCTTCGACGCCTTCGGGCACCAGCTTCAGCGCGTCGCGCACTTCGGCCTGGAAATAGCGGTCGGCGGAGCCGCGCGCCATCGCGCCCACGCTGCCCATGCCGCGATAGCCCTTGTAGGAGCGACCCTGATAGAGAAACACTTCGCCGGGGCTTTCTTCGGTGCCCGCCAAGAGCGAGCCCACCATCGCCACGCTGGCGCCGGCCGCCAACGCCTTGGCCAGGTCGCCGGAATATTTGATGCCGCCATCGGCGATCACCGGCGTTCCGCTCCTTTGCGCCGCTTCCACCGCATCCATGATCGCAGTCAGCTGCGGCACGCCCACGCCCGCCACGATGCGGGTGGTGCAGATCGAGCCCGGGCCGATGCCCACCTTGACCGCATCGGCGCCGGCATCGATCAACGCCTTGGCGCCGTCGCCGGTGGCGACATTGCCGCCCGCGACCTGGGTGTAATTCGAGGCTTTCTTGATCCGCGCGATGGTGTCCAGCACGCCGCGCGAATGGCCGTGCGCGGTGTCGACCATGATCACGTCGCATTCCGCTTCGATCAGGGCCATGGCGCGGGCATAGCCGTCCTCGCCCACCCCGGTGGCGGCGGCCACGCGCAGGCGGCCACGCTCGTCCTTGCAGGAATTGGGATATTTCTGCGCCTTCTCGATATCCTTGACGGTGATCAGGCCGACGCAGCGATAAGCGTCATCGACCACCAGAATCTTTTCGATGCGATGCTGATGCAAAAGCCGCTTGGCTTCGTCCGGCTTGACGCCTTCGCGCACCGTCACCAGCTTGTCCTTGGTCATCAGCTCGGCGACACGCTGGCGCGGATCGGCGGCAAAGCGCACATCGCGGTTGGTGAGGATGCCGACCAGCTTGCCAGCGCCCTTGCTGTTGGGCGATTCCACCACCGGCACGCCGGAAATGCGGTGCCGTTCCATCAACGCCAGCGCATCGGCCAGGGTCGCATCGGGACCGATGGTGACGGGATTGACCACCATGCCGCTTTCGAAGCGCTTCACCCGGCGGACCTGTTCGGCCTGCTCCTCGACGCCGAGATTCTTATGAATGACCCCCATGCCGCCGGCCTGGGCCATGGCGATGGCAAGGCCCGCTTCGGTCACGGTGTCCATGGCCGCGGACACCAGGGGAATGCCCAACTCGACCGATTTGGTCAGGCGGGTGCGGGTGTCGGCGTGGGCGGGAAGGATTTCGGAGGCGCCGGGCACCAGGAGAACATCGTCGAAGGTAAGGGCTTCGCGGATGGTCTGGCTGCTGCTCATGGGCGGCTCCGTCTTGGAGCGCCGAGCCTGTATCAGCGGTTCCCTGATTCCGCAAGGGGCCAGTGGAACCGCCGATTTTTCCCGCTATTCCGCCAATTTTGGCAGCTTTGCGGCAGGGTCCGAAACGGAACCGAAGCCCAAGGCACACGTTCTTGTCCCGCAGCCCCGAAATCAGAACGGGGGCGTCTCCAAAGGAGAAGGATATGAAAAAGCAATTTCGTTTGTTGATGGGCGCGGCGATTGCCGTCGGCGGCCTGGCGATGGCTAGCGCGGCGAATGCCGCACCCCATGGCGTCAAGGTCGGCGAATTGACCTGTAATGTGGCCAGCGGCTGGGGCTTTGTCTTCGGCTCGTCCAAGGATCTGCATTGCACTTATCGTCCCAGCAATCATCCCCGCGAGCATTACACCGGCAGCATTTCCAAATTCGGCGTCGATGTCGGTTATACCGAAGGCGGCGTTCTGATTTGGGGTGTGTTCGCGCCTTCGTCCGACGTCCGTGCCGGCGCGCTGCAAGGCGATTATGCGGGCGCAACCGCCAGTGCGACGGTGGGCGTGGGCCTTGGCGCCAATGTGCTGGTCGGCGGATTGGACAAATCCATCGCGCTGCAGCCGCTCAGCATCGAAGGCAATAAGGGCCTGAACGTGGCGGCGGGCATCGGCTCGATCAGCTTGAAATCCGCCCCGTAACGATCGGCTTACCGACGAAAGCAAAAACCTCCGGCAATCACTTGCCGGAGGTTTTTTTGAAATCGCGCGCCACCAGATAAAGCTCCACCGAGTCGGCTCGGCTCGAGGGCGGCTTCACATGCTTCACATCGCGGAAGGATTTCTTGATCCGGGCCAGCAATTCGTTGGCGGCCCCGCCCTGAAACACTTTGCCGACAAACGCCCCGCCCGGGCGCAGCGTGTCTTCCGCCACCTCCAACGCGATCTCGACCAGGGCGGTGGTGCGCAAATGATCGGTGGCGCGATGGCCCGTGGTGGGCGCGGCCATGTCGGTGAGCACCAGATCGGCGGGCCCGCCCAGCGCCTCTTTCAGCATGGCGGGCACGTCCGCATCGGTGAGGTCGGCCTGAAAAAACGTGACGCCGGGAATCTCTTCCATCTCCAGCACATCGGCAGCGACCACGGTGGCACCCTTGGCGGCGGCAACCTGGCTCCAGCCCCCCGGCGCCGCGCCCAGATCCAGGACCCGCGCGCCTTTTTTGAGGAAATGGAATTTTTCGTCCATGTCCAGAAGCTTGAAAGCAGCACGGCTGCGATAGCCTTTGGCTTTCGCGGCATGGACATAAGGATCGTTGAGCTGGCGCGTCAGCCATTCGCGCGAGGATGCGGTGAGGCCGCGCTTCTTTTTCACTTTGACGCGCACTTCCCCGCGCCCAGATCCCGACGGCCCTTTCATGCCGAAACCCTCCGCCGCCGCGCCGACAGCTCGTCGCGCATCTGGCGCAACATGCCTTCGCGCAAGCCGCGATCCGCCACCCGTAACGTCGGGCTCTCCCAAAGCCCGCAGATCGCGGCGAAGATCGCCGAGCCCGCCAGCATCAGGTCCGCGCGCTCCGGCCCGATCGAACCGATCCTTGCCAGCGCGGCCACGTCCATGCGGGAGATGTGGTCCGCCACCTGCAAAAGCTGCGGCGTTTCGTGCCAGCTCGCATCGACCTTGGCGCGGATATAGCGCGGCAGCTTCAGCGCGATCGCCGCCAAGGTGGTAACCGTGCCGGACGTGCCCAGAAGATGTTCGCGCTGGGGATCGAAATCCGGCATCTGCTCCGCCAGGGGAGCGAAGCGCGCCCGCATGGCCTCGCGCATGGTTTCGAATCCGTCCCGGGTGCGGGCGGCGGCGCCATATTGCTCGGCCAGATTCACCACTCCCACCGGCAGGGACGCGGAAAAGCGTTTCACCAGCCGGCCTTCGCTCCTGCGCTGCCACACGATTTCGGTCGAGCCGCCGCCGATGTCGAAAATCAGTGCGCCTTGATATTTGCGCCCGATCAGGGGCGCGCAACCCAGCGCGGCGAGATCCGCCTCGTCTTCCGGGGAAATGACATGCAAATCGATGCCCGCCTCGGCACGGGCGCGGGCGATCAGAATGGAGGTGTTGGCCGCCTGGCGCGCCGCCTGGGTGGCGATGGCGCGCACATGGCGGACGCGGTG
Organism: Alphaproteobacteria bacterium; assembly: GCA_017307355.1. Classification (GTDB taxonomy): domain Bacteria; phylum Pseudomonadota; class Alphaproteobacteria; order Micropepsales; family Micropepsaceae; genus Rhizomicrobium. The sequence continues at coordinate 102,308 of JAFKFG010000016.1, forward strand.
CCGCGAAATCCGCTGAGCGCAGATTTTCAGCGCCGCAAGCGTGCGATTGATCGCGGCATCGCAGAGAAGGCCGCTGTCGCCCACCCCTTCGCCCAGCCGGACGATCCGGGAAAAGGAATCGACCACCCGGAAATTGTCGGGCGGGGCGGATCGGGCGATCAACAGCCGGCAATTGTTGGTGCCCAGGTCCAGCACCGCCAGCAAAGGGCCGTTTCCGGCCGATGGCCGATGCGATTCGCCCTGCCGTTCGTTCGAATATGCCCGGTTTTGCTGCATTTCACCTCGGAATGCGGACCGTCCGCGGACCGACGCTAGCATGAGCAAAAGCGGGGCGGGCAACCCAATTGCGCACGCTTTCCAGCCGGAAAATCCCCGCTAAACTGCGCCCCATATCGGCAATGGGCGTCAGGAAAGAGGCGGCGGCAGGCATGCGCGTGACACTTAAATTAATAAGCGTGACTTTCGGCCTGTTGACGGCGATCACCACCGCCCGGGCGGAGACGGTTTCGCTGGCCGCGCAGCTTTTGGGAAGCAATGCCGTTCCCCAGAACAAAAGCGATGCCTTCGGCGAAGGCCAATTCAACTATGATAGCGAGACGGGAAAGCTTGGCTATTACCTGACCTATGACGGCACCGCGCCCACCCGGATCGACCTTCATGGTCCCGCCCAGGCCGGTGAAAATGCGGCGCCCATCCTGGCCTTTCCGGTCTCGGCATCCCCGGTCAGCGGCGCGGTGGCGTTAACGAAAGCCCAGGCCGACAGCCTTCTGGCCGGAACCCTGTATGTGGACATGCACAGCCCCGCCTATGCCGATGGCGAGATCAGGGGCCAGATTAAGAAGCAATAACAGCCCTCCAAAAGCATCCTTGAAAGGGCCCGCGGGCTGGTCTAAACGGGCGGTCCCAAAGGGGTTTTCCCCCGGTTTTGGGGGATCGTCTAATGGTAGGACTGCAGACTCTGACTCTGCCTGTCTAGGTTCGAATCCTAGTCCCCCAGCCACCGAAAAAAGGCTCTATTCCTAGAAAAATTTTGGCCTGCAAAGTCCCCGTAGAACCGGGTGCTTCGTGCTGTTCGTTGGCGTCCAGAGACTAGGCCCGGGCAAATTTCGAAGGAAAAACAGCGATATTTTGAAGCGCGTCTCCATTTGAAAAGCTCCGGATTCCAAAATTTGGAAACGCGATTTCTGGAGACTGCATTCGACGATTTTGATGGGGGGCAATTAGGATTCGAACTGCCGTTGGCGGTTCGAATCCTAATTGGACAGCCACTCACCACCGGCTCCGCCCTTCAATTTCGTAGCTCCCGAATTAGACCAAGAAATCAGGCTCTTGTTCTCCCTCTTTGCGAGTGGAGAGCACAGCTGGCCAGTCTTTCAGGGATTTCGGCGTTTCTTTATCGGCCCGTCTCCAATCAAGATTTCCAAATTTCCGAAGTCGCATCGGCGAAATCTTGGAGACCGGTTAGCTGATTTATCGTTTCAATCCGTATTCAAACCAATTCAACAAGGCGATTTCATATAACCCATTGAAATAACGTGATAAACTAAATTTCAGCATTACCGCAGATGATCATTATCAGCGAACTTTTTCGACGATATCAGGGAAGATCGCGAAATTATCAGCGAAAATTTTGCGCGTCAGGGCGCGAAATACGCTTCACACACCTTTTCATTTATCAGAGACCGATGCGTCGCTCTGAGTCAGAACAAGGACCTATCCCGCCCCCCATGGGACCAAAGCGGGCCATCAATGCACCTGTAGGTTCACATTTTTGCTCGCGCAAGGAATGCCGAACTCAATTTTATACGTCAGCAAAACCGTAGACATTCCAAAATTTAACACCGGCATCCAGTAGCTAGGCGTTGCCCTGACCGTCTCGGATATTGTCTCGCGACATTTCCCGCTCGACGCAGCCACTGTCTGTCTGCGCAATCACAGCACCCAGCTGACGCCACGAGCATTTCCAGCCAACGATTCAGTCAAAGTCGTGACTTTTTTCGCACAAAAAGGTTTCATTTACTTCTGTTCTCAGGTCAACGCTTTGACTCTTCGCGATAATCGGATTCGAGACCTTCATTAGTCGCAGCGGGATCTGAAACATCCGCAAACGATAGCCTCCGAACTCCAACCCTCTGCGCACTTTACTTGCACAAAAAATAGCTTTTACGTTCTCCGGCGCGGCTTAAGCCGCGCCTTATGAAAAGCCAGAGCCATGAGAGTTGTTGATGCCTTCGCGCATCGGCCGCACTTTTGGTTTGGCCGGTGCAAACAATGGAGAGTTTGCATTGAAAGATTCAAAGCCGAAATTTACTTACGTCTCACCCCATGAATTGACGCCGCATCCTAACAATCCGAAACGCCACCCCCGCCATCAGATCAGAAAGATGGCCCAAAGCATGAAATCCTTCGGCTTTAATTCGCCGGTGTTGGCGGATGAAAACGGAAGAATTCTTGCCGGGCACGGGCGCGTCGCGGCGGCAAAGAAAGCCGGATTGACCGAAATCCCCGTCATCTATCTCACCCATCTCAGCGAAGACGAGGCCACCGCTTTCATGCTGGCGGACAATAAACTGGCCGAGATATCCAAATGGGACGACCCGCTGCTGGCGACCGTGATCAAGGAGCTTGCTGGAAAGGAGCTCGAATTCGAACTGGAAGACACCGGATTCGAAACTGCAGAACTCGATCGGCTGGTTCACCAGTTGGAAGAGCCCGGTCTGGCCGATACGGTCGACGAGTTCGAGGTCAGTAGCGGCCCTGCCGTTACCATGCACGGGGACGTCTGGAAGCTCGGCAAGAGCACGGTAGTCTGCGGCAGTGCCTTGGATGGCGCCTCCTATCACACTCTTGGGGGGGCAGCTGATTTTGCCACAATGACCTTTGCGGATCCGCCGTGGAATCTCCCGGTGAACGGCCACATCTCGGGCCGCGGAAAGATTCAGCATCGCGAGTTCGCGCAAGGATCAGGTGAAATGTCACGAGAAGAATTTCAGGACTTCATGAACACAGCGTTCGAAACGTTCACGTTCTGGAACGGCGATGGCGCGTTGCTCTATATCTGCACTGATTGGCGCAATTACGAGGTGATGCTGATAGCCGCTCGGGCTTGCCGCCTTAAGCCGGTTAACGTCTGCGTGTGGGTCAAAAACAATGGCGGAATGGGCTCTTTCTACCGTTCGCAACATGAATTCGTGCTGGTCTTTCAGAAAGGTGATAAACCCCATCGCAATAATGTCCAGTTGGGCCGCAACGGCCGCAACCGCACCAACGTCTGGAATTATCCTGCCGCCACCGTTCCTGTGAAGGGCAAACGGCCACTCGAATACCATCCGACGCCGAAGCCGGTTCTCATGGTGGCGGATGCGATCCAAGACTGCACCCAAGCAGGGAATCTCGTCATGGACCCCTTTCTTGGCAGCGGCACCACACTTCTCGCCGCAGAGCGCAGCGGCCGCAGGGCCTATGGCATTGAGCTTGACCCGCTTTATGTCGATACCACCATCCGGCGTTGGGAAAAGATGACAGGCCAGAAGGCAAAGCACGCCAAGACCGGACAGACGTTCGCGCAAATCAGTGCCGAGAGGTTGCCCGATGGCAACTGATGAGGACGGGATCGGCCGTGGTAAGCCGCCTAAGGCATACCAATTCAAAAAGGGGCGTTCGGGGCACCCTGCGGGGCGCCCTCCCCGTCCACGCAAAGCAATATGGCAGCTGATCAATCACTATCTGATGCAGAAATGCGAGGTGACCGAGAACGGGAAGGTGCGCAAGCTTGCCCGTTACGCACTGATCCTGCGGCGTATCGAAAGCCAGATGATGAAGAAACCATCCAAGCGCCTTCAGCGTATCGAAGCCAAGTACGAAGCCTTTGCCCGCGCGATGCCTATTCGCCGCAAACCACGAAAGAAGGGGAAATGACCAAATGCCAAGAAAACCAAAGAAATTGACTGCCAAGCAACGAATGACGTGGGCGGGACTGGACGGCTCCTTGGCGGAATTCTATGAGGCTGAGTGTGACGGGACTTTGGCTGACAAGGAGTTTGAGAATCAACTTTATAAGCGCCGCGTTCCAGCTAAACGCCGACGGACAACCAATCCATCTGCCAGCGAGATTTACGATGCCAGCATCAATCGCATGGTCAGAACTTCCGACGGACGCAGAATGCGTCGCATCGAAATTAAAATTCTGAAGCTCGCCTCAATGGCGGTGGAAGATAATATGGAAGCCGCGGATATGCTGATGGTCTGGCGCGAGAAATCCAAGCGGCATGGTGATTTCGTTTTGGAGGAGGAGTTTGATCGTTATCCGGCCGCCAATAAAGTAGATAACAAAGGCGCCAACAAAAAAGGCGCTGGCGATAAATTCGACTTCGAGATGGCATTTTTCAAAGCGCTTGCAGGCAAAAAGAAGGGTTGATGGAACTGACCTAGCCACACCAGTGCGTCGCCTAGGTTAAACTAGCCTCATTTATAGCGATTGTGCGCGTTCAGCGGCGACCAAGAAAACATCATTTGCGAAGGCTTCCTGCAGCGTGCCTTCAACAAAGCGGTCCTGCCGGACTAGGGCTGTTAGAAGTTTCGCCAGGTCGTCTTCAGACGCGCCGATCACCGTCGCAGGCGTATTCCAGAAGCGCTCACCATCACTATCGATCCAGCCCGCCCAGTCGAAATCGTTCAGTATCCAGCCGGCGTCGTACAGCATCTGGACGAACTCCAGCGCGGCCTGGGTCAAGCGCGGGACACCGCTGCCCATGACATAGGGATCGGCCGTCCCTGATCCCCGTAGCGGCGCGGTTTCAATCCAGATGTCCGCTAGGCCGCGCAGGGCGGGCGCGTAGGCTGCCAACCGCTGCAGACGGTCGCCGGCGGCGCCATCAGGGCTGCTATACTGGCTCACCGGCTCGGTCATGGGCTGAGCCGGTACGGTTCGAGGATGTCCAGCAGGTCCTTGGGCGGGCTGCCCATGCTGTAAAGCCCATCCTTCTGCCATGACCCCGTCTGCTCTAGCCGCTGCTGGCCCTTGGCCACCCGGACGTCGCCATAGCGCGCCAGGATCTCGTCATGCGGATAGATGTAGATGATCCCCTCCTCCGCGGCGCCGGCAGCCTGATGGGGAAAGCCAATCCAGAGGTTTTTGCCCTGGTATTTCTGGTCGAAAGTGACCCGCCCCTTGATCTGGATGGTCAGCATCTCCCGGTCCGGGTCGGTCATATGGCGGGCGATCATATCGCCGCCATTCCAGTCGTCCCGGATTGGGTAGGAGGCGTAGCCGTGTCGGGCCAGCACCGCAGCGATGTGGTGGAAGTTATGCACTTCCTTCTGTTTGGCGTTGAGCGCCGTATAGCTGATCTTTTCGAAGGCGCTCGGCAGTGCTCCCGTAGCCTTATTTTTCGCCATGTCTGCCATCGCCGCTGAATATCCGATTTTGGGATAATCCGATTACGGGATTAGCTCTGACGGCGCCTGAATTCAAGTCGGCGCAGCATGAGAAAATCCCTTCATTCGCGTGCCAATAGGGTGCTCCGTGAGCACCTTGTTGCGGCGCGACATGCGGCGGGGCTATCTCAGCAACAATTGGCCGAGAAACTGGGCCGTCATCAGTCGTTCGTCGCAAAATATGAGGGCGGAGAAAGGCGGATTGACCTTGTCGAACTGCTCTATATTGCCAAACTTCTTGGCTTTGACGACAGGCGCCTCGTGCAGGCTGTAAAGGCCGAGCTGTAAACTGCGTTGTCCAGCCTAATGGCCGTGGATTTTGGTGTATTCGCGCATGGTGCAGGCATCCATCTGGTCCTGCGGGACATGGGCGCAGCGCTCGACCAATGCGTTTATGTCCTTCGCCTGCTCGGGTGGCGGCCCGTCGCTTGCGTGCGAGCCGTAGGCGCCCGCCCAGTAGGCGATGGCAGCAACGCCGACCAGAATGATCAGTAATCCAGTGATCTTGCCCATGTCGCTCCATCGCAATCGGCCGCCTACTCATGGCACGCGTGCCGGCACGTGTGTAGTTCATTGTAAGGGCGCCCACCCTCAATCGAACCTGGGAAGGCTTTGGACGGGCCAGACGCCGATTGCCCGCCCGCGCCGAACAGCTGCGTCTTCGATTATTCGGTAAGGCGGAGGAAAGCTGTACGGAGGACGGCGGAGGTTGAGCGGTCGATAATCCCCGGTGTGGATATCGGCATTGAACCAAGTGTCGCTCTCCGTCGTACAGAGAAACCATGATCGCGGGCGGGAAAAAGCATTTCGGAGGAACCGCCGCCGTCCTCGAAACTGAGATGGAACAGAGTTTCCCGGCACAGGATCGTATCAGCTTCGGGCAGTTGGCCGGATATGGCGTCGATGCAGAAGAACTGGCGCTTGGGACCGGCATATCGCGCATTGTCAGCAATCACCGAAGTGACGATGTCCACGCCGATATAGTTCTGCCGCAGCTCAATCCGGTTCATCCAGGTGAAGTCGCCGCACCCCACATCCAGCAACGTCTTTGCGGCGATTTCGCCGAGAACATTGGGCAGCTGCCACCTGAGACCATCGGTGGCTTGCAGCGATGAGCCGGGACCGGATTTGGGTGTATTCCGATCGCCATTCTGCCAGACCCCATCGGCGTAAATGGCCTCAAACCGGTCAGACGGAGTTTGCTTCTCCAGATGGCTGCGCCCGGCATTCCCATTGCCTATCAGGCTGACACCGGGTCTTCCTGTCAGTTTCAGGACGAGATGACGGCGCAGTTCGGTGAGGGAGGTAATCAGGGTCCTCATCTTGCCTCGCCACCCCGCCATGTTTGGTGGAAAGCAAAGCGCGTCGGGAAATGAGGTAGGTGTGCGGACTCGGCACCGATCCAATCGGATGACATTCGAACTCCCCAGCCTGGTGATCGGGGAGTTAAGAAGCCTCGGTTAGGAGAGCCGCATACGCCTTTAGGCTTTCGCCCTGAACATACGCGTATGCCTCCTCGACAATATGGTTGAGGAGTGCTTTGACGGCAGCACTTATACCGCCTAACCGAGAGGTTCTTAAGCCCCAGGCGAAGTGAGCTCCGCCTACGCCGACCATGGCTCAGGCGCGCGCGGATCGCAAGTCGAGTTGATCAGAAAATCGAGGGATTCAGGAGCTTTTTAACCGGATTGGCTGTGCAGGATGCAGGCGTCGCTCTGTGGCCGGATGTGATTAAGATTCGCGCGTTTGGTGTTTGCTGCGGGCGTTCGTGCTTTGCGCTAGGAGCTAACATCACGTTCGCCTGTAAGCTGAATAGAAGACGATAGACTTGCATCATCCATACATTGCGCGCCGACCGCCTGGTCCCGTCGGCGATACGAGCGAGGGCTTTCAGCTGCCATATGGTGGGGCGACGAATTCCATCACGGCGGCAATGGGCCGGATCCCGGGGACCGGCCGCCGTGCAAAGTCCAGAACATCGATGTGCCCGACTTGCACATCGACACCCTGAAGATCAGTCCACGGAATTTCCGATGAAAGTCCCTGCTTTTGCAGCGGAGAGTGCGCGACGGCTACGAATCGGGAACACAACCTGCGAGTAGTACACAGGCGAAACTCACCCGCGCGTCTTTCAAAAAACTGGCGGCGCAGCTACTATTTTCAAAAACCTGCCGGCTGGAATTCACCTTTGGCGGACACCGCAACTGGTTCTAAGAGTGAACCGGCTCTGGAGATTATTCTCTCGAGCTTGCGGCGTGATTTTTCCAAATTGTCGGCGCGGTTGAAAACGGTCATCCACACCGTCACCTGCGACAACAAGCTGGTCACCTTCCGGGTCTATTACCCGGCTTTGCGGGAGCGGAAGTCTACCGTCAGCGAACTCGTTGACGCTCTCTCCACCTATCTCATCAATTTCGCGCTTCCCCGGTCAGAGGTGCAAGAGGTGCTGGCGCTGAAGGGCACGCTTTCCGATGACGATTACATGCAGCGGATCGTCATCCTGCAGCAACGGGCCACCGACCTGTTCAAGAAGGCGCAGAAGGCTACAAACCGGAACGGCGAGGCCGGCGAGCTGATCCTGTATCTGCTCACCGAATGGATTTTGAAGGCGCCCCAGCTTCTGGCGAAAATGTCGCTCAAGACCAACCCCGCCATGCCTGTGCATGGCGCGGACGGCATCCATATCGGCATCTGCCCAAAGACCAGCAAGGCCATTCTTTTTTGGGGCGAATCCAAGCTATATGATGACCTTGGGCGCGCCATTACCGAGGCGGTGAACGATGACGCCGTGAAGCATGAACTGTCGCTGGTGCAGCGTTATATCGACTTGTCGGGCCTGGGCGCCGCCCAAAAGAAGCACATCCTCGCCTACCTCGACCCGTTCGACGACAAGTCCAACGACCGGATCGAAACGTGCACCTGCCTCTTAGGGTTTGATTTCGACGGCTTTCAGAAGCTGACGAAAGTAGACGCGGACAAGATCGATTCCACATTTGAAGCTCTCGTTCTGGCGGAACTGAAGGCGGCCGCGCTCAAGGTCGCCAAAGCCCTCAAGACCAACGGTCTTGAAGGGCACACCATGGAAATCTTCCTAGTACCGGTGCCATCGGTCCAAAAGCTGCGGGACCTCTTCCAAAAGAAAATTGGCTGGAAATCATGAATCAAGAGCTGCCCAACAAAGTTTGGTCGAATCCGGCGTTTCATGAGGCCGCCATCGCCGTCGAACTGGCATGGCTGCGGCGGGAAGTGCATGCGCCACTGGACGTTGATACTGAGCTGCGTGCCGACAAACTGATGCAGGCGGCTGCCATCCTGGCCTGCTCCAAAGACGCCGAGCATCGCCGGGCGGCATTTCGAATTGCGACCTGCAGCTACGAACTCTTTGCCGGCTCCCCGAAGCCTTTCGATCAGGCCCTGCGAGTCGTGCTGACCCGCCTTGGCAATTTCCCCTCCATCCTGACCCGCAGCGCGGTCGCAGAGTCGCTGCCGCGCCTGCCATGGCATCTGGCCGCCGAGGAAATCAGCGATGCCGAACGGCGGACGGTGAATGTCCGTGGCACCGAAACCAAGCTTACAAACTTCCAAAACAATCTCTGGCAATCGCTGAATGATGGCACCACCGTTGCGGTCTCAGCACCCACGTCGGCGGGCAAATCATTTGTGCTGCAAGCATTCCTGACGTCCGACAAAGGCGCACTTTCCGGGCGGACCATTGTATACATCGTGCCGACCCGGGCCCTCATCACCCAGGTCGCCAGCGACATTACCGCAAGGCTGCCGCGGCTGAAGAAGGATCGCCCTCGTGTCATCACCATCCCGCTGGAGGCGGATGAGGAACTGCCCGAACACAGCATCTATGTCATGACGCAAGAGAGGGCGCAGCTGATGCTGACCTCTCATCCGCAATTCTCGGCAGACATTATTATCGTCGACGAAGCTCATGCGGTCGGCGAAGGGGCTCGCGGCGTGCTCTTGCAGTGGGTCATCGATGATCTGCTGCAGCGCAATCCGGATGCACAGATCCTGTTCGCTAGTCCGAACATCAAGAATCTAGATATCTTCGGAACTCTGTTCGGTCTTCCCCATGTCGAGATCGTCTCGTCCGATGAACCCACGGTGGCGCAGAACTTTCTGATTGCCGAAATCGAAACGGTGAGTAAGGGCAATATCGCCGTTCGCACGGTTGGCGACGGCTCAGTGACGCCAAGACTGGTGTCCAAGCTCAGCGTGGGACACACTTTGGCCAGCCGTATCGAGAAGCTGGTCCATGTCGCCAAACACATCGGTCAGGGCCATTCCAATATCGTCTATGCCAATGGCGCGGCCGATGCCGAAAAGCTCGCCATGCAGCTTGCTGATCTGCTTTCGGATCGGGAAATCACCCCGCGACGGCAGGCACTGGCTAAGCTGTCGGAAGAAGTGGTCCACGGGAAATATGTACTGGCCGGGTGCCTGAAGCGCGGTATCGGCTTTCACTATTCCTTCATGCCGACCGTTATGCGGGCCGCGATTGAGACCGCCTTCGCCAATGGCGATCTGGATTACTTGGTCTGCACCAGCACGCTCTTGCAAGGGGTAAACCTGCCCGCCAAAAACATCTTCATGTGCAAACCGGAGAAAGGGTACTTGAAACCTCTGGAATCTACGGATTTCTGGAATCTGGCGGGTCGAGCCGGGCGCCTACTGAAAGAGTTCCAGGGCAATATCTTCCTGATCGACTATAAGAGCTGGGATAAGCAGCCACTGGATGGACCGAAAGCCGCGGACATTGTCCCCTCGATTGAGAGCACGCTCAAGCACAACAGCCATAGGTTACTCGACGTAATTGCCAGTGGCACCTCGATCGTCGGCCGCCCTGACCAGCCCGATCTGGAAAGCACTTTTGTGCGCCTGCTTACCGACTACAGGCGTGGGGAGATCAAAGCGACTCTGCGGCGGGCCGGCATGTCACCGACTTCAGCCCCCGCGAAAGGCATCATCGATGCCATTGCCGGCGCCTCAACACTTGTAACGCTACCCACAGGCGTTCTGCGGCAAACACCCAATGTCTCTGCGCACAAGCAGCAGCGGCTGTTCGACATCTTGGCGCAGCGGATCGAAGAGGGTGGTGAGAAGGTTGCCAAAAAGTTGGTTCCCAGCCACCCGCGCGAAGACAACGCCTTCAAGTCTTACGCCGATATCCTGGAATTGTGCCACGGCATCATTATGGGTCGCGATATCAACCGCAACCTCCACAAGTTTCATGCCCTGATGGCGCAACGGTGGATGAGAGGCACGCCCCTCCCCGCCATCATCGAAGCCCAGCTTAAAAAGAGTCCGGGCAAGGACACCCGAAAGGTCATTCGCGACACTCTGGAAGTGATTGAAAAGCAAATCCGCTTCGAGACGGTTCGGCTTTTCGGCTGCTACACAGCGCTGCTCGTACACGCTTTGGGCGAAGCCGGCATGACCGATGTCATTCAGACCATCCCGTCGGTGCCGCTGTTCCTCGAAGTCGGCGCCTCCGACAAGACAATGGTGAGCTTCATCGCCCTGGGCCTGTCCCGCATTGCCGCGATGAAGCTGAACGAGATTTCGGCGAGAAAAGACTTGGATGTAGACGCCGCGCGCCATTGGCTCGCCTCCCGAAACCTTGAGGAGCTGGGCCTGTCCTCTGTCTTGATGGATGAAGTCCACAATCTTCTTGAAGCAGAAGACACCATCCCGGAGGCGGACGCCGATGGCTAAGGACGAACAGTTCGGCTTTAAGCGCTTAAGCCTTGACAACTGGTTGACCATAGATCCGGCCTGGCGGGGCGTCGTCATGTCGAATTCGGTGGGCCGGCCCGACCTGTCATGGGTCCACGACTTGGTGCAGACGAACTTGTCGCCCGAGGTGCCAATCGAGGTTCGCAACCTTTTTGACGTTGCCCGCGGCGCGCTGATCTACAGCCTCGTTTTCTATCCCCTGCTGGCGCTGGGGATCGAGCAAATGTACCGGGTGGCCGATGTCGCTACGGTCGTGCGCTGTACGGCAGCGAGTGCCGACGATAAGGCGACTAAACGCTATGTCGACCGCATCGACTGGCTGGGAAAGAACGACATCATTGCTGGAGAAGACATTCAGCGCTGGCACGCCTTGCGAATGCTCCGCAATGACACTTCCCATCCGAAGGACCAGATGATTATGGCGCCCGGCATCGTTCTCTCCATGATTTCCGACATCATAGAACTGGTCGACCTGCTGTTCGCTGACAACACGCCTGCCACTACATAAATTTGGGCAATGGCCGGTTGCAGAAATCACTGATAGGAGGACGCAACCGCGCAGTCGCTTTTTGGCGCCACACTCCAATTGGCGCCGATTATTTTAGCGATGCCAAATATCCGCGGTCATGAGCCATCTGCCGCGAGCAAGGGCTTGGCCTACTTGCGCCTGCTGCGCCCTGCTATTGCGCCACCAATCGTCGTTTCCCGCCCGGGTCTCGGCCGGTTCCTGTAACGATCCTCTCGCAACAAGTGCTTCGGTAGGCCCGCCTAAAGAATCGTTCGCAATGCTCGTAGCGCGTCGCATAACTGGGTCGAGCGCTTATATCTCTACTTGGCCAGAAAGCTCCAAAGCGTCATCGACTTCAATCCCCAAATACCGAATCGTATTTTCGATACTTTTATGACCGAGCAGCAGTTGGACTGCCCTGAGGTTACCAGTCTTCCGGTACAGGATCGTCGCTTTGGTGCGCCGAAGCGTATGGGTGGCATAAAGCGATTTATCCAATCCCGCCCCCTTAAACCAAGCATCAACAATGCGCGCATATTGTCGTATCGAAAGATGGCGGTTTGCATCGCGCTTACCTGGAAAGAGGAAGCCGCTTCTCCTTGCGGTCAATATTAACCACGCCTCCAGCCTTAACTTTGTCCGACTTCCGATTTGGAATTGGACAACGCTCGACGTTTTCCGCTGCATCACCGAAGCCCTATCGCGCACGCGCCCACCAGCGGCGACACCTTCAATTTTCAGAGCAATAAGATCGCAACCTCTCAACTTGCTATCTATCGCCAAATTGAACATCGCCAGGTCTCTCACCTGCCTCTTCATCTCCAACAAAGACCGTATCGTGGCGATCTCGTCCAATTTGAGTGGACGTTTCTGGCCTATAATTTTGCCCTTATTCCATGGGGTATATCCAGGTTGGAATGCCATGTGGACTCGCTCAAAGCACAATGCACTGACGCTCCGTTCGCCTTGGAAGTCCACCGAAAATGCGCCCTATCGCATCCCAAAGCCACAATTCGGCGGCTTCGTGCTCACCGGACTGCGGCATAATTCCGATGTCAGCTATTCAATAAGCACTGTCGCAGTGCGACACGCTAAAATCAGCCCTTAAAAAGACGCTCTCGCGGGGCGACATGCCTCCGCCCGCCTACCGACTGACGTGCTCGAGGTTCACAAGCCGAACGCTGCAGTCTAAAATTGCCCAGTGGCAACGATAACTGAACAGCTTTCGACCTACTGCCGGAAAACGGTGAGCGTGTAAGTGTCCGAAGGACATCAGCGGTGATGTTGGCCGCGCCCTCAATTCATCTCATTAACTGCAAATCAGCCGAAGCTTCGAGCGGAGCAGGTTTTGAACAGCTTCCTCTCTGTTTAAGCTTGGAGCGCGTAGAAGTCCTTCAAGGTCAGGATCACTTAGAACCAGTACGAGCCCCCTTTGCGCTTGAAACACATCCCGGCATCGCCGGACGACCAACTCAGGATCCTCGATCGCCCTGCATAGAATCAGCCCAAAACGACCACGCCGAGGGTCAAAGCGACCGCATAGCTGGTCTATCTCGGGGTTCCCTATGTCATCTGTGTAGTTTTTGCACTCAACAATTACTTCCCGCGAAAGAGTGTATGGATCGTCTTTCCTGTCTTTGAAAAAGCCAGCCTCGGCGGTATTCAAAAATGTTAAGTCAATTCGTTTCCTACCAAAATCAATCTCGTACTCGAGCGCCGGGCTGATAAGATCCGGATCAAAGATGTGAGTTAAAATGCCTGTGATCAAATGGTGATAGCTGGTGGCATTCCGCCTACCACTCGGAATTTGCGCGAGTGTCGCTATTAATCCGTTGTCAAACGCGATTTCGTTAAAACTCCTGTCTCTCACCTCAACCAGTGCCCGCACCGCAACAGGCGCATGACGGTCTAATACCTTACGGAATTTCCTGTACTCGTCGGGATGCGTTGTAGAGAAGCGCGCGAGAAATGGCTTCGAAGAAGGGAATTTTTCGTTGATGTCTTTTTTATACACGACCCGCTTGGTGGTCTTCTTTGTTTTAACCACCTTAACGAGACTTCCATTTGTCCTGAGCTCCTCGTCACGAATAAAGTTCGTCACAAATCGATTGTAATAGTGACTCGCAGCTTGTTGCAGTCCACCCTTCCATCGAACGTATCGTTTAGGAACAAGAAGCACTCTTTTGCCCGATATTATCGGTATTCGAGCTAACTCATCATTGATCCAGCGTCCGTTACCTGTATCCCACAAAAGCCCGGCAGGAATCTCTCCATCGATTGGAATGCCGAGAAGCTCAAATTGTTGTTGGGTATATTCTATGAGGTGACGGCGAATAATATTCGTCGTTATATCCGATACTTTATCGGTGCCAATTCCTGGAATAAATAGCGACGCGTCCGTTAAATCGTTAAGCAAACCCGACTTTGCCGCAGGCGAAGTTTTAAAGTTTGCGAGTATCTTTCTCGCTTGGATCTTTCCGATCCCACGACCTCGTGGCTCTCCTTGCGATTGGCCCAGATGCGTTTCGTTGGGTTCTTTTAGCCCCGCGAGCAGCTCATCGGTTTTGGAGCTATCACCATCGGCAATGGATTTCAGCACCGCGTCGAAGAAATCTCGCAGGTCTTGCTGACATCGTTGTGCAAATTCATCTCGTGGAGTCAAAAAACTAGCTGGGTCGATATAAAGGGGGAAATCGAGATCCAGATCAATGTCAACGAAATCGAGAAGTGGTTGAGACGAATTGAGGCCTAGCGCCTGCGAAAGTAACATGGCTCCCGCCCATCCAGCCCGCGTTGGTATACCTACTATGAGTTGCACTCACATCAAAGTAGCCCCACAAGGCATTGAGGCAATTCGGGAAATAGCTGGCGTGACATTCCAACAGCGTTCGTCCGCTGCAGTAGGTCAAAAATAAGTATTTTTGGATGTCAGCTTTGCAGAAGAAACTGCCTCGAAGCGGACGCCTCGCCATGTCAGCTTTCAAACAAAAGCAGACGTTGCCGCTTTCAATCCACACCCAGTGCTTTGACGCGACGATAGGCACGCGGCAGATTGCCGTCGCGGAACATTATGCTCCAGCCGAGATGTTCGCAAAATTCTCCGCAACATGGGAACCGGGCGCTTTCCCGAGCTGCCTGCCAGTTGTTGATCCAAATCATACTGCATCCGTCGGGCCAATTTGATGGACCAGTCCTCTACATCCGGTTTCGGGGTACGCGCCCAGATCGACAGCTTCCTGGGCAAAAGGCCGGGCGGCTGGGCCATGCATCCATTCGCAATTGGCGTTGTGGCGTTGGGCGCGGTGCTGGTCATGGCCTGGCTCCTGCTGGGCGGTAGCGGCGACACGGCGCAATATGCGACAGCTTTGGTGGAACGGGGCGATTTGCGGGTTAGCGTGTCGGCGACGGGTAACCTGCAGCCCACGAACAAGGTCGAGGTGGGCTCGGAACTTTCGGGAATCATCACCGAAGTCTTGGTCGACAACAACGACCGCGTGTCACACGGCCAAGTCTTGGCGCGGCTGGACACGTCCCGGCTGCAGGATACTGTCCGGGAGAGCGAGGCGGCGCTCGCATCCGCCCAGGCCAGTGTCGCCCAGTCACAGGCAACACTGACCCAGGCCGATATTCGTCTCAAACGGCTGGAAGACGTTTATCGCCTTTCGGGCGGCGCGGCGCCTTCCGCCAACGACCTGGATATCGCCCGGGCCGATCAGGCGCGGGCCGCCGCCAGCCTGCGCGTGACGCAGGCTGCGGTTGGACAGGTACGCGCGACGCTGTCCTCCAATCGCACGCAGTTGTCGAAGGCAACCATCCGGTCGCCCGTCGCCGGGGTAGTGCTTTCGCGCGCGGTTGAGCCAGGCCAGACGGTGGCCGCCAGCTTCAATGCGCCGGTGCTGTTCACCCTGGCCGAGGACCTGTCCCGGATGCAGCTAGAGGTGAAGGTCGATGAGGCCGATGTGGGACAAGTAAAGGCGGGCCAGCGCGCGACCTTCCAGGTCGATGCCTATCCCGGCCGCAGCTTCGACGCGACGGTCACCCGCCTCGACCTCGGCTCCACCACAACGACAAGCTCCAGCGGATCGGGCCAAGTCGTGGCCTATACGGCCGTGCTGACCGCCGCCAATTCCGATCTTGCATTGCGGCCCGGAATGACCGGGACTGCATCCATTATCGCGGCGGAAAAGAGCGACGTCCTGCTGGTGCCCAATTCCGCCCTGCGGTTTACGCCGGCCACTGGAGCTGGTGGCACCGCCAGCGGCGTAACCAGTGTGTTGATGCCGCGCAGGCTCCGCTCCAGCACCCAGGCCGCCAGCGTGAATATCGGCCGGGGCAGCTACCAGACTCTCTATGTTTTGGGGGACGAAGGAAAAATCCGGTCCATTTCAGTGCAGGTGGGCGGCAGCAATGGCAGTCAGACTGAAGTTTCGGGCGAAGGTCTCACGGCGGGCCTGAAGGTCGTCACAGGCCAGCTTGCCGGCCAAGGAAATGGAACGGCGCAATGACCGCGCCTCTGATCTCTCTGCAGGGCATTACCAAAACCTTCGGAGAAGGGCTTGCCGCCTTCCAAGCCCTGCGCGGCATAGATCTCGACATCCAGCCCGGCGACTTTGTGGCCATCATGGGCCCTTCGGGATCGGGAAAATCCACGATGATGAATATCCTGGGCTGCCTCGATGTCCCCACCAGCGGGACATACCTGTTCAAGGGCCATCATGTGGAACAGCTGACGCGGGATGAACGCGCTCTGCTCCGCCGCCGCTATCTGGGATTTGTCTTCCAGGGCTACAACCTGCTGGCGCGGACCAGCGCGCTCGAAAATGTCGAACTGCCACTTCTCTATCGTGGCGAGGCCAAGAAAGTTCGGCAACAGGCCGCACTGGCCGCATTGCGCAAGGTGGGGCTCGAAGACCGGGCCCATCACACGCCTGCCGAGCTGTCCGGCGGCCAGCAGCAGCGCGTGGCGATCGCCCGGGCTATCGTTACCGAACCGGAAGTCCTGCTCGCCGACGAACCCACAGGAAATCTCGACACCGAACGTTCGCGCGAGATTATGCAGCTTCTAGAGCGCTTCAACCGCGATGCCGGCATCACGATCCTGATGGTGACCCATGAGGCCGATATGGCGGCATTTGCTCGGACCACCGTGAAGTTCCGCGACGGCATGATCGAAAGCATGCAGATTCACAAGCGGCTGGTGGACGCATGATCGCCATGCTGATCATCACATTGGGCTTGGCGATGCGGGAAATCCGCCGCCACTTGATGCGATCCTTTCTCACTGTACTGGGCATCATAATCGGCGTCGGATCCGTGGTCACGATGGTCACTTTGGGCAACGGCACCACGGCGGCTGTCCAGCAGCAGATCTCCAGCCTGGGAGCCAATATTCTCCAGATCCGCCCGGGCCAGGGATTTGGCCGCGGTGGCGGCGGCGCGCAACCCCAACCCTTCGACGCCGACGATGTTGCGGCTATCCGCCAACAAGTCGCGGGCGTGGTACGCGTTGCACCCCAGGTCCAATCATCAGGTCTTGCGGTGCGCAATGCGGCTAACTGGTCGACCAGCATTTATGGTACCACAAACGATTATTTGAAGGCGCAATCCTGGAGCATCGACGTGGGCCGCGTCTTCACCCCGCAGGAGGAACAAGCGGGCAAGACCGTGTGCTTGATCGGTTCAACCATCCTGCGCAACCTGTTCCGGGCGGAAAGCCCGGTCGGGCAGCGCATCCGCATCCGGGACTTATCTTGTGAGGTGATTGGCACCTTGAAGTCGCGGGGCTCAAGTTTCGGACCTGGCGACCAGGACGACGTGATAATCATGCCGGTGAAAGCCGTGCAACGGCGCATCACCGGCAATCAGAAGGTCAGCATGATCCTGGTTTCGGTAGATCCAGCCTATAATTCGGACGCGGTGCAGGCATCAATCAAGTCCCTTCTGCGCGAACGCCGCCGGCTTGGCCCCGGTAAGGCGGACGACTTCAACATTTTCGACACAAGGCAGATCTCCGAGACGCTGCAAAACACCACCAAAACCCTGACGGCGCTGCTAGGCGCGGTGGCGGCGGTGAGCCTGCTGGTCGGCGGAATCGGGATAATGAACATTATGCTGGTCTCGATAACTGAGCGCACCCGCGAGATCGGAATCCGCCTGGCGATCGGGGCGCTGGGCCGCGAAGTTCTGCTGCAATTCCTGGTGGAAGCAGTGGTGCTGGCCAGCCTGGGCGGCGTTCTCGGGCTGGCGATTGCACTGGGCGCCAGCGCTCTGCTTTCACCGATGCTTCAGATTCCCTTTCTCTTCAACCCGACGATCAATGCCGTCGCCTTCCTTTTCTCCGCGGGGATCGGGATTCTGTTCGGATATTTTCCCGCCCGTCGCGCTGCCCGCCTGAACCCTATCGACGCGCTACGCCACGAGTGATGCGGATAGTCGCCGCCCATTTTCCGATAACTCCATCGGCGGTTGATCTTCCGGCGTCGACGCTCAGATCTCCACAATTTCACTAGGCATCGCCCGGTAACCTACTACCGGCCTATCCGCCTATTCTAACAGCAAATGCGATAGGCGTCGCAAACTGGCTTCTGAGCATCTCAATGTCCGCTTTGGGGGCATAACTGCATAATAGCTGTCCTAACGGGGTGTCAGCTTTGGCAACTTCACTGTCGGAAAGCAGACACCGGCTTGTCAGCTTCATGCCGATTACAGAATTGACAGCCCCCGTAGCCGGCTTCATCAGGCGCGAAATGATTTGGTACGGTCCCGCACCCCCAAGATGCAGCATTCCAGCAGCTTAGCGTCAGCCGTAAACAAGATCGGTGCTTTGCCCGACCTCGATTATGTATCCATCAGGATCGCGGATGTAGCAGCGCGTCTCGCCATATTTTGGGATTGGTCCCGTGATGAACTCTGCTCCTCGAGTCTTCCAGAGTTCATAGCACGCTTGAATATCCGCAACGCGGAAATTCATGAAACTGCTGATGCGATCCGGATCAGGAACGCAGAGTGTTACAGTGGGCTTATCCGGGGCCGGCCCACCTCCGAGGTTCAGGATCATCCAGATATTCGCAAGCTGAAGATACGCGGGCGCATTACCATCGCCCAGGGTCAGAATGCGAGCGCCGAAGATTTTTTCATAATAGCGGGCTGACCTCCCGATGTCAGAAACGGTCAGAAAATGGGCAATACTGATCCACTCTCGCGGGGGCATTTCATAACTCTTCTGCTCGATTTGAATGCCGCTCATTGACAATCCCATCTCTGATGAAATCGAGACTAAACTCAGAGCTCATCGGTTCTGATAGGGGTGAAAAACGTAGTCTTTCGCCTTCACTTTCAGATGGCAGGCGTTCCCACAATCCGGAGTTCCGGCTTTGTCGGCAGAGTAAGATCCGGACGCCGAAGCGTAGTCGAACTGAGCGTATCTCCATCCACCAGTGTCGGAAAATCTTTTGCTGTCCTTTTCCATGAAGAAAAGGTCCGCCAAGGTATCCGGCACATCAACGACAAACGGGGCTTCAGTACTCTTTTTGGGTTTCCACTGAATCTTTGCGATCTTTGAGCCTTCCGGGAATGGCTTGCCATTGCCAGGAATGCCGGACTTGAAAGCGGCAATTATCGTGGGATTACCTAGAATAGCTTTCATCCGGTCGTCCGTCTTCGCTATGGAGATGAGCTGCCAATCCCCGTAACCTTTGAAATCTGAGAAAGGGACTCCCCCTGGCAATTTCAATAAGTACTTATCTTGAGCGGAAATTGCTGCGCCACTTACAGCCGTCAGCATCAGTACCATGCCGGCAACGATGAGCGTCCCTTTACCGGTCAACAAGAAGCCCTCCTTAGTCTGTTTCTAGATCGAGCTATTATGTGCGAGGATGACGGCTGCGTGTCGCGAGCTGAAGTCAGGCTGGGCTCGCCAAGAAAGGCTAGATAAGCATCAGTCCTATTTTCTGTCGCAGTCAACTACCCTTTAGCGGTTCATCAGAACAATCCGCAAAGGCTGGCATATGGGTTTTCGATCGTCGCGCTGATGGCGCCCTTCGCAGTGCGCCATCCCCAATAATGTCCCCTTTGCGGTGGTCCTTGTCGCGCTGCGACATTGGTTGCCATGTCAGCTTTGTGGTGGAAACTGCCGCATAGCGGACGTCCGCCAGTGTTAGCTTTGTAATGATAGCGGACAGATCCGAGTGTCTGGTTTCTGCGGAAATTGCTTTATCCAACCGCGCTAAAGACATGGGACCTTACTTCCGCATGACCAACTGGCCGCCGCGCGCGACAAGCGCGAAACCCTCACAGCCAAAATGAACGCCTTGCTCGACACGGTCGATGTGATGGCCGCACCGGCGGGAGGCGATCCAGCGTCGCCGGTCACACACGCGCTCCAGGTAGGACCGTTACCGGCCCTTCATACGGCCTGGCCAGCCACCACACCGCGCAGCGCTGAGTTCACCATGCCATGGATCTTGCGGGCGTCGCTGCGATCTGCTTGCCGTGCAGCTTCTCGTCAGACGGCTTGCCGAACAACATACAATTCACCGGGCGGCGCGTTAGCGAAGCGATGCTGTGCCGCGTACCTAATGCGTATGAGTAGGCGACGAGCTGGCATGCGCGGCATCTCACCGTGGCGGCGTGAGCGGAAAAGTTTTGCAGTCGATACTCATCCGACCGATCTGAAGGGCGACGACTCCTAATTGTTTTGCAGCTAACGTATTGAAAAGATGGAAATACACTGAGCCTCCCAAGCTGTTCACGCGGTTCGTTCCCGCCATCCGCTCCAATGGTTTACTGCGAGCACGGTTTGCGGATTGTGGAATGTCCGCTTTTGCTGGGCACAGGTCTTTCCTGTCTATAGGGTGGCCCTTTCCCAGGGGGGACTGCTAGATGGCTCGTTTTATCCTTGTGCACGGCGCCTTCACCGGCGCCTGGATTTAGGGACCGCTGGCGGAGCGGCTTCGCTCCGTCGGCCGCACTGTGGAGGCATTCGATCTTCCCGGGCTCGGCGATGACGCAACGCCTCCGCAGGATGTAACTCTCGATTCATGTGCTGCTCATCTTGGCGAGGTTCTGATTGCCAAGGCCGAACCCGCCATCCTTGTCGGCAACAGCATGGGCGGCGTCATTGCCACCCAAGCCGCCGTCCGCAACCCCGACAGTGTTGCTGCGCTGGTCTATGCCACTGCGTTTGTTCCACGCGACGGACAGAGCCTGCTCGACCTCACACGCCTTCCAGAAGGCGCGGAAGACCAAGTTCAGGCTAACATTGTTATCGAGCCGCCTTTAGCCACGATGCCTGCAGCCGCGTCACGCAGTGCGCTGTATGGCTCCTGTTCCGAAACCGATGCCGCTTGGGCCATCTCCAAGCAGCGACCACAACCGCTCGGGCCGTTCGGCGCCCCGGTGTCGATTCCAGAAGGAACGCTGGAAGGGATCAAACGCTACTTCGTCCTTTGCACGAAAGATCAGGCAATACCCGCCGCCCTGCAGCGTCGGATGATCGCCGAGAATTCAATCACCAACGTCAAAGAGCTGGATACCGACCACACCCCGCACGTTTCCATGACCGCCGCACTGGCTGATGCCTTGCGGGAATTTGCCCGCCATGCGGCAGACAGTTAGTACCTCATGCTCTGAGCGCGTTCACTCGCTCCTAGATTAAGGTAAGGGATAACGCCGGTATATGGACCGCTACATCAGAATTTTGGGATTGCCGAAAAGCTGACATTTGGGTTGCGCGGCAATCAGGTCTGTCACGTCAGGGCATCGCTATTTTTTTGAGGCGTTCATGGTTGGAGCATCGTGACAAATTAGGAAAAATTCGAATCGGAGCCTATGTCAGTTGCTTCTAAATCGGCCTTCCGAGCTTCGACGCGCCGGTGACTGGTTGAGAGAGGCGGACATATTGCTCGCGGCCTTCCGAGTTTTCGCATGGCGGCGCCTCCCGTCTTTCTTCCTTGCCTTGTTTCTGCGCGCCGCCATGGTGGTACTCCTATGTGAAAAGGTAATATCGAGCTGCGCATCTACGCAACGGACGGCGTATCACCCTCCGTTTTTCGAAAGATGCAGAGCGTCCAAAAATTAGTCGATGATAACCTACTACTGCGAAGCCTGAGCGAATCCTTCATTCCATTTTGCTCGCTCAAGCCCGGTCCGGTAAGGGTTCGAGGCCTGCATTTCTGCAGCACATTCGCCTATTTTCAGCAAGGATCGCGCGGCTTTCCAGCCCTCCGCGTAAATGCGGCTGAAGCGGAAGGCATCCCGGTCGACAGCATGTGTCATGACCGGTTGGCTAGAAACCGCAGGATCCCACGTTTCCGGGACATACTCGGCTCGGTGCGCGGAGCGTGCCCGGATGCGCCCTCGTCAGGGGATACGTCGTGCACCAGCGCCGCTTGAAGATCTTCCATGCTGATCGCGGCATGATCGATTGCGCCGCCTTGCGGGACATACAAGGTGGCGGATGTCTGTCGCCATGCATCGATAGTTAGAGTATCAAGCCTTTCCTCTTCCACTGTCAGCGTGTAGGAGCCGGCCGGCTGCAAGCCCTCAACGCCGTCCAAACGAAAGGGCCGGCGGAAAGTGATTTGACTGCTTGTACTGCGCTTATCCATGAACAACTCTTTCTGAATGAGAGCAGCGGCCGAATGACGTTCCCGCCGCCCGGCCGCGCACTCCGGCACATGCATTGCCCAAATCACGCATACGCCGCGCAAGGGCGCCAGCAGGCGTGAGGGCACTAAGCTGCGCCAGAATTCTGTCGGATGGGTTTATGCCGAGACCCCTTCGGCCCAACTGTAGATGGTGCGAAATGCCCATAGTTCAAGGCTTTTGCGAACGGTTATCGAAGGTAATTCGTTATTAGCGGTGTATGTCTATCGAGGAAAAATAAGCCAAGATTGTTTGCCCGTCCGAGCGTGTGAGCTTGAGTGCGGATTCCGTCAGCGGATCCGGTCGCTGTCTATGGCGTTCTTTGCTACCCACAACGCGCGCTCGCGGGTGTTGCAGCTTGCCGATACCCAGGCTTTGGAGGCGCGGCCATCATGTTCGATCAGCCCTCCGTCACGTGTGACACGCGCCGTGAACCGCGCGCCAGCTTCGGCAATATTGATCTGGTATTCCAAATATGAGACCTGATCGTCCAATTTTGTGCTCCTCGATATTGCGGATTCGGTTGCTGCGCTGATTGTCTGCATTGGCGTAGCAGCTAACCTCGAAAATTCCTCACTATAGTTATCAATGGATTATATCGCTTTTGGCTACCCCGCTCACGGCCAAAAGGAGATTGCCGATCTTCCCGATCTTGAAATAACTCGTCCTGCCGCTATCCCACTGCACTTTTATCTGTTCGTCGTCGGCTTCCACGATCATACCAGCGTCCTTGTTATGAGGACGCAGGACACGCCTGCCTATTGTCCAAGCGATGTTGCGGGAAGTCGGTCTCACGCATAAACCCAAGCGAATGTGGGATCAGTCTACTCGCGGAGCCAGGTCGGGCAAGAGGCAGTCATTGATGCATCCCCCTGAATACTGGATGAGGCATGACGGCTTGATGACGAGAAAATCTGATAGCTTGGCGCAAGGCTTCGACGGTAACGCCCGCAAACTCATCGTCCCGCACGCGATACCAGGGATCATCGACCTTCTCGTCCACGGTTAGCGCAAGCCGTATCGAAATCAAAGCGAGGCCGTAAAGACCCGACAAAAGAGAGCCAGTTGCTTCGGCTAGATTGGCAAGTTCCCAATTGCCAATCTCCTCATCGTCTAGAATGTCGAACGTCAATTCGAGCCAATCCTCCACCACAGCCTTTTGCTCGTCTCTCGGAAACTGGCTGAAGTCCGCCGGCTCAAGATCGACCATCAGATCTTCGATTTGTTCTTTTTTTTTTGAGCTTTTCATTGGAGCCGAAGGGTGACTGCCTTACGGGCGCCGCCCCTAAAGATCAGACTGCCTGCAGATTTGCGGCCTTGGAGCCGCGTGCATCCGGCTGGATATCGAACGAGACCTTTTGGCCTTCGCCCAAGGTCCGCAATCCCGCCGCTTCGACAGCTGAGGCATGGACGAAAACGTCCTTACCGCCGCCTTCCGGTGAAATAAAACCAAATCCCTTGGAAGAGTTGAAAAACTTCACGGTTCCGATGGTCATGAATTGTCCTTTAATCATCGGTTACAGCGATGCGAAATGCGTCGCTGGCCGTGGAAACAAGAACATCTAGGTCTGGGAAGGTTTCGGTTCGTCCGGCGCGCTGGGGCGGGTCAGAAAGACAGAAGAACTTCGTCTGACAGGGACGCAAGAACCACGTGCGTTGCATATAGGCGCTTGCAGGGGCGATTACAATGCCACCTCCAAGACCATTCGAGCTCACCCAACACCGGTCCACATCGCGTCCAAAGGCGAAAGGCCCTTTTCAAGAGTGGCGACGCAACGTAAGTCCCGCCAGATCTCCACGCCATATCGGTTGCAATGGAAGATTGCCGCTTCAAGCGCGGCGATGTCATTGCGGGCGGCAATCAAATAAGCAGCACTTATCCGATCGTGCTCGTCAACCAGAAGGATTTCGTAGTTGGCCAAGGCGGCACAGTTCAGTCAGAAAACAAAGAGCCGGCGTGCGTTGGAGGCATCCGAAGGCGAAGCCCGAAATCGCCGACTGAAACACGCGCGACGCGGCGGCCATTCTGCCAGATGTCGATGCTGTTGTCCTGGCAGAGCGTCCGTCCCATCACAATTGCGGCGCGGTCATCCGAACAGCAATAATCATGGCGGGCGATGTCGCGATCTTCATCAGACAGGAAATAAAGCTGGTATTGGGTCATGTTGCTCCCTCGGCGTTTCAAGCGGGAGCGCGAACACCAATAACGGCGGGGTGCTGCTGAGGTCTCTCAATCGCAGGCGCTTGTAATGCCATGCCTGACGACGCCTAACCGTACCACCCAGCCGCCACACTTCCTAACGAATTATGACGACGCGGTCGTCCCCTATCATTATCTGTCGAATGCCTATATGGTCACAAGATACCTACTCGCATTCGCGCGCCCGCACGTTCGGGCGCAACATGAAAAGAGCGAGGAATTTCGCACCTGTACTCGTGCCGGGTTTTTCCGCACTTG
>JAFKFG010000016.1:127165-129336 GCA_017307355.1 Alphaproteobacteria bacterium
CAAAGCTGAAGGCATTGCGGCTGGAAAGGGACCGTCAGGAAGCGGAATTCGCTGCCTAAAGTCCTGAACCCGCAGCATCGCCCCGAGTGGCGCGGGCAAAGCGAATTTTGGTGCAATAAAATTAGGCCCCGTGCCGCAGCGGGCAAGGTCAATGGATCGTGATTGCCAATGGACGCGCGAAAAATCTATGCAGCCGGTGGCGCAGAAGGGCTTCTTATGCCAGACCGCCAATTCCTGAGCTGCCTCCTGACGTGTCCTCAATGCAAGGCGCGGGGCGCTCTGACCTGGGAAAAGGCCGCGGGCGAACACGACATTTATTCAAACTTGGTGTGCGTTTCCGGCGACTTCCACATCGAGGCGGGTCGTACCTCGTCGGTCAGCAAGACGGTCGTTTGCACTCAATGCGATGAAAGTTATGGGTCCTTGCAGCCCACAGGCAAGTTGCCGACAGGAGTGCAGTAAATCCACCGATTACCGGATTAGTGGGAACGAAAGAGCGACCGGCATGCCAGGCGACCAGTCGGGTCGGTCCCTCCAACTTCAGGCATTGAAATTCACCCCAACCCAATAACTGACTTGAGGTTTCCGTGCAGATCATCGTTCGCGACAACAACATCGACCAGGCCCTTAAGGCACTCAAAAAGAAAATGCAGCGTGAAGGCATCTTTCGTGAAATGAAACTGCGCGGCGCTTACGAAAAACCTTCAGAGAAGCGCACGCGCGAACGTGCGGAGGCCGTGCGTAGACATCGCAAATTGTTGCGCAAGCGCATGCAGCGCGATGGGCTTCTGCCGCTTCCGGAACGTCGTTAGGTATACTGAGACCGCTCGCCGATTTGCCGATCCAGGAACCAAATAGTTTCAGTCAGCAACATGGACCTACAATGAGTGAGAGACTGGATACCCTGGCAAAGGCGCGAGAGCGCATGATCGAGGATCGCGATGCACACGCAAAGGTTCTCGCGTCTCCATTCGACCGCGACACTGCGGAGCGAGCGCGAACTAAATTTGTTGAAATCCAAGTGCTGATAGATGCCATTGAGCGCGCAATAAGGGGCGAACAGACCGCCCTTTAGTCGTCCTACATTGCCAGACGAACAGCTAGTCGCGAAAACGTTGGCTCGGCTCCTATAGGTGCGCTTTGCGCAAAGCGGTGCGGCATTGTCGATTACGTATTGTTCTAGGTGAAAGCGTGCATGGGCTTGAGATCGCCTCGCTCATGGTTAGCCAAATGGAGCGATAAGTGTCTGAATTTATTGAAGTCGAATTTAGGGATTGGCGGACAAAGAGGGAGCGCCCCGCCCTGGCGCAACCAATGGTTTAGGCTGGCTAACCTATCAAAACCACCCCAATGGATATCAATAGGTTATATTTAGGTTGGCTGCACAATCCTGGTCGTGTAACCGACATTATCGCTTCTCGGCTTTCTCTCTCAATCGAAAGAAAGCAAGCCGCTCGCCACACTTGATCCGTTAACTTGACTGGGGACTGTCATTGCTAAAATAGCAGCATCACTGTCGCACTGCGACGTGCCGGGTCTTGTCAACTTTGCAGAATTATCTGCCGCGTCGCGACATGAGGCAGATGCCGACTTTGGTAGCAACACTGTCGCCTGCGTTTGCCCGCTAACCACCGGCTTTGCAAATTTTAGATGACTTGCGGTGGAGCGTCCGGCAATGGCCCATATATCGCATCGCATTCCGAGCAGATGATAAGGGGCTGACGAGCTCGTCCAGTCTCTATATGAAAGCCTCCCACGATCTGCTTGAATCGCCAGTTCGCCTGAGAGCCATTCTCTCGGTCCCAAATCAGGATCCCGATAGCATTGCAATCGAGGCATTCGACTTCGAATTTCTGGGCCGTGGACACTAGTGGAATGAGTCCATTGTACTGTCCGAGCGCGTCATCGCGCGAGTTGGTGCAAGTCTATAATGCGGATGTTGCTCTCGATATCCTGATCGCCACCAAATTAATTGGTGGCGCCCGCCTTGTAACTGATGCCAAGACACCGTATGTTTGGCGCACGTGGTTCTTGTGTCTCTGTCTGACGAAGCGCTTCTGTCTTTCTGACCCGCTTGTGCGCGCCGGACGAACCGAAAAAACTTTCTTCTCTCAGTCCCTCTTGCCCCACCCCGTTCGTGCATTTTGCGCGAGCGGAACCGATGATTTTCA
>JAFKFG010000017.1 GCA_017307355.1 Alphaproteobacteria bacterium
AGCAGGACCTGCGCGGCCACGATGGCGGCAAGGGCGAGGGGGCTTTTGGGATCCTGGCGCAGGGAGGCAGGCGCGAAGGTGCGCCAAGCATGGTTGGCGATCAGGTAAAAGCCGTGCAGCAGGCCGAAGATGACAAAGGTCAGTCCCGCCCCGTGCCAGACACCCGCCAGGAGCATGGTGATGAAGATGGGAATGGCGATCATGTTGAGAAACCCGCCCACGGTCTTGGCGTCGCGGGTGAGGATGGGGGCACCCCGGGCAATGCGCCGCCGGGTGATCCAGATCGCCATGGGATTGTAGAGATAAAGCGTCAGGTAGCGCGTCAGGGTCATGTGCCAGCGCTGCCAGAAGTCGATGATGCTGCGGGCCTTGTAGGGGGAGTTGAAATTGAGGGGGAAGCGGATGTTGAACATATAGGCCAGCCCGATCGCCATGTCGGAATAGCCGGAGAAATCGAAATACAGCCGCAGCGAATAAGACAGCGCCGTCAGCCAGGCCGGAACCAGCCCCAAGGTGCCGGGGGCATCGAAGCCGGCATTGGACACCTGGATCAAAGAATCGGCGATCAGGACCTTCTTGGCCAAGCCGATGATGAAGATGGTCAGGCCCACCGCCAGGTTGCGGCGGCTGACCTGGTAAGTCTGGCTGTTGCTGAACTGGGGCATGATCTCCCGGTGATGGAGGATCGGCCCGGCAATCAGGTGGGGGAAGAAGGTGACGAACAGGCAATAGCTGAAAAAGTCCCGGTCCTTGGTCATGCCCTGGCGGCAATCGATCAGGTATCCGATCTGGGTGAAGGTGTAGAAGGAGATGCCCAAAGGCAGGATCACCGGATCGACCTTCAGGCTGGTGACGCCCAGCGAATCCAGAAAGCCCATCAGGGCGAAGAGATATTTGTAATAGATCAGCACCGCCAGATTGACGGCGACGCCCAGGATCAGGATGGCGCTCTGGCGGCTGTCGAAGCCTTCGTTGCGGGTGATCCAGAGGCTGATCGAATAATTGAAAGCGATCGAGCCCATCAGGATGAGTACGAAGGGCGGGTTCCACCAGGCGTAAAAGACCAGCGAGCTGACGACCAGCGAGAGCCCGGCGGCGCGATGATTAATCCGGCCCAGCAGGTAATAGGCCAGCAGCGCCAGCGGCATGAAGACGAAAATGAAAATGTGGGAATTGAAGAGCAAGGCTTCTATCCATCCCCATGCCGAAGGCCGCGTGCGGCCTCAGCGGTCCCTGCCGGACGTTTCGCCACCCTAGCCCCCCTTCTTCTTCCGGATGAGGGCGACGAAATCGCCAATCTCCTTCAAAGACTCGATTTCCGCAGTCCGGAACTTCACGCCGAAGCGCATCTCCGTCGCGACCACGATCGTGATGTGCTTGAAGGAATCCCAACCCGCAAAATCACCAGCAACACTGCCGGGGTGCAGGACAATCGTCTCGTCGTCCAGCGCTTCGCGAACGACTTCCGTTATTCCCTCCAGTATTTCAAGATCCGTCACGTCGTTACTGCCATCTTCCTGAAAGCCAAGCTTCGCATAATGGTCACGAACCAGACCGTTCTTTTCCGTGGGCTTGAATTCACCGATCACGGCGCGATAGCCGCGCCGCTGCGCTTCATCGACCAGCAGATTCAAAGTCGCATGTTCGACCTGCCGCCCCAGCACGCGGCAGCTCATCAGCCAGGTGTCGATCATCAATTCGCCCGAACGCTCTGAAGGCTTGGCGATGACGACGGCGATCATGCCGTTGTCGCCATATTTGTCGGTGAGGCGGATCTGAAAGGTGACGACATCCTTGTCGGTCATCGCCGCTTCGACATCGCGCTCCGCATAGCGGCGGGTGGTGAGGTTGAACTGGTTGGTCTTGTTGATCAGCTGGGTGATGCGCGCCTGGCCCACGGCATCGAAGGGAACGGCCCGCATCTGCATTTCCAGGCTTTTCAGATAGGTGGGCAGATCGGTGGCGTGGCGGGCGGATTCGCGTTCCGCATTGGCCTGATACTGGCCGGCGCGCGAAAAATCCTCTTCGGTCATGCGCACGCTTTCGAAATATCCGCCATCGGCGATGCATCGCGCGTAGAAGGCCGCGTCTTCGGGAAGCTCGGGCACCGCGACCATCGGCAGCTCGCGGCGGACCAGGTTGCGCTCGAACGGATTGTCGTCGGCGAACACCAGGGCATCCAATCCGATATTGATCTCGGCGGCGATGGCGCGAAGATTGGTGGCCTTGTCGGACCAGTTGGCGACAAAGGATGCGAAGGACGAACGCTTCAGCACCATGTCCGGATGGCTGGCGAAAGGCGTCAGCGCGATCTTTTCGTCATTCTTGGAGCAGACCGCCAGGATGATGCCGCGCTCGGAGAGAAGCTGGGCATAATCCTGGAAAGCGATGAAGGCTTCGCCCGCCGCGCTGCCCTGGCCCAGAACGATGCCTTCGACGCCGTCATCCCCGATCACCCCGCCCCACAGCGTGTTGTCGAGATCCAGCACCAGGCATTTGAAGGCGCGGCCGCGCTGCGCCGCGACGATGCGCGCCACCAAGTCTCCATAAAGCGGCGCCACGGGCGGCGCGATTTCGATTTTCGCCCGGTGCCACAGAACCGGATCGTGCCAGGCGGCAATGCCGTCCTCCATCGCGCGCGCATCGAGCGCCAGAATGTCCGCGCCGGCTTCGTCGGCGAATTGGCGCAGGCGCTGGTTGACGCGGGCGGCCATGGCCTGAGGCGAGCCGGGCAGGCGATGCTCGTTGCTGCCCAGAAGCCCCGGAAACAGCGGCAGGATGGTCTGCTGGATCACGGGACAGGCGAACGCCTGGCGCGCCATGTCCCAGACCTGTTTGCAATGGGCGGCCGCATCTTCGACCGCGCGATCGCAGGTCGCGGCGCTCTGGGCGGCGTTGGCTTTTCCCAGCGCATGGCGGGCATCGAAGGCGAAAAGCACCACATTCGGCTTGAAGGCGTGGAGCGCCGAGCCCGGATCCATCAGGTCCTGCAGATATTGGCCGAAGGGATTGGTGTAGACCTCGGCCCAAAATCCCCGGCGCATGAACGCCACGCGGATGGCGGGAATGAGGTGGGAGACCATCGACGAGCCCAGAATCGCCAGGCGCACCGCCGGCAATGTCATCCCCGGCGGCGGGCCGTCGGCGAAACGGTTGCGGGCCAGCTTGTCCAGCCGTTCGGTGCGGAGGAAATCCATCTGGCAATTGGCCAGGGCGGTGAAACACTCCCATCCGCCGTCCGCGCCGAGCGAGCGGATTTCGTCACTCCAATTTGCGTTTTTCGGGAGCCACCAAAGATCCGATGCCAACATGCGATATCCAATTCGAAGTAACTAAAAAAATTCCGTCCGGTTTGCGTGCGCGCCGCCCCGCAAGCGGTCGCGCCCGGCCGGACCTGTATTCGACAGATTGCGATTTGCCCGTCCGCGGGTGAGCATCACGACGCAACTCCATTGCTCAGAGGCGGGGCGCAGTCTCCCCGGCGCGTTCGCTCCAGGCCCGCCGCAGGACCGCATCGGTCGGCATCACGAAATCGGCGTTCAGCGCCGACACGCGCGAGATACCCACCAGCGACATGTTGCGCTTCAACTCTTCGGCCATCAGGGCGATGGCGCGCGCGACCCCGCCCGTGCCGCCGATGCTGGCGGCATAGAGGAAGGGGCGCCCGACAAAGACGAAATCCGCGCCCAGCGCCAGAGCCTTGATCACATCGGTGCCCCGGCGCACGCCGCCGTCCAGCATCACCGGCAGGTCCGGGATGGCGGCCTTGATGGCGGGCAGCACATGCAGCGGCGCGACCGCGCCGTCGAGCTGGCGGCCGCCATGGTTGGAGATGATCACGCCATCGGCGCCGCATTCGCGCGCCTGCTTTGCATCCGCCGCGTTGAGAATGCCTTTGAGCACCAGCTTGCCTTTCCACAGGCTGCGGACCAGATGGATTTCCGGCCAGCCCATGCGATCGACGGCGCCGCCGCCCCTGATGTCGGCCCGGGCCAGCACCGAGGGGCCGCGCACGGCGCGATAATTCTCCAGATGCGGCACGCCGCGGCGCAGGACCGTTTGCAGCGCCGTGCCGATCAGCCAGGCAGGATGGCTGATGCCGTCCCACAGGATCCCGGGCGTGAGCTTGAGCGGCACGTTGAAGCCGTTCTGCTTGTCCACTTCGCGGTTGCCCGGAACCGGAACGTCGACGGTGATCACCAGGGTCTTGAATCCGGCGGCGGCGACGCGCTCCAAAAGGCGGCGGATCTGATCGGGATGGCCGGGCAGATAGGCTTGAAACCAGGTGCCGGGCGCCGCGCGCGAAACCTCTTCCATGGCGGTGAAGGATGCGCCGCTCAGCACCATGGGAATGTTCGCGGCCTTCGCCGCTTCGGCCATCGCCACATCGCCGCGATAGGCGAACAGCGCGGCGGCGCCCATCGGCGCGATGCCGAACGGCGCCGCATAGGTTTCGCCGAACAGGGTGCATTTGGGATCGCGGTGAATGGCGCTGGTCAGCACGCGAGTGACCAGCGCATAGTCCTTGAAGCTGTCCCGGTTCTGCCGGATCGAAGCATCGGTTTCGGTGCCGCTGGCGGCATAGCCATAGAGCATGCGCGGCAGCTTGCGGCGCGCGGCCTTTTCGAAATCGTCGAGGCAAAGATATCGGTTCAGATGCGTCGCGATGCGAATCTGAGGTGGCGCATCGGCTTTGGCGCCGGCGGCGGAATCGCGGCTGACGGCGGCCACTTCGCTCCGCT
This sequence comes from Alphaproteobacteria bacterium, assembly GCA_017307355.1. Lineage (GTDB taxonomy): Bacteria > Pseudomonadota > Alphaproteobacteria > Micropepsales > Micropepsaceae > Rhizomicrobium. Next base: position 4,743 of record JAFKFG010000017.1, read on the forward strand.
GCCAGCCGGCGGCCGATTGCGTGTCCGTCATACTATCCCCCACCCCTCAATGAAGCCGTTTTCCAAACCCGCGGCCTGCCCGGCCGGCGACCGTTCAGGTTTATACAGCGTCACCTGCTTTCATTGCGCGAACCTTAGCGCGGATTGGTTAAATTGGGTGACGGTTTCGGCGGCATTTTTACGGCACGATCAAGACACGCGAACAATGTTTGGTTCCGCGCGCGCGGCGCCGTTTCTGTCGATAATGAGTATCAGGAAAAATTGCAGGAGCGGGGGACTCAGGCCGGCGCAAGCAGGCCCAGCCGGCTCAACGCCCGCCCGGCCTTGCGGCGCCATCCCGCGCCATCCATGCGCCACAGGAATGTTTCATAGGCCAGGGTGCCCGGATGCGGCGGTTCCAGAAAATCGTAAGCCGGGGCGGCGCGGAAATGTTCCGCGTCGAGGGGAAACTCGGTGACGATGCGAGACTGGCTCCGGTAGCATTGGAGCATGCATTGCTTGCGGTCCTGCCGGGCGGCGTCGAGCGGGAATGTCTGCACCGGGCCTGCGCCGGCGGCGGGAAGAAAGCCGCCATAGATCATCCGGCCGCCGGCAAGATGATAGCTGGTCATTTCCACCGGCAGCGGCGCTTCCGACCCGTCTTCGCGCAGCAGAAAGCAGGCGGCATGAACCGCGAGCGCGGTGGCATCGTGATCCGGATGTCCGCCTTCATAGGGGTGGGTCACCACATAGCGGAATTTTTTCGCGCGCATGATCTCGATCAGGCGGGAGACGATGCGCGGGATATGGATGACCGCTTCCTGGTCTGAAATTCCCAACCGCGACACCGGCATGTCGCCGCGGCCGATCAGGGCCAGCACGTTCGCGGTTTCCTGGGCTCGCGCTTGCCGGTAGGCCTCGTTGCCGTCGAAGCCGGCGGCGCGCGCCGCCACGCCGTCTTTCGGCGCGCCATCGGTGACGATGACGATGCCGGTGTCCGTCAGGCGGGACAAAAGATCGCCCGCGCCCAATGTCTCGTCATCGGGATGGGCGGCGACAACAAGGGCCGGTTGTGTCGGCAGATCGTTGAGGGCGCGGCCGGCGCCGATGCCCGTGATGCGGCTTTTGCGGCCGCCATAGAGCCGGTCATAAACGGCCTCGTCCCAGCGCCGATACGCGCGCCGGGCCAGCTTGGTCGCGATCGACACTCAGACGCCCCTGTCCCACGGAATTCGCAAAATCCGCTGAAATCGTCCTACAGGCGGGAGGCGATGGCAAGCATCGCCTGGCCCGGCGCGCCGGTCAGGTCCCGACCGCCGCGATTTTCTCGACCTTTTCCGAAACGCTCCATCTGGCGTCCTTGGAATAGACCGAGCCCCAGGGCCGGTTCAGCGCATGCGTCACCTGGCCATGGTTCACCACCGTGAGCAGGGGATAATCGAAAATGGCGTCGCAGGATTTTCCATCGATCATGGGATCGAGCGAAACATCGGCGAAATAGCGGCCCGGCGCCAGAAACAGGTCCTTGACCGAGAGTTTCACCACATTTTCTCCGGGACGCAGCGACAGGCCCTGCACCTTGTCGGAGGCCACCAGGGTGGTCACGCGCTCGCCCTGAGAATTCATCAGCACCACGCAGAGGTCCCCGGCCAGAATGGCGCTTTCCACGTCCAGGCAGATCTCGACAGTGAAATCGGAACCCAGTTCGACCTCGGGCAGCGTGTCGGGATCGTTGTTGGAGCTGGCGATATTGATTTCCACGATGCTGGCGGGCGGATTGTCATAGTTGCGCCCCCGCCGGAAGCTTTCCAGATTCTTGGCCTTCAAGGCCTTGGCGCGCGCATCCAGGGTGGTGAGCAGATATTTCTCGATCACGGTCTCGGAATCGGCATCCGCGGTGATCCTGCCGCCCTGCAGCAGAAGCGAGCGGGTGGTGAGGGTCTTGATCGCGCCCATATTGTGGCTGACGAACAGGACTGTGCGGTTCTCGCTGGCGACCGAGCTCATCTTGCCCATGCATTTGGCCTGGAACGCGGCATCGCCCACCGCCAGAACCTCGTCCACGATCAGGATTTCCGGTTCCATATGCGCGGCCACGGCAAAGGCCAGGCGCACATACATGCCCGAGGAATAGCGCTTGACCGGCGTGTCGAGGAATTTCTCGACTTCGGAAAAGGCGACGATCTCGTCGAACTTCTTGCGGATATCGACCCGGCTCATGCCCAGGATCGCGCCGTTGAGGAAGATATTTTCCCGCCCCGACAATTCGGGATGAAAGCCGGTGCCGACTTCCAGCAGGCTGGCGACGCGGCCGCGCAGCGTCACCCGGCCCTTGGTGGGTTCGGTGATGCGGCTGAGAACCTTGAGCAGCGTGCTCTTGCCGGCGCCGTTGCGGCCGATCAGGCCCAGCACTTCGCCTTCCTTGACCTCGAAATTGACGTCCGTCAGCGCCCAGAATTCCTCGATCTGATCGCCATGCACCACCTCGCGGCCCTTCATCAGGTCGCCGGTCTTGCGCGCGGCATTGCGGGCGGTGCGGGTGATGGCGTCGCGCAGGCTCACATCCCCCGCGGGTGTGTTGTCGCTGGCGCGGTGCCCCAGAAGGTACCGCTTGGAGAGATTCTCGACGGTGATGACTGCTGTCATGCTATTCTCGTAAATTCAGATCAGATCGGCGAAGCTTTTCTCGGTGGCACGGAACTGGTGCACGCCGAGCCACATGAACGCAGCGATGACCGCGAAACTCACGGCCAAGCCGGGCAGATAGATATCGCTGCCCAGCAGGCTCCAGCGGAAGCCGTCGATCACGCCCACCACCGGATTGAGCGAATACAGCAGCCGCCACTTTTCCGGCACGATGCTCGAACTGAACCCCACCGGCGAGACGTAAAGGCCCAGCTGCACGATGAAGGGCACGATGATGCGGAAGTCCCGGTATTTGACGTTCAAGGCCGTGACCCACAGCGACGGGCCGATGGTGGCGGCGATGCCGGCCACCACGAAAACGGGAAGGAACAGGACATGCCAGCTCGGCAGGAACTGATACCAGACCATCATCCCCAACAGCAGGCCGAAGGCGATGAGGAAGTCCGCGAACGCCACCACCACGGCCGCGGTGGGAACGATCAGGCGGGGGAAATAGATTTTGCTGATCAGGTTGGAGTTGCCGATCATGCTGTTGGAGGCATCGGTCAGGCCGGTGGAAAAGAACGTCCAGGCCAGGGTGCCGACGAACACCATCAGGGGATAGGGAATGGCGGCGTCGGACGGCAATTTGGCGATCCGGCTGAAGACCATGGTGAACACCACCATGGTGAGGAAAGGCCGGATCAGCGCCCAGGAAGCGCCGATGATGGTCTGCTTGTAGCGGACGGCGACGTCGCGCCAGGCCAGGACATAGAACAGCTCCCGGTAGCGCCAGATGTCGCTCCAATAATTGCGCTCATGGCGCCCATGTTCGATGATGACCACATCCGTCATTGGCCGTTTCCTATACCAATTCGCCGGGGGCGGAAAACGCGAGGCCATGGCCCGGGCGTTGGAGTCTAAGGGAGGCGGTCATTGGCAGGGTCCTGAAACTGAGCCGGATTGGGCGCTTTATGGTTTGTCGTTGTTCCGATTGCACGATTTGTTGTCGTCCAAGACGTGCCCGGTTCCCGATTTGCATGCGAATTATGTCAAATTACGCCCAAAAGGTTATGACATAGAGGTAAAGATATCTTTGTGCGCCCGGCGTGCTTTTCCCATGCCCAGGGCGGCATTTTCCGGACGGATTGCCCAATAGGGCCGCCGGCCATGGGCCAAAGTCCGCGGCCGGAATGGTCCGGGCCCGATGGGCGAGCGGGCCCGCCGGATGCGGTCCGGATGGCCGGCCCGGTCCCGGCCAGGCCCCGCTTCAGATGATCGCGTCCGGGGCGCATGCCGATGTGCACGAAACGCGGCTTCAGGATCGCGATGCTTCTTTCCCGTACGGCACCGTAATCGCAAACGTGCCGATATCGTCCAGGCACCCATCATGGAAATGATGTAACTTCCCGATGCCGGGTTGAAGCCGATGCGTTCCGCTTCAACAGGAAGGGATAACGCGTCGTCCGATTCAGGCGCGGTACCGGAAGATGAGAATCGTTATCTCGGTATTGTTAACTCCAATTCAAGCTAAGTTACGCAAGGATAGACCGTCTCAGTACGGTCTTTAACAGGCAGTACATCGCAGGCGACAGAGTCGAAATTTGAGCCCTCAGGGCAAAGAGAACGCGCAATGCTTTTCACGGTCGCCATCTGCACGCGCAACAGGGCCAATTCTCTGAAACGCACGCTCTCTTCTCTGGAAAGCGCGCGCAAACCCGATTGTGTGTGGGAATTGCTGGTGGTCGATAACGGCAGCACCGACGACACGCATGCGGTGGTGTCGGAATTCGCCGGGCGGTTGCCGATCAAATATGAAATGGAACAGCGCGGCGGGCTGTCCTATGCCCGCAATCGCGCCGTCGCATGCGCCCAGGGCGACTACATCATCTGGACCGACGACGATGTGATGGTGGACGAGGCCTGGCTGACGGCTTATGTGGACGCGTTCAAGCGCTGGCCGGATGTCGCCGTTTTCGGCGGCAAGATCGTGCCCACCTTGGTCGAGCCCAGTGTCGGCTGGTTTGTGTCGGTCCTGCCGATCATCGGCCCGCCGCTTGCCGCGCGCGATCTGGGGCCGAATCCCGTGGCGATGTCGGTCGAAGCGAATGTGCTGCCCTATGGCGCCAATTTCGCGACCCGCAGCGCCGAGCAACGGAAATTCTCGTTCGATCCGCGTCTGGGCGTCGCGCCCGGGCGCCGGCTGCTGTTCGAAGAGACCCAAGTGATCAAGGCGATGCTGTCGAGCGGCCTCAGCGGGATGTGGTTTCCCGAAAGCCGCGTGAACCACATGATCGGCCACGAGCGGCAATCGGTCGAATATATCGCGAACTATTATGAGGGCCATGGCGCCACGGAAGTTCTGCTGGATGGCGGCCTTGCCGGCACGCCGGTCTTCGGCGTTCCCAGCTGGCTGTGGCGGCGATATGCGACCCGGCTCGCGGGCTATTGGCTGTCGCGGCTGTTTTCGCCGGCGCAGATCTGGGTGCCCAAGTTGATGAAGCTCGCCCATGACCGCGGCAAGATCAAATATCTTCTCAGCGCTCGTTCCGCCCCCACGCAAGGCGTGATGTCCACCGCCGACGGACGATAGCGGTTACGGCCTGTCCTTGGCGGGAAATCCATAGAGCGCCAGATAGCGCGCCGCGATGCCGGCGATGTCGTAATGCGCGGCCACGAAGTCGCGGCCGCTCGCGCCGATGCGATGGCGCAGCTCGCCGTCCTGCAGAAGCTGGCCGACATGGCGTTCGAACGCATCGTCCTGCGTGAAGAGATAGCCGGACCGGCCATGCTCGATGAACACGTCATTGACGCCGGGAAGATGGCGGGCGACGACGGCAAGGCCATGGGCCATGGCTTCGATCACCACCGTGCCGAAGCCTTCCTCATGCGAGGCGAACACCATCATGTCGGCGGCCCGGTAGAAATCCCAGGGCGCCTCGCTATAGCCGGCGAAACGCACATGCCGCTCCAGGCCGTGATCGGCCACATATTTGCGCACCAGGGCGGCATAGTCCGGCTCGACATCGGGGCCGACCAGGACCAGCAGCAGATCCGGATGGCTTTTTGCGAGCGCATGAATTTGGCGCACCAGGAACATCTGATCCTTGCGGGCGCAAATCCCGCCCACCGACACCAGCATTTTCGCTTTGGGGTCGATGGAGAGTTTTTCGCGGGCCGCCGCCGCGGAGGCGGCATCGAGATCGGGAATGGCGATCCCGATGGGGATCAATGAGGATTTCCGCGCCGGGACATAGCGGTTGTTTTCGGAAAACAGCTTGGGGCTGATGGCCACGAACTGGTCGATGGACCCGAACAGGCGGCGTATCAGCGGGCGAAGGCGGGGGCGGTAGGTGCGCAGCAAGCCTTCGATGCTGTCGTCGAGGGTGGCGGAGAGGACGAGCCGGCATCCCTTCAGCTTGAGCATCAGGCTGCCCGCGAAGGTGCGATCGACATGGGTGTGATAATGCACGGCGGTGTAGCGACCGGCATGGCGCGCGAGCCAGGCCGCGATCTCGCGCTGGCTGGCCGGGCCCTGCGGACCGCTCAGATAATGCACGTCCGACAGATGCGCGGGAACGACCGGATCGGCGGGCGCGGGCGTGGCGGTCACCGCGACGTCATGGGCCAGGTCCGGCCGCAAGCGGGCGAAATAGGGTGCCAGCCGCTCGACGAAAATGCCTTCGCCGGTGAATTGCGGCCGGAAATATTTGAAGACGTGCAGGACCCGGCTCATCGCTTGTCCTGTCCGGGGCCGGCGGGACGCTCGGCCAGGGCGATGAGAGGCGCGCGCAGCGGTGCGGGCAGGGAGGCGAGAAATGCTTTCAGGCGCTGCTTGAAATTGAGGTTTCCACCGCCGACCGCGGCGGCGAGGGAGCGCACCAGTTGGTAATCGCCCTTGGTGAAAGCCAGTTCCAGCGCTTGCGCGTTGCGCTGTTTTATCTGCGCCTCGATCTCAGCGGCATATTTTTTCCCGACAGCGTGATGGGCCCTGGCGTGCTGCAATATTTTCACTTCGCCCAGCAGGTTGGCCAACTGATTGCCGCTGTAATTGCCGTCATGCCGCCGGATGCCGACCAGGGCGGTTTCGATCATGCCGGCCGGCGCTTCGGCCACGCAGCGCAGGGTGAATTCGAAATCCTCGCTGGCGGTGCGCGCGAATTTTGTCTGATACCCGCCGACGGCCTCGAACAGCGCCCGGGTCATTACGATGGTGGAGTGAAAGATGGGCTGGAATTTCAGGATGTGCGGATAAAGCGGCTCGGTGAAGATCGTTCCGCCTTCCGCCTTTTGCGATGCGACCGCCTCCCAGAAGCCGTTCGGCACGGCCGCGAATTTGGTGGCCGTCTCCCAGGCGCCGTTTTTCACCAGCTGAAAATTGCCGAAGATGAATTGCGGATGGGGCGCTGTTTCGGCAATGCGCCGGGCCCGGGCGAGATATTCGGGGCGCCACAGATCGTCGCTGTCGCAGAACCACAGCCAGTCGCCCGTCGCCATCGCCGCGCCCACATTGCGGGCCACGGGCGCGCCACTGTTTTCGATCCGCTTGTAGCGCACCTTGTCGCCGAATGTCGCGACCACGGCCTCCGTCGCATCGGTCGAGCCGTCATCGACCACGATGATCTCGTGCGGCGGCACGGTTTGCGCCAGCAGGGCGGAAATGGTTTCGTGCAGAAAATCCGCCCGGTTATAGGCGGGAATGATCGCGCTGACGCGCCACTGCGCCGGATCAAGCATGGCGATAGCGTTTCGCTAGGCCCGGGAAGATCGTCGGTGCGCGCGTCATGATCGAACAATGCCTTATGTGACTGGCACCCTGTGTTGCGAAAAGCGTGCCGCCCGTGAATATGGACTTCGTGCAGAATAGCTAAGCCGTTATAAAGAAACGGCTTTATGCCGTCCATCAAATCGCGATCTATGCTTAAAATCTTTTGCGGAACTCGGGCGGTTTACCAACGGCGTATAATCCGGGAAGGCCTGGGCCCTTTGCGATGGGGAATTGCCGCAGAACTCGGCTAGGGTCGCGCAAAACGGAAGTCTGAATCGGATGGCGACCAAAATGGCGTGGGGCAGATCTTTTATTCTGGCGTCCGGGTTCCTGCTCTGCGGCCTCGTCGCAGCATCCCCGGCGATGGCGCAAGCGCCCGCCAATGGAGCGGTCGGCAAATTCGAACTTCATGCCGATGCCTCGATGCCCGCCAGGACCGTCAGCTTCGGCCAGCTTTTCGTGCCCGGCACGGTTCAGCGCGGCGACCGGCTGCAGGTGTTGGTGGAAGGCCGTGCCGTGCCCACCCAGATCGACGCCAAAGCCTTCAACGCCGACGGCTCCGTACGCCACGCCATTGTGACGCTGGCGCTGCCGCAATTGTCGTCCGGCAAAACGCTGGACGGCCAGATCGTCAAGCAGGCGGATGCCGCTCCGGCCGCCGCGCCCGCCGCCGCCGCGATTCCGGCGCTGACGGTCACGCTCAAGATCAAAGAGGCTGGCGGCGCGGTCAAACCCGTGACCGTCGATCTGCAGGCCATCGCGCAGAATCCCAAGAATGTCGTGCCGGGCTTTTGGATCAACGGCCCGTTGGCGCAGGAACGCCGCTACATGGCGGAGGTCAATGAACGGCTCCAGATCCTGTTCGACGTCTTCACGCCGGCACAGGGTCCGGCCCGGATCGATGTGATCCTGCACAATGACTGGACCGGAATCCGCCACGACGACAATTTCGATTATGACGTGGAGATGCGGCTGGCGGGCTCCGTCGCTTTCCAGGCGCGGGATGTGCATCAATACAGCTTCTCCACCTGGCATCGGCTGTTGTGGACCGACGGCAAGCCGTCGGTGCGCGTGGTGCCGGATCTGGCGAGCCTTTCGGCGGCGGGCGCGGTGCCGCGCTACAATCCCGATTTCAAGATCGCCGGCGTGTTCTCGGAGCAGATCGCGCAAGCGGCGTCCAAGGCGGGCGACAAGGCGATGGAGATGGGCATCGTGGACAGGCACATGCCCGATACCGGCGGACGGATGGATATCGGTCCGTTGCCGGCTTGGGCGGTGATCGATCTGCTGGACCCCAGCGAGAGCAGCCGCAAGGTTCTTCTGTCCAACGGCGATGCCGCCGGAAGCGTGCCCTGGCACCTGCGCGACCGCAAGACCGGCCAGCCGCTCACCATCGATGCCTATCCGACTCTTTGGATGGACTCGCGCGGCACGGCCATTCCCGGCGTTCTGCCCGAACCCTTCAACGAAGAGATTCACGGCTGGACCATGGATGATGCCCATCAGCCGTCGCTGAGCTATCTGCCGTATTTGCTCACCGGCTCGCAATATTATCGCGACGAGCTGGCGGCCCAGGCCGCATTCGTTCTGTTCTTTTACGATCCCAATTTCCGGGGCCAGAGCCATGGCCTGTTCATCGGCGAGCATGGCGAAGCCTGGCAGCAGGTGCGCGGCGTCGCCTGGTCGCTTCGCACCCTTGCCACCGCCGCCTATATCCTGCCCGCCAATGACCCCATGCGCGGCTATTTCGACGCCAAGCTCAAAGGCAATCTCGCCAAGCTGGTGCAGCTCTTCATCCAGAACCGCAGCCTGAAATCCGCCGGCCCGCTGGAAGGCTGGTTTCCCGGCGCCTACCGGCCCGACAATTGGACCGCGCCCTGGCAGCAGGGCTTCATGGTCGTGGTCCTGAACTGGATCAACGACATGGGCTATTCCGACGCCGGCAAGGTGATGGGATGGATGTCGAACTTCATCGATGGGCTTTTCACCAGCGGCGACCAGGGCTTCAACCCGGAGAGCGGCGCCTCCTATATGCTCCAGGTCTATGACGCCGGCACCGAGCGCCGCTTCAACAGCTGGGCCGAATTGTTCCAGAAAAGCGACCAGGCCAAGCGGCCGGCTAAGGATATCGACGATAACTGGACCAATTACGGCCTGATCATGCGGGCCGCCACCGGCGCCACCTATGGGCTCACCGGTTCTGCCCGGTCCCGCGCCGCCTATGAATACACCACGGCCCGGTCCAACCGGATCACCTGGCCGGAAGCGAAAGGCGATCCCACTTTCGCGATCCAGCCGCGCGCGGAGGCAAAGCCGGCGCGCTGATCCTTCGCGATGCTGCAACCGTGCCTGGGCGGTGATATGATCGTCTCGTGATTTGACCCAGCCTGAAGTGCAAGCGTGACCAACATCCTGTCCCTCTCGCTGAGCGATTTGAGCACGAGAGCGCTCGGACGGCGCGTTCGCCATTTGCGCGACGATCCCAGCATTCCCTTATGCGTGAAGCTGGAAGGCGCCATCCTTCGGACCGGAACCACCGCGGAACTCGCCTTGGCGCTGTTGCGCCGGCGCCCCTGGATGCTGTTCGCCATGCTGGCCTGGCTTGTGCGGGATCGTTCGGAGTTCCGCGACCGGGTGGTCGAACATGCGGTGTTCGATCCCGCCGGCCTGCCCTATCGCCGTCCGTTCCTGGCATTCCTGCGCCGCGAAGCCGCCTCGGGCCGCGAGATCTTCCTGGTCACGCGGGCTAGGCCCGAAGTCGCCCGGGCCATCGCCAATCATCTGGGCCTGTTCACGGACGTGATCGAAATCGCCCCCGACGGAACCGGCGAAGGCATCGCCCGGACGCTCTGCGCCCGCTTCGGATCGGGCGATTTCGATTTCGCCGGCAGCGGGCATGCCGATATCCCCGTGTGGCGGACGGCGCGCCGTTCCGTGATCGTGGCGCCGTCGCCGCAGCTGCTCAAGAACCAGATGTGGAACAGCCAGACGGCGGACGTGCTGTGTCCCGACGACCGCATCTCGGGACGTTATATCGATGCCCTGCATCCGGGCCGCTGGATCAAGAATCTGCTGATCTTCATTCCGCTGCTGGACGCCGCCAACCGGGACAGCGCGCATTTCGTGGTCAGCGCGTATCTGGCCTTCTGCGCCTATTGCCTGGTCGCGTCGGCGGGCTATGTCGCCAACGACCTGATCGATCTTCGCGCCGACCGGCGCCATGTGATCAAGCATCGCCGCGTTTTCGCCATGGCCCGCCTTTCCATTCCCCGCGGCGTGCTGCTCTTTTTGGGGCTGGCGGCGGCGGGATTTGGCGTCAGCCTTTTCCTGTCGCCGCTGCTGGCGGGATGGATGGCGGTCTATCTGGCCCTGTCGCTGTCCTATTCGCTGTGGCTGAAAAAGACCCTGGTGCTGGACATCCTGGCGCTGACGGCGCTGACCATGCACCGCGTCCTCACCGGCTTCATCCTGGCGGCAGCCGTGCCGCCTTTCTGGCTTTTGCTGTTCTCGGGCTTCTTTTTCTTCGGCTTGGGCGTGCTGGCGCGCTATGGCGAATTGAAAAGCAGCCGCTTTTCCGGTTCCCGGCTGGCCACGCGCGCCAGTGCCTACCGGCCGGGCGATCAGGACATCCTGGCCAGCTTCGGACTGGCGGGCGGCTATCTGTCGGCGGCGATCCTGGCGGTTTACGCGATCACCCCGGATGCCCGGGCGGCGTTCCGTACCCCCGAGGCGTTGTGGCTGCTGTGCCCGGTTCTGCTCTATTGGATCAGCCGGGTGTGGATATTCGCCCGGCGCGGCCGGGTGCCCGAAGACCCGCTCCTGTTCGCGCTCAAGGATCGGGCCAGCCTGTATGTCGCGCTGGCGTCAGCGGGGATTTTCCTGGCGGCCGCCCAGCTGTCTCTGGATCGCTTTATCTGATTGTATCAGAACGGGAAAAGTTAGCGGTCGCGTCCCGGCAGGAAGGTCTGGTTCCAGCGCGGTTTCTTGTCGCCATCCGGCTTCGGCGCGGCCAGGCGGCGGGCGATGTTGGCCGACGGCTGCGCCTGCTTTTTCCATTTGGGCCCGGCCTTGGGCCTGACGGCTGTGGTGGAGCGCATCGCCAGCAATCCGGTTCCATATTCGCCCAAGCCGGCGACATCGTTGCGATACGCCCAATAGGCGATCAGAACGAAGCCGACGACGGCGATAAGGAACAGAAGGCCGGACATGGTTATTCTCCCAGATGAACGGTCTCACGCTTTATTTCATTGTACAAGGCGACCTTCACGCATTAGTTAACCTCTTGCTGCCATCCTGACCCGCGCGGGCACGATACCTGCATGGCTCGCGGTCAAGTCTCGTTTTGGGGAGCCTTTTCGCGTGCGTGATCTTATCCTGCTGGCCGCGCTGGTAAGCGTGTTCCCGCTCATCCTGCGCGCGCCGGCCATCGGTATCCTGACCTGGATCTGGATCACGCTGATGAGCCCGCAGCGGGAGGTCTATGGATTTCTCGCCGGCTTCCAGCTGAATTTCTATTTCGCCATCCTGACCGCGATCGCCTGGGTCTTTTCCAAGGAAAAGAAGATCGCGCCGATGAACCCGGTCACCGCCCTGGTGGTCCTGTTCGGCGTCTGGGCTTCGATCACCACCTATTACGCGCTCCATCGCCCCTTCTCGTATGAAATATGGGACCGGACGATGAAGACGCTGATCCTGACATTGGCGGTGATGACCATCGCCAACACCAAGATGCGCATCCAGGCCGTGGTGTGGGTGACGGTCCTGTCTCTGGGCTATTTCGGCGTCAAGGGCGGCGGCTTCACCTTGCTGACGGGCGGCGGCAACCACGTTTTCGGTCCCGAGAACACCATGATCGAAGACAACAACAATCTGGGCCTGGCGTTGGTGATGATCCTGCCCTTGATCGATTATCTGCGCACCACCAGCGAGAAATACTGGGTCCGGCTCAGCCTGTTGCTGGCCATGGGCCTGACCATCGTGGCGGTGATCGGCACCTATTCGCGCGGCGCCCTGGCGTCGCTGGCGGTGATGGGCGTGTTCTATGCCATCAAGTCGCGCGCGGGCCTGCTGCCGCTGCTGTTGGGCGCCATGGTCGTCCTGGCGCTGCCCAGTCTGGTGCCGTCGAGCTGGTTCGAGCGCATGTCGACCATCCACACTTACGACCAGGACGATTCTTTCGAAGGCCGCGTCTCCGCCTGGCGGACCAGTCTCAATATCGCCGAGTCGCGCATCACCGGCGGCGGCTTCTCGTCGGTCAATCTGGACGATGTGGCGCTGGCCTATCCGTCTCCCGGCAGCCTGACTTTCGGCCGCGCCGCGCACAGCATCTATTTCGAGGTTCTGGGCGACCACGGCTTTATTGGCCTTGCCCTGTTCCTGATGCTGCTCGCTGCCGCCTGGTACAACACCGCCGCCACTCTATCTTTCGCCAAGAACAAGCCGGAGCTGGATTGGGCGGTCAAACTCGCGCGGATGATGCAAGTCAGCATCATCGGCTTCATGACCGGCGGCGCGCTTCTGTCGCTGGCCTATTATGACGGCTTCCTGATCATCGTGGCGCTGACCACCGCGCTGCTGCTGGTGGTGAAAAAGCCGCTCACCCAGGATGCCTTGGGCCGCACCGTGCCGACATGGCGCCGGCCCATCGAACAGGATATGCGTGCGCTCGCCAAGACTTCGGGCGCCTAGATCAGCGTCCGAAGGCTGGCGCATTCGCATTGAGGGGGAAGAATGTCCGTATTGGTGACCGGCGGTGCCGGCTATATCGGCAGCCACATGACCTTGGAGCTTGTCGACCGGGGCGATTCCGTGGTGGTGCTGGACAATCTGGTTACCGGCGTGCGCGCGCAAGTGTCGGAAAAAGCCACCTTCGTCGAAGGCGATATCAGCGACAAGGATCTGGTCCGCGACATTCTCAAGACCCACAAGGTCGATGCGGTGATCCATTTCGCCGGCTCGATCGTGGTGCCGGAATCGGTGGAAGATCCTCTCAAATATTATTCCAACAACACCGCCAAATCCCGCGACCTGATCGAAAGCTGCGTGGCGAGCGGGGTGAAGCAATTCATCTTTTCCTCCACCGCCGCGGTCTATGGCGTCACCGATGAAGCCAGCATCGCCGAGGATGGCGCCAAGGATCCCGCCAGTCCCTATGGCCGCTCCAAGCTGATGACGGAATGGATGCTGGAGGATACGGCCCACGCCCATGATTTCCGCTATGTCGCCTTGCGCTATTTCAATGTCGCGGGCGCCGACCCCAAGGGCCGCAGCGGCCAGTCCACGCCCCGCGCCACCCATCTGATCAAGCGCGCCTGCCAGGTGGCGCTGGGCCGCGCGCCCTATCTGGGGATTTTCGGCACGGATTTCCCCACCCCCGACGGCACCGGCGTGCGCGATTACATCCATGTCTCCGACCTGATCGGCGCGCATGCCCTGGCTCTGGCGCATTTGCGCGGCGGCGGCGCTTCGAGCCTTTTCAATTGCGGCTATGGCCACGGTTTTTCGGTGCGCGAAGTGGCCAAGGCGGTGGAGCGGGTGGCGGGCGCCCCCTTGGCGGTCAAGGAAATGCCCCGCCGTGCCGGCGATCCGCCGGCCATCGTCTCCAATCCCGCCAAGCTGAAAGCCGCCCTGGGCTGGAAGCCGCAGCATGACTCGCTGGACGAGATCGTGGCCAGCGCGTTGGCCTGGGAACGCCGGCTGAATTCCGCGTAAGCCACCGGTTCCAAACTTGTCGCCCCCGTGGCGCCGGTGCTAGTGAGAAACTATCACAGGTCAAGCCGGGGGCTGATGATGTGGAAGCCGCTTCTGTTCGCTGCCGTTCTGATGTCGGCATCCGCCGCCCAAGCGGCGACGCGCGATCAATTGGTGGTGACGCCCGCCTGGCTGGCCGCGCATGCGGCAGACAAGGATCTGGTCATTCTCCATGTCGGCTCCGCGGACGGCTACGCCGCCGGGCATGTTCCCGGCGCCCGCCTGGTCGATGCCAAGCTCCTGCAAGTATCCGGCCCGGAGTTGAAAGTCGAAGTGCCGCCCGCCGATCTGCTGCACAAGCAGATGGAGGGCCTGGGCATATCCGACAATTCGCATATCGTCGTGTACAACGAGACCGGTGAATTCCAGCGGGCGACCCGGGTGTTGTTCACGCTCGATGTGGCGGGCTTCGGCGACCGGTCCTCGCTGCTCGATGGCGGGTTGGCGGAATGGAAAAAGACCGGCCACGCCACCAGCACCGAGCCCGCGCCGCCGGGCCAGGGCCATCTGGCGCCGCTCGACATGCAGCCCAAAGTGGTGACGGCCGATTTCGTCCAGTCGCATGCCAAAATGCCCGGCTATGACCTGATCGATGCGCGCGATGCGATCTTCTATGGCGGCATGGTGGCCAAGATGACGGGCGATGGACACATCCCCGGCGCCCGCAGCCTTCCCTACACCAAAGTGTTCGATTCCGACGGCAAGCTGAAACCGGCCGCCGAGTTGAAAGCCCTATTCGCGGCCGCGGGCGTCAAGCCCGGCGATCATGTCGTGGCCTATTGCCAGGTCGGCGGCCAATCCAGCGCGGTGGTTTTCGCCGCCCGCACGGTGGGGATCGAGCCGCAGCTCTATGACGGCTCTTTCGAGGATTGGTCGCGGCGCAAGCTGCCGGTCGAGACTTCGAACGCGCCGGGAAAATGACCGGCGCGGGCCGGATCGCGCTGGTCAGCGTTTTCGCGGATGGCCCCGGCGGCGGCAATCCCGCGCCCGTGATGGTCGATGCGACGGGACTGACGGACGCGGACATGCGGGCGATCGCCGCCGGTTATGGTCACGAAAGCGTGTTCGTGCTGCCGCCGCCCGGCGATTCCGATTGCGATTTCACCTTCCGCTTTTTCGTGCCCCACCACGAAATGGAGATGTGCGGTCACGCCGCCTTGGGCGCGGTGTGGCTGCTGAAACGGCTTGGCCGCTTGCCCCGCGACAGGATCCGTATCGCCACGCCAAGCGGGGCGGTCGAAGCACAGGCCGGACCGGCCGGGATCGAAATCAGCCAGCCCAAGGCAAGGCTCGAGGCTTTGCCGGATGAAGAGCGGTCCATCGACGAAATCCTGTCCGTTCTCGGCATCGCGCGGACGGCATTGGCGCCCTCGCCCTTTTGGAACGCCAGCACCAGCCGGGTGAAGACGCTGATACCCTTGATGCGCGTATCGGTCCTGGACGGTCTTCGGCCCGATTTCGGGCGGATCGAAGCTCTTTGCGAAAAAATCGGCTCGACCGGCCTTTATCCGTTCGCGGCTTCGCGGACGGGGACATTCGAGGCGCGGCAATTTCCCAAATCCTCCGGCTATCCCGAGGATGCGGCGACCGGCATCGCCGCCGCGGCCCTGGCGTTCGGCCTGTTGGAAAACGGGCAAGTCGCCGCCTCCGGCCAGCCGGTCCGCGTGCGCCAGGGCCGGGCGATGGGCCGGCCTTCGGAAATCCGGGTGCGGTTTGACCTCGATGGCGCGGGCATCGCGCGAGGATGCTGGCTGGGCGGCGATGTGCGCCTGGAGGCCGATCAATAAGGAGCGCCGCCACTGTCGCGGTTCCCGCGCCAATGCTAATCATGTCCCGACAAGGATTGGAAAACGGGCCGGGAGACGTTCATGTTGAAATCGCTTTTGTTCGCCGCCGCCATCGCGACCGCCGCCATCGCTAGCACGGGCGCATGGGCCGCCGGTCCCCGCGACGAATTGCTGGTAACGTCTTCCTGGCTGGCGCAACACGCCGCCGACAAGGATCTGGTGATCCTGCATGTCGGCACGGCCGCCGGATACCAGGCCAAGCATATCCCCGGCGCGCGGCTGGTCGAGCCCAATGGCCTGACGGTCAAAAGCCCCGAAGGACTGGTGACGGAATTGCCGCCGCCGGACGAGCTGCGGGCGCAATTGCAGGCGCTGGGCGTTTCGGACCGTTCGCGCGTCATCGTCTATAGCGAGAATGACGGCATCGCGCGGGCGACGCGCATCATGCTCACGCTCGACGCGGCGGGATTCGGCAACCGGTCCTCGCTGCTGGATGGCGGTCTCAAAGGCTGGGAAGCCGACGGGCATGCGGTGAACGCCGAAGTCCCGGCCGCCACCATGGTGGTTCTGTCGCCGCTCAAGATGCAGTCGCGCATCGTGACGGCGGATTACGTCCAGTCGCATTTGAAGACGCCGGGCACCACCGTGATCGACGCGCGCGCCCCGGAATTCTATAGCGGCGAAAAGCCGGGCAGCGAAGGCGCGGTGCCGGGCCATGTGCCGGGCGCGCACAATCTTCCTTTCACCAGCATCAGCAGCCCCGACGGCAAGGTGAAATCGCCGGAGGAATTGAAGGCCCTGTTCACCGCGGCGGGCGTCAAGCCCGGCGACCATGTGATCGCCTATTGCCATATCGGCATCCAGGCCACGGCGGTGGTCTTTGCCGCCCGTACCCTGGGCATCGACGCCCAGCTTTACGATGGTTCATTCCAGGACTGGTCCAAGCGCGGCCTGCCGGTGGAAGTGGCCCCGGCCAAGTAAAAGGCTCCATCGTACGGAAACTTAAGGTGACGGCGGAAGGAATTTTCGCCAGAATGGCCCCGTTGCGTTCCAGGCGGGTAGGGGATGATCAAATTCATTCTGGGGCTGGTGGTAGGGCTGGTCGCGGGCCTTTTGATTTCGCCCGAGCTTACCGGCACCGACATGAACGCGGTGGTGCATGACGCGCGTTCGGCGATCGGCCGGCATCTGCCGGTGAACAATTAGCGACCCCGGCAGCCGGGGTTTTTCACAAAGCGCGTGATGTCGTCGCCGGAGCCGCCTTCCGGCCGCTATGCATGGCGCCTCTTGCCCATATCGAGAGCTCCGATGATCCGGTCCGCATAGGGGCGCGTATAAGGGGCATGGCAAAGATAGCAGTGATCGGAACGGGGATTTCCGGCCTTTCGGCCGCCTACTTCCTGCATGAGCAATATGACATCACCGTTTACGAAAAGGCGGACAGGCCGGGCGGCCATAGCCGCACTGTGACGGTGCAGCATGGCGACCGGATCATTCCGGTCGATACCGGCTTCATCGTCTTTAACGAAAATAATTATCCCAATCTGACGGCGCTGTTTCACCGCCTGGGTGTCACTGCGAAAGACAGCGACATGAGCTTTGGCCTCACTGTCGATAGCGGTCGGCTAGAATGGGGCGCCAAAGGGCTGAATGCCGTGTTCGGCCAAAGGGTCAACCTGCTGCGGCCCAAATTCCTCAAGCTGGTTTTCGACGTGCTGCGGTTCAACGCCCAGGTCGAAGCGACCGTGGAACGGCAGCCCGACATGACACTGGGAGCCCTTCTCGCGCATATGAATCTGGGTGATTGGTTCAAGCGCAATTACCTGCTGCCGATGGCGGGCGCGATATGGAGTTGTCCGCCCCGCCAGATGCTGGAATTTCCCGCCCGCACCTTCGTCCGCTTCTTCGCCAATCACTGCCTGTTGTCGCTGACCGGCCAGCCGCAATGGCGCACTTTGGAAGGCGGCTCGCAAACCTATGTGGAACGGCTTTGCGCGCCGTTCGCCGACCGTATCCGCCTGAACGCCGGCGCGGCGCGGGTAACGCGCCATCGCGATGGCGTCGAGGTGCGCGATGCCGCGGGCCATACCGAGCGGTTCGACCAGGTGGTGTTTGCCTGCCATGCCGATGAGGCGTTGGCCGCATTGACCGACGCCAGCGCGGAGGAGATCGGCGCGCTCGGCGCGATCCGCTATCAGAAGAATGTCGCGATCCTGCACCGGGATGCCGGCGTTATGCCGAAGAACCGGCCTTGCTGGGCGAGCTGGATCTATCACGCCGACGGCGAAGGCGATGAGCCCGAGATTTCCGTCACTTACTGGATGAACAGCCTGCAAGGGATCGATCCCCGCTATCCCCTGTTCGTGACGCTTAATCCCAACCGGGAGATCGCGGACGAACATGTTTTCGACCGGCATGTTTTCGATCATCCGGTGTTCGATTTCGGTGCGCTGGCGGCACAGGCTCAACTCCGGCAGATGCAGGGCCGGCGCGGCACCTGGTTCTGCGGGGCGCATATGGGCCACGGCTTCCACGAAGACGGCCTGGTCAGCGCCATGCGGGTGGCCGAGGCGCTGGGCGCGCCGGCTCCCTGGACCGAGAAAGACCGGGCCGCCGGGACAGCGAAGAATGGCTGGATCGGCTATCGCCCCCTGCAACCGGGTGGCGAGGTTCCTGCCGCCATCGGAGGGTGATGATCCAGCTCCTGGCCGCGCGCATTTTTCACGAAAGGCTGAGGCCGAAGAAAAATCGCTTTAGCTATCAGGCGCTTTATTGCGTCCTGTCTCTCGACGCTTTGGCGCGACCCTGGCGCAAGGGTGTGTTTGCCATCAATCGCGCCGCTCCTTTCAGCGTGCATGCTGCCGATTATGGCAGGCCTGGCCTGGCCCCGGATGCGTATATCCGCCAGTTGTTGATGGATTGGCGGCTTGCCGAAGCCGACGGCGAGGTCCGGCTGATGACCATGCCGCGCGTGCTGGGGTATGGATTTAATCCTGTCAGCTTCTGGCTTTGCCAAGACCGCGCGGAAAATCTCCGCGCGGTGCTGGCGGAAGTGAACAACACTTTCGGCGAGCGTCACTCCTATTTCTGTTTTCACGACGATCATCGCGTCATCGAGCCGGGCGATATGCTGGACGCGCGCAAAGTGTTTCATGTCTCGCCTTTCATGAAGGTGGAGGGCCGCTATGTCTTTCGCTTCGCTGCGAACGCGGACCGGATCGCCATCGCCATCGATCTGGAGAATGAGGAAGGGTTGATGTTGCGCACCGCGGTTGGCGGGCGGCCTCAAGCGATGACCGCCGGATCGCTGCTGTCCGTGCTGGCGAGGAACCCGCTTTATCCGTTCAAGGTGATCGGTCTGATCCATTACCAGGCGGTCAAGCTGTTCCTTAAAGGCATCCGTCATTTCCACAAGCCGGCGCCGCCAGCCGCCAGCGTGAGCCGCCGATGACCCATCCCATTCTCACCGCCTTTCTGGCCTTTGGCATGATGACGGCACTTTGGCCGCTCAGCGTGCGGCTCCGCGATGTCAGCATCATCGATATCCTGTGGGCGCCGGCTTTCGCATTTCTGGCCTGGGTTTATGTGCTGGTGCCGCCGCCGTTGGAGATACGGGGCTGGATCGCGCTGGGCCTGATCACGGCGTGGGGCCTGCGGCTGGGTGTTCACATTCTGGCTCGCTGGCGGCGGCTGGGACATGAGGATTATCGCTATGCCGAGATCCGGCGCCGCAACGGGCCGAATTTTCCGCTCACCAGCCTGTTCTGGATTTTCTGGCTGCAGGCCTTGTTGTTGTATGTGATTTCCTGGCCGCTGCAGGCGTCGCTTTCCGGGCAAAATCCGTTGAACGGCCTGGATGCGGTGGCGGTTGCCATGATCGCCGGCGGCATCTGGATCGAAGCCGTCGCGGATGCGCAGCTTACGCGCTTTCGCGCCGATCCCCGCAACCGCGAGAAGGTGCTGGATGCCGGCCTCTGGGCTTGGTCGCGCCATCCCAATTATTTCGGCGATTTCCTGATGTGGTGGGGATTTTTTGTGATGGGCATCGCCGCCGGCGGGCCTTGGTGGACAATCCTTGGTCCCATCGCGATGAGCGCGCTGCTGATCCATTATTCGGGGGCCGGCCTTATGGAAGATACGATCAAAGACCGTCGCCCCGGCTATGCCGACTATGTCCGCCGCACCAGCCTTTTCATTCCCTGGCCGCCGCGGGCCCGAAGCGGTTGATCCACCGATGCGCGAAGCACGTAAAATCTCCATGCGGTTTGATGATGCTTCGAAGAACGCGGCGTGGCAGGATGACGCTGGTCCGCGGCCGGAATTTGCCGGGCGGCTGATGGCCGTTTGGAAGGGCTCCCATACCGTGACTGACTGGTCCGATTGCATTGTCGCGATTGCGCAGCGGCGCGACCGGCAGCAATTCGCGGCCCTGTTCGCGCATTTCGGGCCCAGGCTGAAAGGCTTTTTCCTGCGCCGGGGTTTAACGGCGGGCACGGCCGAGGATCTGATGCAGGAAGCATTGCTGATGGTCTGGCGCAAGGCGGACCGCTTCGATCCGCAGCGGGCAGGTGCTTCGACCTGGATATTCGCCATCGCGCGCAATCTGAGCATCGATCTCAAGCGCCGCGAGCGCGATCCCGGCCTGCTGGCGGAATTTTATGACGGCGCTGATCAGCCCACGCCGGGCGAACTTCTTCTCTCGGCGGAGCGCGACGGGCGCATCCGGGCTGCTCTGGCCGCACTTCCCGCCGACCAGGCGGAGGTCGTTCGCTTGTCCTTTTTCGAGGAACGGCCTCACAGCCAGATCGCCGAGGAGCTGCGCTTGCCGCTGGGAACGGTAAAATCGCGGGTGCGCCTGGCAATGATGCGGCTTCGCGCTCTGGTGGAGGAGCGTCAATGATCCAGCATCACCCCGCTCCCGAAATACTTGCCGAATATGCGGGCGGCGCATTGCATGCGGGCGCCATGCTTGTGGTGGCCTGTCATCTGGAAACCTGCGCGGTCTGCCGCAGCGAAGTGTCGCTGTGGGAGGGTGTGGGCGGCGCGCTGCTGGACGAAACGGCGCCGGAAATTCTGTCTCACCGCGCGCTGGAAGCGATGATGGCGCGGCTGGATGCTGCCGAACCGCAATCTGCTCGGCCCTCGATGCCGGATTTTCTCAAAGATTTTGATCTTCCCGCGCCTTTGAAGGGGCGCACCGTGGGCCGCCGTCGCCGCGTGACGCCGAATATCTGGTTCGCGCCTGTCGATGTGCCGGGCGAAGGATCGGTCCGCACCTACCTGGTCTATGCCGGGCGCAACACGGTGCTGGCGGAGCACACCCATGTGGGGCGCGAATTCACCCATGTCATCACGGGTGCGTTCACCGATACGGGTGGCCGCTATGACAAGGGTGATTTCGCCTGCACCGATGAAACGATCATCCATACACCCGGTGTGACGGGTGAAACGGGATGTCTTTGCCTGATCAGCGCGGATGCGCCGATGCGCCTGACGGGCCTGCCCGCTCGGATCATTCAGAGATTGACCGGAACGCTTTACTAGGAGACCGGCATGACGGGCATCGCCATACGCTATGGGATCGTGCTGCTTGTTCTGGTCATCGGCGACGCGATCTGGCTGAGCTATTTCGCCAAGGTGATGTTCCGCCCCGTGCTGGGCGACATCCTGCTCGACACGCCGCTTTGGAGCGCTGCGATCTTTTTCTATCTGATCTATGCGGCGGGCGTGATGGTGTTTCCGCTGGCGATGAGCCAGAGCGCCGCTTCCTGGGTAAGCGCCCTGTTGTACGGGGCTTTGTTCGGCTTTCTTGCCTATATGACTTACGATCTCACCAATTTGGCCACCATAAAGGCCTGGACGATGCCCCTGGCTCTCATTGACATGGTGTGGGGCGCGTTTCTGACCGCCGCCGCGACGGCGGCCGGTTTCGCCGCCGCGCAGCGTTTCTGATCCGTTAAACGGCTTATTTTAATTCCACCACCGCGATGCGCACGCCGGGTGCCTGAAGCGTGCGGGCATGGCCGCCGGGCAGGAAGACCACCTGGCCGTTCGCGACCGGCAGCGCGCGGGACGGCTCGTCGCCCGCCACCGTCAATGTGCCTGCATCCATCGGCACCAGATACATGTCGTGGGTCTGGTAGAAGGTCTTGGTCGGGCCCGTGGTCCAGTCCCACAGAGTGACGCGATTATTGTCGGTGACTTTCTTGGCGCCATCGGCGGTGAAGCCGGAGGCATCCTTGCCGGTGTTGGCATAGTCATGGGGGCCCGCATCCTTGAGCTCGATCAGGATGGAATTGCGCTGCGGCTTGCCGATCACATTTTCTTCGATATGGGTGAGGCCCTTGGGCAGCATATAGATCTGGCCGCGATGGATCGGGCTGATGCGTTCCTTGCCGTCGGGGGTGGTGACTTTCAGCATGGTTTCGACCAGTTCCACCCCCACGAAATCCACCGGATGGCGATGCATGCCGGTGGCCATGCCGGGCGGATAGATCACGTCCCACACCGTGCCGCGATTATTGTCGAGAATCTTGGTGGCGCCGGGACGGGGCAGGGCGGAAACCAGCGTATATTTGCCCACCATTTCGGCCGAGGCCGGCGATGCGCCGAGCGCGGCCAGCGCCGCCAGAACCGCAAGAGTTGCGCGCTTCGCCATTTCGATCTCTCCCCTTTTCCCAGCCCAAAGCCTAGCATGAAGCCCTTGCCGCGCATTGCCTTATTTGGGACCTTGCCGGGCTTTAGCTGTATAAGTGCATCTTCTCCGGACAAGGCGGTACAGAATGGCGGACAATGGAATGCGGCGCAGAACCATCCTGGCGCTGGCGACGGGCTTGACGGCGGCAAGCCTGCTGCCCGCATCGGCGGCGACGCCGGCTGAAACCTTCATCGCCGACAACATCCAGAAGGGCCTGTCCATTCTCAGCGACCGGCAACTCAGCGAAGCCGACCGGGCGGACCGGTTCCAGCAATTGCTTCTGGGCCTGGCCAACACCAAGCGGATCGCGGCCTTCACGCTTGGGCAATATGTGCGCACCGCGCCGAAAGCCGACCAGGATGAGTTCGCCGCCGCCTTCCAGGATTATTCGGTCGCGGTCTATCGCTCCTATCTGTCGAAATATGCCGGCCAGAGCCTGAAGATAACCGGATCGAGCCAGCGCGCGCCGGACGATTTCATCGTCACCACGGTGATGGTCGATCCCAACGACCGCAGCGGGCAGCGGCCGCTGGAAGTGGATTTCCGGGTGCGCACCGATTCCGGCAAGCCGGAATTGATCGATGTCAGCGTGCTCGGGGTCTGGCTGGCCCTGTCGCAGCGCGACCAGTTCGTCGCCTTCCTGGCGCAGAACAAGGGCGATGTGAAAGCGCTCACCGCCCATATGCGCCAGACAGCGTCCCAATATCGTTGAGCGTGTGCAGGATTTCATCCCCCGCGTCGCGGAGCGACTGGCGGGGGAAGATGTCTTCCGAGGGCTTGACCCGAGGAAGGCAGATGGGGGTACTTCTCAATCCATCAGCATCCAGATCGCCATCGCCACCATCATCACATTCTCGGTGAGCGAGACGAAGCCCAAGGGCACATTGGTGTCGCCGCCCACGCAGGCGCATTTGAGTTCGCGCTTGTCGATATAGACCGCCTTGAACACCGACACCGCGCCCACCGTGCCGATGAACAGCGCGACCGGGATCGAAACCATCTTCAGCACATGGGTGATCATCAGGATGCCGGCCAGGGCCTCGGCGAAGGGATAGATGTAAGAATAGGGCACCCAGCGCCGCGCCAGGATGTCGTATCCTAAGAACATGCTGGAGAATTTCTCGATGTCGCGCAGCTTGAGGATCGCCAGCACACACATGCTGAAGGCAATGAACCATTCCGCCGCGCGGATGGTGAAGGGATTGCCGAAGGCGGCCTGACTGGCGGCCAGCGCCATCAGCGCGGTCACCGCGAACACCACGATCACCGGCTTGTAGGTGAGGGCCTTGGGATCGGGAACGCTCTTGCCCAGGAAGCGGCGCAGATCGTCATAGCCGCCGATTCGCGCGCCATCGATATAGATCTGGGGCGTGGTCTTGACGTCGCGCTCCGCCTTGAAGGCGTCGGTTTCCGCCCGGGTGCGCAGCCAATGATCGTCGACTTTGTAGCCTTCGCGCTCCAGCAGGGATTTGGCCTTGAGGCCGAAGGGGCACAGATGATGGTCGATCACCATGCGGTAAAGGGTGGCCTGGCGCGCTGCTGACACATTGGCTGACATGGGGGCTTTTTCCGTCTTGTCGAATAAGGCTACCCAGCCCATATACCCTCCGTACCATGGTACGGAGTCAAACCATGAGCGAGTACACGATCGGAGGGTTGGCGCGGGCCGGCGGGGTGGGGGTGGAGACCATCCGCTATTACCAGCGCCGCGGCCTTTTGCCGACGCCCCGGCGGGACGGCGGCATCCGGCATTATGACGACCAGGATTTGCGGCGGCTGCGTTTCATCCGCTCGGCCCAGGCAGCGGGCTTCACCCTGGAACAGGTGGCCGAATTGCTGGCCCTGGACGCCACCGAGGACCGGGACCGGGCCCGCGCCCTGGCCCGGGAGCGGATCGCCGCCCTGGACGGCAAGATCGCCGAATTGGAGGCCGCCCGGGATGCCTTGAAGCGGCTGGCCCGGGACTGTGCGTCATCCACAGGGCCGTGCCCGATCATTGCGGCCTTCGACCACGGTTGAGGGGCCCGGCCGGGCTGGCAAAGCGCCGACTCATGCTGTAGTCCCCCGGGGACAGCCCCGCCTTTGGACCCCCGAGGATTCATGCAGCGTTTTTTCCAGGCCTTGATGCCGCGCGAGGAGAAATTCTTCGTGCTGTTCGACCGGCACGCCGCCACCCTGGTGTCCGGGGCGACCGCCCTGCGAGACCTTCTGGAAGGCGGATCGGTGGTTCCCGAAGCCTGCCGCCGCATCGTCATGCATGAGAATGAAGCCGACACGGTGGCCCGCGAAGTTCTGATGACGGTGCGCCGGTCCTTCATCACCCCCTTCGACCGGGGTGACATCAAGGACCTGATCGGGCTGCTGGACGATTCCATCGACCAGATGCAGAAGACCGCCAAGGCGATCACCTTGTTCGAAGTCACCAGCTTCGAGCCCCATATGCGCGAAATGGCGGACATCATCCTGCGCTGCGCCGTCCTGACGGTGGAGGCGGTGAGCCCTCTGGGCGACATGCGCCAGAAGGCGGCCCGCATCAACGCCATCGCCGAAGAGATCACCAAGCTGGAAGAGCAGGCGGACGAGCTCAACGATGCCGGCATAAAAGCCCTTTTCCTCAAGCATCGCGAGGGCAACGCCATGGCCTTCATCATCGGCAACGAGATCTATGACCATCTGGAAAAGGTGGTGGACCGTTTCGAGGATGTCGCCAACCGCATCAGCGGCATCGTGATCGAGCAGGTCTAGGCGTGAGCCTCCTGATCATCTTCCTGATCGCGGTCGCGCTGATCTTCGATTTTCTCAACGGGCTGCATGACGCGGCCAACTCCATCGCCACCATCGTGTCCACCCGGGTCCTGTCGCCGCGCTATGCGGTGGCCTGGGCCGCTTTCTTCAACTTCATCGCCTTTCTGGTGTTCGGGCTGCATGTCGCGGCCACGGTGGGCACCGGCATCGTTTCGCCCACCATCATCAACGATCAGGTGATCTTCGCCGCCCTGATGGGCGCGATCATCTGGAACATCGTCACCTGGCTGGCGGGCATTCCGTCTTCCTCCAGCCATGCCTTGATCGGCGGCCTGGTGGGCGCGGGCATCTGCGCGGGAGGACTCAACGCCGTGGTCTGGTCGGGCCTGGGCAAGACCGCGGCGGCCATCGTGCTGTCGCCCGCCACCGGTTTCGTGCTGGCGCTGGTGCTGGTGCTGTTCGTGTCCTGGGCTTTTCTCAAGGTCACGCCATTCAAGGCGGACAATATCTTCCGGAAAGTTCAGTTCCTGTCCGCTTCGGCCTATTCCTTGGGTCATGGCGGCAATGACGCGCAAAAGACCATGGGCATCATCGCCGCCTTGCTGTTCGCGCACGGCCTGTCGGGCGATCATTTCGTGGTGCCCTTCTGGGTGGTTCTGGCCTGCCAGACGGCGATGGCATTGGGAACGCTTTTTGGCGGCTGGCGTATTGTGCGTACTATGGGTTCGCGAATCACCCACCTCACGCCCACGCAGGGCGTTTGCGCGGAGACCGCCGGATCGATGACTCTGTTCGCCGCCACCTGGCTCGGTATTCCGGTTTCGACCACCCACACGATCACGGGCGCCATTGTCGGCGTGGGCGCGGCGCGTCGCGTTTCGGCGGTGCGCTGGAACGTGGCCAAGGATATTGTGGTGGCCTGGGTGGTGACCATGCCCGCGGCGGGATTGTTGGGCGCGGGCTTCTATCTGATCGCCAATGCGGCGGGCATGAGATGACGGGCGCGCCGCGCGGCAGCCTGATCCAGGTCGCGGCGCTGTGCTGGCGTTCTTCGCCGAAGCTGGAAATTCTTCTGGTCACCTCCTTGCGCACCCGCCGCTGGATCCTGCCCAAAGGCTGGCCGCAGGACGGAATGAGCCTGGCGCAATCGGCCGCCAGCGAAGCCCTGGAAGAAGCGGGCGTCATCGGCGAGATCGCCGCCGAACCGATCGGTCGCTATCATTATCTGAAGGAAAAGAACGGCAGCGCGCTGCCTTGCGCGGTGGAGGTTTTCTCCCTGTTCGTGACGGGCCAGCATGCGTCATGGGCCGAACAAGGCGCGCGGCAAATTCTGTGGCTGCCGGCGGAACGGGCGGCGCCAAAAGTCGCCGAAACCGGGCTGCGGCGCATCCTTACCGGCTTCGCCCGCGCCCGCAAAGCCGCCTGACGCGTCAGAATTGCGTGGTCAGGCCGATCTGGAACTGGTGGCGGGTATAGCTGTAGAGCGCCAGATTGCTGTGCTGATCGGTGAAGGTATAGGAAATGCGCGGCGTGAAGCCGTGATAGTCGAAGCGGCGGTTGAGCAAGGTCACATTCAGCATCAGCGCATCGTCGGCCCGCGTCTTGCCGAAAGCGGGCAAGGCTTGGTCATAGCGGGTGACGAACCAGGCGGGCTGGATGCTGGCGGAAAATCCGAAGGGCAGGTCGCGCTGATACGCGGCGCTGGTCCAGACGCCGGAATAGGAATAGGCGCCGATCTTGGCGGCCTGCCGGTTGAAGCCGATCTGAAACTGCACCAGGCTTGACGGCGAGATCACATAGGCGGCCTGGGCCTGGGTGGTATAGAGCGCGCCGCTCTGTTCGGGCGTGAAGCGGTCCGTCACCGCCTGGATGCCGACCGATCCGCCGGCCAGGATGTCCGAGGTGATGCCATACTCGCCCGCCAGCTTGCCGCCGATGCCGCTGACGAAGGATTTGTTCGCGTACCAGCGCTGAAAGCCCGTGGCCAGCACGCTGAAATCCCAATCGGAATAGAGAAATTGCGGCCCGGCATAGCCGGACAGGGTCATGTCGTCGAACTTGCCGCCGCTATACTCGACCCGCGAAATTCCGGCGCCGACCCGCGCCTTGATGTTGTCGGACACCAGCGGCGACCATTCGCCATTGGCCGATCCGGCCAGCCCCACGCCGCTTTGGCTGCGCGCATTGGGATCGAGCGTGAAGGGCAGGCCGAAAATCTGCACCTGGGAGGCGCTGGTGGCGGCATTCTGGTTGGTGTCCGGCGCCAGGCCCAGGGCGAAATCGAAGGTCCATTCCCGCAGGCGGCTGATCGCGCCCAGGAAGTGATCGATATTTTCCTTGGCGGCGTCGGGAATGTCGCCGGCGCGGGCAAAGCGGAATTGCCGGTCGGCATTCTGGTAATCGGCCTTGAGGAAAAAGGCCCGCGCCAGTTCCAGCCGCACGCGTTCGGCATCGGGCTCCAGCACCAGAAGGCGGCGGAACAGGGAAATGGCTTCGTCATATTTGCCCTGGGCGACGGCCACATTGCCCAGAAGGAACAGGGCGTCCCTGTCTTCCGGCCGCGCCGAAAGCGTGTATTCGAGCAGCTTGCGGGCATCGTCCAGCCGGTTGTTGGCGACCAGCAACTGCGCGGCGGCGATATCGGAAATTCCTTGCGACGGCTTTGTGCCTTGCCCGGCTCCATCCTGTGCCAGGGCGGGGGCGGACAGGAGCAGGGCACAAGCCAGCGTCGCCAGAAATCGCATATGCCTTAGTCTATTGCTTGGCGTCTATTGCTTGGTGGCGCCGAAGATGCCGGCCGCAACCTTGCCATTATCGTTGAGCGACCAGCTGGCGCCGGCTTCGCTGGCGTTCGGTCCGTATAAAGCGCCTCCGAAAGACCCGTAGGCGGTTGACGCCGTACCGAAAGTGGCCCCGGCCGGCGCGGCTTGGGCCTGGGTGGTGCCGTTCAGATAGGCTCCGGCACCGCCCGCGGCCAGCGAACCCGTCGCAGACAGTTTTCCGGTCAAAGTGACATTGTTCCAGGGCGAGGTGGCGCCCGAGATCACGTCCTTGGCGGTCATGTTGGAAAGCGTGCCGTTGGCTTCCTGGGTAGCGAAATTCACATTGAGATTGACGTTCCCGCTCAAGGTCGCGGCGGCGATATTCTCGCTGCCCGACTTCATGATCACCGTCCCTACGACGCCGCCCGCAGTGGCGCCGGTTGAACTGTTGCCGATGTAACTTGCCGTGCCAGTGGTGGGCACGTTCGCGTTCGGCGTCTGATAGCCGGTGACCGTCAGGCCGAAAGCGTTGTTGTTTCCGTTTGCGGATTGGTAAGTCCAGGCTCCCAGAAGCGTATAGGTCATTCCGGTCACTGCCGCGCCGACCTTGCTCCCGTCGGTTTGGGTGATGATGGTGCCATCGCCCTTCAAACCCGTGGCGTTGATGTTGAGGCTGGGAATGTTCAATCCAATCACGGGGTAAGTGATGCCGCCGGAACTGACCGTGCCCTGGAAGGTGGCAGTGCCTGAAAATCCTCCCGGCATACCGCCCACCGTAATCTTATTCGGAGGCGTCGCGCTCGGGCTGCTTGTGCGGTTGATGTACAATCCTGCCACTGTCAGCGGAAAGCTTGTGCCCACGGGTGGCAAGCTGGTGGTGAAGTTGGGCGTTGCGCCTATAGCCAGCGTGGGTGCGGTGCTCTGCTCGACACCCGCCCCGTTTATTGTGACCAGGGTTTGAGGAGTGACGGGAGCTGGGGGGACAGTGTCGGGTGTACCACCGCCGCCGCTGGAACAGGCGGCCAGAGCCAGCAGGCCGGCGGACGCAAAAAGACGCGCACTTTTATGGAATTGCATAAGGGCCCCCACCCAAAATGACTATGTTTCGAAGCAGAAAA
Organism: Alphaproteobacteria bacterium; assembly: GCA_017307355.1. Taxonomy (GTDB): domain Bacteria; phylum Pseudomonadota; class Alphaproteobacteria; order Micropepsales; family Micropepsaceae; genus Rhizomicrobium. The sequence goes on from JAFKFG010000017.1 coordinate 33,974, forward strand.
CGCTGTAAGGGATTACTAAACTTTCATTCAGCATCCGCAAGTGCGATCACACGCTGAGGTTGGTATTCTGCTCGTTTTTGCCCTGTATGGTTAAGCGCGGGGCGCGCATCTTTCCGGGCCGGTTAAGATGCGCGGTATCGGCGGCGGAAAATGGAGCGTAAACATGGGGCGCTTTTCCAGAGGGGGAAACATGCTCAAGCCCATCGCGATGTTTTGCGTTTTGGCGTTCGCCGCCACCGCGGCTTCGGCGCAGCCGTCCAGCTCCACGCCCGGCTTCAACCTGCCCATTCCCAACATTCCCGGCAAAAGCATCACCGCGGTGGTGGTGAATTACCCGCCCGGCGGCGGCACGCCTTCGCACCGTCATGCGCCGTCGGCCTTTATCACCGGCTATGTGCTGGAAGGCGCGGTGCGCAGCCAGGTCGATGACGGCCCGGTCAAGGTCTATCATGTGGGCGAGTATTTCACGGAGAATCCGGGCGCCCATCACCGGGTCAGCGAGAATGCCAGCAAGACCGAACCGGCCAAGCTGTTGGCGATTTTCGTGGTCGATACCAATGAGGCGCCGCTAACGACGCTGGACCAGAAGTAATCCGTTATAATTTCTTGAGCGCCAGTTTCTTCAACACCGGCAGGAGCGGCTTTTCCGCCTTGGCATAGTCTTTCCAGGCGCCGCTTTTTTTCAGGAGCGCGGGCGCGGTGCGGACGGTGAAGCGTTTGGGGTCCAGGCCTTTCTTCACCGCGCTCCATGTCAGCGGCATCGACACGGTGGCGCCGGGACGGGCGCGGGGGCTGAGCGGCGCCACCGCCGTCGCCATCCGGTCGTTGCGCAGATAATCCAGGAAGATTTTTCCCCTCCGCTTTTCCTTGGACATGTTGACCAGATATTTGTCCGGGCTGTCCGCTGCCATGCGGGCGCAGATTTCCCGCGCAATGGCTTTGGCTTCCGGCCAGCCGATCGCGGTGCCCGCCGCGAAAGGCGTCACCACATGCAGGCCCTTGCCGCCGGTGGTCTTGGCGAAGGGAATGAGGCCGAGATCTTCCAGCCGCGCCTTCAAGTCGTTGGCCGCCGCCACCACGTCATCGAAGTCGAGATCGGGCGAGGGATCCAGGTCGAACACGAAACGTCCGGGCCGGTCGGGATGGCCGGGTGCATTATTCCAGGGATGCAGTTCCAGCCCGCCCGCTTGGGCGACGGCGACCAGCGCTTCCACCCGGTCGATCTGAAGATAGGCTTTGCGGTCGCCGGAGACTTTGACTTCGCTGAACAGGCTGGATTGACCGGCCATGGCGTGGCGCTGGAAAAACCGCTGATCGCCATCGATCCCGTCGGGCGCGCGCACCAGGGAGCAGGGGCGGCCCTTGATGTGCGGCAGCATCCAATCGCCCACCGCTTCGTAATAGCGCGCCAGATCCAGTTTGGTGACGGGCTCGCCATCGCCTGCGTCCGGCCATAGCGCCTTGCCGGGATGGGAGATGGGAATGTTCATCACCACGGCGGAATTTTTTGCCGCCGCGCTCCTTTTCGGTCCGGTCCTTCCCGGCTTCGGCATTGCCAGCTTTTTGGTCTTTTTGGGCGTTTCAGCCTCCACATCGCTTGCGGGTTTGTCGGCGCGCAGGCCCTTGAAGGCAGCCTGGCGCACCATGCCGTCGCCGGTCCAGCCCGCAAATTCGATTTCCGCGACGAGTTCCGGTTTCAGCCAATGGACGCCGCGCTCGCTTTTCGGCGCGCCCTTGCCGGCGAAAGGCGAGGATTTGGCCGCCATCGCCTTCAGCCGGGGCATCAGTTGCTTCACCTTGCCGGCGGAATAGCCGGTGCCCACCCGGCCCACGTAAATCAGATGATCGCCGCGATGGACGCCCACCAGCAGGGAGCGGAATTTTCCCGCTGTCGTCGACCATCCGCCGATCACCACTTCGTGACCGGCCCGGCATTTGGCTTTGGTCCAGCTGTCGCCGCGCCCGGACATGTAGGGCGCATCCGATTTCTTGGAGACGATGCCTTCCAGATTCATCCGGCAGGCCGAGAGCAAGACCGCGTCGCCGCCGCTGGTGAAATGTTCGACATAGCGGATGTGAGCGTCGTGCTTGCTCAGCAGTTTTTGCAGCCGCGTCTTGCGCGCCGATAGCGGCAAGCGGCGCAGATCTTCGTTCTCCGCGAACAAAAGATCGAACGCAAAATAGATCAGGGGCTCGGTCTTGCCGTCCGACAGGGCGGCCTGCAACGCCGCGAAATCGGGCGCGCCATTGTGATCCAGGGCGCAGACTTCGCCGTCGATGATGCTGTCGGGCAGGTTTGCGGCGGCTTTGGCGATGGCGGGGAATTTGGCTGTCCAGTCCAGCCCCTTGCGGGTGAGAAGCCGGGCCTTGCCGTCTTCCACCCGCAGCTGCAGGCGATAGCCGTCGAATTTGACTTCATGCACCCAATCGGGGCCGGAGGGCGGTCGATCCACCAGGCGGCAAAGCTGGGGCGGCACGAATTGGGGCAGCGAGGAAACGGCTTTTCCCTTTGCCGGGTCAGGGTCTTCGTCTTTCTTTCCGTTTTTCCGCTTGTCGCTCGGTTTCCGCTTGCCGCTCGCTTGTGCTCGCGGCGTTCGTTGCTCTCGCAGGTCCGCAGGACCTGCTCGTTCGCTTTGCGAACCGCTCCTCACGGAATTCCACACCGCATCGGCCTTGAAGCTTTTGGCACGCATGAAGGGCTTGGGCTTTTTGCCGGTGCCCGCTTCGATCGCTTTCATCGCCCGGCCCGAGGCCACGGAGCGATCCTTTTCCAGGATCGCATCGCCCTTGCCGGTACGGGCATATTTGTCGTGATGCTTGATCAGAAGCCAGTTGTTGCGCTTGCCGCCGGTCCGGTCGCGGCGCATGCGCACCAGCACCCAGCCGCCATGCAGCTTCTCGCCTTCCAGCACGAATTTGAGATCGCCCTTCGCCAGCATGGCGTCGGGGTCGCCTTCCGGCGCCCAATAGCCCCGGTCCCACAGCATCACCGTGCCGCCGCCATATTGGCCCTTGGGAATGGTGCCTTCGAAATCGCCGTAATCCAGGGGATGATCCTCCACCTCGACCGCCAGCCGCTTGTCGGCGGGATCGAGCGAGGGCCCGCGCGTCACCGCCCAGGAGCGGAAGGTGCCGTTCAGTTCCAGCCGGAAGTCGTAATGCAGCCGGGTCGCGGCATGCTTCTGGATCACATAGCGCAGATGGGGGGATGGCTGGACGCCGCTGGTCTTGCCGCTGGGTTCGTCGGTGACGGTGAAATCCCGCATCGACCGGTATCGGGCCAGGGCTTTGCGGGGGGATTTTCTCGCGCGCTTTGCTTTGACGGCCATGACAATTCCTTCCCGGATCTTCCCATGGGAAACATAGGCCCGGGCCCGCGTTTCCGTTCCGGTTCCCGGAGGAAAAGCCCATGGCCGCCAAAAAGAAAGCCAAAACCGCCCGCCGCAAAACCGCGACGCGCAAGATCGCCGGCCACCACAAGCCCGCCAACTCCAACGAACCGCATCTGTCATCCCGGCCGGTCTGGCAGGGGCAGCTGCGCCTGTCCTTGGTGTCCTGTCCCGTGGCCCTGTTCGGCGCCACCACCAAGGCCAGCGACATTTCCTTTCATCTGCTCAATCCGGAAACCAACAACCGCATCCGCATGGTGCCCACCGATCCCGATACCGGGCCGGTGGAGCGCGCCGACCTGGTCAAGGGCTATGAGCTTGCCAAGAACAAATATGTCGTTCTCAGCAACGACGAATTGAAAGCGGTGAAGCTGGAAACCACCCGCACCATCGATATCGAGCGTTTCGTGGACGAGAAAGAGATCGACCGGCTGTACTGGAACGATCCCTATTACCTGAAGCCCAATGATGACAGCGGGGTGGAAGCCTATACGGTGATCCGCGAAGCCTTGGCCGAGGCCGGGCGCATCGCGCTGGGCCGGGTGGTGATGCATACCCGCGAAAGGCTGGTGGCGCTGGAGCCGGAGGGCAAGGGCATCGTCGTCCATACCTTGCGCATGGGCGATGAAGTGATCCCCGCCAAGGAGGCTTTCGCCGACATCCCCGCATCGCGGCCCGACAAGCAGATGATCGAGATCGCCCGCAAGATCATCGAGCAGCGGGAAGGCGATTTCGAGCCCGAGAAATTCGAGGACCGGTACGAGAATGCCCTGCGCGACCTGATCCGCAGGAAGCAGAAAGGCGAGAAGCTGGTCACCGCCGAGCCGGTGGAACAGGACAATGTCATCGACCTGATGGCGGCGTTGAAGAAGAGCCTGAAGGCCAAAGGCGAAAAGCCGTCCGCGAAACGGGCGCGGGGCTGACCGGCGCAAAAAAAGAGGCGCGGGAGAATTTCCCCCGCGCCTCTTTCCCGCCCCGTGACGGAATTTACGGGTTGATCAGGCTGTTGCCGACCCGGCCTTCCTTGACCAGCTGGCTGAGCGGGACCATGCCCTTATAGACGAATTTCTGCACCCGCTGACCGCGATAGGTTTCGGTGGTGTAGAGATTGCCCTTGGAGTCCGCGATGATGTTGTGGACCGCATAGAACTGACCCGCAATGCGGCCGCCGCCGCCGAAGGTGTACAATTCCTTTTCGGACTGGCGGTCATAAACGTGAATCTTCTCGTTGGTCCCGTCGATGATGAACATGAATTTCTGCTGCGGGTCTTGCGAGAAGGCGATGCCCCAGGGCGTGCCGTCGCCCTTGGATTTCGGCTGGATGACGAATTCGCGCACGAAGGTGCCGTCGAATTTGAAGATCTGCACCCGGTTGTTCATGCGGTCGCAGACATAGAGCAGATTGTCCTTGGTCGGCTCGGCGCAATGGACCGGATTGCCGAACTGCGGCGATTTGGGATTGTAGGGCGGGATATTCTCGTCGCTGGGCTTCTTGCCGTAAGCGCCCCACATGCGCTTGAACTTCATGGTGGTGGCATCCCACACCGAGACGCGGTGATTGCCATAACCGTCCGCCGCCACCAACTCGTTGGTGCCCGGCAGGAAACGGATCAGGGCCACGCCTTTCACATTTTCCGTGTCCAGGCTGCCCTTGCTGGCATTGGCCTTGCCGATCTGGCCCAGATATTTGCCGTCGGGGCTCATCTTCAGGATGAAGCTGTCGTGATAGCGGCCGCCTTCGCCGCCTTCGCCCGCGCCGGGCGCGCGCTTCGCGTCCGCCTGGAACTGGGCCATGGTGCCGGCGGCGGGGCCCGGCTGTTCGGCGCCATTGCCGCCCAGCCAGACATTGCCGTCCTTGTCGATGGTGATGCCGTGGTTGGAGGTGGGCCAGTCATGGCCCGCCGCCTTGCCCCAATGCTTGATCACATCGCCGGCCTGATTGAAGGCCAGCACGTCGGGCGCCGCCGTGCAGCAATCCGATTCACCACGCGTGCGGTAGGTCTCCATGAATTCCAGGGTCTGGGGGCGGTGGATGACCCAGACATTGTCATTCTTGTCCACGTCCAGGCCGATGGTGTTGCCCATCAGCCAATGGTTGGGCAGGGGCTTGGGCCAATAGGGATCGACTTCGAATTTGGGCACCATGATGTCGCCGCTCTGGGCCTGGGCCACCATGGACGGGCCGGTCGCCAGCAGCGCCGCCAAGGACAGAATGCTGGCGCCGATGCGTGCGCGGCGCGGCAATGCAAAATTAGACATGAAATCTCCCTGTTATCTCTCTGTGTCTGGATGACGGCCCCGGACTTCAATTCCTCAGCGCGGTGCCATCAAAAAATATGACGGCGCCGCCCGCCGCCTGGCTGCTTTAGCCTGCTTTGCGCACATGCAGATGCGTGTGCTTCTTGCCGTTATGTCTGTGGGTGTGGGGTTTTGTTTCCTCCGCCGGAAACATCACCAGCCGGCCGTGATGGATGCCGCGCTCGGCGATCACATGATCGGCCAGGTGCCGCACGTCGCGCGATTTGCCCCTGAGGACATTCACTTCCAGGCAGGAATCGTGATCCAGATGCACATGCAGGGTCGAGACCGCCAGATCGTGATGATCGTGGAAGGTCTGCACCAACCGCTTGGGCAGATCGCGGGTATGATGATCGTAGGTATAGACCAGGGTGGCGACGCAATCGCCATTGACGTTGGCGCTTTCCGCCGCCTGGCGCAGGCCGCCCCGCGTCAGATCGCGGATCGCTTCCGACCGGTTCTGATAGCCCCGCGTCTTGATCAGCTTGTCCACTTCGGCAAGCAGCTCGTCATCCAGGGTGATAGTCACGCGATTCATGAAAGGCTCCAGCCGATAATCTGTCAGCGAGTGTGGAACAGGGAACCTGCCTTGTACAATGCCGCGCCTGGAAAACCTCATGCGACATTCGGTCGGCGCTTTGCGCCCGCGCATGTCGGTTTTGCAACTTGTGTGTATGACGATCCTCATAAATCATCATACCGGAGTGAGCGGGGACTGCGATGCGGGTGCGGGCGATCATGTTGGGTACGGCGATGGCGCTGGCCGCCGCGCCGTCCGCTCGCGCGGTGGAAAGCGCGGTGGGCTTGGAAACCGTGATCGTGACCGGCCGCGCCACCGATCTCACCGGCATCGCGTCTTCCGCCAATCAGGGCGTGGTGGGTGCCGCCGATCTGGATTTGCGCCCCATGCTGCGCCCCGGCGAGATCGTGGAGAATATTCCCGGCGTCATCATCACCCAGCATTCGGGCAGCGGCAAAGCCAACCAGTATTTCCTGCGCGGCTTCAATTTGGATCACGGCACCGACCTTGCCATCGATGTGGACGGCATGCCGGTGAACATGCCGAGCCACGGCCACGGCCAGGGCTATTCGGATCTCAATTTCGCCATCCCCGAACTGATCCGCCAGGTCGATTATCAGAAGGGGCCTTATTACGCCGATGTGGGCGATTTCGGCTCGGCGGGCGCCTTTAGCATTCACTATTACGATGTGCTGCCGTCCGGCATCGTGCGGATCGAGGGCGGTCCGTTCGGCTATGGCCGCGCCTTCCTGGCGAACAATGCGGGGATCGGCGCGGGCAACATGATCTATGCCCTGGAGCTGGAGCATAATGACGGGCCCTGGGCGAAGGGCGACGATGCGCGCAAGATCGGCGGCATGCTGCGCTATGCCCAAGGCGATGCGCAGAATGGCTGGTCGCTCACCGCCATGGCCTATCACAATATCTGGAATTCCACCGACCAGGTGGCGGACCGCGCCATCATCGGCCGCGCCGATCCCCTGGGCGCGCCGCCTTCCACCATCCAGATTTCGCGCTGGGGCGCGCTGGACAATTCCGATGGCGGCAAGACCGGACGCTATTCCCTGTCGGCGGACTGGCGGCAGACGAACGGCAACAGCCGCCTGCATGCCACGGCCTATGGGCTTTATTACGATCTCGATCTCTCCTCCAACTTCACATACTTCCTCAACGATCCTGTTCGCGGCGATCAGTTCGAGCAGCAGGATGCCCGCTATGTCTTCGGCGGCGCCATCGACCAGGCCTGGGACCACACGCTGTTCGGCGCCAATTCCACCACCATCGTGGGCCTGCAATTGCGCGACGACGAGATCCGCAACGGGCTGTTCCATACCGAGCGGCGCCGGCGCCTGTCGTCGGACGTGTTCGACCGCATTTCCGAAACCAATGCGGGCCTCTATGTCCAGAACCAGACGCATTGGACGCCATGGCTGCGCACCGTGACGGGCCTCAGGGGCGATCTCTTCCGCTTCGACGTCACCCATATTTCCGGCGCCGGCAATTCGGGCGGCGTCACCGCCAGTATGGCCGAGCCCAAGGCGGGCATCGTGCTGGGGCCCTGGGCCGACACCGAATTCTATCTGAATGGCGGCTTCGGCTATCACAGCAATGACGCGCGCGGCGTGGTCGATGCCGCTGCGCCTGCCACGCCGCTGGCCCGCACCAAGGGCGCGGAAGTGGGCATCCGCACCACCGCGATCCCCAATCTGCAGTCCTCGCTCACCTTATGGACCTTGCACATCCAGTCGGAGCTGACCTGGGAAGGCGATGCGGGCGATACCGCCCCGTCCGGCCCGACGGATCGCATCGGGATCGAGTTCGCCAATTTCTATACGCCCACGCCCTGGCTGACCGTGGATGCGGATTTCGCCTGGTCGCATGCGCGCTTCACGGCGTTCGATCCGGCGGGCCAGCGAGTGCCCGAATCCCTGGAAGGCACCATCGATGCCGGCATCGCGTTGCACGATTTGACGAGCTGGGCGAAAGACTGGTCGGGTGGTTTGCGCCTGCGCTATTTCGGGCCGCGCAACCTGACCCAGGACGGGTTGGTGCATTCCAAATCCACCACCCTGGTCTATGCCAATCTGGGGTACGAATTCGCGGAGAATTGGAGCATCGGGCTCAGCATCTTCAACCTGTTCGATGCCAAGGCCAGCGACATCGATTATTTCTACGCGTCGCGCTTGCCGGGCGAGCCGGCGAGCGGGGTGGACGATGTCCATACCCATCCGGCCGAGCCGCGCGAATTCCGCGTCTCGATCACGCGGAGATTTTGAGTCAGCAATAGCCCTTGCCGATCATGGCGCGCTGGATCTCGACGCTGCGGTCATAGGCGGCGGCGAAGCGGCGAGCTTTTTTCTCATGCCGCTCGTCGCGCTCCGATGGCTGGGTGGGTGTCATCAGCCTGTTGTGAAGCGTCTCCGCCAGGCCGGTGTAATAGTCGCGGGCATTGCACAGGGCTTCCAGCTGTTCGGCGGGACTGCGTTCGACGCGCTCTTGCGCCATGGCGTGACCTCCGTGTGACCGGGTCTTTCGGCTCGGTCGTCCAACGCCCCCCGCAACATGACAAAGGATTGATGCCGAGTTGGGCGACAATGGGGCGGTTCCATGGTACCAACCCGCCATGCGTGATGGCCGCCGCAATTGGATGGGGGTGCTGCCCGTGGCGGCTGCATTGGCCTATCCGTCCTTTCTGCAAGGCTTTCATGCGGCGGTCTCGGCGGACGCCATCGCGCTGTCGGCTGCCTTGCTCATCGGCGCCTTCGCGATGCCATTGTCGGGAATCTGGTTCGCGCTCCGGTTGAATGGCCGTCCCATGCGGTTCGACCTCAGGGCGCGTCGCGTCACCTTTGCCAGCATCGCCGCGCCGCCATTATTCGTGTTCGTGGGCGTGGCGCCGGGGCTGGCGGGCATTCACATTCCCGACATCGCCATCTGGATCGCGATCTGGCTGGCGGCGGGGCTATATGTCTGGTTTGCGCCGGACGGGCCCGTCGCGCCGGCAGAGGCACGTCCCATCGCGCGCTGGCGGGTGGCGCATGGCGTGGCGGCGGCCGTCATCGCCTGCTTTGTGCTGTTCCATCTCACCAATCATCTATTCGGGCTGGAAGGACCGCAGGTTCATAAGGCGATCATGGCGGCGGGACGCAAAGTCTATCGCGCGCCCTTGATCGAACCGGTGCTGGTCGGTTTGCTGCTGTTCCAGATCGCCAGCGGCGTGCGCCTGGCCTGGCGATGGAGTTCGCTCAAGGTCGATGCCTATCGCATCTTCCAGGTGGGATCGGGCGCCTATCTGGCGATGTTCCTCCTGGCCCATATGAATTCGGCCCTGGTGTCGGCGCGGGCCGTGCATCACATCGAGACTGACTGGGCCTGGGCCTCGGGCGCGCCCGGCGGCCTCATTCATGACGCCTGGAACATAAGGCTTTTGCCCCATTACGCGCTGGGCGCCTTTTTCATTCTGGGGCACCTGGCATCGGGCCTTCGGGTGGTGATGATCGCCCATGGCGTCCGGGCCAGCATCGCCAATCGTTTCTGGATCGCGTCGCTTGTGGCCGCCGCGCTGATTGCGGCGGCGATCATCGCGGGGCTGTGCGGCGTAAGAGTCTAAAGCGGCGGCAGGCCGATCCGCTTCTTGATCGTACTCATGGCGAAATTGGTCTCCACCGACTGGATGCATTTCAGCCGCGTGACCTTCTGCTTCAGGAAACGCTCATAGCCTTCGATGCCGTCGGCATAGACATGCAGCAGGTAATCGCGCGCGCCGGTCATCAGGTGGCATTCGGTGACTTCGCTCCAGCCCTGCACCGCCTTCTCGAATTCCTTGATCTGTTCTTCGCTCTGCTGGTTGAGACGGATGGAAACGAAGACGCTGAGCGGCAGGCCATAGGCTTTCTGATCGACGATGGCGGCATAGCCCTTGATCACGCCTTCGTCTTCCAGCCGCTTGACCCGGCGCAGGCAGGGCGTGGGCGAGAGGCCGATCTTTTCCGACAATTCCAGATTGGTCATCCGCCCCTGCTCCTGAAGCAGGGCCAGGATCTGGCGGTCCAGCCGGTCCAGCATAATATGCTCTTTTATGGTCATATTATGCACTATACTGCCAATCCTGCAGGTATATCCACTGTAATACGCTATTTAATCCCGCCCGAACGGGCCTAGCCTTGCCGGTGGAACGATAGGCGGAAAGGGCGATCCCATGGCCAACGACAATTATCACAAGGACCGCATCGCCAACCGCACGCTTCATCCCGAAACCTTGATGATGGGCTATGGCTATGCCCCCGCCTGGTCGCAGGGCGCGCTGAAGCCGCCGATCTTCCAGACCTCGACGTACGTGTTCGAGAATGCCCAGCAGGGCAAGGATTTCTTCGACTTGACCTCGGGCCGCCGCCAGCTCAAGCCGGGCGAAGCCGCGGGTCTGGTCTATTCGCGCTTCAACCATCCCAACATGGAAATCCTGGAAGACCGGCTGGCGATCTGGGACGAAGCGGAACGCGCCGCCGTGTTCGCCAGCGGCATGGCCGCCATCGCCACCACCTGTTTCGCGCTTTTGCGTCCCGGCGACACGGTGCTGCACAGCCGCCCGCTCTATGGCGGCACCGAGACCTTGCTGAAGAACCAGATGGGCGCGTTCGGCGTCACCGCCTTCGGCTTCACCAATGGCGTGGATGCCGTTCAGATGCGGGCCGCCGCCAAGGCCGCCGCCGCGAAAGGGCGCGTTGCCATGATCATGGTGGAGACGCCCGCCAATCCCACCAACGGCATTGTCGATCTGGCGATCTGTGCCGCCATCGCGGACGAGCTGGAAAAAAGCCAAGGCCATCGCCCGCCTGTGGTGGTGGACAACACGCTGCTGGGACCGATCTTCCAGAAGCCGTTGAAACAGGGCGCCGATATTTCGCTGTTGTCGCTGACCAAATATGTGGGCGGTCATAGCGACCTGGTGGGCGGCTCGATCAGCGGCAAGGCCGATCTCGTCACCCAGATCAAGCGCTGGCGCGGCGCGCTGGGCACGCAGCTGGATCCCAATTCCTGCTGGATGCTGATGCGTTCCCTGGAGACGCTGGACATCCGCATGAAGAGGGCCAATGAAAATGCGCGCATCGTGGCGGACTATCTGGCCAGCCATCCCAAAGTGGCGCGGCTGCATTATCTGGGCAACCTCAAAGCCGACGATCCGCGCAAACCAGTGTTCGACCGGCAATGCACGGCGGCGGGCTCGACTTTTTCCTTCGACGTGAAAGGCGGCGAGGCGGAAGCGTTCCGTCTGCTGGACAATCTGCAGATCATGAAGCTGGCGGTGAGCCTGGGCGGGACGGAGACGTTGATCTCGCATCCCGCCGCCATGACCCATTCCGGCGTCGCCAAGGAATTGCGCGAAGAGATCGGCCTCACCGATGCCCTGATCCGCATTTCGGTGGGGATCGAGAATGTGGAAGACCTGATCAGCGATCTGGCGCAAGGGCTGGACAAGGTTTGACACCACCCTTGGGCGGCGCCAGGCTTGGCGGACGCTGACGGGAAACAGCATGAAAAGCGCGATTGCCGCTTTGGCTGGCGCATGCCTGGCATTATGGGTGGCGGAGGCGCGTTCCGCCGAATTGCCGTCCGCATGCGCGACGCTTTCCCGGTCGCTGGATGCCGGACCGGCCGGTCCGGTTTTTCTGCCCAGCTATCCCAGTGTCGGATCGGGGCCGCTGCTGGGCGCGGCCTTTCTCTATGACAATGCGGTTGCGGCGATCGCGCTGGTGGCCTGCGGCGAGCCCAAGAAGGCCGCGCGGATCGGCGATGCGATTCTTCTCGCGCTCGATCACGACCGCTATTGGCATGACGGTCGCCTGCGCAATGGCTATCTGGCGGGACCTGTGGGCTCCGCGCCCGTGAAACTGGCGGGGTGGTGGGACGACAAACAGAATATGTGGGTCGAGGATCGCTATCAGGTCGGCAGCGACAGCGGGAACATGGCGTGGGCCATCCTGGCCTTGCTGGCGCTGGACCAGGCCAGCGGCGATCACCGCTATCGCGACGGCGCGGTGCGCATTGCCGATTGGGTGATGCAGGCCCGCAGCAGGATCGCGCCGGGCGGCTTCACCGGCGGCACTTTTTCTCACGAGCCGGTGCCGGTGATCGAGAGATGGAAATCGACCGAGCATAACACCGATCTGGCGGCGGCCTTTTCCAGCCTGGCGCGCATCACCGGCGACAGAAAATGGAGGACGCCGGCGCGCGCCGCGCAGAAATTCGTGCGCGCCATGTGGTCGGCTAAGTGCAATTGCTTTGCCGTGGGCACTATCGAAGACGGCAAGACCCGCAATCCTTATCTGGCGCTCGATGCCCAGATATGGCCGCTCCTCGCCTTGCCCGGCGGTGCCGCCAAATATGATGCCGCATTCGTCACCGCGCAAAACAGGCTGCGGGATGGCGCCGGCTTTGCCTATAGCGAAGCCAAGGAAGGATTATGGACCGAAGGCACCGCACAGGTAGCGCTGTATTTGACTCTGTCGGGGCGCAAGAGCGAAGCCGACAGTTTCATGGCGGCGGTTGAAGCGATGCGTGCCGCCGATGGATCTTATTACGCAGCCAGCACGCATGAACTTCCCACCGGTTTCATGCTGGAGACCGATCCCACACAGCCGCGTCAGTATTTTCATATTCCGCATCTGGCTGCGGTTTCCTGGGCCGCCATTGCAAGTCGGCGCTACAATCCCTTCACGCGCAGCGACGCGCTTCCTTAGAACGCCGTTTGCGAATTCTTCGCATGAGCATGTGCGACGATGATGTTGCGATGCGGCGGGCTCTCGAACTGTTCTATCGGCAGAGTTCTTTCACACTATCGTCTAATCAAGCCCTGCTGACTGGGAAGGACATAAAACCTTATGGCGTGCGGTTACACCATAAGAGGATATAATATGACGGTACTGGCTCGCCTCCTGTCCGGATTATTCATCCCATGTACGAGGATTAGCTCCCCGTGCGGATGATTTACGTGCCGGTGCGCCGGACGCATCCTGCCGCACATGGGCAAATGATTGCCCAGGAGCATTGCTGGCGTTCGCAGGGGATTCTTCTTCGAGAACAAGTGGCTTAAGCCGATCTCGAAGCCGGGCGATCAGCAATAACAGGGGGATATATGCGCGCGTTCACGGGCGAAGGCCTGAAAAAATCTTTATTTCTGGGAACATCCATCGCGGGGCTTCTGCTCAGCGGACAGGTGATGGCGCAACAACAGGGTAGCGGCAATGAAACCGTTATCGTGACCGGTACGCGCGTACAGGGCATGACGGCCGCCGACAGCGCCGCGCCCGTTCAGGTGTTGGGCAGCGATGCCCTGACCCGGTCTTCCGGTACGCAAGACCTGCGCCAGTCTCTGGGTCAGACGGTACCGTCCTTCACGTCGCAATCCTTCGGCGGCGACCTTTCCAACCTGACGCGCGCCGCCAATCTGCGCGGTCTGTCGCCCAACGACACCTTGATCCTGGTTAACGGCAAGCGCCGTCACATGGCATCGGCTTTCGCCACCGGCGGCGGCGGTTTCGGCGGCAACTCGGCGCCCGACCTTTCGATGATCCCCACCGCGGCGCTCGACCATGTCGAAGTGCTGCTGGACGGCGCGGCGGCCCAGTACGGTACCGACGCGATCTCCGGCGTGGTCAACCTCATCCTCAAGAAGCGGTCTTCGGGTGGTACGATCTCGGTCACCGGCGGCCGGCGCTACAACACCCAAGGCGACAGCTACGATTATTCGATCAATATGGGCCTGCCCCTGTTCGACAAGGGCTATGTCAACCTCACCTTCGACAAGCAGTACAGCAACTTCGTCCAGTTGGGCGGACCCGACAGCCGCCTGATCGGCGCGGATGGCGTGACCGAAGCGCAGGAAGGCCTGATCGGCGTGGGGGCGACGCCGGGGAACAACACGTTCGTTGCCAATTCCAGCGGCGTGGTGCCTTGCACCGGCGGTATCTGCATTCCTTTGGCCAATCGCCGGGGCATGACGGATTATCCCCGCGCCAATCATGAAAACACCAGCCCGGAAATCAACCAGACGGTGATTTCCTACAATGCGGGCTATGATTTCAGCGATACCATGCAGCTCTACAGCTTCGGCACCTGGGGCCATCGCTACGGCATCGGCATGCAGAATGTGCGCATGCCTAGCCAGATCATCGCCACGCCGGGCTCCAACCAGCCTTGCAGCGCGACCAATCCGCAGGGTTATGCGACCGGCTCAAGCACTCAGATCGGCACGACAGGTGTCGGTACGGCGCCATCTTGTACCGGTCCCTTCACTTTGGCCGGTTCGATCGGCGCGCCTGGCACGCCCACTGCTGGTATCAATTCCAGAAACCAAATCATCTCCTCCGGTCAGGCCGGCACCTTCTACACGCCCGGCGAACTGGTCCTGTATCCGAACGGCTTCCAGCCGCAGGAAGCGGTCAAGGATACCGACTACCAATACAATCTGGGCCTCAAGGCCGGTGTGGGTGGCTGGGATATCGATGCTTCGATCAGCTACGGCAAGGATATCAACGACATCTATACGTTGAACTCCGGCAATCGCGCGCTGTTCATCGATACTCATACGACGCCCAGGAACTTCTATGACGGCACCTTCGTCGCCAGCCAGTTTGTGGGCACCGTCGATGTCACTCGCGGCTTCAATGTCGGCATGGCTTCGCCCCTGAACGTCGCGTTCGGTTTCGAAGCCCGTGAAGACATGTATCAGATCAAGCCCGGTGACGCGGCGTCGCAATACAAGGAAGGTGGCCAATCCTTCCCCGGCTATTCCAATGCCGTGGCCGGCAGCCACAGCCGCAAAAACTATTCGGCCTATCTGGACTTCGCCTTGGCGCCGGTCGAAAGCGTCGAGATCGATATCGCCGGCCGCGCCGAACATTACACCGACTTCGGCGATACCCAGATCGGCAAGATCACAGCCCGTTGGGACATTACCCCGCAATGGGCGGTCCGCGGCACCATGTCGACCGGCTTCCGTGCGCCGAACCTGCAGGAAGAATGGTACAACACCGTCAACGTGTCGCCGACCAACGCGACCATTCAGCTGCCGGCCGACTCCGCCGCCGCCAAGATTTTGGGCTTCTCGGATCTGAAGCCGGAAATCTCCACCAGCTTCAGCGCCGGTATCGTGGGTCATCCGCTGGACGATCTGAGCCTGACTATCGATGCCTACAGCATCGCCCTGGGCGACCGGATCTCGTCCTCCAGTACGGTGTATCTCAGAGGCGGTTCGCCGCAAGTCTTGTTGTGCGGCGATGCCATCTCCGCGCTCGGCCTTCAGCTGGATCCGACGGCCACCCGCGTGGGTTGCTCCTCCTTCGTGAACGGGTTCGGCACCCTCACCCAGGGCGTTGACTTCACGGTCAGCTATCCAACCGATTTCGGCGACAGCGGCCTGATCGACTGGACCTTGGCGGGCAACTACAACTCGACCAAGATCTCGCGGGTCGCGCCGGTTCCGCCGCAATTGTCGGCGGTCCCCGGTGGTACCTTCTTCACCGACTCGACGCTGTTCAACTTCGCGCATGCCGCGCCGGCCTTCAAAATCGGCCTGACCGGCACCTGGTCCCTGGATGCCTGGGGCCTGACCGTGCGCGAAACCCTGTACGGCCCGCTGAAGGCGCTCACCTCGCCGGACGGCAGCAAGCCCTACTTTGACAACTCCGAACCCAGTGTCGGCATCACCGACATCGAAGGTCGTTACAACTTCACGGAGTCGGTCCAGCTGGCGATCGGCGGCAACAACCTGTTTGGTATTCCTGCCAAAGGAAGCTGCATCGTCGGCGGCACCAATTCGAGCGGTGGCGTCAATCCTTGCGGCGGCGGCGTCGTGGCCCACTCGCCGGTTGGAACGCCGTTCGACCCGTACGGCGGCTACTATTACGGACGTCTGACCATCAACTGGTAAGGCGTTCTTGAAGGATGCAATTCCCCTGCGATCCCTAGACGCAGTGGAATGACTGAGCCCAGGCCTAACCGGCCTGGGCCTTTTTTTTGAGCCCGGCGTCAGCCGTTCAGCGCCGTGAACACGGCCAGTTGCGCCGCGAAGGCGCGCTTGTAGGCCGGTCGGGCTTCGCCCCGGGCGACATAGGCGGCCAAGTTGGAAAATTCCTCCAGCAGGCCCGATCCGTGCAGCCGGCGCAGCACCTGCACCATCAGAAGGTCGCCGGCGCTGAACGCGCCATCCAGCCAGTCGGCATCGCCCAGCCGGGCGGACAGGGCACGCAGCCGCTTGCGGACGCGATCATCGAGCAGGCGCTGGCGCTCCCGGAACCAGGGTTTGTCCTGCTCGAAATATTCGGGCACTTCCCATTCGGTGATCACCGGCTCGATGGTGCTGAGGGCGGCGAACATCCAGGTGATGGCGCGTGCCCGGGCTTTGGGTTCCTCCGGCAGAAGGCTGGCATGGCGATCCGCGATATGGAACACGATCGCGCCCGATTCGAATAACCAGAGATCGCCTTCCTCATAGCTGGGAATCTGCCCGAAGGGCTGATGCGCCAGATGCGCGGGTTCTTTCATTTCGGCGAAGGAAACCAGGCGGACATTGTAAGGCTGGCCCACTTCTTCGAACGCCCAGCGGACGGGCATGTCGCGCGCCATGCCTCGGCCGCGATCGGGTGAGGCAGCAAAAGCGGTGATGGTGGGGGTCATGCGAGGACTCCGGATGGTGGTGTGACGCCGTCCCGCGCCACGCCGTTGGTCGTACAGGTCTTTATCATGGCCGCCCTTTTTGGGCGCGGGCGGTCAGATGCTCTTGGCCAGCGCTTCCAGCTGGTCGGCACAAATGCCCCAGCCCTGGTGGAAGCCCATCTGCTCATGGGCCTGGCGGTCTTGCTTGTTCCAGTGGCGGGAGCGGGCGATGTAGCGGGTCTTGCCGCCTTCATCCGCGAAGGTGAGGACCACGGTCATGAACGGCTTGCCGCTGGGCTGCCAGTCCCCGCTATAGGCATCCGTGAAGACGATCTTCTCGTTCGGCACGATCTCCAGATAGGTGCCGGGGCAGGGAATTTCCTGACCTTCCGGGCTTTTCATCACGATCATGTTCGAGCCGCCCACCCGCAGGTCGATCTTGGCGACCGGCGTGGTATAGGGCTTGGGCGCGAACCATTGCTTGATCAGGTCCGGATCGGTCCAGCAGCGAAAAATCTTGTGGCGGGGGGCATCCAGCAGGCGGTCCAGAACCAGTTCGTTGCTTTCCTGTGTCATGGCTGTCTCCAAAAGGGTTGTTCTGGCCCAAGGACGGCGGGAACCAGGGCGGGCCGACACGGTCCCTCGAAAAAAGGTGGATCCCCCCAAAAGCCGGAAAAGATTTTACAGTTTGATGTCGGAACGGAGCCGGCTAGCCCGTCCTTGGACCAATAAGGGAAAACGCTATGCTGTATGCGGTCTTGTGCTACCACGACGAAAACCTGGTCTGGTCCTGGAGCAAGGAAGAAGACGCCGTCCTGATGGACAAGATCGGTGCGGTCCGGGGCAAGCTGACCGCCCAGGGCAAGCTGGGCGCATCGCTCAGGCTGATGCCCACCACGGCGGCCACCACCCTGCGCAAGAATCAGGATCCGCCTTTGGTGATCGACGGTCCCTTCGCCGAAACCAAGGAACAACTGCTGGGCTTCTATATCCTGGACGTGGAAAATCTGGACGCCGCGCTGGATGCGGCGCGCGAGATCGCCAAGGTCAATCCGGGCGGCGCCTTCGAGATCCGGCCCATCGCGGTCTTCAATCCGGATGAGCGCACGGCATGAACGATCTCAGCTGGATCAACGCCGCGCTGGCGGCGGCCCGGCCGCAGGCCGTGGGCGCGCTGTTGCGTTACTTCCGCGATCTGGATCGCGCGGAAGAGGCGTTCCAGGAAGCGGCGCTCCGGGCGCTGAAGAATTGGCCGCAGAACGGGCCGCCCCGCGATCCCGCTGCCTGGCTGATCATGGTGGGGCGCAATGCGGCGCTGGACGGGGTGCGCAAGGACGCGCGCACCGTGGCGTTGCCGGATGACGATGCCATTTCGGACCTGGACGATGTGGAAACCCCGCTGGCCGAGCGGCTGGACGGATCGCATTACCGCGACGATGTGCTGAGGCTGCTTTTCATCTGCTGTCATCCCGACCTTCCGGCGACCCAGCAGATCGCGCTGGCCTTGCGCATCGTGTCGGGCCTTACCGTCAAGCAGATCGCCCGCGCCTTCCTGGTGAGCGAGGCGGCGATGGAGCAGCGCATCACCCGCGCCAAGCAGCGGGTCGCCCGCGCTGATGTCCCGTTCGAGGCGCCGGGCCCGGTGGAGCGCAGCCAGCGCCTGGCCGCGGTGATGGCGATGGTCTATCTGGTCTTCAACGAAGGTTATTCCGCCGGCGACGGCGAAGCCCGCGCCGCGCTTTGCGACGAAGCGATCCGGCTATCGCGGCTGTTGTTGCGGCTGTTCCAGACCGAGCCGGAAGTGATGGGGCTGGCGGCGCTGATGATCCTGCAACATGCCCGGGCCCGTGCCCGCTTCGATGCGGACGGCGAGATCATATTGCTCGAAGATCAGGACCGGTCGCGTTGGAACGGCGAACTGATCGGCGAAGGCCTGGCCTTGATGGACAAGGCGATGCGGCACAACCGGCCCGGCGCCTATCAGATCCAGGCGGCCATCGCCGCCACCCATTCGCGCGCGGTGCGGGCAGCGGACACCGACTGGGCGGGGATCGATGCTTTATATGCGGCGCTGGAACGGATGCAGCCATCGCCGGTGATCACGCTCAACCGGGCCGTGGCGACGGCAAAGATCGCGGGACCGGAAGCGGCGCTGGCGATGATCGCGCCGCTGGAATCCGCGCTGTCCGGCTATTTCCATTTTTATGGCGCCCGGGGCGCTTTCCTGCTGCAGCTGGGCCGCACCGCCGAAGCCCGCACCGATTTCGGCCGCGCCATCGCGTTGGCCAATACCCCGGCGGAAGCGGCACATATCCGCCGCCATCTCGACCGCCATCTGGCGGATGCGGCCGCGAAATAATTCTCCCGCCTGTCGGATGTGATCCCGGACTTGCGTCCTTGGGGCAATGCCGGGGCGGGCTTTATCTGCGCGACGCCAAATTGCGGGCGCTGCTGCCGCTCCGCACGGTCACAGGTAACTGAGCTACCGGGCTTTGTTGCCTTGCTTCACGCGGGCATACCAACGATGCCGCGCACCACATCGATCGATTCAATGCGCGCGCGGCTGGCCATCGGGGTCAGGCTTTCTTCAGCACCTTGGGCAGGGAATTGCCGAGCACGGCCAGAAGGTCGGGACCATAAGAGGCGGAATTTTTCTCCAGCTCCGCTTGGGCGATCACCTCGCCGCCCTGGCGCCCGAACAGCACCACCTCGTCTTCCAGATTGATCCGGTCCTGATCGCCGGTCACGTCCGCCATCAAAGTGTTCATGGTGACGCGGCCCACCACCGGATAACGCCGCCCGCCGATCAGAACCTGGGTGTCGTTCTTTCCTTCATTGGGAAAATCCGGCTGGTTGGCGTGGGACAGGCTGCGGCGATAGCCGTCGGAATAGCCGATGGGAATGTTGGCCAGCCAGGATTCGCGGGTGAGGCGATAGGTGCGGTCATAGGCGACCGTCTCGTCGGCGGGGAAATGATTCACCGCCGCCACGCGCGACTTCAAGGTGATGGTGGGACGGAAACGGGCCAGGAAATCGGCGCTGGTGTCGCCGTAAAGCGCGCCGCCCACCCGCACCATGTCCAGCCGCGTTTCGGGGCGGTGCAAGGTGGCGAAAGTGTTGGCGGTGTGGCGCACCAGGGGTCCCGGCGGCAGGCCGTTGGCTTTCAGCCATTGGGTGTCCTGGTCGAAGCGGGCGAGCTGGCGCAGGATGTCGTCCTTGTCCTCGGTGGGATAATGGGTCATCAGCCCCACGATCTTCAGCGGCGCGGCCTGCAGAATCGCCAGCGCATCCTTCTTGCCATAGTCGGCTTTCAGTTCGACGCCATTGCGGCTCATGCCGTCTGCATTGAGGCAGAGATGGACCGGCAAGGCTCGCGCGGGTTCCTTGCGCCGCCAGGATTGGGCGATGCGGGCGGCGGCCTCAGGATTTCCCACCAATTCTTCGACCCGGAAGGCGAAGCCGTCCTCGATTTCGTCCAGGGTGCCGGTGCGCACCCGGATCAGCCGCCCCTTGAATCCCATCGCACGCGCGATCCGGGCTTCCTCGTTGCTGGTGAAGCCGATGACGGCGACTTTGCTTTTCAGCACCGACGGCATCAACAGGTCGAGCCCGTTGCCATAAGCGTCGGCTTTCATGATGGCGCAAAGCGCGGCGCCGCCTTCGCCCAGGATGCTGCGCACTTCCGCGATATTATGCTCGAAGGCGGCGGCGTCGATTTCCATCCAGGCATTGCGGCGGGGGGCATCGGCGGGACGCAGGCCGAAATTGCGCGCCGACAGAACGGGCGTGGCCAGGGCGGACGATGCCGCGCCCAAACCCAGTGCCGCCGCGCCCCCGGCGATGATGGAACGGCGATTGATCAGCATGTCGTTGCTCCCGTCAGGGATTGTTCCAGGGAAAGCCGGTGGCCAAGGTCATCTGGTCGTTGACCGGATAGACGCGGGGATAAAAGCCTTTGTACGGCACTTCGCCCGCTTTCACTTTCACCAGCTGTTCGTCCATCTCGCGCAGGTCCTTCATCGACAGCCAGGGTGCCAGGATGCCGCCATCCTTGCGGCAGCAATGCGCGGTCCAAAGGATGGTATCGGCGGGAATGGTGGCGATGAGGCGCTGCGCCGTGGCGTGATAGGCCGACATGCTGGTGCCCGGCGAGAAGGCATAGAGCGTGGTGGGATAGATATAGTCGCCGGTGAAAAGCCGCTTGGCGGCGGGATCGTAGATCGAGGCCGAACTGGGAGTATGCCCCGGCGTGTTCAGCACCGTCAGCACCCGCCCGCCCAGATCGATGGTGTCGCCGGGCTTCAGCCATTCGGCGATGGGAAAGCTGGGCCGCACTTTCTTGTCGGCCAGGCCGGAATATTCATAGCGGCCGGGCGTGAAAAGGCCGTCATGCATGTCGGCGCGGGTCTCGGGCAAATCGATCATGGCGACGTGGTGGAACGGCCCGATACCGCCCAGATGGTCGAAATGCAGATGCGAGACCATCACCGTGACCGGCAGGCTGGTGAGCGATTTGACCACCGGGCTGATGTCGCGGGTGCCCGAACCGGAATCGAACAGGAACGCCCGCGTCTCGCCCAGGATCAGATAGGCATAATTCTGCTGGTAATAGCGCGGCTCGCCGATGGCATAGGTGTTCTGGCCCAGATCCTCGACCGAAAAATAGTCCGTCACCATCCGACCCTTTTGCAGGGGCGGAGTGGCGGGATCGATAATGGTGTGATGGCTGAGATAGGGCGACAATTCGAAATTGACGTAAGGGGCATAGGCCGCCGCCAGCGCCACCACCGCCAGTATCGCCACCGCGATGAAGGTCAGTTTCCGGACCATTGTTTATCCCCGTAATCCCCGCGTGCATCTAACGAAGAAAAAGGCCGGTTGGCAAAGGCGGGGCCCCTGCCTATCGTATTCGGCGGCGGCGAAGGCGGGGGCAATCGCATGGCAGATCAGAAGCAGGCGGCGGCGCTTGCCACCTTCCTGGTGCTGGTGTTGCTGCTCAGCAGCATTTTCTACGCGCTGATCATCCGGGCCGGTCACCTGATGGCGGGCGGCGGCCATTATGTCGAAGCCTTGATGTGGTGTCCCGCACTGGCGGCTTTCCTGACGATCGCCTGGCGCCGCCTGGACATCCGGTCGTTGGGCCTGTCGCGGTTCGGGGGCAAATATGCCGTTTATGGATATCTGCTGCCGCTGGCCTATGCCCTGATCGCCTATATCGCGGTGTGGAGCCTGGGGCTGGGAACCTTCCCCGACCCGGCCGCCATCGACCGCCTGGCCAAGCAGCTAGGCTGGCAGCCCGGCCCTCTTTTCGTGCCGCTTTATTTTCTTCTGATCGGCACCACAGGGATGATCGGTGCCGGCGCGCGGGCGCTGGGCGAGGAGATCGGCTGGCGGGGCTTCATGACGCCCCGCATGGTCGAACAATTCGGATTCACCAAAGGCGCGATCCTGGCGGGCCTGATCTGGGCCGCCTGGCACATGCCGCTGCTGTTGTTCGCCGATTACAACAGCGCCACGCAATGGTGGTTTGCGCTGTCCTGTTTCATGGTGATGGTGGTGGCGTCGAGCGTGATCCTCACCTGGCTCAGGCTGCGCGCGAACAGCGTCTGGCCATGCGCCGTGTTCCATGCCAGCCACAATCTCTTCATCCAGGGATTTTTCACGCCGCTGACCGGGCCTAAGGGCAAGATCACGCCTTACATGATCGACGAATTCGGCGTCGCCGTGCCGCTGGTGGTGCTGGTGATCGCGGTCCTGGCGTGGAGCACGCGCGACCAGATCCGGGCTGTTTCCTCCTGATGTAAGCCCGCACCAATCGGCTCTGTTCTTCCAGGTATCGCGGGCTTTGCCGCGCCGTAAGCGGGCGCGGAGTTCCCAAGAATTACAGCGGTATAAGCACACGGCAAGAAACGGGAAATTATATCGTAGTACGATATATCTGTTCCGGCGGCTTGGCCCGCATTTCAGTCTTGATGGAGGATTTCATGTATCCGAACGGGAAATTCGATCAGGGGCGGCGGTCTTTCCTGAAAAATTCCGGCATGGCGGGCGGCGTGCTGGCCTTGGGCCCGTTGGCGGCAAGTGTGGCGGCGGCGGGCGCCGCGGCCACGGTGCCGCCGAAAGGGAAATATGATTTCGACAAGCCGCATAACCGGATCGGACATGACGATGTGAAATGGGATGCCGCCTTGCGCACCGAGCATCTGGGCCATCTGGTCGCCGGCATGGGCATCGCCGACATGGATTTCCGCTGCGCGCCCGCCATCACCGCCGCTTTGCGCAAGCGGATCGCGCACGAAAATTGGGGCTATCTGGACATGGGCGCGCCCGGTCCGATCGCGTTCAAGAACGGCCTGATCGCCTGGAATCGCAAGCGCTACGGCATCGAGGTCATCGATCCGGATCTTCTGGGCATCACCACCGGCGTCCATGCCGGCATCATCTGCGCGCTGCGCGCTTTCACCAGGCCGGGCGACAAGGTGTTGATGGCGACCCCGATCTATAACGGCTTTTACGGCGATCTGCGCTACACCAAGACCGTCGCGGAAGAGAGTTTGATGAAATATGTGGACGGTCGCTACGAGATCGATTGGGAAGATTTCGAGCGGCGCATGACGCCGGAAGTGAAAGTCTCGATCCTCTGCAATCCGCAAAATCCCGTCGGCCGGGCCTGGACGCGCGAGGAGCTCAACCGGTATGGCGAGCTCTGCCTCAAGCACAATGTCATCGTGATTTCCGACGAAATCCATTGCGACTTCATCATGAAGGGGCAGAAATATGTTCCCTTCAGCACGCTGGAGAACAAGGACGTCGTCGCCAACAGCTTCACCATGAAATCGGGCAGCAAGTCCTTTTCGCTGGCGGCGATGAAGTGCGCCTGGTTCTTCTCCACCAATCCCAAATTATTCGACGCCGCGATCGAGATGAATCACGCCGACCTCAACACGCTGGGCATGATTTCCGAACAGGCGGCCTATGCGGGCGGCGAAGGCTGGCTCAACCAGTGCGTCGACTATATCGACGCCAACCAGGATTTCGCCAACCGCTATATCAAGGCGAACATCCCCATGATCAAGGTCGGCCGGAAACCGGAAGGCACCTATCTCAGCTGGCTGGACGTGACCGCGGTGGCCGACCGGATCGGCGCCAAGAAGCTGGCGGACGAGGCCACCCGGCAGGCGGCGGGCAGCGGCGCCAGGCTGGGTCAGGATTATTCCGGGCGCCAGGCGATGGTGGCGCGCAAGCCGGTCACGCCGGAAGAGATGGTGGGGCACTGGTTCGCGAAGAACGCCTTCGTGCAGCTCAACCCGGGAAACACCTATGGCTATGGCGGGGCCAATCATATGCGAATGAATGTCGCCACGTCCCGCAAGACATTGACGGCCGCGCTGGACAGCATGGCAGATGCGCTGAAGAAGCTCGCCTAGGCGAAGGCAGGGGCGCCGGAAGCCGTCCCGGTGCCCCTGTCAGGATTGCTTTTCGCGCAGATACAGCCCGAACCAGCCAATCACCAGGGTGAGATCTCGCGTCTGCGTGAATACTCAACCCAACTGTCCGCATCTAATATAAGGCGATACTTATCACGAAGACTCTCAAACAGCTTTCGATCACGATCGAATTGATCTTCCATTTTCCCGGGTCCAGAACGAAGAAATCGTCCGAGGATACCCAAAAGGAAATCAGGAACACTCATCCCTAGATCTGGTTTCGACACGAAATCAATGTAACATCCTACCGGGCGGCGGTTGTTTGATTTTCTAAGTGATTCATAAGATTGCATCACCGCCTGCCGAATAGTTACTTGGGAAACTTTGTCATTCTTCTCGAAAACAAGCAGGGCGGCTTGACTTTCTGCGGCCATCAGTCTTCGCCTTATAATCGCATTAAGCAGCCGGATGTAAGTTCCCTCATAGCTTGCGGTGCTATCCAGCCGAGCCATCACAACGTAACCCTCAAATGGCAGTGAGCGCATTCGCCTGATATAAGCTAGGCGCAAATCGGGATGCGCATCAGCAAAATGCAAGCCGCGTTTGACTATGGCGGGCTTATTTCCGGCAGCCCACTGATCTGAAATTGTTTCCTCTAGTACATCCTTAGCCGCCTGGACGACACGATCTTGGTGCTGGCTGACGGCCATTCCCATCGCAAGGAGGCGGGTGCCATCTGGTCGAACATACTCGGCTTCATCGACATAGATGCAAAACGGAGGTCGAGCCTGGTTCTTCGGACTGAAGCTTGGGCGGCGACCACTTTCTTGAAGAATGTCAGCCCAGTTCGTCTTCAATTTCGCTGAAAGCTGAGGCTCGTGGTAGGCAATAAATTTCACTAGTCCGTCAAGTCGGTTAATTTCGTGCTGAATGAGTTGATGATCGTTGATTCCTCGACGGACTAGATGGTCTTCCAGGCCATATTTTTGCGCATAATAAAGCTCTTGCCGCAATCGCCGCTTTTTATGACGGGGTACGTGCGGATGTGCGAGGTCGCTAATGCTCAAGCCGGTTACATAATGCGCCTGGCCTAGCTTGGAGATGCGAGTTTTAGATTTGGCAATCTCAAACCCATTCGACTTAACGAGGGTCGCAAACTTCTCTAGGGGTGGCAGGGAGGTATCGCTAGAAAAGTTTATGTCGTCGGCATAGCGGGAAAATGTTGCAAGATGTTGTTGTGCTAACAACTGAAGCTCAATGTCCATCGGTAAGCAAATCGCATTTGCCAACGTCGGGCTTGTCGGTAGTCCAAGGGGGAGAGATCCGTTAATTGTCATAAAGCGGCTGAGCAAGTCGGCGATGCCTGGGTCTATTTCAGTCGAAATCAGCAGCTTTGTTATCCGTGCGGCGCTTATTGAGGGGAAGAAGTTCTCCAGATCAAAAGATATGAGGTGACGATGACCGCAATGGTCTCTGGCATTCTCTCGAATATTACGTCCTCCGATATAGCCAAACGTTCGTGAATGTGGAAACCCATTCAGCCTATGCGAGAGGAAGTTGCTCAGTCGCCGAGCAAGCGCCTTGTATTCGCTTTTGAAAGCCGTCGGCTCCCAAACGATTCTATAGCCGCGAGCACGATTCTTCTTTGGAATTTTGTGGCGAAGAAATAGCGGCGCCTCGAGAAAGTGTATATCATCTTCGATGCCAATCGACATTTGAGCCGAAACGGGATCGAACGATAGCACTTTCTCAAAAGCGATTTCGTCAACGCCGAGAAAGGCGAGCAGGCTTTTTCGGCTATTCAATAACCTGAGATCATACCTAAACGTCATGTCCCGCCCTGAGGAGGTGGAACAGCATAACACACGAAGCAAGTGGTGCTGTAATCAGCAGGCGCGACTCGCGCCTTAAACCTTGTAGTTACGCTGTTCCGGGGGCAATTCTACCAAATTACCCGTCAGTTTCAATTGATGCTCGATTCGATCTAAAGAACCACAGTTCAAGACTGCTTCTCCCTTAGATACAGCCCGAACCAGTCCACCACCCGGGTGCGCAGATCTTCCAGGTTGGAGAGCTTGCGGAAGCGATGGCCTTCGCCAGCATAGATCACCAGCTTGACGGGGGTGCCGATGGTTTTGAGCGCATGCCAATATTCCACCGATTGCGGCGCGGGGCATTCCACATCGCGTTCGCCCACATAGGCGAGGGTGGGCGTCTTGGCCTGCTTGATGAATTCGATGGGCGAGGCGTCGCGATAGACCACCGGATCGTCATAGACCGAGGCGCCGAAGAAGGGGATCATCCATTTGTCGATCCCGTTCTGGCCATAATAGCTGGTCCAATTGGCGATGCCCGCGCCCGCCACGATGGCCTTGAAGCGCCGCGTCTGGGTGTTGGCCCACATGCTCATCCAGCCGCCATAGGAATGACCGTACAGGCCCAGGCGCGCGTCGTCGACCGGGTTGGTTTTTTCCACCGCGTCGATGCCGGCGAGAATATCGCGCAGATCGCCCCGTCCGAAATCGCGGATATTGGCGCGGGTGAAGGCGTCGCCCTGGCCATAGGAACCGCGCGGATTGGGATAGAAGACGAAATAGCCCTTGGCGATGAACGGCCCCACGAAATCGAAGCCGGTGCCGTGCTGGCCGCCTTCCGCGATATAGCGGGGCCGCGAGGCCGATGACGGGCCGCCATGGACGATGGTGATCATGGGGTGCTTGCCGGGCGTCACCTTGGTCGGCTTGACCAGCCAGCCTTGCACGTCGAAGCCGTCATTCTTCCAATGCACGCTTTCCACCGCCACGCCGGCGGGCAGCTTGGCGTTTTCGTGCGTGATGGGCGCCAGCGCGGGCAGCTTGCCCCGCGCGATCTCTTCGGCATGGGTGAAGTCCTGCATCACCGTGGCGGCGATGGCGCCGTCGGCGCTGAAGGCGATGGGACCGTTGAAGGTCTGGGCGGAGGTCGCGACCGGCGCGGACCAATGCACCTGCACGGATTTCGCGCTCGGATCGATGGTGACGGCGGCGGCCTTGTCGCCGATTAACGCCGTGGCAGCCAGCGCATTGCCGCGCCAGTCGATGCCCTGGAAGGTGCCTTTGTAGCCGGGTGTGACGTCGGCCGGCGTGCCGCCGGACAGCGCCACGGTATAGACATCGCCGCCCACCGAGCCCCAATCGCTCATTAGCCCGCCGATGAAGGCCACGCTTTTGCCGTCCGGCGAGACGCGCGGCATGTTCATCTGCATCTTGGGCGCGGCGATCACCCGCGACGCGCCGCTGGACGCGTCGATGTAATTCAAGGTGGCGATCCACCAATTATTGTCGCCATTGCCCTTGGCGGCGGTGGCGGCAAAGCCCTTGCCGTCCGGCGTCCAGGAAAATTCATAGACATAAGTGTCGGCGGGCGAGATCTGCTTCAGCGCGCCGCCCGTGGCGGGCAGGACCGAGATGCGCTGTTCGTCTTCGCTGGCGCCGATCTCGCCCACTTGCGCGGCGGCGGCCTCGGTGGCGCCGGTCATCTTGCGCGCGCCGATGGTGGCCAAAAGCGCGATGCGCTTGCCGTCGGCGGAAAAACGCGGCGTGTTGGCGACCCCGGAAATCACCGTCAAGGATTGGGCTTCGCCGCCCCCCGCGCGATAGAGCGTGGTCTTCGAAGCCTTTCTGTCGGCGCCCAGGAATACCAAGGCATCGCCCTTGGGCGACCAGGCCAGGCCGGAATAGCGGCAGACCGAACAGGGATCGTAATGGGCGACGATCTTTCCGTTTGCGTCGCGCACCGTCACCACGCCATGCGGTTCGTCGGCGAGGTTGCCGGGATCGTCGCTTTCCACCGTGGCGGTCTTGGCGCCGTCGGGCGACAAAGCCAAAGCGTCGAATTGATGAATAATCACCGCGGGGCGGGAAACCGGCGCGGCGATGGCCGTGCCCGAGAGAAGAAGCAATCCCAATGGCGCAAATTTCAGCATCGCTGACCCCGATCTGAGCGGCTTGCCGCCACTATAGGGGGCGGCATCTTCGCCAACAATGCGTCCTTGATTGACTTGCCTCGCCATTGCCGCATCATCGGACGGAACTTCAGCGCCAGGGGACGGCATGTCGAAATCGAATCAATCCGGCGATACGGGCATGACGGTGAGTCGCCGCGCGCTTTTGGCGGGCGCGGGTGCCGGCGCGGCGGCGATCATGCTGGCCCAGAATGAGGCACAGGCCCAATCGGACCGGCCGATGATCTTCACCCGCACCACCGTGGCCACGCCCGACCTGACCCAGGACGATGTGGCGCTGGCGGTGGTGGGCGGAGCCATCGCCGCCATCGGCCCGAACGACGCGGTGATGCGCCAATATCCCAATGCGGACATCTATGACGGGCGGGGCAAGGCGATCCTGCCGGGCCTGGTCAATTGCCATGCTCATTTGCGCGATACGGTTGCACGTGGCTTCAACGAAGATTTCGGCTTTCCCAACTCCGCCAAGCTGGCGGTGCGGCCCGAAAGTCTTTTGCAGGGCGACGAAAAAAGCCTGATGGCCACGGTGGGCGCGCTGGAAGCGATCAAGACCGGCACCACCACCTTGACCGAATATGCCAGCGAGATCGCGCCTTACGCGGGCGCGCTGGCGAAGTCGGGGCTGCGCATGGTGCTGGCCGAATCCATCGCCGACAGCACCAATGTTCCCGGCCCGCTGTCGCCGGAAGGCGCGTCGCGTGCGCCCACGCCCGCTTTCTCGGCGGCGCGGCGCGACGAAGGCATGAAGCGGATCAGCGATCTCTATTCGGCCTGGCACGGCAAGGAAAATGGCCGGATCAATGTCTTTCCCACCGCCGCCTTGTCGGAGACGTCATCGCCGGAACTGATGAAAGCGGTGCATGACTTCGCGGAGAAGCATGATCTGCGCTATTCCATCCATCTGTCGCAGAGCCGCGCCGAAGTGGCGTTCGCCAAAAAGCATTACGGCGTAAGCCCGATTTTTTACCTGGACCGGGCGGGCTTTCTGGGCCCGCGGCTGTTCGCGGCCCATTGCCGCTATGTGGACGAGGCCGATATCGCGCTGCTGGCCCGCACCCGCACCACCATCTCGCACCAGGCGGCGATGGCGGCCAATCGCGGCGTCATTCCGCCGATCCCGGCGCTGCGCGCGGCGGGCTGCCCCATCGCCTATGGCACCGACAACAACACCAACGATCTGTTCGAAGTGATGCGGGTGGCGATGCTGACCGAACGCATCCGCCGCGACGATCCGTTCCCCGGCCTGTTGCCCCAGCCGGAAGACGCGCTGCAGGACGGCACCTTCGGCGGCGCGCATGCGCTGGGCCTGGACAAGATCACCGGCTCCCTGGCGGTGGGCAAGAAGGCCGACCTGATCGTGCTGGACACCCAGCGGGCCCATCTGGTGCCGTCGGGCCGCATCATTTCGACCTGGATCCATAACGGTCAGCCGGCCGATATCGAGTCGGTCATGGTGGATGGCCGCTTCGTGATGCGGGACCGCAAGGTCCTCACCATGGACGAGGCGGCGATCATCGCCGAGGCGGACAAAGTCGGCAAACGCATCTGGAAGCAGGTGAAGGACGCCGGCCCCATCCCCATCCCGGGCCGCACCAAGTCCTGAGACATTGCCGTGCGCGTCAATTGACGTGACGGAGGCGTGACGCCAGTGGACGGCGGCGCCGGCCGTGATACTGTTTCGCTCCAGAACGCGCAGAGCCTGAAAATGCGCGATATTTCAGGGGTGAAACAATATGAGCGCCGCCGCGACGCCGTCTATTCGCAAGGATCCGGGTTATCTGCGCATCGCCACGGAGGAGGCCTATGCCCCCGCCGAGATGCTGCGCCTCTACCGCAAGCTGCTGGACGAGAAGGGCACCGACGATCCGGGCTTTCTCTCCCAATGGGGTTATTTCCTAGGCCAGGCCGACCGGATGAAGGTGCTGGCCGAGCGGTTTCACAATCTGGACGAAGGGCGCATCCGCGACATGGACGCCACCGGCATCGCCCGGCAGATCGTGTCGCTGACCAGTCCGGGGGTGCAGATCTTCGACGCCGCCACCGGCACGGCGTTGGCCACTTCGTTCAACGATCAGCTGGCGGAAGCCTGCCGCAAGCATCCCACCCGCTTTTCCGGTCTTGCCGCCATCGCGCCGCAGAATCCCGCCGCCGCCGCCAAGGAATTGGAGCGGGGCGTGACCAAGCTGGGGTTGAAAGGCGCGATCATCAATTCCAACACCCATGGCGAATATCTGGACGACCCGAAATTCTACGACATTCTGGGGATGGCGGAATCCTTGGACGTGCCGATCTATCTGCATCCGGCCACGGCGCCGCGCCGCATGATCGGGCCGATGATCGAGAAGGGATTGGAAGGGGCCTTCTATGGTTTCGCGGTGGAAACCAGCGTGCATCTGCTGCGCATGATCATGAGCGGGGTGTTCGATCGTTTTCCGAAATTGCAGGTGATCGCGGGGCATGGCGGCGAAGGGCTGCCTTTCTGGCTCTGCCGCTTCGACCTGTTCCAGTATAATTACGCGATCAACAATCGCTTCCCGCACATGCCCAAGCTTCAGCGCAAGGTGAGCGAATATATCCAGCAGAATATTCCCATCACTTCCAGCGGCATGGCCTGGGCGCCGGTGATCGAGTTCTGCCAGCGCGTGCTGGGCATGGACCGGGTGATGTATGCGATGGATTATCCCTATCAGTACAACGCTGCCGAAGTGGTGGTGACGGACGAGATGGCGATCAGCGACGCGGACAAGAAGAAATTCTACCAGACCAACGCGGAACGGATCTTCCACCTGACCTGACGGTCAGGCGCGGCCCGCGCTTGCCCGTGCCTTCGCCAGCACCAGCAGCATCGCCGCCAACAGGAAAGCGGGGATGGAAATCGCCAGCAGCATGCTTTTGGGCGCCCAGCCCAGGGCGAGGAGTTGGCCGCCCAGCAGCGGCCCGCCGATATTGCCCAGCCGCCCGATGCCCAAGGACCAGCCCGCGCCGGTGTTGCGGATGCGGGGCGGATAGATCGCGCCGGGCAAGGCGTTGATGCCCAACTGTCCCGCCGAAATGCCGATGCCCGCGCCGAAGATGAAAACGATCAGCAAGGTGGTGGCGACATTGGTCGCGCCCAACAGCACCAGCCAGCAGGCGCCCATCGCCAGCATGGCGGAAACGACTTTCTCGGTGCCGTAGCGCGTGACCAGGGGCCCGCTGCCCAGCGCGCCGGCGATGCCGCCCACCTGGAACATGGTGGCGGCGAGAATGGCGGTGGAAGTGGGAAGCCCCATGCCCTTCAGCATCGAGGGCAGCCAGGAATTGATGAAATAGATGGTGAGCAGGCTGAGAAAGTTGATCAGCCAGAGCAGAATGGTGAACCGCGCGAATTCGGGCGCGAACAATTGGGCGATCAGGTTCTTGTCCGGCGCGGCATTCGTTTTGGGTGCTGCGCGCGCGGCCAGGAAGGAGGGCGATTCCGGCAGCATCGCCGCCAATAGCGGCAACAGGATCAGGGGAATGACCCCGCCCACCACAAAAACCGCGGGCCAGCCGAACGGCGCCAGCAGCCGCGCCGCCACGATGCCCACCAGCACATTGCCGGTCTGAACCCCGCAGGTCATCGCCATCACCAGCGCGCCCTGCCGCCGCTTGGGCGCGAAATCCGACAGCAGCGCGATGGACGCGGGAATGCCGCCGCCGATGCCAAGGCCGGTGATGAAGCGCGCGGCGGTCAGCCACACCGTGTCCTGGACCAGGGCGGTCGCCAGCGACATCACCCCGAACAGCGCCACGCAGCCCATCAACACCGGCTTGCGCCCCAGCCGGTCGCCCAGCCAGCCGCACAACAGCGAACCCAGAAAGAGGCCGATGCTGCCCGCCGTCAGCGCGGCGGTGAAGGCGACGGGCTTGAGGTGCCAGGACTCGGCGAGGGCGGGAAGCGTGAAGGCCATCGCCCCCAGGTCGAAGCCTTCCAGCACCAGCACCGCGGCGCAAAGAAGCGCGACGCGATTTTCCCGGCCGGGAAGGGACGACGGATTCGCGTCGGACATGCGCGACCTTCTCTTGCGTCGCGGGCAAAGTCCAGCGCAGCGTCTTTCCGCATCCGCGAAGGCGCGCACAGGGTTGGCAAGATGCACGGCCTCCCCTAACGTCCGGCCCATCCGGGGCGGCAAGAACAAGAGCGCAAGCTGGCAAATCCGAAAGTCCTTTTCAAAGGCATGCTGCCGCCGGGATGGGCCGCCATCCCGCGAGAGCGTTTTGCCGCCCATGGCTTCGAGGCGGTGATAGCGGATCAGGATCCGTACGACCCCGAAACGATTCATTATTTCTCGGGCTTTCGGCCGCCGCCGGGCTTCATGAAGACCTTGCCCAACCTGAAAGCGATCTTCTCGCTGGGGGCGGGCGTGGACGGCTTTCTGCGCGATCCGGACCTGCCCCGCCATGTGCCCCTGGTGCGCTTCGTCGATCCCACCCTGATGCACGAGATGGCGCAATATGTGGTGATGCATGTCCTGATCGCCCATCGCGGCCAGCGCTTCTTCGATGCCGCGCAAAAGGAAAGCAGCTGGCGGCAACGCATGCTGGCGCGGCCCTCGCGCGACACAAGGATCGGCATGCTGGGCCTGGGCGACATTGGCAGCACCATCGCCGCCAGCCTGTTGCCGTTCGATTTCCAGCTGTCGGGCTGGAGCCGCTCGCGAAAAACGGTTCCGGGCGTGAAGAGTTTCGCGGGCGAAAGCGAGCTGCCGGATTTTCTGGCGCAGTGCGATTATCTGGTCTGCGTCTTGCCGCTGACCGACGCCACCCGCGGCATCATGAACGCCAAGCTGTTCGCCCAGCTTCCCAAGGGTGCCTGGGTGATCAATGTGGCGCGGGGCGGCCATCTGATCGAAGCCGATCTTATTGCTGCACTAGATTCCGGCCATCTGGCGGGGGCGGTGCTGGACGTATTCCAGGCCGAGCCGATGGGACCGGACAATCCCATCTGGCAACACCCCAAGATCACCGCCACCCCGCACATCGCCGCGCTGACCGATCAGAAAGCGGCGCTGGCCTTTATCGGCGATTGCGTGGCGCGCAGCGAAAGCGGGCGGGCGCTAGATCATGTCGTTGATGTGACGCGAGGATATTGAACGCGGAGAGAGCACAATGATCAATGGCGGTCATGTCGTGATCTATTCGAAGGATGCGGAAGCCGACAAA
Source organism: Alphaproteobacteria bacterium (assembly GCA_017307355.1). Taxonomy (GTDB): domain Bacteria; phylum Pseudomonadota; class Alphaproteobacteria; order Micropepsales; family Micropepsaceae; genus Rhizomicrobium. Next base: position 67,448 of record JAFKFG010000017.1, read on the forward strand.
GCCTTCATCCGCGATGTCCTGAAATTTCCCCACATCGATGTTCACAATGGCTGGCTGATCTTTAAATTGCCGCCGTCGGAACTGGCGGTGCATCCGTCGGACGAAAACGGCCGCCACGAATTCTTCCTGATGACCGACCATCTGGATGGCGAGTTGGCGCTGTTGGAGCGGGCAGGCGTGACCTATGAAAGCCCGTCGCAGCAGGCTTGGGGGCGTCTCACCCGCATCCGGTTGCCGGGCGGCGGAACATTGGGCCTTTATCAGCCCCGTCACGCGCGGCCGTAAAATCGCATCCCGATGCCGCAGCAAGAAGCGGAGTTCGCGGCTCACCGCCCCGTTCTATCCCTTGGGCGTGACGAACAAGGGACAATTTCACATGAGCAAACAGGACGACAACAAGGCCGTGATCGGCCGTTGGTTCACGCAATTTTGGGGCAAGACCTGCGACCTGTCGGTGGTCGATGCCATCGCGGCGCCGGACATGCTGCTGCAATATTCGCTGCACGAGCCGCGCCGGGGCCATGACGACATCAAGGCCTTCATGACGGATTTCCGCGCCGCGTTTCCCGACCTGAATTTCTGGGGCACCGCCGATTTGATCGCGGAAGGCGATTATGTGGTGGGCCAGTGGGAAGGCGGCGGCACGCATACCGGTCCGGCCTTCCGCGATTTTCTGATGGGATCCTTGCCCGCCAATAGCGGCCGCAAGATGCATTTCACCGGCACCACCGTGCTCAAAGTGGTGAACGGCAAGATCGTGTCGGAGATCGGGCTGGATGACGGCGTCACCGCGCTTACCCAACTGGGCCTGATCCGCAAGGCGTAAAGAAGAGGCCGCTGCCGGGCGATCCGGCGGCGGCCTTTGCTTCAAGGCATTGTCAGCACCAGGGCTGCCGCGATCCGGTCCAGTTGCGGGCCAGCCCTTCCGCGACCAGGCGCAGGCCCAGGGACTCGCCGTTGCGGGTGACGATGCGCAATTTGCGGCCATATTGGTCGCGGTCACGGTCTATCGCTTCGAGTTCGACGGGGCCGTCATTCAACAATTCGCGCAGCCGCAAGGTGGCGCGCTGGCCCAGATCGGCTTCGGCGGCGCAGCGGGGCGGATGAGTCTCCGGCGCGTCGATGTCCGCGACGCGGACCCTTTCCCCATCCATCCAGAAAGTATCGCCATCGACCACACAGTTGGTGCCTCCGCCCGTGAAGCAAAGCCCGAACTGGGCCGAGCCGCGTTCGGGGAAGGATGGTGCTTGCTGCATCATCTGGGGCACGGACGGCAGCGGCGGCAGGTAAGGAAGCGCCAGTCCGATCACGATTCCGGCGGCAAGACCGAACCCCGCCAGTTTCCAGAATCCGCCCATCGGTCTTTTTTTCTTCTTTCGCCGGAACGCCGTGATGTTGGTCAAGGCGTTTTCTCCGTCAACGCGTGCCGATGCGCAGGCCGAACAGGCGCGGCAGGGCGGCGACCGCGCTGGCAAGCGCAGGCGCGGGCTGGCCGCGTTCTTCGGCATCCTCGCAGGCCAGGACGGCGCGGCGGACGGCGCGGCCGCCATAATAGCGGAACGGTTCGGGCGGCAGGCCGGGCACCTCGCGGGTGCAAAGCGGCAGGCTGGACCACATGTCCTTTTCGTCCAGCACCAGCGAAGCCAGGCACTGGCCGCCAATATAGGTCGGATTGACGCCATGGCCGGAATAGCCGCAGCCATAATGCACCCGGGTGCCGGGCATGGTCTTGAAGAAGGGCAGGCGGTCGGCGGAAATGTCGATCGGCCCGCCCCAGGCCTTGGCCACTTTCACATCGTTCAGGCCCGGCAACAGGCGGCGCAAGCCGCGCTCGGCGCGCAAGGCGCTGGCGCTGTCTTGCGTGAGACGAACCGCGCTGGTGTCGCCGTCATAGCTGATCGGGCCCGAGCCGGAGCCCATCAGCACCCGCCCGTCGATGGTCTTGCGGAAATAATGCACGAACATGCGCATGTCCGAGATGCCTTGATCGCCCGTCCAGCCCATCGCCGCCAATTTCTCCGGCGCCGGTTCGGTCATCAGCGCGAAGCTGGAAAAGACCGTGACATGGGGCTTGATCAGGCGTTCGCGGGCCAGTTCGACATTGGTGGCCAGGACCACGTCGCGGGCGATGATCTGGCCGCGTGCCGTGCGCACCCGGTTGGGCGAACCCCCATTTCGCGATATGTCCAGGCCCGTCATGGGCGTGTTCTCGTACAGCAGCACGCCCGCATCGATGGCGGCCCGGCGCAAGGCGCGGGCGAGGCGCGCGGCATGGACATTGGCGCCTTCCTGCAGGAACACCCCGGCGCGGAAGGCGGGCGAGCGGCAATAGCTGGCGATCCCCGCTTCGGTGAGCGGGCGCGCGGTATCGGGCACGCCCAACCGCCGGGCGGTGTCGACATAGCTTGCGATCTTGGCGTCCTGGGCGGGCGAGGCGGAAACGCGGATATTGCCCGCTTCGCGCCACCAGACATCGCGCCCGGGCGCGGTGGCGAAGGCGCGGATGCCGTCCTGCGCCACGGTTCCGGCGCGGGCCACGGCGAGGGCGGCGTCGTCGCCGATGGATTTGGACATGCCCGCCAGCGAGGCCCAATAGCCATGCACCTTGGCGCCGCTCTTGCCGCTGGCGCCCGAGCCGCACAGTTTGGCTTCGATCAGCGCCACGCACAGCGACGGCTTGCGCGCCTTCAAGGCCAGCGCGGTCCACAATCCCGTATAGCCGCCGCCGATGATGGCGACATCGGCCGCGATCCCGCCGGTGAGAGACGGCGAGGGCGGAACGCCCGCTTCCTGCGCCATGGCATCGGCGAACCACCAGGAGGGATCGGCGGGCGCGACGCTGGGCTGGGACAAGGTATCGGACATTGGATCGCTCATAAAATGCGCGCCAGAAAGGCCTTGGTGCGCGGATGGCTGGGCGCGGAAAAAAGCTGCGCGGGCGGGCCTTCCTCGATCACCTGGCCGTCGGCCATCATGATCACCCGGTCCGCAACCTCGCGGGCGAAGGACATTTCATGTGTCACCACGATCATGGTCATGCCGGAGGCGGCCAGGCGGCGCATGGTTTCCAGCACTTCGCCCACCAGTTCGGGATCGAGCGCGGAGGTGGGCTCGTCGAACAGCATCAGGCGGGGCTCCATCGCCAGCGCCCGGGCGATGGCCACGCGCTGCTGCTGGCCGCCGGAAAGTTCGTGGGGATAATAACCGGCCTTGTCCTTCAGGCCCACGCTGGCGAGAAGATCGAGCGCGCGGCTGCGCGCCTCGGCCAAGGGCACGCGCAGCACCTGCACCGGGGCTTCGGTGACATTTTCCAGCACCGTCAGGTGCGCGAAGAGATTGAAGCGCTGGAACACCATGCCGATACGCGCGCGCTTGGCCGAGGTGATGGCGTCTTTCTCCTCGCGCAGCTTGCCGTCCTTGCCCCTGGTGTAGCCCACCAGCTCGCCGGCGACTTTGATCTCGCCGTCGTGAATCGTCTCCAGATGGTTGATGCAGCGCAGGAGCGTGGTCTTGCCGCTGCCGCTGGCGCCGAGCAGCACCACCACTTCCCCCGCTTCGACGTCGAGCGAGACGCCTTTGAGCACTTCCAGCTCGCCGAAGCGTTTATGGACGTTGTTTATCTCGACCAGTGGCATCAGCCATGCTCCTGGGCCAGGATGGGGGTGTTGCGGCGGGGCCGGATGACGAAGCGGCGCTCGATCAGTTTCTGCAAGCCGGTCAGAAGCGCGGTCAGCGCCAGGTACCAGATGCTGACCACGAACAGCACTTCGAAATATTTGAAATTCTGGCTGTAGATGTTGGTGCCGGTGGAAAAGATTTCCGGCACGGCGATGGCGAAGAGCAAGGACGTGGTCTTCAGCATGGCGATGAATTGGTTGCCGGTGGGCGGAATGATCACTTTCAGCGCCTGGGGCATCACGATGCGGCGCATCGCCTTGGCTTTGGTCATCCCCAAGGCGCGGGCGGCTTCGCGCTGGCCCGGATCGACCGAGATCAGGCCGGAGCGGATGATTTCGGTCATATAGGCGCCTTCATTCAGGCCCAGCGCGATGGTGCCCGCGATCAAGGCGGGAAGGTTGATGGCATTGTCGGTGAGGACCGGCAGTGCATTGTACCAGAACACGATCTGCACCAGCACGGGCACGCCGCGGAAGAAGCCCAGATAACCTTGGGCCAGCCAGCGCAAGCCGCGATAGCGCGACAGGGCCGCCAGCGCGCCGCCGAAGCCCAGCATGATCGCCAGCGCCATCGCCACAAAGGTGATGCCCAATGTGGTGAGGGCGGGAATGAGGAAGGTGCTGGAAAACAGCGTCTCGAAAAACGCGCTGCTGTCGAAAACCATAACGCCCTCTTACGCCTTTTTGTTTGGTCGCGGTTCCGGACGGAAACGCCGCGCTACGCTGCCGCTAACGGCCACACTTTTCCTGGAACCGTTCCTAACGTATCGGCTTGCGGATATCGCCATTCTCCAGATGCCACTTGGCCAGGATCTTGTCGTATTCGCCGTTCTTCTGCAGCACGGCCATGGCGGCGCTCACCGCGTCGTGCATGGGCTTGTCGCCCTTGCGGATCGCCATGCCCAGCTTGTTGCGGGGCACTTCCGGGCGGCCGGAAATGATCGGGCTGCCCAGGGCCAGTTCCGGCATCAGGTTGGTGACGTAAGCGGCGAAGGACCAGTCCACGAACGCGACGTCGGCGGATTTCTTGCGCAGTTGCATCACCGCATCGTTGAAGCTGGGAAAATATTTGAGGTCGATCTTCTGTCCGGATTTGCAGATCGCCTGATTGACCCGCTCGATGGCCTTGGCCTGGGTGGTGCCGGAAATGGTGGCGACGCTGTGGCCGCACAATTGCGTCTCGTCCTTGAACTTCAATCCGCTGTCCTTGCGCACCACCAGCTGGATGCCGCCCGCCAGATAGGGCACGAAATCGAACACCTGCTCGCGCTGCGGGGTGACGCCCAGGCCGGAGGTGATATAGTCGAATTTCTTCGCCACCAGGCCGGGGAAAAGCCCGCCAAAGGCGATGTTCACCAACTGGGGCTTGAGGCACATGGTGCCGGCGATGGCGCGGGCCAGATCGATCTCGAAGCCGGCGGGCTGGCCCTTGTCGATATACATCTGGGGCGGGGTGGACATGTTGGAGCCGACCGTAAGCGTGCCCGGCGTCACCAGATCGGGGGGCGGCTTGACCGCGCAATTCGTCGTGCCGGGGGCCGCCAGGGCCGGGGTGGCCGCCAGCCCCGCCGCCAGGCCCAGAACAACGCCAAAAATCCCATATTTCATGCCATTCTCCACCCGCTGCGGGAAGGTTAGGCGGTTTCCGCTGGCGGCTCAAACCGGGCGGCAATTGGTCCGCTTCCGCACGTGCCGCTCTCTTTATAGGCTTAAAGGGTATGCGATGATTCCCTTAGCGAACCATGCCTGACGGCACTACCACCGCGCATCTCTACCGGCCCAAGCTCGTCACGATTCTGCGCGAAGGCTATGGCCCCGCGCTGTTCCAGAAGGATCTGCTGGCGGGGCTGACCGTCGCCATCGTGGCGCTGCCCTTGTCCATGGCCATCGCGGTGGCGTCGGGTGTTTCGCCGGAGCGGGGTCTTTATACCGCCATCGTGGGCGGCTTCGTGGTTTCGGCGCTGGGCGGCAGCCGCTTTCAGATCGGCGGCCCGGCCGGTGCCTTCATCGTGCTGGTGGCGGCCACCGCCGCCAAATTGGGATTGGAAGGCCTGCTGCTGACGGTGCTGCTGTCGGGCCTGATGCTCACCTTGATGGGCGTGCTGCGGCTGGGCTCTTTGATCCGTCACATCCCCCATGCGGTGACGGTGGGCTTCACCTGCGGCATCGCCGTCACCATCCTGGCCAGCCAGCTGAAGGATTTCGGCGGCCTGCATCTTATGGGCGCGGAGCCTGGTCCCTTCTTTCCCAAGCTGGCGGCGCTGACCCAGGCGCTGCCCACGCTCAATCCCTCCGCGTTTGTGGTGGGCTTGAGCTCGGCAGCGCTGATCTTTTTCCTGCGCTGGTGGCGACCCACCTGGCCGGGCATGCTGATCGCGGTGGTGATCGCATCCGTCGCGGTGACGCTGCTGCATCTGCCGGCGGAAACCATCGGCACCCGTTTCGGCGGGTTGCCGCACGGATTGCCCACGCCGCATCTGCCGGCGATGAGCCTTGCCCTGTTGTGGAAGGTGCTGCCCCCGGCGCTGTCCTTCACCTTGCTGGGCGGGGTGGAAAGCCTGTTATCGGCCAAAGTCGCCGACAGCATGACCGGCCGCAAGCACCGCTCCAACATGGAGCTGGTGGCGCAAGGCATCGCCAACATGGCCTCGGCCCTGTTCGGCGGCATCAGCGTCACCGGCACCATCGCCCGCACCGCCACCAATATCCGCGCCGGCGCGCGCACGCCTTTGTCGGGCATGATGCATTCGGCGTTCCTGCTGGTCTTCATCCTGGCGGCCGCGGACCTTGCCAGCTATGTGCCCTTGGCGGCGCTGGCGGGCGTTTTGGTGGTGGTATGCTGGAACATGGCGGAGAAGGAAGAGTTCCTCCGGCTGATGAATTATTGGCGGGAATCGTCGGTCCTGCTGGTGACGTTCGTGCTGACCCTGGTGGAAGACCTCACTGTCGGCATTCTGGCGGGCTGTGCCCTGGCGGCGCTTTACGCCGTCCTGAAACGGGCGGTGCGCGAAGAAGGCGACTGAAATTCCCGCCCGCAGGGATGGTCCTGCCCACGCCCTGGTGATAGCGTTTGCCTGCATTTTCGCCGGGGGACCCAATGGCTCGGCTTGCTTCTTATTCTCAGACAATTCCATCGCGGGTAATTCCATCACGGCGCACGCTTCTGACCGGCGGGTTGGCGGGCGGTTTCCTACTGGCTTTTCATCTGCCGCAAGCGAAAGCCGCGGCCGCCAATGTGGCGGAGGGCGCGCCGCCGCCGGCCGGTCCCTTCGCGCCCAACGCCTTTCTGCGCATCGACCGCGCGGGTAAGATCACCTTGATCATTCCGCAAGTGGAAATGGGACAGGGTGTTTTCACCGCGCTGCCCATGATCATCGCCGAGGAATTGGACGCGGACTGGAACAATGTCCATGTCGAGGCCGCGCCGCCCAACGAAAAGCTCTATGCCAATCCCATGCTGGGCATACAGGCCACCGGCAATTCCAATTCCATTCGCGCCTTCTGGCTGCCCATGCGTAAGGCGGCGGCGGGCGCGCGCCAGCTTTTGATCGGTGCGGCGGCCAAGCAATGGAGCGTCGATCCCGCCAGCTGCGCCACGGAAAATGGCGCGGTGGTCCATGCCGCGTCGGGCCGCAAGCTCCCTTATGGCGCGCTGGCCGAGCGCGCCAACGGCACCGCGCCCGCCGATCCGCCGCTGAAAGCGGCCAAGGACTTCAAGCTGATCGGCAAGCCGATGCCGCGGCTGGATACGCCCACCAAGGTCAACGGCAAGGAAGTCTATGGCATCGATGTGATGCTGCCGGGACTGAAATTCGCCACCATCGCCGCCAGTCCGGCTTTCGGCGGCAAGGTGCGCCATGTCGATGACAGTGCCGCCAAGAAAGTCCCCGGCGTGCAGCAGGTGGTGGTGCTGGACGATCTGGTGGCGGTGATCGGCGATCACATGTGGGCGGCCAAGAAGGGCCTGGACAGTTGCAAGATCGATTGGGATGCGGGTCCCAACGGCCATGTCGATTCCGACCTGATCTGGAACCGGATCCGCGCCGCCAGCGACGGCGCCAACGGCGCCACCAGCGCGGTGATCTGGGTCCACGAGGCAGCCGTCGAATGCAGCTCCAGCTTGCCGATCGATGCGGTACGATCGAAACGGCCCACCCCCTCCAGCGATACATTTTCGGGCTGACCGATATTCAACTGGTCGAGCACGAACACCTTCGGGCCATAGCCGAGCCTGGCCACCAGCGGCCGCAACTCCTGACCGG
>JAFKFG010000018.1 GCA_017307355.1 Alphaproteobacteria bacterium
CTGGCCGTCGCCCGCCAGGTCTCCAACCATTATCTCAAGGACGAAGAAAAGAACGTCGACATGGTGTTCACCGTGGCCGGCTTCAGCTTCCTGGGCGTGGGCCAGAATGCGGGCATCACCTTTGCCCGCCTGCGCCCCTGGGAAGAACGTCCCGGCGCGGCACGGAGCGCCTCGGCCATCGCCCGGCGCGCGTTCATGAATTTCATGCGCATCCCCGATGCCCAGGTCTTCCCCATCGTTCCGCCTTCGGTGCCGGAACTGGGCATCGCCACCGGCTTCGACCTGCAGATGGAAGACCGCGGCAATCTGGGACATGGAGGCCTGATCCAGGCCCGCAACATGCTCCTGGGCATGGCGGCGCAGAATCCCTTGCTGGCGGGCGTGCGCCCGGCAAGCCTGGACGATACCCAGCAGCTGCACATCAATATCGACCAGGAAAAGGCCAATGCGCTCGGCATTGCCACCACCGATATCGACTCCACCCTGTCTTCGGCCTGGGGCAGTTCCTTCATCAACAATTTCATCGATCACGACCGCGTCAAGCGCGTCTATATGCAGGGCGATGCGCCTTACCGCATGTCGCCGGCGGACCTGAACCGCTGGTATGTCCGCAGCAACACCGGCACCATGGCGCCATTCTCTTCCTTCGCCACGGCGAACTGGACCTTGGGCCCGGCAACCCTCACCCGCTTCAACGGCCTGCCCTCGATCGAAATTCAGGGACAGGGCGCGCCGGGGATCAGCTCGGGCACGGCCTTGGCGGAGATGGACAAGATCTTCAAAAAGCTGCCCCAGGGCATCGGCTATGAATTGACCGGCCTGTCCTTCCAGGAACAGCAGTCCGGCGCCCAGGCGCCCGCGCTCTATGCGCTGTCGATCCTGATCATCTATCTCTGCCTGGCGGCGCTCTATGAAAGCTGGGCGATCCCGCTGTCGGTGATGCTGGTCATTCCGCTGGGCGTGATCGGCGCGCTGGCCGCCGCCAGCCTGCGCGGATTGTTCAACGACATCTACTTTCAGGTCGGCCTGCTCACCACCATCGGCCTGTCCGCCAAGAACGCCATTCTGATCGTGGAATTCGCGGTCGATGCGGAGAAGAAAGGCATGACGGCACGGGAAGCGGCGATGGAAGCCGCGCGGCTGCGCCTGCGTCCCATCCTGATGACCTCCATCGCCTTCGTCGCGGGTGTGTTCCCGCTGGCGGTGGCGTCCGGAGCGGGCGCCGGCAGCCAGAACGACATCGGCACGGGTGTGATCGGCGGCATGCTGACGGCCACGATCCTGGCGATCTTCTTCGTGCCGGTCTTCTTCCAGCTGATCAACCGGGGTCTTCAGCACCACGAATAGCGGAAAAGGGAACCGCAATCCGGCAACAGTGTCGCAAAAGCGCAAAGGTTGACATCAACCTGTTTCCGCCCTTGAATGCGATCAGGAGGTGCCGTCATGGATCATCCCGTCGTCGACCGCGAAGAATGGCTGAAGGCGCGCAGGGCGCTTCTGCTCCAGGAAAAAGAGGAAACGCACCTGCGCGACGCCGTCCGCGCCGCCCGCCAGGCCCTGCCCTGGGTTCGCGTGGAAAAGGACTATCATTTCGACACGCCAAAGGGCCGCAAGAGTCTCGCCGGCCTTTTCGAGGGGCGCAGCCAGTTGATGGTGTACCACTTCATGCTGGGCCCGGGATGGAAAGCGGGATGCCCCGGCTGTTCCTTCCTGTCCGATCATGTCGATGGCGCCCTGCCCCATCTGAACAATCATGACGTGACATGGACGGCGGTGTCGCGCGCGCCGTTGAACGAGATTCAAACCTATAAAAACCGCATGGGATGGAAATTTCCCTGGGCCTCCTCCTTCGGCGAAGATTTCAATTACGACTATCACGTCTCCTTCACCCAGGCGCAGATGGCGCAGGGTTCGGTGAATTACAATTTCCGGCAAACGCCCACCGAACGGGCCACTGACGAGCTTCACGGCCTCAGCGCCTTCTACAAGGACAAGGATGGCAAGGTGTTCCACACCTATTCCAGCTATGCGCGCGGATTCGAGGACATCATGAGCACGGTGATGATTCTGGATCGCGCGCCGCTCGGCCGCAACGAGACCGGCACATTGAGCTTTGTGCGCCGTCACGACGAATATCAAAACGCCGCGGAATAACGAGAGGATCCGGACATGGCCGGCCAATTCTTCTGGCACGAACTCATCACCACCGATCCCAAAGGGGCGGGAAAATTCTATGGCGATGTGGTCGGGTGGACGGTGAAGGATTCCGGGGTTCCCGGACATGCCTACACGCTTTTTCAGGTGGGCGAACGGGCTGTCGGCGGCATGCTGGCGATCACGCCCGACATGGCCAGCCACGGCGCGCGGCCCGCTTGGCTGGGCTATGTTTCGGCCGACGATGTGGATCGGACCGCCGCCATGGTGCGCGAAGGGGGCGGTGCGGTCCATCTGGCGCCGCAGGAAGTCCCCGGCGTCATCCGCTTCACGATGGTGGCGGACCCGCAAGGCGCTGTCTTTTACGCCGCCAAAGGCCTCGTTCCGGATGCGCCACCCCCGCTTCCCGCCGGCTCGCCGGGCACCGTCGGCTGGAACGAATTGATGGCGGCGGACTGGCAGGCCGCTTTTGCCTTTTATGAAAAACTGTTCGGCTGGACCAAGGACCAGGCGGTCGATATGGGGCCGATGGGCACCTATCAATTGTTCGCGGCGGGCGGCCCCGCGATCGGCGCCATGATGACCAAGCCCGCGGCGCTGCCGGTTCCGTTCTGGGGCTATTATTTCAACGTGCCGTCAATCGATGCCGGAACCGAAAAGATCAAGGCGGGCGGCGGCAAGATCCTCAACGGCCCGATGGAAGTGCCGGGTGGCCAATGGGTCGTGCAGGCAATGGACCCGTGGGGCGCGGCATTCAATCTGGTGGCGCCGGGACACTGAGCCGTTCCAGCACCCGGTCGGCGATGCGACTGCAGCGCGCGCCCAGGAAGGGAAAGACGCCCTCCATTCCGCTGGACAGAGTCGACATCAGGGACTGACGCAAGGATTGGCGTGCCCGGAACAGCCGCGAGCGCACCGTCTGCGGATTGAGGTCCAGCTGTGTCGCGGTTTCTTCCACCGACAGGCCCTCGACATCGCGCAGCATGAAGACGAGGCGGAATTCATCGGGCAGCCCGTCGATTGCCCGCTCCAGCAGCCGCCGCGTTTCGGACCGCACCGCTTCGGCCTCCGGATCGGGGATTTCCGCCATGCCGGGGAAAGGAATGACGCGGACACCATCTTCTTCCATGCGTTCAAGACTTTCGGCCGGGCGGCGGCGGCGCAACCGCCCGCGCGCTTCGTTCAATGTGATGGCGGTGAGCCAGGTGTTCAGGCCGGCTTCGCCGCGAAACAGCCCGATGGCGGTGAACGCCTTGAGATAGGCATCCTGCAGGACATCCTCGGCTTCATCGTCATTGCTCACCACGGCACGGGCGACACGGAACAGGCGCTGATTGTGACGCTGCATGATGGCGCGAAACGCATCCCGGTCGCCGCCCTGGGCGTGCCGCAGCAGCAGCTTTTCCGGCATGGCTGCATAATCGCGTGCTGCCTGTCTCATGCGGTCACTATTCCTTCTCCACCGCCAGCCGCATCGTCATATTGGGATGATAGCGGCAAATCACGTTCAGGATTCCTGGATTTTTGAGCGTCACCTCCCCTTGCGCGCCGGGAGCCAGGTCGAGGTCGAAGCCCGGCTTCGCCGTGGCCGTGTGGCGGAATATGTCGTTGTTCCGCCACAGGATCGTGTCGCCGACCTTCAGATGCTGCGGCGCGGGACCGAATGCCATGTTCTTGATGTCGACGACATAGCGCGCTGCTTCGGCCGGGTGAGGGGTTGCCCAGACCAGAAGCAGCGCGCCCACGACCTGCCCTGCGCGGGACGTATGGGACATCTATTTCGCCAGCGACATGGACAGATGCTCGGCGTGGCTCTGATGCGCGGTGAACAATGTCAGGCCGGTCTGTAGCAAGGACTTCAGTTCCGCATTCTGGGCATTGGGGATCAGCGTATCCTTCAAGGCGCCATTGACGGTCTTGTGATAGGCGACTTCGTTCGCGACATAGGCCCGGTCGAAGGCCGCGCCGGATAATTTGCCGAGTTCGGCCTCCTTTGCCGCCGCCGCTTTGGTCAAAGCCTGGCTGGTGGAATTGTCTTCGGGCGTGACATTGAGCTTCTTGACCAGGGCGAGCGCCTTTTCATTCACGGCCTGGTGGTCGCGCACCATCTCGCTGGCGAATGCCTTGACGTCCGGATTGGTGCTTTTCTCCAGCGCCTGCTTTCCGGCGGTGACGTCCAGCACGCCGGCGGTATAGGCGATATGGGCGATCTGGGCGTCATTGGGCTTTTGCGCCTGGGCCAGCGCGGCGGCGGGCATCAGCAGCAGGGCGGCGAACGTCAGTCTGGTCAGCATGAAAATCTCCTTTCCCGGAAACAGCGGGTTCGCGGCTCCGGACACCCATTGGATGATCCGGAGGCAAAAATGTTCCCGTGCCGCGAGGAATTTCGGCCGACCGTTCAGCCGGCCAGATCAGGTGGCATGCGCTTTTGCCCAGCGCACCACCTCTTCATGGGTGGCGAACCAGACCGGGCCCCGCGCCTTGGCGTGCCGGATCAGCTCGTCCAGAATCCAGATACGCGAGCGATAGCCGATGATATGGGGATGGCAGGTAAGCTGGAAAATCCCGCCCTCGTCATACGCCGCGTCGAATTCGCGCCGGAAAATGTCGAACACATCGGTGGGCGGGGTATAGGGACGCTGCGCCTGGAAGCGGTTCATCATGAAATAGACCGCATCGTCGCGCACCCATTCCACCGGCAGTTCGATCACCCCGCTGGGCTCGCCATCCAGAAGAAGCTCATAACAATCCTCGTCCGCCATCAGCGAGGAATCGTAGAGCAGCCCCATCTCCTTCTGTATCCGCAAGGTCGAAGGGCTGAAATCCCAGGACGGCGTACGCAGACCCACGGGCCGCTTGCCGGTGATTTCGGTCAGCGTGTCCGACGAGCGCAGCATCAAATCCATCTCGTCCTCATAGGACAGGCCCGAATTCAATTCGTGGATCCAGCCATGAATGCCGATCTCATGGCCCGCATCGGCCAGCGCCCGCTGTTCGTCGGGATGGACCAGGGCCGTCACCGCCGGAACATAGAAGGAAGCGCGCACATCGTGGCGCGCCAACAAGGCGGCGATGCGGGGCACGCCGACCCGCGCGCCATACTGGCCCCAGGACAGTCGCCCGATGGATTTTCCGCCGTCGCGCAGCTCGTTGGTCTCGTGATCGGAATCGAAGGACAATGCAAACGCGCAGCGCGCCCCGTCCGGCCAACTCTGCGGCCTGAGCGCCCGGCCCGCGCGCGCCTGATTGAGTATTCGGCGCCAATGCGCCTCGGGCCATTGCCAGGGCTGCTGATCCTTATCCGTCATCGCGTGTTTCCTTCAGCGGCAGGATCACCGCCAGCGAAATGGCGGCGCATCCGGCAATATAAAGAGCCGGCGACAAGGGCGATCCGGTGACCTTGACCAGCCAGGTCGAAATATAAGGCCCGAACCCGCCGAACAGGGCCACTGTGAGGCTATAGCCGGTGGACATCCAAAGGAGACGCGAGGCGGAGGGAAAAATCTCCGTCACCGCCGCGGGCGCGCCGCCCGAATAGATCGCCGTCAGCAGCGCGAAAACGATCTGCGCCAAAACGATGGGCGCCGTGCCCTGGCTATTCACGATCATGAGGAACAAAGGATAGGACAGAAGCAGAAAGCCTCCCGCCCCCACCAGCAGCAGGGGTTTGCGCCCGATGCGATCCGCCATCATGCCAAAAAAAGGAATGGTGACGGCCAAAACCAGGAGGCTGAGCGCGTTGGACCACAGCGCCGCGTCCGATCCCAGATGCGAATAGCGGGCGGTGAAAACGGGCATATAGGTGAGAATGGCGTAATAGGCCACCGTCCAGATCACGATGACGCCGCTGGCCTGCGCGGCCAGGCGCACACCGCCCCGCAAACTCACCGGCCTGTCCTGGCGGGCGGCAAAGACCGGCGTCTCTTCCACATACCGCCACATATAAAAGCCCACCGGCAGGATCAGCGCGCCCAGCAGGAACGGAAGGCGCCAACCGAAATCCGCCATTTGCGCCTTGCCGAGCATGCCACCCAACAGCGCCGCGACCGCCGATCCCAGCAGCATGCCGCCCGCCACACTGGATTGCTGCAGGCTGGAAAAAAATCCCCGCCGCCCCTTGGGCGCCCATTCATAAATGAAGGCGGTCGAACTGCCCCATTCGCCGCCCGCGGAAAATCCCTGCAGCAGCCGGCAGAACACCAGAAGCCAGGGCGCCAGGTCGCCGATCGCATCGCGGCCCGGAACCAGTCCGATGCCCGCCGTGCCCAGCGCCATCAGGAGAATGGTGAGAAGCAGCGCCGCCTTGCGGCCTTTGAGATCGCCCAGACGGCCGATCAGGATTCCGCCCAGCGGCCGCACCACGAAACCCAGGCCGAAGGTGGCAAACACCGCCAGCAATCCGGTCAGGGGATCGTCCTGGGGGAAAAACTTCTCCGCGATATAGGGCGCCATATAGGCGTAGACGGTGAAGTCGTACCACTCCAGCACATTGCCGGCGGCGGCGGCGAGGATGGATCGCCACAGTCCCGCCGCGGCCCGCTCCATCCCCTCGCTCATTTGCATCCGCTGATCCGCCGGCCCCGCGCGCTCGAGCCTATCTCAGCTTCCCCGGGCCAGGAAGGCCGCTACCAGCCGGGACCGGCCACCTGCCGCGTGGCGACATTGAGCCGGTTGAAGACATTGGTGAGCGAAATCACCAACAGCAGCGAGGCAAGGCCCTGTTCGTCGAAATGCTTCGCCGCTTCGTTCCATACCGCATCCGGCACCGGATCGCTGCGGTCGCTCAGCCGCGTCACATCTTCGCTCAAGGCCAGCGCCGCCCGCTCCGCATCCGTGAAATACGGCGTATCGCGCCAGGCTGACACCGCAAACAGCCGCTCGTCGGTCTCGCCCGCCTTTTTGGCATGCTTGACGCCGCCATCGATGCAATAGCCGCAACCATTGATCTGGCTGGTGCGAAGATGGACCAGATGGCCGATGGCAGGTGGAACTCCGCCCTTGGTCGCGGCGGCGTAAAGCGCCTGGATGTGGGGCAACGTGTCGGGCGGCACCATGGCGGGATTTTTCATTCGCGCTTGCATGACTTTTCTCCTGTTGCATGCTGGGCCGCCGTCACATCGGGCGGTCCGGTTTCGTCGATGGCGTGACGGACCGGGATGGAGACATGTGACCGATGGACCAAAATAAAATTCTGGCCCAGGAATTCGAGGCCCAGCGGCCGCGTCTGCGGGCGGTGGCGTTCCGCATGCTGGGTTCCCTCGCCGAAGCCGAAGACGCCATGCAGGAAGCCTGGCTCCGTCTTCAATCCCCCCAGGCCGGCACGATCGAGAACCCGGCCGCCTGGCTGACCACGGTGGTGGCGCGGATATGCCTGGACATGCTCCGGACCCGCAAATCGCGCCGCGAGGAGCCGCTGGAGGTGGAGGGCCGGATCCCGCCCCGCGCCAAAGCCGATCCCGAGCAGGAAGCGCTTCTGGCCGAAGCCGTGGGCCTGGCGTTGCTGGTGGTTCTCACCCGGCTCGATCCGGCCGAGCGCATCGCCTTTGTGCTGCACGATATGTTCGCCCTGCCGTTCGAGGACATCGCACCCATCGTGGACCGTTCGGTGGATGCCGCGCGCCAACTCGCCAGCCGCGCCCGGCGCCGGGTGCAGGGCGGCGAGCCGCCCGCCGCCGAACTGCCCAAGCAACGGGCCGTGATCGAAGCCTTCCTCAACGCCTCGCGCGCCAACGATCTTGGCGCCCTGGTGGCGGTGCTTGACCCCGATGTGGTGCTTCGTTCCGATGCGGCGGCGGTGCGACTGGGCGGGCCGTCCGAGCTTCGCGGCGCCGATCAGGTGGCGCGCATGTTCGCGGGCCGCGCGACGGCGGCACGCCCTGCCCTGATCGATGGCGCCATCGGTGCCATCGTCGCGCCCAACGGCAAGCTGCTGTTGGTGCTGGCCGCCACGGTGGAAGATGGCCGCATCACGGAGATTGCCGCCATCGCCGACCGCGCCGCTCTGCAAGGGTTCGAATTGACGACCCTTTCCTAGCGCGCGCCGGAACGGAAGCCATCAAAGATCGGGGTCACATCCTTGGGCGAAGCCGCCTCGGCGGCATAGGTGAATGTCCCTTGGCTGGCCATTTCCCCGGCGGCACGCAAGAAAGCGCCCAGCGCCGCGCGCTGCAACGAACTTCCCACGCTGATCCGCTTGACCCCGATCCTGGACAATTCCTCCAGGCTCAGCTGCGCCCCCACCAGGCCCATCACCACATTGACCGGACGGTCCACCGACGACACCACCGCCACGATCTCCTCGCGCGTTTTCAATCCCGGCGCGTACAGAACGTCGGCGCCCGCCTCCTGGAATGTTTGAAGCCGCTTGATGGTGTCATTCAGGTCGGGCCGGCCCCAAAGATAATTCTCGGCCCGCGCCGTCAGGGTGAAGCGATAGGGCAGAGATCGCGCCGCCGCCACCGCCGCGGCCACACGCTCCCTTGCCAGGCCGATGTCATAAATCGGCGCATCGGCGCGACCGCTGGCGTCTTCTATGGACCCGCCGCAGATGCCCGTCGCGGCGGACAGGCGGATGGTTTCCGCCGCCGCCTCGGGCGCGTCGCCAAAGCCGTTTTCCAGATCCGCATTCACGGGAAGGTCCGTCGCCCCTACGATATCAGCGGCATTGGCCAGGGTTTGCTCGCGCGTCAGGCTGTTGTCGCGCTGGCCGATGGAAAACGCATAGCCCATGCTGGTGGTCGCCAACGCCTTGAATCCCATATGCGCCAGGATGCGTGCCGAGCCGCGGTCCCAGGGATTGGGGATGATGAAGGTCCCCGGCGCCTGATGCAGGGCGTAAAAATTGTCGGCCTTGGCCTGCATCGCCGGAGAAGCGGTCACCATGTCGGAACATTCCTTATATAAGAGCCGCCGGAGCCTACTGCGATTGTATCGGAATTGTCGTCCCTTTTTCGCCGGCGACATTGTGAGCGATCAGTCCATCGTGTGCATGCGCGAAGGGATAATGAATCCACATCCGCGATACCGACTCCGCTTCCACTAATGTCTAGACATATGATAGACTGACCGACAATCGGCTGGGGAGCGGGATATGAAAGCATCGATCGTTTTCGCAACGGTTCTGGCGCTGGCCCTTCCGTTCGGCGCCGCCGCGCAGCCCGCGCCTTCGGACAATCCGGGACGGAATATCGACACGACCCTGCTTTCCAAGCCCATCTACAAAGTGAGTTTCCAGGCCAATGTGCGCGTTCCCATGCGCGACGGCATAACCCTGTCGACCGACATCTACCGCCCCGACGCGCCCGGCAAATTCCCCGCCATTCTGGAGCGCACGCCGTATAACCGCGCCACTTATATGTCTCCCGATGACGCCGAATATTACGCCTCGCGCGGCTATGTGGTGGTGTTGCAGGACGTGCGCGGCACTTACGATTCCGACGGCGTCTTTTATGCATTCAAGAACGAAGCCAATGACGGCTTCGACACCGACGAGTGGATCGGCCACCAACCCTGGTCCGATGGCGGCATCGGCACGATGGGCGGCTCTTATGTGGGCTATACCCAATGGGCCCAAGCCGTCGCGGGCAGCAAATATCTCAAAGCCATGGTGATGACCGTCACCACCTCCGACATTTACGGCAATTGGATCTATATCGACGGCGTCTCCCATTACGGCTTCGACCTGCCTTGGGGCGGCATCGAGATGTCGGCGCATGTGATGCAGAACACGCGCGGTTTCGACTGGCCGCCGATCTACAATCACCTGCCCGTCGCCACCTCGGCCGAGGCGGGGCATCACATCACGCCGCATTATCGCGACTGGTTCGCCCACCCCACCCGCGATTCCTATTGGGACGGCATCAGCTTCGAGAAAGAAAGCGACTATGCCAAGGTTTCCGTGCCCATCCTGTCGATGGACGGCTGGTACGACATCTTCCTGCGGGGCGATATTCGCGACGACGCGATGATGCACAAGGTTGGCGCCACCCAAGCGGCGCGCGACGGCAAGCGCCTGATGATCGGGCCTTGGGCGCACTCCACGGGCGGGCGCACCGCGCTTCCGGTCGGCAGCAACGGTTCGGACCCGACCCCGGTGGATTTCGGCGACGACACGCCCTTCGACAAGAACATCGTCCACCTGCGCTGGTTCGATCACTATTTGAAGGGCATCGACAACGGCGTGGGGGCCGACGCGCCCTACCAGATTTTCGTGATGGGCGAGAACCGCTGGCGCAACGAGAAGGAATGGCCGCTGGCACGCACCAAATACACCAACTATTATATCCAGAGCGGCGGACGCGCCAATTCCGTGAATGGCGACGGCGTCCTCACCACCGAGCAGCCCAAGGGCTCGGACAGCGACAAATTCAGTTACAACCCCGCTAATCCGACCCCGACGATGGGCGGCAATGTCTGCTGCAGCAACGTGCCCAGCGGCCCCTGGGATCAGCGCGCGGTAGAGCGGCGCGACGATGTGCTGGTCTATACCACCGAGCCCGTGGCCAAGAAGACCGAGATCACCGGGCCGGTGAAGATGGAGCTTTATGCGGCAAGCTCGGCCAAGGATACCGACTTCACTGCCAAGCTGGTGGATGTGCGGCCCGATGGCTATGCCCAGAACATTCAATCTGGCATCGTGCGCGCCCGCTTCCGCGACGGCGGCGGCAAGCCCGGCCAGCTGATCGATCCCGGCAAAGTCTATGCCTATACGATCGATATGTGGGCTACCAGCTACGCGCTCCTGCCGGGCCACCGCCTGCGGCTGGAAGTTTCAAGCAGCGACTTCCCCCGCTTCGACCGCAACCTCAATACCGGCGAGGATCCCAATACCGGCACCCGCATGCTGGTGGCGAACCAGACCATCTATCACAGCAGCCGCTATCCCTCCCATGTCGTGCTTCCCCTGATCCCGGACAATTGAGTTTTGGACAGGCTCCAACCGAGGCATGAATCCAAATGAACAAATCCCCAGGCGTCCCAGGCTGAAGGCCCAGGGCGTCAGCGACGCGATCATTCACCAGATCATGGTCGAAAACCCGGCACGCGCGCTCACCTTCGGAGCGCCGCAGGCGCAAACGCGTCAATCATAAGTACGGCCAAGCGCGGACCCGGCGCGGCCCTGTCGAAGTCGTTCCGCCATGCTTTTTGCGTCCAGCCGCGCCTTGGGAACTTTCCGGTCTGGCGGATCGCTGGCGATTTGCGGTATGGAGCGGCGACAGTCGGCCGGTGCCGCAACCCGTACAGAAATATAATGCAGCAAAATCAGTCGCATAAATTTTCCATCGCGCCGATGATGGACTGGACGGACACGCATTGCCGCGTGCTGCACCGGCTGTTGACCCGCCGCACCCTGCTCTACAGCGAAATGGTGACCGCGGATGCCGTCCTGCATGGCGACCGTCAGAAGTTGCTGGGGTTTGACGGTTCGGAACATCCTGTCGCCTTGCAATTGGGCGGCTCCGAGCCGGGCGCACTGGCGGAGGCCGCGCGCATTGCCGAGGATTTCGGCTATGACGAAATCAACCTCAATGTGGGGTGCCCGTCCGACCGGGTGCAGTCGGGCCGCTTCGGCGCCTGCCTGATGCGCGAACCCGCGCTGGTGGCCGATTGCATGGCCGCCATTCGCAACGCCGTGTCCCTGCCCGCCACCGTGAAATGCCGGATCGGCGTCGACGACCAGGATCCCGAGGAAAGCCTGCGTACCCTGATTGCAAGTTGCGTCGCGGCCGGTGTCACACAGTTCGCCGTGCATGCGCGCAAGGCCTGGCTGGACGGTCTTTCGCCCAAGGAAAACCGCGATGTGCCGCCCCTGGATTACGACCTGGTCTATCGGGTGAAGCGCGAGAATCCGGGCCTTGGGATCACGCTCAATGGCGGCATCCAGACCCTGGATCAGGCCGAAGCGCATCTTGCCCATGTCGATGGGGTGATGCTGGGCCGCGCCGCCTACCAGAATCCGGCCATGCTGCTTGTGATCGATGCCCGCTTTTTCGGCGATGCGCCTCGCGACCTGGACGATGCGCTGGGAGAATGGTGCCAGTATGTGGAACAGAAATTGAAGGACGGCGTCCGGCTTGCCAGCATGACCCGGCACATGCTGGGCATGTTCAACGGGCGTCCCGGCGCGCGCGGCTTCCGCCGCCACTTGAGCGAACATGCGCCGCGACGCGACGCCGGCATTGCGGTGCTGCGCGATGCCCTGACCCTGCTGTCGCCGGAATGCGAAGCCGCCTGACCTATTTCTTCGCCGCGATAAGGGCGTCCAGCAGAGCCGGCGTGCCCGCGACCCGCTCCAGATGCGGATAGCGCAAGCCGCCATGGTAAGGGATCGGCACGGTGCGGAAACTGTTGTTGCGCTTGATCAGAAGCTGGATCGGCGCCTGGTCGGTCTTGGCGTCGGTAATCGCATCCTTCAATTCGTCCGCGCTGTAATCCACGCCGTTCACCGCCACGATCTCGTTGCTCAAGGAAAGACCGGCCTTGAAGGCGGGGCCGTCCCAGGCGACGTCGGTGATCCGCCCCTTATTGTCCACCGTCAGTCCCAGCGAATAAGAGAAGCTGTCCTGCTTGCGGCGCGAATCGTTGAGCTGCGTCCGCTCCGACGGCTTGTCGGTATAGACCAGCTTATAGCCGCCCCTGGTCACGCCATCCAGCGGCGGCTTGGGGGCCAGAGCCAGACGGGCTTTGAGGAATCCGGCCCAGTCATACGGCATCACGGCATTCAGCGCCTTGACCACATCGTCGAACGTATAGGTGACCGGAACAAAGCTGCCGTCATTGATGCCGAAAAAGCTGCGGGCGAAATCATCCAGCGATTTCTGGCCTTTGGTTTTCTCGCGGATCAGGGAATCCACGTCCAGCCACACCAGCAGCCCTTCATTGTAATAATCCTCGCTGCGCTGGTAGCTGCGCCAGGGGATCGGCGCGCGGCTGGCGATGATGGGATCGAGCGTGGTGTCCTCCAGCGGCCGCCACAGCCGCCCGGCCAGGGTGCCGTAATAGGCGGCCTGATCGGCGAAGGCATCCAACGCCTGCTGCTTGGTCCAGAGGCCGGACCGCGCCGCCAGCACAAAGCCCCAGAATTGCGTCTGGCCTTCATAGACCCATAACAGGCTGCCGCGCATCGGCACGTTGTAATTCGGCGTCCACAGATCCGCGGGACGGCGGAACTTGCCGTTCCAGGAATGCGTATATTCGTGCGCCAACAGATCGCGGCCGGTACTGCTCTTGTCCCAATGGGTGAAATATTTCTCGGTGGTGATGTCTTCGCTGGATTGATGATGCTCCAGCCCCTCGCCGCTGACATGCGCCGACAGGCCCAGCAGGAAGTCGTAATGATCGTAATGGTGCGAGCCGTAGAGCTTGTAAGCCTGCTGCACCAGCGCCTTGTGCGGCGCCAACTGCTCCGGCGAAATCTTCAGCTGGTTGGGCCGGTCCGCCACCACATCCATATGCACCGGCACCTTAGCGCCGGGATCCAGATCGACCCGCGAGAAATACTTGCCCGCCAGAAGCGGCGAATCCACTAAGGTCTCCAGAGTGGTGGTCTTGAAACGGCCATTCTCGCCTTCCAGCGCCGTGCCGATCTGCCAGCCAGCCGGGAATTTCACCTCCGCCTGCACGGGAATGCGGCGGGCAAAATAACCGGCGGGATAAAGCACCACCGCATTCCATTCCAGATTGACCATCACGTCGGTGGAGACGACGCGGCCCTCGCGATCTTCCACCGGCGAAAGATATTCAAAGTCCAGCGTCACTTCGCGCGCCCCGTCGGGCACGTTGATATGGAATGCGAAAACGTCGGCGGTATCGCGGTCCCAGGGCACCACGGCGCCGCCCGCATGAACCACAAGGCCGGCGAATTTGCTGATCGGGCCGGTGGGCGAATGATTGCCCGGCAGCCAGCGGGGGTAAAGCAGGACCATCGGCCCGGATTTGGCCACCGGAATGACTTCGTGCACCCGCATGATGCCCTGCGCCGGCTGGCTCGCATCAACCGTCAATTGGATGGTGCCGCCGGGATAGGCAATGTCCTGCGGCGCCGGAATGGGGGGCGGCATCGGCAAAGGCTGCGGTCCGGGATAGTTCGCCGGAGTGCTCGGCTGGGCGTTGGCCCCCGCCGCCATCAACGAAACCAGAATGACCGGAAGAATGCGCCGCATACCCGTCCCCGCCGTTGGTGCGGGCGCAGACTAGCAAGCAAAGGACGGGGTTGAATAGCGCCGATCAGATCTTCTGATCGTATTCGCCCACTTCGGGATGCTTGGCGAGCCGCGCGTCGATATCGGCGAACATGGCCCGCATGTTCGATTCGGAGACGGGGCTTTCCACCACCACCACCAGCGAGGGCTTGTTGGACGAGGCCCGCACCAGGCCCCAGGTGCCGTCCTCCAAGGTGACGCGCACGCCATTGACGGTGACCACCGAGGCAATCTTCTGGCCCAGCAAAGTTTCACCTTTGGCCGCCAGTTCGGAATAATCCTTCACCAAAGCATCGACCACGGCATATTTTTTATCGTCCGGGCATTCCGGCGCCATGGTGGGCGAGCCGAACGTCTTGGGCAGGCCGTCATACAGCGCCGACAGCTTCTTGCTTCCCGCGCGATCCAGCATCTCCAGAACCTGGATGCCCGCCACGATCCCGTCGTCATAGCCATGGCCGACCGGTGGATTGAAGAAGAAATGGCCCGATTTCTCGAACCCGGCCAGGGCCTGCAACTCGGCGGTGCGGCGCTTGATATAGGAATGGCCCGTCTTCCAATAGTCGGTCTTGACGCCCCGCTCCTTCAACACCGGA
This sequence comes from Alphaproteobacteria bacterium, assembly GCA_017307355.1. Lineage (GTDB taxonomy): Bacteria > Pseudomonadota > Alphaproteobacteria > Micropepsales > Micropepsaceae > Rhizomicrobium. The sequence goes on from JAFKFG010000018.1 coordinate 14,951, forward strand.
TCGGTGAGATAAAGCCCGGTCGATTTCACATCGACCACGAACTGGGCGTTTTTGTGCTGCGCCGACAGGTCCCGCGCCAGCAGAACGCCGATCTTGTCGGCGAAGATTTCGCGGCCGGTATCGTCCACCACGCCGCAACGGTCGCCGTCGCCGTCGAAGCCCAGGCACAGATCCGCGCCTTGCGCCTTCACCGCATCGCCCATGGCGTGCAGCATGTGCAGGTCTTCGGGATTGGGATTGTATTTGGGGAAGGTGAAATCCAAGTCGGTATCCATGCCGATCACGTCGGCGCCGATGCGGCGCAAGGCTTCCGGCGCGAAGGCGCCAGCCGTGCCGTTGCCGCAGGCCGCGATCACTTTGATGGGCCGCGACAGCTTATGCCCCTTGGTGACGGCCTGCAGATACGTCTCGCGCATGTCGGGCACCGCGACATATGTGCCGCCGGCCCGTTCCTGGCCGAGCCCTTCCAGAACGATCTTCTTGATGGCGTTGATCTCGTCCGGCCCGAAAGTGAGGGGACGCTTGGCGCCCATCTTCACGCCGGTCCAGCCATTCTCATTATGACTGGCGGTCACCATCGCAACGGCAGGGCAGTCCAGCGCGAACTGCGCGTAATAGGCCACCGGCGACAGCGCCAGGCCGATGTCATGCACTTCGCAGCCGGCGCGCAACAGACCGATGGTCAAAGCCTGCTTGATGGACAGCGAATAAGACCTGAAATCATGGCCGGTCACGACCTTCGGCTGGACCCCGATCTGGTGCAGATAGGTTCCCAGGCCCAGGCCCAGCGCCTGCACGCCCAGAAGGTTGATCTCCTTGCCGAACAGCCAGCGCGCGTCATATTCGCGAAAGCCGTTGGCGGTCACCAGCGGCAGATTCTCGTAATCGGCGGTATTGGGCTTGAGGTCCGAGCGGGGCTTGATCATCAGGATTCCGTGAACGGGTGCGGGTTTGGTTTTAGCTGCCCAGCCTTTCCGCCTCAACCCGGGCGCCTCAACCCGGCTCATGCGGGCCAAGGCTGCCGTCGCGGCGCTCGAAGCGCGGATTGGCGATGTCGAATGTGTCATACCCACAATGAGGACAGGGCTGGATCAGCGCACCTTTGCGCATATGCGTCACCTTGTGACAGCGTTCGCAGCGATAATCGGCGCTGTCGCGCACCGTCTCGCCCACTTTCTCCGTCATATTTTTCTCCGGGATTAAGGTAAACTCATCATCGCAACGCGGATGCCGCCACCCCGTTCCGCGAAACGCCGCAATTGCGCCACAGGTTTGTAGAGTTGGACATGGACAGGAATTTCGCCGAATTCGCCGCCTTGTTGGGGCTGCCGGACTTTCAGCCCGGCTGGGTCTGGCTGGTGGGTGCAGGTCCCGGCGATCCGGGATTGATCACGGCGCTGGGGCTGCATGCGATCGCGCATGCCGACTTTATTCTGTATGACGCCCTGGTCGATGAGACGCTTCTCAAGGCGGCGCGGCCCGGCGCCGGAATGATTTTCGCCGGCAAGCGGGCGGGCGTGCGTTCCTGCAAGCAGGAAGATATTTCCAGCCTGTTGGCGGATCTGGCGCGGGAAGGCCATCGCGTGCTCCGGCTCAAGGGCGGGGATCCTTTCGTCTTCGGCCGCGGCGGCGAGGAAGCGCAGAACCTGGCGCGCGATGCCGTCCCATTCCGGATCGTGCCCGGCATCACCGCGGGCATAGGCGGCCTTGCTTATGCGGGCATACCCCTGACCCATCGCGACACCAACGCATCGGTGACGTTTCTCACCGGTCATGGCGCCGATGGACAATTGCCGCCGCATGACTGGGAGGCGCTGGCAAAGGGAGCCCCCACGCTGGTTCTCTACATGGCGCGCAAACAGGCAGGCGCGATCGCCGATGCCCTGATCGCGGCGGGACGCGAGCGCCACGAAACCGCTGCGATCGTGGGCAATGCCACCCGCGCCGATCAGCAGGTGATCGTCACGACGCTGGACAATCTGGCGGCCGCGGCAGAGCAAAGCCCTGCCACATCGATCATCGTGATCGGGGCCAATGTCCGGCTGCGCCACGAACTGGATTGGCTGACCCGGACCGCGATCACTCTGGATCCGTCCTGAGCCCGGCAAGACGGGCGGGAAGCGCCTCCATGATCCGGCGCCGCTCGGCATCCGTGAAAGAGGCCCATCCCGCGATTTCGCCCAAAGTGCGGCCGCAGCCCAGGCACAGTCCCGAGGCCGGATCATAGGTGCAGATTTTCACGCAGGGGCTTTCCATCCCGCCTTTCCTATCGCGGCCATCGGCGCCCATAAAGCCCAGGCGGAAGGCGGGTTTCTCAAAGGCCGATCATGGTCTTAACCGGGGTTTAACAGCGATTGCCTACGGTTCGGCTGCCCAGCCGGGATCCGCGTCGCATGGCCAAAGCCCAATTCCACAAGAACCAGCGTGTCTATGTGAAGCCCGTGGGCACATGGGCCTTGATCGAGCATGTGGTGCCGCATTGGGCCAAGGGCCTCGATGAGCCCATCCGCGTCCATTACGATGTGGGCCTGGGCCGCGAATTCGCCGCCGAGGAATTGCAGAGCGAAGAGCCCATGAGCGAGACGCCCGTCGGCAGCGGACCGCGCTGGCGCGTGGTGCGGGCTCGCAACAAATGGCAGCCCGCGGAAGATTGCGCCCGCCATCCAGTGCCGGGCACCTATCCGGTGGTGATCACCGGGGAAGCGGAATGGGGCGGCTGGCGCGTGCCGGGCGCCGAATATGACCTGGACCCGCAAAAGGTGGAAATGCAGGCGCGGCTGATCGCCAGCGCGCCGCAACTGGCGGCTTTCGCCAGCGGCTTGGTGGAATGGGCCCGCAAATCGGGCGAGGACATGCCCAACGCCCTGGCCGAACTGGCGCACAGCGCGCAGGACATCCTTGCGCATGTCAAAGGCCAAGGCTGACACGCGCTTCATGGATTCCGTGGCCGATCCGAATTTTTCCATGCCCGTCATCGCGCGGCAGGCGGACGTTGCCGATTTTGGTGCGGATGGTGCGCAGGCAGGAACGCGAAAGATCACTGCCCTGCGGCACACGGCCGTCTTTTTCGCCGTGCTGGCCGGCTATACGGCGCTGACCCTGCTATTCTTTTGGCACGTACTGCCGCACCTTTCGTCCGCGCTGTTGGGTCCGCCGGAAGACAATCTGAATGACTTCTGGAACACCTGGTATGTGCTGCAGAAGCACTCCGGGGATTTTTTCTTCACCCATCTGCTTCGCTATCCGGAAGGCGCTTCGCTTTACTATCATTCCTTCACCTATCCGCAGGTCTTCACGGTCTGGGTATTGAGCAAAATCTTCGGCGCGTCGCTCCCCACCATTATTCAGCTGCAGAATTTCACAATCCTTGCCTCCTTTCCGTTGGCTGGCGCTGGCACCTATTATCTCTGCCGCTATCTGGGCGGCGACATAATCGGATCGGCGGCGGGCGGCTTTATCTTTGCTTTCAGCCCCTGGCACGTCGCCCAGACCATGCATCACGCGCTGGGCACGGGTGTCGAGTTCCTGCCTTGCTTCGTGCTGTGCTATCTGCAGGCGCTGAAACATCGAAGCTATCGCTGGCTCGCCTCGGCAACCCTGTTCTATGCCTTGAGCGCGCTTTCCGGCTGGTATTACCTGTTCTTCTGCTTTTACTTCCTCGCCTTTCATATTCTGTATCTGCGCGTCCATCACCATGCCTGGCCGCGCGGTTGGAATTTGCTCGCACCGGCCCTTTGCGTGGCCGGCACCGGCATGATTCTGCTGCCACTCATATTGCCGATGCTCGCGAGCGGCCTCAGCAGCAGCGCATACCAGGCCGGCAGCAACATTTTCGTGGCCGATCTTCTCGGATACACAGCCTTTCCCCCGGCCCACGCCTTCGCCTCGCTGAGCGAGAATTTGTTTCGCCATTTCACCGGGGGGCCCTGGGAAGCCACCGTCTATCTCGGCTTGGTCAATCTCGCGCTCCTGGCCTGGGGTTTGTGGCGCACGCAAAATGGTGAGCGACTTGTTCTGTGGTACGCGCTGGGCGGCATAATATTTTTCGCGGTGCTGGCCAGTGGGGATGCCCTGCACTGGATGGGCGACACGCTTCCCATTCACATGCCGGGCATCATACTCTCCAAACTCCCCTTCTTCGCCAATGTCCGTTCGCCGGCCCGCGCCATTGTCTTCGTCTATCTCTTCATGGGCATCGGCGTGGCGGTCACCATCGCGGCAGCCTTGAAAAGAAAAAGAACAATTTTCACCGCGACCGTCTTGGGCCTTGCTCTAGCTCTAAGCCTGATCGACTTCTTTCCGGCAACTCTCGAAACGACTGCGATGTCCTGCAGTCCGACGCTCTCCGTTCTGGCGCGCGATCGCGACCAGGATTTCGGCGTGCTGGATCTTCCCTATGGCTATTCCGAAGGAAGTTTCTACATGGCGCAACAGGCATGTCATGGTCGGCCCATCGCGCAGGGCACCCTCGCCCGCCAACTGGCGCCAACGACTGCCAATCACTTGAATATCCAGAATCTTGCCGAACAGCGGCGACAGCTCGCGGCCGCGAAAATCAAATATATCCTGCTGCACCGCCCTAAGGGATATCTTTTCTACTGGCTTCCCCAGTATGACGGAAAACCGGAAGCCTATCGCCAATTTTACCCCGTGGTCGCGGATGGCGCGGACATGACGATTCTGCGGGTTTACTGATTCCATACCGCGCGCGGTATTATATTCTTCCGCCATCAAGCGGATTCGGTCCGCGACCATTGGATGCGACCTCAAATGCCTAGAGCCGAGCACCCATTCCTGAGTCTGGTCGTACCGGTTTTCAACGAAGAATCGTCGATCGATGTCTTTCTCGCAACCGTCGCGCCCATCATCGCCCGGCAGGAATGCGAACACGAGATCCTGTTCGTGGACGACGGAAGCCGCGACAAGACATTGCCCGCATTGCGCGCGGCGAAGACGCACAACCCATCGATCGCCATTCTGTCCCTGTCGAGAAATTTCGGAAAGGAAGCGGCGATGACGGCGGGCCTGGATCACGCCCGGGGGGATGTCGTCATCCCCATCGATGTCGACCTGCAGGATCCGCCCGAACTGATCGCGGAGTTCATCGCGCGATGGCGCGCCGGCGCGGATATCGTGTATGGCGCACGCATGTCGCGCGCGTCCGACGGCATCGTCAAGCGCACCAGCGCACGTTATTTCTACAAGCTGTTCAACATGATGTCGCCGCTTCAGATCCCGTTCGACGCGGGCGATTACAGGCTGATGGATCGGCGGGTTGTTGATGAAATTAAAAAACTGCATGAGCGCAACCGCTTCATGAAAGGCCTGATGACCTGGCCCGGATTTCGCACCGAGCGTGTCGAGTTTGAACGGCCCCAGCGCGCGGCGGGACGGACGAGCTGGAATTACTGGAAATTGTGGAATTTCGCGCTGGACGGAATCACCAGTTTTTCCACCCTGCCACTCCGGCTGTGGCTGTATGTCGGCGGAATCATTTCGCTTCTCTCATTTCTCTATGCCGGCTTCATCATCATTCATGCGTTCATCACGGGCGGAGACGTGCCGGGCTACCCATCCTTGATGGTGGCCATCATGTTTTTTGGCGGCATCCAGCTCTTTTCCATCGGCCTGGTCGGGGAATATGTCGGCCGCATCTTCAATGAGACCAAAGGGCGGCCCATCTACATCATCGACAAGATCGAATAGAGCGTCTCCGTGGACCTGAAAGAAGAAGAGATACTCGGCGACCAGATTCAATCGCACTGGTACTACCGTGCGAAAGCCGCCGCATTGCTGCGGAACCTCAGAGGCCGGGTGCCCGAGGAAATCCTGGATGTGGGGGCGGGATCTGGTTTTTTTTCGCGCAGCCTGCTGCAGCAAACCGATGCCCGGCGCGCAACCTGCGTGGACATCGGATATCGCGAGGAGAGAGACGAGACCTGCGGCGACAAGCCGATCGCCTTTCGGCGCGCAATCGGCTCCAGCCGGGCGGACCTGGTGCTCGCCATGGATGTGATCGAGCATGTCGAGGACGATGCCGGCCTCATTCGCGCCTATAGCGATCTCGTATCTCCGGGAACCCGTTTCGTCATCTCGGTTCCCGCCTTCAATTTCCTTTGGAGCGCGCACGACGTGTTCCTGGAGCATCATCGCCGATACACGTTGCGCACCCTCGAGGCCGCGATGCACAAGGCCGGATTGGAAGTGGATTGGAGCCATTATTACTATGCCAGCGTGTTTCCCATCGCCGCCGGCTTGCGGTTGCTGGAGCGTGCGAAAGGCCCGCGCGCCGTCAAGCCGCAAAGCCAATTGCGCCGGCATGGCACTTTTGTGAACGGCGCCTTTTCGGCGCTGCTCGCGGCCGAGCGGCCGATGATGCGCGCCAACAGGCTTTTCGGCCTGACGGTGTTTGCCGGAGGCCACAAGCCCTGACCAATGTCCATCGCCGCGGTCGCTTCCGTTTGCGGGGCAAGCGGCCGCCGCACGGGAACTCGGGCTTCGGTCTTTGATCCGGCAATCGTTAAGCATGTCTCGCTTTTTCCGGCGGAAATCCGGGCTCTGCTGGATCGGTGGATGTTTCTAGGTTAGGTTGTATCCGTCGAGGCTGGGAAACCCGATATGGATACAAGACCATTGGCGGCGCCGCAGGCGCCCGCCGCCTCGTTGCGCAACACCATGCGCTTCGAAGGATCCGCCGGCGAATATTTCAAGATCTGGATCGTCAATATCGCGCTGACCATCGTCACGCTCGGCATCTTCAGCGCCTGGGCCAAGGTGAGAAGCAAACGATATTTCTACGGCAACACCTATATCGGCACCAATGCTTTCGACTATCACGCCGCCCCCTTGCGCATATTGCTGGGCCGGGCGATCGCGTTCGGCTTTCTGCTGGCTTATTCGCTGACCGCCGCGATTTCGCCGAAGCTCATCGGGCTCTGGTATTTGCTGTTCCTCGCGGCGCTGCCCTGGCTGATCAAGTCCAGCCTGCGCTTCGCCGCCCGCAACACCAGCTATCGCAATGTGCGGTTCGATTTCCACGGCAGCTATTGGGGCGCTTGCAAAGCCTTCATCCTGTGGCAGATGCTGGCGGTCGTTACCCTGCTTTCATTGCTGCCCTTCGCGCATCGCGCCCGCGACTATTACCACATCAACAATAACCGCTACGGCCAAACGGCATTCCAGGCCGAAATACCGGTCGGCAAGCTCTACAAATATTACGGGCTGGCCCTGCTCGCCATTCTGGGAGCCCTTGCCGTGATCGTGGGCCTGACGGGCGGGACCATGAATATATTCAAGCCCGCCGATGGGCTCGTCATTGCCGCCCGGATTGTGGCGGTCATTTTCGGCGCGGTCGCTTTCTGGGGCGCGCCGGCCTATCTGGGCGCGCTGACCTTCAATCTGGCGCTCAACAATACCCGTCTCGGCGAAAATGTGACCTTCGAGTCTCATTTGTCGCCGGTCCGGATGACATGGATCGTATTCAGCAACATTCTGCTGACGATGATCTCCCTGGGATTGCTGTATCCCTGGGCGCGCGTCCGGCGGGCCCGCTATATGGCCGAATGCATGACCGTCGTCAGCCCCGCGGATGCCGGGGACTTCCAATCCATGCCCATGCCTGCCGGTAACACCATCGGCGAGGAAGTGGCGAGCTTCTTCGACATCGATTTCGGCCTCTGACGGTGCCGCTTCCAGGCTTCTATTTTCCTCCCGGTTCCGCCCGCCAGACCGAAGCCGAATTGTACCTCACCGCTGACGGAAAATATCTGGAGGTCCGGGACGGCGGCGGCACATTGCTGGCCAGCGCCCCGCGGCGGCAGGTTACGGTGACGTCGCGGCTGGGCAATCTCAGGCGCAAGGTGGCATATCCTGACGGCGCGCTATTCGAGACCGCGGACAATGACGGAATCGATGCACTGCTGACGGGCCATAATGGTGCGTTGGCACGGCTGGAGCGGTCCTGGCGCCTGGCGGCCCTGTCCCTGCTGGCCATCGCTGCCTGCACTGCGCTCTTCATTCTTTATGGCGTTCCGCGCAGCGCGGAGTGGCTGGCACGGGAAACACCACCATCGGCGTCGCGCGTCATTGCCGACCAGACCTTGAAGGCCATGGAGGGCAAATTTCTTCTGCCGACGGGATTGCCGCTTGCCCGGCAGCAGCGGATCCGCGACCGCTTCGCGCGTGTGGCGGGATGGGAAGCATCCGGACATGGTTACGACTTGTTGCTGCGCAACGCGCCACATGTCGGCCCCAATGCCTTCGCCTTGCCGGACGGGCGCATCGTCGTGACCGACCAGCTGGTCCTGATGGCAAAAAGCGATACAGAACTGGACGGCGTTCTGGCCCATGAGATGGCCCATGTGAATCACTCCCATGGTCTCAGAAGCGTCTATCAGGCATCGCTCATCCCCGCTGCGATCGCCTTTATCACCGGAGATGCCAGCCAATTCGCGCAGATGACGGTGATCCTGCCCGCCATCCTTGTGCAATCGGCCTATTCGCGCAAATTCGAGCAACAGGCCGATGACGACGCGGCGATACTGCTGCGGCGCCAAGGCGAGGATCCCGCCGCGCTGGCCGGCTTCCTGGAGCGGATGGAGCTCAAGACCTGCGGCAAGACCGGTTGCGGCCCCAGCTGGCTGGGCTCGCATCCGGCCACATCCGCCAGGGCCGCGCGCCTGCGCCGCGCCCCGGCACAATGACAGCCGCCCGGCTTTCCCGCTAACCTCGCGCCATTTCCAACGAGGTCCGCATGCGCACCGAAGAACCCCGCGCCATCCATCTGGCCGATTATCAGGCGCCCGATTTTCGCATCGAGACGGTGCATCTGGGCTTCGCGCTCGATCCGGAAAACACCCGTGTCTCCGCCAGGCTGGCGATAACCCGCCAGCGCGCGGGCGCGCCGCTGGTACTCCATGGCGAAGAGCTGAAGCTGGTCTCCATCACGCTGGACGGCAAGGTGCTGGCGGATGACGACTATCGCCTGGATGCCAAGTCCCTCACCATCGCGTCGGTGCCGGATCGCTTCGTGCTGGAAACAGTGTGCGAGATTGCCCCCGCCGCCAACACGGCCCTGGAAGGCCTTTATCAATCGGCGGGAATCTTTTGCACCCAATGCGAGCCGGAAGGCTTTCGGCGCATCACCTGGTTCCTGGACCGGCCGGACAATCTGTCCGTCTTCACGGTGCGGATGGAAGCGGACCGCGAGCAATATCCGGTGCTGCTGTCCAACGGCAACCGGCTGGATGCGGGACCGCTGGCTGGCGGGCGGCATTTCGCGCTGTGGCACGATCCCTTTCCCAAGCCGTCCTATCTGTTCGCGCTGGTGGCGGGAGATCTGGGGGCGATCCATGACAGCTTCGTCACCATGTCGGGCCGCAAGATCGCGCTCGCCATCTATGTGGAGCATGGCAACGAACCCCGCGCGACCTATGCCATGGGTGCGCTCAAGCGGGCGATGAAATGGGACGAGGAGGCTTACGGCCGCGAATATGACCTCGACATTTTCATGATCGTGGCGGTGTCGGCCTTCAACATGGGCGCGATGGAGAATAAGGGCCTCAACATCTTCAACGACAAGGTTCTCCTGGCCTCGCCGGAAACCGCCACGGATGACGACTATGCCCGAATCGAAAGCGTGGTGGCGCATGAGTATTTTCACAATTGGACCGGCGACCGCATCACCTGCCGCGACTGGTTCCAGCTTTCATTGAAGGAAGGCCTGACGGTTTTCCGCGACCAGAGTTTTTCCGGCGACATGCGCAGCCATGGCGTCCAGCGCATCCAGGATGTGCGCGCCCTGCGCGGACGGCAATTCCAGGAAGATGCCGGCCCCCTCGCCCATCCGGTGCAGCCACAGAGTTATATCGAGATCAACAATTTCTACACCGCCACGGTCTATGAAAAAGGCTCCGAAGTCATCGGCATGCTGAAGACGCTGGTGGGACCGGAGACCTACCGCAAGGCGACAGACCTGTATTTCGAGCGCCATGACGGCCAGGCCGCGACGGTCGAGGACTGGGTCAAATGTTTCGAAGACGCCAGCGGCCGCGACCTGACGCAATTCCGCCTCTGGTATCGCCAGGCGGGCACGCCGCAAATCGCGGCCGAAGGCATGTATGACGCAAAAGCCCGCACCTATGCTTTGACCTTGTCGCAGGCATTGGGCGCCACGCCCGGCCAGACCGACAAACTGCCCATGCATATTCCCGTGGCCATCGGCTTGATCGGCCGGAGCGGCGCGGCGTTTTCCCTGACCTTGGACGGCGAAAACGAATCCGGTCCGCAGACCCGCGTGCTGGAATTGCGCGAGGCCCGGCAGAGCTTTCGCTTCGTCGATGTCGCGGAAGAGCCGCTGCTGTCGCTGGGGCGCGGCTTTTCCGCGCCCGCCATTTTCAAGACTCAGCACAGTGCCCAGGACCAGGCCGTGCTGATGGGCTGCGATGGCGACGATTTCAACCGCTGGGAAGCGGGCCAGGCATTGGCGGCGCGGATCATGCTCGACGGTGCCGGATCGAGCGGCGCCTATGTCGCCGCGCTCGGCCCCATTCTCTCCAAGGCGATGGACGATCCGGCCTTCGCCGCCCAGATGCTGATGCCGCCCACCGAAAGCGAGATCGCGGCAAGGCGCATGCCGGCCGATCCCGATGCCATCCATGCCGCGCGGGCGACACTGGTGCGGGCGGTGGCGCACGCCCATGGCGGCGTGATGGCCGAACTCTACGAGCATATGCGCGATGCCAATGACTTCAGCCCCGACGCGCAATCGGCCGGACGCCGGGCTTTGCGCAACGCCTGCCTGCGCTATCTGACCGCCGCCAACGACGAAGCGGCCGCAGGATTGGCGGATGCGCATTATCGCACCGCCGACAATATGACCGACATGATCGCGGGCCTGGCCGCGCTCACCCGGATGGAAAGCCCGCTCAGGGACAAGGCGTTCACTCATTTCCACGACCGGTTCCGGGGCGACCCCCTGGTGCTGGACAAATGGATGAGCCTGCAGGCGGGCGCGCCCCTGCCCGACACCGTGGCCTCGGTCCGGGCCTTGATGAAGCATCCGGCTTTCGACATGAAGAATCCCAACCGGGTGCGGGCGCTGATCGGCGCCTTCAGCGCCAATCACTTACGCTTCCACGACAAGTCCGGGGCGGGCTATCGCCTTCTGGGTGAGGTGATCCGCACGCTCGATCCGATGAATCCGCAGGTGGCGGCCCGGCTGGCGGGCGCGTTCGAAACCTGGCGGCGCTATGACGGGAATCGTCAAGGTCTGATGCGGGCCGAACTGGAAGAAACCCTGGCGCGCAAGGACCTCTCGCCCAACCTGTTCGAAGTGGCGTCGAAAATCCTCGGCTGATCCTCCATCCGGCGCGGGCGGTTAATTCGTCATTAACCAAAATTAACCGCGGTGGACAGCGAGTCGCCGATTCGCGTACTCCTGAGAGCGATTCGCTGATTCGCCTTTGGGGGCATGAGATGGCGCAGTTGCGCGCCTTGACCGGAGCATGGGACGTCGGGGGCCGGTTTGCGGCCCGCCGCGTCTTGCGCAACACAAGGTTGATGGTGCCGCTCTGCATCGTCCTGATCTGCGGCAGTTTCGCGGCCGCCGCGATCCTGTCCATGCGCCAGGACCGGGCCCACGCCATCGACCAGACCCGCTATTTCGAGCAAGCGCGGGCGGCCGATCTGGCGCAAATCACCGGCGCGGCCCTCGACCGGCTGGCGGCGACGGGCCTTGGCTTTGCCCGCAATCCCGACATGCGCATGGGCGATCCGGCGATCCGCAACATCGCGGTCTTCCAGAACGGCATGCAGACCTCCGCCTTGAAGCCGTGGAGCGCCTTGCCGCCCCAGCCCGCCTTCCACGGAGACCGGACGGTCTTCAGCTTCGGCCCGGAAACCGGCCTGGCTCTGCGCAACGGCGACAGCATCATTGTGGTTCTGTTCGACGCCGCCGCGCTGGCGCCGGGCCCGTTGATGCGCCGGGCGGCGATTTTCTCCGACACCGCCACCGTTCTCAGCGGTGCGGCATGGCGCACCGATGGAACCAGGCTCGACGCCCGCGTTCCGAACTGGCCGCTCACGGCCGCCACCCAGACCGACGAAGAGGCCGCATTGGTCCGCTGGCGCGAATTGCTGCCGCTTTATCTGTTCGTCATTCTGGGGCCGGCGGTTGCCGGCGGCTGGCTTGCCGCCCTGTTCGTGGGCGCCTTCGAGCGCCACAAAAAAGCGGCGCATGCGATCCGCACTCTGAAGACGCTCCGCCCGATCGAAGCCAAATTGATGGTGCGCCTGGCCAATGCCGAACGGGCCGCGGTGGAAGCAGCGCGTTCCAAATCCGAATTCATCGCCCATATGAGCCATGAATTGCGCACGCCCCTGAATGCCGTGATCGGCTTTTCCGAAGTGATTGCCCAGGAACTGTATGGCCCGTCCGGCCATCCCAAATATGCCGAATATGCCCGCGATATCGGCGAGGCCGGGCGCGGCCTGCATACAAGAATCGGCGACATATTGGAGTTCGCCAACATCGAAGCGGGACGCCATCCGCTTCAACCGCGAACCGTCGATCTTGCGGCATTGGTGCGCGCCTCGGTGGACGAACATAAGGGCCGTGCCTTTTCCCGGCGCATCGCGCTGGAATCCGGCTTCATGACTCAGGCGCAGGTGCATGCCGATCCGCTGGCGGTGCGGCGCATTCTGTCCAACCTGATCGCCAATGCCCTGGCCTATACGGAAAAGGGCGGCTCGGTTTTGGTGGATGTGCGGATCGACGAAGGCGCCGCCATCGTCCTGGTGCGCGACAGCGGCCTGGGTTTTTCCCGCGCCGAGCGCAGCCGCGCCGGGCGGCCGTTCCAACGCTTCGACCGGCCCGGCCAGGTCACCGGAGCGGGCTTGGGACTGGCCATCGCCATGGAGCTGGCCCGCCGCATGGGCGGCGCGATGCGGCTGTCATCGGCGCCGGGCCGGGGCAGCGTGATGGAGCTCAGGCTACCGAAAGCCGCCGGCGCGCCTTCGGCCTAGAATCCCCATCGCATCAGCCGCCGCCAGCCCGAACGGTCGCGGCGCGCCTTGACCCGCTCGGCGATCATTTTGCGCTCGTCCGGCGTCAGGACATTCACCACATCCTGTTGCAGCGCCACCGCTTCTTCTTCCAGCGCCGCGTCGGCGGTGCGCACCCCGTCCAGCGCACGGGTAAAATCGCCTTGCGAATAATCCGGCGCGGCAAAAATGCGAAACGCTTCGCGCCGGGCCTGGCGCGCGGCCTGACGGCGCTCGCGCATGGTGTCGCGATGCGCGGCGACAACATCGCGAATCCGGTCGCGCTGCTGAGGCGGAAGCGCGCGCGCGATCTGTGCCGGCGCCATGATGCCGGGCTGGGCGATGAAGCCGCTGCCGACCCGCCCGATCCCCACCAGGATCAGCGCGATCAATCCCACATTCAGACAGAGCGACATCACCATGAGAGTGGTGCGGGTGCGATTCTGGACAGGCACAGGATCGGCCATCAGAGATCCTCCTCCAGGGTCATATCGGATGCGAAAAGCGTGAAGCTCCCCGGCTGCTCCAGGGAAAAGCCGGATTGCTCGCCGGCCGCCGGCAATGCCGCTCCAACGCCCGCACCTACCAGCAACGCCACCGCCAAAGCGGAGGCCGGCACCCAGAGCGGCGCGCCGGGCCAGATCGTTTCGGAGAAGCGGCGCAGGCCCGCCTTGATCGCGGCCCAGGGACCTTTCTTCCGTTCCGCTTTCCAGGCGTCGTAGCCCGCCAGCAATGCGGCCTCGAACCCGGACGAAGGTGTAGCGTGCGGCAATTGCCGCAGCGCGCGATCGACAAAATCCCGGTCGGAGTTTTCGCCCGTCATCATCCGTCTCCCACAAATCCCTTCAGATGTTCCAGCCGGGCTCTGAGACTTCGCCGGCCCCGCGCCAGAAGGGATTCCAAGGCTTCAACGGAGATCCCCATGATCTCCGCCGCTTCGATGTTGCCCAGCTCGCGAAAATGGCAGAGCAGGATGGCCGCCTTCTGCCGCTCCGGCAGTTCGTCCAGAGCGCGGCCGATTTCCTGTCCCAGCTTGCCCTCGTCCAGCCCCGCATCCGGCAGGGCCGCGCCATCGGCGACATCGTCCGCCGCCTCCAGGGGCGCGGCGGGCCGCCGGCGCAGCCGGTCGTAGCACTGGTTCAGCATCACCCGGTACAGCCAGGTTTCGAACTTCGCCTTGCCCGGCTGCCAGCGGGCGGCATGGGTCCAGAGCCTGAGAAAAACCTCCTGCACGGCATCCTCGGCTTCCGCCTGGGCGCCCAGCATGCGGCGAGCGACCGTGAGCAGCTTGGGCGCATGCCGGCCGATCAGCCGCGCGGCCGCGGCGCGGTCTCCCTGGCCCGCTTTGGCGACATCATCGGCATCGGGGTCGTGCATCTGGGACCGTCGAGCCTTGAACGGGGAAAGCGTCTTGCTCCGTCGCAAAGGGAAACAGGCCCGGCGCGCCTGTCAATCCGGCCCCTTCACGGAAAACCGGTCACGCGGACAGAAGCAGCCGCGCCGCCAGCCGCCCGGCCCGCCCGGAAATCGCCGGCAAGGGCTCCGCATCCTCGCCGGCCAGCAGCAGGCCTTTGACGGGCGTGAGCAAGCGCGAGGGCGGCGGCGCCAAAAGATCGGCAAGCCGGGCGCGCTGGGGCTTCAGCTTTATTTCCACATGGATCAGGGCATCGGCCAGGCCCGGCATCGCAGGCGACAATGCCTGCACGGCTTTGGCCGCCAGCTTCAGGCGCGCCTGCCCCTCCAAAGCCGCCGGCACCGGCCGCGCGGTCACGCTGATCACGCCCGGCGCCATCCTCACCCATTCCATGGGCAGATCCGCGGGAATGCACCCCGCGCGCGCCGCTTCATGCGCATCGGCATACATGTCCGGCCGCGCCGCCAGGATGTGACGGGCGGGCGGCGAATCCGGCACCGCGAAATCCGGCGCCACGCGCAGAAGGATCCGCGCTTCGCCGATCGAGGGCACGATATGGGGCAAGCCGGCCAGGGCCAGCGTCTTGGCGCGCGAAAGCGTGGAGACGATGTGATCGGCTTCGATCTCCGATCCATCCGCCAGCACCACGCCCGTCACGCCGCCCGATTTGGTGAGGATGCGCGTCACCCGCGTCCCGGCGCGCAATTGCGCCATGCCCAGCGCGCGCGTCAAAGATCCGGTCAATGTGCCGGGATGGGGAATGGCCGCCGCTTCCTGCAGGCCCGCCATCTCCTGCGCCGCGCGCCAGACCAGCGCCAGCGCGGAGCCCGGCTCGCTGACCGCAAAGCCGCCCGCGCCGGCATCCCACAGCAAGCCCGCCAGCAAGGGCGGCGTCTCGAAGCGCGCGTGCAGATAGGCGTCGGCGCCGGAAAAACACAGATGCCGGAAACTTTCGCGTGCGCCGGCGCTCCAGGCCGCATCCGGCTCGCCCGCTTCGGGCGCCGTCCACCACCAGCGCCGGAGCCGCCGCGCGTCCGCCATCAGGCGGCGGCGCCAGGTCGGCCAGGCCAAGGCGTCGGCATCGCTGAATTTGGCCAAGGCGGCGCTGGCGGCATAAAGGTCCCGCCCCAGCAACAACGGCATGTCGCCGCCCACCGCCATGGGCAGATCCCGCGCCGCAAAGGAAAGCCCCGCAGCGGGCAAGCGCAATTCGCTCACCATGCGCGGATCGAGCGCGATCAGGGCGCCGTCGGGCTCGCGTGGCCCCTGCCCCGCTTCCAGCAGCAGCGTGTGCAATCCGGCACGCGCCAGATAGGCGGCGGCGGTCAATCCTCCGACCCCCGCGCCGATCACCAGAGCCGCTGCGCGCTCGCTCATCGCACGCCATCCGCCATCAAGGCTGCCGCCGCGGCGAAGCCCGCCGCACCCGTGCCGAGCGGCCCCGCCTGGGCCGAGCGTCCTCCCAGATAAAAACCGGACAGCGCCGTGCGGGGACCGGGCCGCAGACTCAGCATCTGGTCCGGCGCCAGGACACCGCCATCCAGGTCGCCGGTGGTGGCGGCCAGGCCGCTCTCCATGTCGGGCGGGACGATGATCTTCACCGACACCAGAATGGCGAGCGTGCCGGGAATCGCTTTCTCGATCCGCGCCAGAGCATGGGCGGCCAGCGCGGTGCGTTTCTCCGGCGTCCATCCGCCGTCGAGCAACCGATGGGGAATATCGCCCAGGGTGACCGTCGCGGTGGCGGCGCCGGCGGGCGCCAGACTGGGATCGCGGCGCGAAACCGGATCGAGCAGCAAAGGCGGCGCTTCGGGCATCCGGCCATGGCGGAACGCGGCACCCGCCGCGCCATTGCCGGGCAGAAAAAGCGGCGCTTCGCGGCGAAGCGGCCGGCGCAAGGCCAGCAAGAGACGGGCGGTCGCGCCCGCCATGCGCCAGTTGCGCGCCTCTTGCAGCATGTGCGCCGGCAAGGCTGTGCGGGAAAACAGCGACAAGAAGCTCCGCCGCAGATCCAGGGTGGAGATCACGGCTTTCGCCATCACCCGGCTGCCGTCGGCCAGTGCAACGCCGGCGGCGCGCGCTTCGGCGATCACCACTTCCACCGCTTCGCGGCCGAGCCGGATTTCGGCGCCCGCCGCTTCGGCGCCTTCGGCAAAATCCTCGCCCAGGGCACCCAAGCCGCCGGACGCGGCTTCGCTCAGCGGCAAGGAGAGCAGCGCCAGGGCACTGCCCGCCAATTCCGGATCCAGCGCCCGCCCCGCAAGCGTGCGGCTGCGCAAAGCCGGCCAGTCGGCAAGCTCGCCGACCGCCAGATCTTCGCCGGGCCAGGACTGCGGCGGCGGCGCCAGCCATCGGGCCAGGGCGCCGGCAGCGGGCGCTTCCATGGCTTCGGCAAAGGCCCGGGCCAGCGCCGCATCGCGCGTGGCGCGCAAACCATCCGGCAAATTTTGGACCGGTTTCAGATCGAGGCCGAGCGCGCGGGCGATCGCCATGGGAACTTCGGGCACCGCATCGGCATAAGGCGACGCGAAATGGCCGGGATGGAATTCCAAGGTCGCGAGGCGGCCGCCCGCCCGCGTGGCGCGTTCCAGCACCACCACGTTCAGTCCCGCCTTGGCAAGCGTCGCCGCCGCGGTCAGACCGTCCGCGCCTGCGCCGATGATCGCCGCGTCGTATCGCACGCTTCGCTATCCTGCTGAGAAGTGTTCACTTCCGGGATTCGCAGGATACGCGCATGCAAAAAGGGCGGAAACCTGATGTTTCCGCCCTTGGTTAATTTCCACGCGATCAGCGTGAAGTTAATGCGTTAAGACGCGTGTTTCAGACAACGCCGCGCTTGTGTTCGCCGACCACGACGCGGCCGGGATTGAAGGCGCGCTTGAAGACGTCCAGCGCCTTGCGGGGCTCGGCGTCGCCGCACATGAACACGTCGAACGCCGCATAGCCCTTTTCCGGCCAGGTGTGGACGGAGATGTGGCTTTCCGCCAGCACCGCCACGCCGGAGATCCCGCCACCTTCTTCGAAGGTGTGCAGGTGGATATGCAGGAGGGTCGCTTTCGCTTCCTTCACCGCGTCGATCAACGCCGCTTCGATGCGGTCGCGCTCATTCAGGCCTTCGGCTTCCCAAAGGTCGATGATGAGATGGCTGCCCGCATAGGAGAGGCCATTCTTGGTAATAAAGTGATCTTTTTGGTCGTCATTCGAGGGAACAACGACAGGAACGGGCCTCGCAGTTGCACGGACGCGAGGCGCCCTTGCTTCTTTGTTCGCCGCCACCAGATTGAGTCGAGCCATTCAAGCACCTACCCGTCTTAGAGTTGACACCTGCGCCTTGGCCTTGCGGACTTCCGGACGCGCCTAAAGAAGAAAGCGACGAAGGGGGTCAGCCCTGCGCCGCTTTTTCCCGCTTTTTTTCTCGCGGGGTCGAAATGGGAAATAGGGCTTACCGGCCCCCCATGCAAGAAAAAATTTCCCCCAGCGCCAATTTTTTGTACCGGCGTGTCCCCGCCGCCCGATTGTGACAGCCGCCAACAGAAGACGGCGGCGATAGACATGCGCAGAAACGCGCCCTATACGGCGCGCATTGCCACAAGCTTTAAGGAATCGTTATGGCCAAGCTCGCAAGCGTCAAGGAACGGCTCCACAAGGGTTACGCCCAGACCATGGACGTGACCAAAACCCTGGCGGACGAAAAGAGCCAGTATCAGCACATCCGCATTTTCGACACGGTCTCCAACGGCCGCGTCATGACCCTGGACGACATCGTCCAGATCACCAGCCGCGACGAGAGCGCCTATGCGGACATGCTCACCCATCTGCCGATGCTGGAGCATGGCAAGGTGGAGCGAGTGATGATCGTGGGCGGCGGCGATCTTTCCATCGCGGACGAAGCCTTGAAGCACAAGAGCGTCAAGGAAGTGGTGCTGGTGGATATCGACGGCCGGGTGATCGAACTGTGCAAGCAGCATTTCGGCGAGATCAACGCCAAAGCCTTCAAGGACAAGCGGCTCAAGCTGGAAGTGGCGGACGCGTTCGAATATCTGGGCCGCAAGGAATCGAAGAATCGATTCGACCTGATCATCGCCGACCGGCCCGATCCGGTCGGCCCGGGCAAGGCCCTGTTCGGCGAAACCTTCTATGACCGCATCAAAGGCGCCCTGAAGAAGGGCGGCTACGCCACCTTCCAGACCGGCGTACCGTTCTATCAGCCTTGGGAGATCACCGAAGCGCTGGAAGAGCTGTCGCGCTTCTTCCCCCGTTCGGGCCTCTATCTGTCGGTGGTCCCCACCTATATCGGCGGGTTCATGGCGCTGTCATGGGCCAGCAAGGGTGGCAAGCCGCTGGGCACCGCGGCGGGCATCCGCAAAGCCAAGGCAGCCTATAAGCGCATCAAACTGAAATGCGACTATTACAACCCGGAAATCCATGCGGCGGCGTTTGCCCTGCCGAACTGGATCCGCAAGCTGGTTCCTTAGTTTTTGCCCCCATCTGTCTGCCACGGCCAACGGCTTCGCCGCGCTGCCCGCTCCGCGGGCGTTCGGCCGGCGAAAGCTCCCCCGGAGCTTTCGCCTATCGGCCTCACGGGGAAGAAAGCTGGTACTCCCCATAGGCAGCGGAAGAGCGGCCTCGGCTGTTTCTGCCTCTCATTGTAAGAATCTGGGGCCTTTCTTTTCGGGCTCCGAGTCTCCATCTTTCTGGGATCAACCGAGAAAGATGACAGCATGGCTTTGATTGGTCCCGGCGGCCGCCCCGTCACCTCTACGCCGGCGCAGAGCGCGGCCCAGTCCGGCGCGGCGAGCGCGCATATCAAGGATTCGGGCCTGGCCACCTTCGCCGCCGACGTGCTGGAAGCCAGCCGGGAGGTTCCCGTGATCGTGGACTTCTGGGCGCCCTGGTGCGGCCCCTGCAAGCAGCTGGGCCCCATGCTGGAGAAAGCCGTCACCGAGGCGGGCGGCGCGGTACGCATGGTGAAGGTCAATATCGACGAGAATCCCGAAATCGCACAGCAGCTGCGCATCCAGTCCATCCCCACCGTCTTCGCCTTCAAGGACGGTCAGCCGGTGGACGGCTTCATGGGCGCCTTGCCGGAAAGCCAGGTCAAGGCTTTCGTATCGGGATTGACTGGCGGCGGGCACGATCATGGCGGCCCTGGCCATGCGGAAGAAGTGCTGGCGATGGCGGCGGAAGCGTTTGCGGCCGGCGACATCGGCACCGCGGCCCAGGCCTTCGGGCATGTTCTGCAGGACGATCCGGGCAATCCCAAAGCGGTGGCGGGTCTTGCGACCTGCTATCTGAAGAGCGGCGACATCGAGCGCGCCAGGACCACGCTCCAACTGGTGCGCCCCGATGGCGCGGCCGATGAAGCGATCCGCGCCGTCGAAGCCGAGCTCAAATTGCAGGAAAGCGCGGGCCAGGCACCTCGCGGCGAAGTCGAAGTGCTGAAGGCGAAGCTGGCGGCCGATGCGAACGATCATCAGGCCCGGTTCGACCTGGCATTGGCATTGGATTCGGGCGGCGACCGTGAAGGCGCGCTGACCGAATTGCTGGAGATCGTGCGCCGGGACCGCAAATGGAATGACGACGCGGCCCGCCAGCATATCGTCACCCTGTTCGAAGCGATGGGCCCGACCGATCCGCGCACCCTGGACGCGCGGCGCAAGCTCTCCGCCATCCTGTTCTCGTGAGGTTGCCATGAAGCGGGGCTTCCACGCGCTTTCCGACCTGCCCCAAACCCTGCCGATCTTTCCGTTGACCGGGGTGGTGCTGCTGCCGCATTCGGCGCTGCCGCTCAATATTTTCGAGCCGCGCTATCTGGCGCTGGCGGATGATGCTTTGTCGGGCAACCGGCTGATCGGCATGATCCAGCCCACCGAAAGCGAAGAGGCCGTGCTCAAGCCGAAACTGTCCGATGTCGGCTGCGCCGGGCGCATCATCTCCTATCGCGAAACCGAGGATAATCGCTATCTGATCACCCTGGCCGGGGTCTGCCGTTTCCGGGTGAAGGAGGAAATTCCGGTCCTGTCGCCTTACCGCCAAGTCGCGTGCGATTTTTCTCCCTTCGCGGCGGATCTGGTGCAGAGCGAAGCCGGCGATTTTCCCCGCGACCGGCTGCTGGCGGCGCTCAAACATTACCTTTCCCATCGCGACATGAAGGCCGACTGGAAGAGCGTGATGACCGCGCCGCCGGAATCGCTGGTGAATGCCCTGGCGATGATGTGCCCGTTCGAGCCGGCGGAAAAACAAGCCCTGCTGGAAGCGCCGAGCTGGGTGGAACGTGTCGCCACCCTGGTGACCCTCCTCGAAATATCCACCGCGCCCGGCCCTGGATCGCTGAACTGACCATGCCGGCCGATCCCAAATTGCTGGAAATACTGGTCTGTCCGCTCACCCGCACCACCTTGCGCTATGACAGCGAGCGGCAGGAATTGATCAGCCGTGTCGCGGGCCTCGCCTATCCCATCCGCGACGGATTGCCGATCATGCTCGCCGCCGAAGCGCGCGCCCTCAACGAAGGCGAACGGGCATGACCTGGCCGCAAGAGCTTCGGGTCAATTCGGACAAGGACGCACTCGCCATCCTGTTCGATGACGGGGCCCGCGCCAGCCTGACCGCCGAGACATTGCGGACCCAGTCTCCCAGCGCCGAAGTGCAGGGCCATGGCGGTCAGCGGCCGCCGCCCATCACCGGCAAGGAAGACGTGAAAATTTCCCGCCTGGAGCCGGTGGGCAATTATGCCGTGCGCATCGTGTTCGACGATGGCCATGATAGCGGGCTCTATAGCTGGGACTATCTGCGCAAGCTGGCCGGACTATAGGCAATCGGCCGCATTCAAGCCGGCGGCTGAACGCCCCTGAGAAACAACAATGTCGCCTCGCCCGTGGCTTGGACCGGGTCACCCCGTCCGGCGGCGAGGCGGTTGCCGATTTCGTCCGCCGCCGCCAACAGCGCCGCCGCCAGGGCGCCCGCATCCAGGGGCAGAAACAGGCCCCGCGCCACCGCGCTTTCCAGATCGGCGCGAAGATCCTCAAAACCGGCGCGCAGATCGATCGCGGCGGTTTCCGTTCCGGTCTTCAAGGCAAAGGCGGCGCTGAAAAAGGCCGACAGGAATTCTTCCGCCGTGGCGGCCTCGGCGCGCCCCTCCGACAAGACCGGACGCAGCGCGGCGGCCATTTCCGCCTCCAAGGCCTGACGCACATCTTCCTTGGAGGTGAAGTAGTTGTAGAATGTTCCCGCCGCCAGCGGCGTGGCGCGGATGATGTCGCGGATCGTGGCCGCGCCATATCCCTGTTCGGCAAAGACCTGCCGCGCCGCGTCCAGAATGAACTGGCGGTTCTGCTGCTTGATGCGCTGGCGTCTGGGTAGGACCGCGTCCATCGCCGCTCCGACTTTGCCGGAAGACTTTACCGTTTGGCGGTGGCTTTTACTAACCCCCTCCGGCCTTCGCAGCTTGCTTTTGCACGCCGGCTAACGCCGGCGCGCAATAAGCGCTGCTACGGCCACCTCCCCCGCCAGTGCGCTGCGCGCACGTGGGGAAGGATGGACACGACCAAGGCTCAATACTTTTAACCAGCGCCGACCGCGTCTTTAATCGTGGCGAAGCCGTCGCGCGTCAGGCAAGCGAGCAGATCCTGTTTGATGCGGGCGACCAGGCCGGGGCCCTCATAGACCAGCCCCGTATAGAGCTGCACCAGGCTGGCGCCGGCGCGGATTTTTTCATAGGCGTCGGCGCCCGAGGAAATTCCACCCACGCCGATCAACACGATATTGGAGGAAATGCGCCCGCGCATCCGCCGCAGTATCTCCGTCGAAGGCGCCAGCAGCGGCCGGCCCGACAGGCCGCCGCTTTCCCCCGCATGCGCGCTTTTGAGCGGCGGGCGCGCGATGGTGGTGTTGGAAATGATGATGCCTTCGATCCCGGACGCCGCCACGGTTTCGGCGATGTCGTCGAGCGCCTGCTCGTCCAGGTCCGGCGCGATCTTCAAAAGAACAGGCTTGAATCCATTGCCGCCCTGCGTCTCCATCAACGCCGACAACAGCCGCGCCAGCTCATCCTTGTTTTGCAATCCCCGAAGGCCCGGCGTGTTGGGCGAAGAGACATTCACCGTCACATAATCCGCCAGAGGCGCCAGCCGCGCGAACCCCTTGGCGTAATCGGCGATGCGGTCGGCGCTGTCCTTGTTGGCGCCGATATTGATGCCCACAATACCCGTCTTCGGCCGCGCTTCGAGTCTCTTCGCGGCGGCTTCCATGCCCCGATTGTTGAAGCCCATCCGGTTGATCACGGCGCCGTCTTCGGCAAGCCGGAAAAGACGCGGGCGCGGATTGCCCGCCTGCGGCCGGGGCGTGACGGTGCCGCATTCCACGAAGCCGAAACCCAGCTTCAGCATGGCGTCCGGAACTTCGGCATCCTTGTCGAAGCCCGCCGCCAGGCCGACGGGGTTGGGAAATTGAAAGCCGAACGCCGAAACGCCCAGCCGCGCATCGTCGGCCGGCGGGTGGGGCAACAAGGGCGCCATCATCCCAACCAGCCGCACCGTGGCGCGATGCGCCGTTTCGGCGGGCAAGGCGCGCAGCGCGCGCGCGGCCAGATCGGGGATCATGCCGACACCCGGCCCGGACGCACCATGCCCTGGACCCGCCCACGGGCTTTTTCTAGATTAGGAATAATTACCCTTGATCCGGATTGCGTTCTTAAAAGCAGCAATGGTCACCCATCTTCAAATCTGGCGCGCTCTGGACGCTCTCGCCCTTCGTCACGGCATCTCGCCGTCTGGACTGGCGAAGCTGGCCGGCCTGGACCCTACCACCTTTAACAAGAGCAAGCGGGGCACCGCCAATGGAAAGCTGCGCTGGCCGTCCACCGAAAGCCTGGCCAAGGTTCTGGCCGCCACCGGCGCCAGCCTGGAGGATTTTGTCGCCCTGGCCTCGGACGAACCCCGCGGCGGCCGCACCCGCCCTGTCCCCTTGATTGGTTTGGCACAGGCCGGACAGGCCGGCTATTTCGACGATGCGGGCTTTCCCGCCGGCAGCGGCTGGGAGGAAATCGCCTTTCCCGACTTCGCCGACGATCATGCCTATGCCCTGGAGATCGCGGGCGATTCGATGCTGCCGGTGTATCGCGACGGCGACCGCATCCTGGTCTCGCCGTCAGGGAATCTCAGACGCGGGGACCGGGTCGTCGCCAAGACCCGCGCGGGCGAAGTGATGGCCAAGCAATTGAGCCGTCTCACCGCCCAGCATATCGAACTGCGCAGCTTCAACCCGGCCTATCCGGATCGAAGTTTTCCGATGGCGGAAATAGCTTTCATTCACCGCATCGTCTGGGTGAGTCAGTAACTCTTTTTCTTCCCCCTCCGGCCTTCGCATCGCAAGCGCTGCTACGGCCACCTCCCCCGTCAGCATGCTTCGCATGCACGGGGGAGGCGGGTTATGACCAAGGCGCGCTAGGGATACCCTTGGAAAGTTCTGAGTTTGGTTTCGAACGCGTCGCGGTCGTCGCGTTTCAGCAGAATGAGCAGTTCCTGGGCCCGGCCCTGGACGAATTTCTCGTAGGCGGTTTCGGGCGCGGCATGGATGGCGGCTTCCAATTCGCTGTCGATCCGGCTGCGATGGGCGGCCGGATTCAATCCCGCCAGCGACAGCGCGATCTGGTAGTGCACCGCCACATTGCGCGGCGCCGCGCGCACCGCGCGATCGAAAAGCGTCAGGCCCTGCTCGATGCTGGCGCCGTAGAGCTTGTTCGCCAGGAATTTTCCCCCGGCCCGCACGATCTCGATATTCCATCCGCCCAGCGCCGCCAGGGCATAGGCATTGTCCGGTTGCGCTTTCAGCGCATCGTCGAGATTGGCCTTGGCCTGGGCCGGATCATTGTCGAGCCGCGCCCGCACCAGGCCGACAATGCGCGCCTCGTAGCCCAGCGCGGCGGCCAGCCAGACATGGCCATCGGCGGCATCTTTGTCGGCGGCGATGGAGCGGCGGGCATACTCTTCCGCGCGCTTCAGGCATTCCAGGCAAGGCGCCGGGCGCATCATCGCATCGGCCATTGCCGCGCGGGCCGCGATGGCAAAGCCTGCCGCCGTGCCCGCGGCCGCACCCTGGCGCATCGCCTCGTCATACTGGCCTTGCGCATAAAGCGCGAACAGCGAACCGTTTTCCGCCGGAGACGCCGCCAGCACCAATGCGAGCAGCGCCGCTTTCATGCCAGGAATTCACCGTCCAAAGCGCGGCGGATCAGAGCCGCGGTTTCGGCGCAGCCGAACAGGGCCGCGAAGGAACCGAAGCGCGGACCGGCGGTCTGGCCAAACAGCACTTCATACAGCGCCGCGAACCAGGCCCGAAGCGGCTCGAAGCCATGCACCTTGCCGACCTCGTAGACCACATTCTGCACCAGGGTGCCGTCACGCTCGTCGCCCAGGGCTTCCAGTCGCCCCGCCAGATCTTCCAGCGCGGCGCGTTCCTTGTCGTCGGGCGCGCGATACTGTTTGGCCGGCTTCACGAAATCCTCGTAATAGCGCAGCGCATAGCCCACCAGCCGTTCCAGGC
This sequence comes from Alphaproteobacteria bacterium, assembly GCA_017307355.1. Classification (GTDB taxonomy): domain Bacteria; phylum Pseudomonadota; class Alphaproteobacteria; order Micropepsales; family Micropepsaceae; genus Rhizomicrobium. Next base: position 39,948 of record JAFKFG010000018.1, read on the forward strand.
CCGGATTTTTCTCCGGCGACGCATCCGGCGCATAGGCACGGATGAAGCCCCACAGCACCTCGCGATTATGGGCGCCCGAGGCGCTCACCAGATTGAGCAGAAGCGCAAAGCTGACCGGATATTTCTCCTCCGGCACCGCGCCGCCATGGATGAACCAGACGGGATTCTCCAGCTTCTGCGTCACATCCGCATTGGCATGATAGGCGTCGAGGAGTGCGATATAATCGTCCACCGCCTTGGGAATGACGTCGAAATAGAGCCGCTTGGCGGCGCGCGGCTTCTGGAACATGAAGAGCGCCAGGCTTTCCGCCGGTCCGTAGGACAGCCATTCCTCGATGGTGATGCCGTTACCCTTGGATTTGGAAATTTTCTGGCCCTTCTCGTCCAGAAAAAGCTCGTAGACGAAATGCTCGGGCGGCGTGCCGCCGGCGATCTTGCAGATCGCATCGTAAAGCGGCGTCTGGGCAAGGTGATCCTTGCCGTACATTTCATAATCCACGCCCAGCGCGGCCCAGCGCATGCCGAAATCGGGCTTCCATTGCAGCTTGCAATGGCCGCCCGTCACCGGAACGGTCTCAAGCGATCCATCCTCCTCGACATAGGTGATGGTGCCCTTGGCGACATCGCGGTCCACCACTTTGGCCAACAGCACTTTGCCGGAGCGGGGACTGACGGGAAGAAACGGCGAATAAGTCTGCTGCCGTTCTTCGCCCAAGGTAGGGAGCATCACCTCCATCACTTCGTCGTAATGCACCAGAATGCGCAGCAAGGCGGCATCGAAAGCGCCCGACTTGTAGGTCGCCGTCGAACTCATGAAGTCATAGCGGAAGCCGAAATGATCCAGGAAGGCGCGCAAGCGCGCATTCATGTGATCGCCGAAACTGGCATGGGTGCCGAAGGGATCGGGAATGGCGGTCAGCGGCCTGCCCAGATTGGCGCCGATCATCTCGGGGTTGGGCAGATTGTCGGGCACTTTGCGCAAGCCATCCATGTCGTCCGAAAAGGCGATCAGATGGGTCGGAATGTCCGACATGGCCTCGAATGCCTGGCGCACCCAGCTGGTGCGGGCCACTTCGCCGAAGGTGCCGATATGCGGCAAGCCCGAAGGGCCATAGCCGGTTTCGAACAGCACCCGATTCACGGGTTTTCCGGCGGCCTTTTGGCGGTCGATCCGGCTTAAAAGCTTGCGGGCCTCCTCAAAGGGCCAGGCTTTGGCGGCAAGTGCCTGATCCCGAACGGTTTTCACGGCGGAATTCACTTTCTATTAGGGCTGATATTAAGCGTTTCGAAAGGGCGCGAAGCTAGGCTTTGGCAGGGGATAGCGTCAATGACTGCCAAAATCTTGTCAGAGCGCGATGAGGCACGGCAAGTCTTCGCCGGCCGCATCGACGTGCTTTACACCATGGGGCGGCATTATCTCTCGCTGCCCTTTGCGGTTCTGTGCGTCCCCGCCACGCTTCTGGCCGGCAACCGGCTGGGTTTTCTGCCCGTCACGCCCCTGCTCCTGCTGATGGCGGTGGTGATCGCCGCCGAGCAATTGACCGCGGCCTATCGCAATCGCGCCAAGGACAGCGATCCGCATTTCTGGGCACGGCGCTATATCTTCGTTTCCGCCATCGCCGGCGCCACCTGGGGCCTGGGTTCGGTATTCTGGTTCGTCTGGGGGTCTTTTCCCGCCCAGGCCTATCTCGCCCTCGCCTATCTCGGCATGACCGCGACGGAATTCATCGCCCGCTCCGCCTACCGTCCCGCCTATGTGGTGCATTCGCTGTTCGCGCTCAGTCCACTGGTGGTGATGCTGGCCATGCAGGGCGGATTGTTTTCCACCTTGACGGCCGTGCTGATGGTATTCTTCGCCGCCGCCCTGATGAGCTATAGCGGCGGCATGGGCAGGCTGATCGACGAAAGCCTGTCGCTGCGCAACGAGAATGCCGACCTGATCGTCCATCTGCAGAATGAAAAGGCCGAAGCGATCATGGCGCGCGACAGCGCCCGCGCCTCGACCATGGCGAAATCCGCCTTCATCGCCAATATCTCCCACGAACTGCGCACGCCGATGAATGCCTTGCTGGGCATGGCGCAACTCCTGGAGCGGGCCGACCTGCCCAAGCAGCAGGCCGATCATGTCAAAGTGATGCTGGAAGCGGGACGCGGCCTGCAGACCCTGCTCGACGATGTGATCGCGCTCACCCGCGACGATGACGATGCGCTGGAGGATGAGGATTGCGATCCGGTCCAGACTGCCCGCGCCGTGACGCGGCTGCTGCAGCCCCGTGCCTGGGAGAAGCGGCTCAGGCTGACGCTCACCACCGGCGCCAACCTGCCCCGCGTCGCGGCCGATCCGCGCCGGGTGCGTCAGGCTCTGCTCAAGCTGGTGGACAATGCGCTGAAATTCACCGAGCGGGGATTGGTGGACATCCGGGTCGAACTGGACGCCGGCGCGGGCGGGGCCGCGCCAATGGTGCGTTTCGCCATCGCGGATACAGGCCCCGGCGTTTCGCCGGAAGCGGCCCAGCGGCTGTTCAAACCTTTTTCGCCCGGCGACAATTCCTATGCGCGCAAGGAACAGGGCGCGGGATTGGGCTTGGCCGTCACCAAAAGAATTGTCGAACAGGCGGGCGGACAGATCGGTTTTGAATCGACTCCGGGCGATGGCGCATTGTTCTGGTTCACCTTGCCGGTATCCGGCCATGCCGGCATGGCCGCAGCGCCCGGCGCGTCCACGGAAAATGCCGGGGTCGCGCCGCAAGGCTTGTCGGTGCTGATTTCGGTAACGGCGCCCAACATTGCCGCATCGCTCAGCAACATGCTCGAGCCTTTCGGCAACAGGATCGTGATCGCGGCCAACGCCGCGGACGCGACGGCCAAGGCTTCCAGAGAGGCTTTTGATGCCCTGCTCGCGGGCCCGGACGAAGCCGACCTGCTCAGTGTCGCCCCCGGCGTCAAAGCCCCGATTGTCGCCATCCTGCTGCGCGGCGACCGTACGCCCAGCGTCGCCGACTATGTGCTGCGCTGGCCGGTGACCGGCCATGCGCTGTTCACTGCCTTGGATTCGGTTTGCTTGCCCCGGGAACGGGCGAACGAGAATAGTGCGCTTCCGGCGGCGATCGACGCGGTGACATTCTCGACTTTGGAAAAATCGGTCGGCGTGAAGACGCTGATCGAAATCCTGCAATGCTATGAGGCCACCGCCGAACAGCTCACCAATGCGCTGGCAAACGCCTGCGCCGAGGAAAAATGGGACGAAGCGGCGCGGCTGGCGCAGGATATCGTGGGCGCGGCCGGCGGGCTGGGCCTGACCGCGATGACCCAGGCGGCGCGCCATTTCGCCAAGGCCAACCGCGAAGGCGAAAATCCCCACGCCTTGCGCAACGCCGCCCAGATCGTGGTGGGCGAGCATCTGCGGGCGCGCAAGGCGCTTTCCAATCTCTATCCCGACCTGCGCTGAAGGTTTTTTCTTGGTCGCAAGGCCGGACGGAAAAGTGGTGTCCACTTTTCCTGGCTGATGCACTGGTGGTCGCACAGCCGGACGGAAAAGTGGCGCCCACTTTTCCTGGCTGATGCACTGGTGGTCGCACAGCCGGACGGAAAAGTGGTGCCCACTTTTCCTGGCTGATGCTCCGTTGATCGCTATAGTGCGGGATGCTTCCCACGCCCGACTCGCTTTCGGACCTCATTGCCCTGGTGCCTGCGCCGCCGGGCGCGGCGCTCTGCGACGGGGCGGGAGAGTGCCGGCGCGCCGGCCGGGATGACGCAAGAGCAGTTTTCCAGTCGGGCAATGTCCTGGTGGCGCATGCCGCCTTTGTCGCCGGGCGATTGAAGGTTCAAGCCCAGAAGCCGCTTTATGACGTTCTGGAGCTCTTCGCGTTTCTCCGGCCCGGCCGCCCCTTCGTTCCAAGCGCGCTGGGATTGGCGCGTGCCTTGTCGTTGGATTTGCCTGAGACGCCGGAACAATCCGCGGCTGCCCTGTTCGCTGTCGCGCGCAGCCTTCTGGACGAAGCGCGCGACCTGCCGCCGGAGGTGCGCGCCGCACTTGCGCCGCTGGCCGCGACCTTGACGCGGGGCGGCTGGCGCTGGGGGCCGCTTCTGCAGAAAGCCTTCGCCCAGGAGACGCCGCATGGTTCGCCCATCGCCGGCATGGAAGCCTGGCGCGGGCTGCCGCAATGGGAAGACGAAGCGCCGGCGGGAAATCCCGGATCGCAGCCGGTCACCACCGAAGAGGCGCGCGCGCGCCTGATGTCGCTGGTGGGAACGCCGCGCTCCGAACAGGGCGCCTATAGCGATGCGGCGACCTATGCTTTCGGTCCGCGCGAAGATTCCGGGGCGCCGCGCATCGCGCTGGTGGAAGCGGGCACCGGCACCGGCAAGACGTTGGGCTATCTGGCGCCCGCCAGCGTCTGGGCCGAGAAGAATGGGCCGGGGCTTTGGATCTCCACTTATACCCGCAACCTCCAGCGCCAGATCGTGCAGGAGATCGCCCATCTTTATCCCGATCCCCTGGAGCGCGCCGAGAAAGCGGTGGTGCGCAAGGGGCGGGAAAATTACCTCTGCCTGCTGAACTTCGAAGAGGCGGCGAAGCGCACCGCCCTGGCGCCCGGCCAGCGCAGCGTGGCGCTGGGCCTGATCGCGCGCTGGATCGGTTCCAACACCGACGGCGATATTTCCGGCGCCGGCTTTCCTGCTTTCCTGGCCGCGTCCCTGCCCTTGAGCGAAATCACCGACCGGCGGGGCGAATGCATCTATGCCGCCTGCCCGCATTATCGCATCTGCTTCATCGAGCGCGCCATCCGTCGCGCCCGTCACGCGCCCATCGTGATCGCCAACCACGCTTTGGTGATCGCGCAGGCCGCCAGCGACTGGCTGGCCACCGATCAGACCACGGATACGCCTCCGGAGCGGCGCCTGCGCTATGTCTTCGACGAAGGCCATCATCTGTTCGATGCGGCGGATTCCGGTTTCGCCGCGCTTCTGTCCGGCCGCGAGATGGCCGAGCTCCGCCGCTGGATCCGCGGCCCGGAAGGCCGAGCCCGCACTCGCATGCGCGGCCTGGAGGAACGGCTGAAGGATCTCATCGCCGACGATGAAGGCGCGCAGCATGCCCTGGAGGACGCGGTGCAGGCTGCCGGCGCGCTGGCCGGCGAAGGCTGGATGGCGCGGGTGACCGGCGCGGCGGCGCGCGGCCCCGGCGAAATTCTTTTGTCCGAAATTCATCGCCATGTCCGCGCCCGCAACGACGATCGCGACAGCTTCTACACGTTGGAAGCCGAAGCCCATCCCATGGACGAGGAGACGTTGCGCGCGGTGACGGAATTGTCGCGCGCCCTGAAACGCATCGCCGATCCCCTCACCCGGCTTTCCAAATTGCTGCGCCAGGCGATGGACGAAAAGAGCGCGACATTGGAACCCTATACCCGCGCGCGACTGGACGCGGCGGCACGGGGACTGGACCGGCGCGCCAAATTGATCCTGCCGGCCTGGATCCGCATGCTGGAAAGTTTGGAGACGGGCGAAATCAGTGACGATTTCACGGACTGGTTCGAGATCAGCCGGGAAGACGGCCGCGACACGGATGTGGGGTTCGAACGCCACTGGATCGATCCCACGGTTCCCTTGGCGGCGGAGATATTGGAGCCTGCCCATGGCGCGCTGATCACCTCGGCCACCTTGCGCGATGCCGGAGCCGAAGGGCTCGACTGGCAGAGCGCCGAAGTGCGCACCGGCGCCCTGCATCTGCCGCAGCCGCCCCGCCGCGCCTCGTTCGGATCGCCGTTCCGGTATGCGGAACAGGCACGCATCTTCATCATCAAGGATGTCCCGCGGCGCGATGCCGACGCTTTGGCCGCGGCGATGCGCGAATTGTTCCTGGCATCGGGCGGCGGCGCGCTGGGCTTGTTCACGGCCGTGCGCGCCTTGAAGGAGACCGAGGCCCGCATCGCCCAACCGCTCGCCGATGCCGGTATCCCTCTATATGCCCAACATATCGACCGGCTGGACACGGGCGCGTTGGTGGATCTGTTTCGCGCCGAGGAGAATGCCTGCCTGCTCGGCACCGATGCCTTGCGGGACGGCGTGGATGTGCCTGGCCGCTCCCTGCGGCTGGCCGTATTCGACAAAGTGCCCTGGCCCAAGCCCACCATCCTGCACAAGGCGCGCCGGGCCCGCTTCGGCCGGTCTTATGACGATCTGATCACCCGCTTTCGCTTGAAACAGGCGTTCGGCCGCCTGATCCGGGGACCGGAAGACAAGGGCTGTTTCGTGATCCTGGAAGGCGCCACGCCGTCGCGGCTGCTGACCGCTTTTCCGGAGGCCGCACCCGTGAAACGCTGCGGCCTGGCCGAAGCGATCGGGGATATCCGGCATTTCTTGGCCTGAATGGCTGGGCTACGCTTTTGGCCGGGGGGACATATCCATGAAGCGCGCCGGACTCATCATCATGCTGTCGCTTGCGCCCGTGGCGGCCGGGGCACAAAGCGCGACCGAAAAATTCGTCGTTCCGCCTTATCCGGGCGCGACACGCTGGACGCCGCACATCGTGGCGCAGTCGACGCCCCAGCTCGCCTGGGTCGAATGGTGGCCCGAGGACCAGCCGGAAAATGACATAAAGGATCTCCTCACCACCCAGATCATGAAAGGCGCGAAGGTCAAGCCGGCGACGTTCCTCGCAGCATTGTTCGCGCGCATCGCCAACAGCTGCACCGGCGCCACCGCCAACGGTCCCAAAGAGCAAACCGAATATGGCTTTCCGGTCGCGTATGGCCAGCTTTACTGCACCGGCCAGAAAGGCGCGGGAAAAGACGTGGACGTATTCTTCAAAGTCATCGGCGGCAACGACGCGCTTTATGTCATCCAGCGCGACTTCCGCCGCCCGGCCGAGCCGGGCGCGCAGCCCGGCACCCGGCACTTTCCGGGGAACCAGATGGCCGAGGCGAAAGCCGACATGGATGCCAAGGAAGCCGCGAGCCGCTATCTGGGGCAAGTGCGGCTATGCCCGTCCGACCAGCCTTGCGAGCCGGACCCGGTCCCGAAACCCTGACCGGACCGGGATATCCACAGCCAAAGCCGTGACGGGCAACGGACCAGCCCCTATAAGCGGCCCATGAGCGATGCGCGCGAAATCCGGGCCGAGGACGAAGGCGGCTATGGCCGCTTCTCCACCGGCATCCTGCCCAGCCATGTTCTCAAGCGCCTGATCGCGTCGGGCCGGGAAATCGGCGCCCAAGAACCGTTCACGGATGCGCAGATCCAACCCGCCAGCATCGATCTCAGGCTCGGTCCCGCCGCCTATCGGGTGCGAGCCAGCTTCCTGCCGGGGCCGAACGCAACGGTGGAGGAAAAGCTCGCCAATGTCTTCATGCATGAAGTCGATCTGACCCAGGGCGCGGTGCTGGAGACGGGCTGCGTCTATATCGTGCCCCTGCTGGAGCGGGCGGACTTCTCCGCCCGCATTTCCGGGGTCGCCAATCCCAAAAGCTCGACCGGCCGCATCGACGTCTTCACCCGCCTGATCACGGACCGGGCCCAGGCCTTCGATCGTGTCGAAGCCGGTTACCGCGGTCCGCTCTATGCCGAAATCAGTCCCCAGACTTTTCCCGCCCTGGTGCGCAAAGGCTCGCGGCTCAATCAGCTGCGCATCCGTCACGGCTCGCCGCAATTCAGCGACACGCAGCTGCGCCGCCTCCACGCCGACTCGGCCCTGGTCGATCGCGATCCGGATATTGAGAACGGCCTTGGGCTTTCCATCGACTTGAAAGGGCCTGGCCGCATCGGTTGGCGCGCCAAGCGCCACACCGGGCTGATCGATGTCGACCGACCGGGCCTGCTCGACCCGCATCAATTCTGGGATTCCATCGAGCCCAACGAGGCCGGCCATCTGGTGCTGGACCCGGACGAATTTTACATCCTCGCCAGCCGCGAGCGGGTCGCAATTCCGCGCGATCATGCCGCCGAAATGGTGCCGTTCGATCCGCTTGTGGGCGAATTCAGGGTTCATTATGCGGGCTTCTTCGATCCGGGTTTCGGTTTCGCCCCCGGCCAGGGACCGTCCGCGCGCGCGGTTCTGGAAGTGCGCTCGCGCGAAGTGCCCTTTATTTTAGAGCATGGACAGACCATCGGGCGCTTGGTGTTCGAGCGACTCACCGACCCGCCCCCGGAGGCTTATGGCTCCGGACTCGGATCGAACTACCAAGGACAGGATCTGAAACTGTCCAAACATTTCAGGACGCCCTGATATTAACCGCGTGCGGGGCACTGCCCGCGCGGATTTTGTTGCTGAAAATCCACAGAGCATTGTCAAAAGCACAGGCCAGCCCCGCTTGCCTGTTGCGTCTTCGTAATCCTACGGCACAGTACCGCCACTCGCGGATGGACGGTTTGGGGAAACCCCGCGAGCGTTTGGTTCCGCAATTTGGGGATTGGAACCAAGGGTCCGTTTTGAAGGGGGCAGTGTGAGGCGGCTACGGCGCGAAAGCAGCCGGCCGCCTCACAGTTTTTTGGGCTTCCATTCCAGCGCGAATGTTTCTCTGGCACCCCCAATCGCGGTGGCCATCTTGCCGTCTAGAACATTGTCGCGGTTCCGGACGGGAAACCGCTACACACTTTTCCTGGAACCGCTCCATGATTCTAAAAACCGAACGGCTTGCTTTACGCCCGCTGCGCGCGGCAGACGCGCCCGCTCTTTTCGCCATCCTGGGCGATGCCGAAGCGATGCGCTTCTGGGACAGGCCGGCGATCGCCCGCACCGCCACCGCCGCCGAGATCGTCGCCAGCCAGCTATCGGCGATGGAGGATGGTCACTTTCTCTATTGGACCGTCTGGCGCGGCGATGACGCGATCGGCAGCGTCGATCTCAGCGCGCTGGACTTCACCCACAAGCGAGGCGAGATCGGCTTTCTGTTCCGCCGCGACCAATGGGGCCAGGGCTATGGCCGTGAAGCGATGGGTGCCCTGATTCATCACGCCTTCCGCCAGCTGCAGCTGGAGCGCCTGGAAGCCAAGGTTCATGCCGCCAACATGCCGGCCAAGAAGCTGCTGGGCCTTTTGGGCTTCGCGCCGGAAGGGCGGCTGAGCGGATATGTGCGGCGCGACGGGATCCGTCACGATGTCGATGTTTTCGGGCTTCTGAATTTGTCCAGCAGCCAGAACGGCGCGTAATAAACCGCCACCGACACCAGGCCGATCACCACCAGCTCGCCGATATACCAGGGCCAGGGCGCCAGAAAGGTCAGAAGGCTGACTTGATCGCCCTTGCCTCTGAGGAAGCCGTAATTGGTTCCCAGGGCGTAATCGGCGACACCCGCGACCGCCACATAGACCAGCGTCGCCAAAATCACCCGCGGCAGGGACGAGACCTGCGGCCGCATCCGGCTTCCCCAGGTCAGATACAGAACGACCGCGATCAATCCCGCATGGTCGAGCATGAAGAGCAGGAACTGCAGATCCGGAAAGCCGCTGGGAACCTCCGGCGTGATCACGCCCTGCAAGGTGCCACCCAGACCCCAGAAATATCCTAGCTCATAAGCGCGCTGGTTGCGGGTGACGAGCGCGGCGATCAGTGCCCCTTGCGCCCAATCGCACAAATTCAGCGGCAGGGCATTTCCCGGCGCCAGCCAGCCGCGCGCCCACAACATCGCATACCAACCCAGCCAACCGGCGATCAGCAGCACGGCAAGACACATCCGCACGCCATGGTCGCGCGACGCGCTGGGCCGCGCCCATAGGGCCAGCAGCAACGGCGCCGCCACGCTCAGGGCTAGCGCGGTCAGATGCGCAGATCCGAACAGGATGAAAGGCGGCGCCACGCGGCCGATTTATTGCGGCATATGCAAGGTCATCAGCACCAGCGGCGCGCCCTTGACCGCGCTGATCTGATGCGGCGTGCCATGGGGCACCATGACGAAATCGCCCTTCGCCAGGGCGGTATCCTTGCCGCCGCTGATCCCCAATGCCGACGGATTGGCGGGTTTGGGATTCATCATCTGCCCGCCCATGGTGATGGTGCCCGCCCCTTCGATCACCACCATCAATTCATTCTCGGTGTCGTGCACCGCCGCGGGCCCGGGAATTGGGCGGTATTCCAGGTTGGCGCGATAATTGGCCAAAGACAGGATCGGCTCGACGGTGGTGGGCGCGTCGCCTTTGCGGTCGGCCTTGGCCTTGGCGATCAGCTGCTGCACTTCGGCGGAGGATGTGAAGGTTTTCATCTGTGCCATGGGCTGCGCGGCAACCGGCGTCGCCGCCAAAAGAACCGCGGCAAAGAAAGGCGCGCACATCGACATGGATTCCTCCGAAAGATTTTCGGCGCAAACCTAGCGGCCGGCCGCACGCAATGCGAGGCGCTCGCGCATTGCCGGTCCTGCCTCACGCATAGGCCAGCGAGAATCGCCCGGTGGCGGCGCGGCGCGAAAGCATGGCCGGCGCCGTCCTGCCGGAGCTGCCGGGGCCGATTCCGGAATGACAGGGATGATCGACCTACATGATCAAAGTCATCGGGCGGGAATGTTTCGATGCCGGAGCGAAAAATCCTTCGCATATCGCGGCGCACAATTTTTTGATCCCTGCTCGGTAACCGGACGGGAAGAGCAACCGGCGTTATAGCTGTTTCATCAACGATTTCGGGAAGTCCGGGCGTCAATTCCGTCGCAAACATCCACGCGGACGAACAGGCATGGAACGTGTGCGATGCAACATGACAGTTCGCGACAAATTCGGCTGCCGGGAAGGTAGAAGATAAATCCAATTTTCCCACTTTTATCCAAGCGCGATTGTCCATGCCTTTTGCAGTGCAAAAAGCACTCCGCAGCCTTCCGCGACGGTATGAACGAAGCTATAGTGATAATTCATCGGCCATTTGGGGATGTGGCGGAAACGGCAACGGATGCCTATCCGTCCTCCATGTGCGCAGCAAAAAACGGGGAGGTAACTTTTGGAACAGGCTATGAAAACAGGCTTCAATCGTCGTTCATTTCTGAGGAATGCGGGCATCGGCAGCGGCGTTCTTGCGCTGGGCCCCTTGGCCGCCTCTCTCGCAACCAGCACGTCCGCCTCCGCCGCTGACGCGGCCGCGTTCGACACGATCGCCAATCGCGTCGGCCATGACAGCGTCAAGTGGGACGGCGCCCTGCGCAACGAGAAGATCGATCATGTCGTTGCCGGCATGGGCATCGCGGACATGGACTTCAAGGCCGCGCCCGCCATCACCGCGGCGCTGCGCAAGGCCGTCCAATACGACAACTGGGGCTATATCGACATGGGCCAGCCCAGCCGCAAGGCCTGGCTCAAGAGCATCGTGGACTGGAACCATAAGCGTTATGGCATCACCGCCATGAACGAAGGCAATATGGGCATCACCACGGGCGTGCACGCCGGCATTCTGGCCACCATGGCCGCCTACAGCCCGGCCGGCAGCAAGGTGCTGCTCGCGACGCCGATCTATAACGGCTTCTATGGCGACATTCGCGCCACCAAGACGGTTGCGAATGAAAGCCTGATGAAGATGGTCAACGGCCGTTGGGAAATCGACTGGAATGACTTCGAAGCCAAGGCGTCGCAGCCCGACACCAAGGTTTCGATCCTCTGCAATCCGCAGAACCCGGTCGGCCGCGCCTGGACGCGTGAGGAACTCACCCGTTACGGCGAAATCTGCCTCAAGCATAACGTGCTGGTGCTGGCGGATGAAATCCATTGCGACTTCATCAGCAAGGGCCAGAAGTACATTCCGTTCGCCAGCCTGGACAACAAGGCGGTCGTGGACAACTCGATCACCTACAAGTCGGTCTCCAAGAGCTTCTCGCTGGCCGGCATGAAGTGCGCGTGGTTCTTCACCACCAATCCGGAAGTCTATAAGGCGACCGTGTTCCACAACCATGCCGACCTCAACACCCTCGGCATGTACGCGGCGGAAGCGGCCTATGCCGGCGGCGAAGGCTGGCTGAATGATTGCGTGGCCTATATCAGCGACAATCATCAGTTCGCCAACGACTACATCAAGAAGAACATTCCGATGATCAAGGTCGGCAATGCTCCGGAAGGCACCTACCTGCAGTGGATCGACGTTTCGGCGATCGCTGACAAGATCGGCGCCAAGAAGATGGCCGACGACGCCAACCAGGCGGCGAAGGACGCGGCATCGAAGATGGGCACGGACTATTCCGGCCGTCAGGCGATGGGCGAAGTCCGCATGCAGACCCCGGAAGACATGGTCCAGCATTGGCTGGCGAAGAACGCCTTCGTCCAGCTCAATTCCGGTACCTCGTATGGCCTGGGCGGCGCCAATCACATGCGCATGAACATCGCCACTTCGCGCAAGACGCTCAAGGCTGCTCTCGACAGCATCGCGGCTGCGACGAAGAAGATCTCTGCCTGATATCATTCGGCTCTTCGGGGCCGCATGAAAGCGAATAACGGCCCGGACTTTCGTCCGGGCCGTTTTCCTTTGTGCCGTCGCGAACCGGCGCGACCGAGTCATCGGTTCGGCTTTCGGGCATCCGAAGAAGCGCGTATGATCCAAGCGACCGGGGGGCCTGGGCCGATTACGCGGCATTCAATTCAATCGAGGGGAACGCAAGGCATGAGAAAATTATTGGCATGCGCCATTCTGATGGCCGGACTGGTGGGAATATCCGCGGGCGCCATGGCGCAGGAATTGCCGATCCCGGGCGTGGATCCGGCAAAGGATCAACCGGGTGCGCATGAATATCCCGACCCCAACCTCACCTATAAATTCGTCTTCGATCTCGCCAATGGCCCAGACAGCCCCGACAAGGTCAATCCCGGCCTGCGCGGCGTGGCGCAGTTCATCAACACCTTGGCGAAATACAATGTCCCGGCCAGCCATCGCCAGCTGGTCGTGGTCTTCCACCAGAAGAGCACGCCCGCCATTCTGATGAGCGACGAATACAAGAAGCGCAACAATGGCGTGGACAATCCCAACATCGCGCTGATTCAGGCCATGAAAAAAGCCGGCGTGGATTTCCGCGTCTGCGGCCAGGCGGTTCTGGGGATGAAGATCGACCACAAGACCATCCTGCCCGAAGTTCAGGTCGATCTGTGGGCCGGCATGACCATTCCCAACATGATGATGCGGGGTTATCAGCGCCTAGGCGACTGATCGCGCAGCATCAATCAAGGGCGCGCGGGGCGCGACGGGCACACAAATGGTGGCCGCCAACCAGACCGTCTATCACAGCACCCGCTATCCTTCGCATGTGGTGCTGCTGCTGATCCCCAGGGGGACGTCCAAATAGACCTCCCAAATTGAGCGAGCCGGGACCCGCGGCGTTCCGGCCCCCATCTTTTTACCGGCTTTCCAAGACACATGCCGCGTACTACCGAGCGTTTCCAGCCCAGATCGGCTGGAGTGCGGGTGTAGTTCAATGAGTCCGACGCGGTCCGCGAAGCGGATGAAATGGCCGTCAGGCCATTTCAAGCGTCGAACGCCCGGTGCCAGAGCGACGGGCCTGGCGAAAACAGCGGCGGCCCGAGTGCTCTTTTTCTGAGAAAATTTGCGTGCTAAGCAAGCCCTGCGCGGGTGTAGTTCAATGGTAGAACGGCAGCTTCCCAAGCTGCATACGAGGGTTCGATTCCCTTCACCCGCTCCAAGTTCTTTCAAAGGGTTACGAGCATCTTTCGTTCAATGTACGGAACGATTTTGCATCGAGTTTTGCAGAAATTGTTCTCCTGGACGTTCCAGCTCGAAATGGGCGGCCCTTCTGAATCGGTGTGGACGTCGCTAACCGGCCTCTCATTTGGGTTTCTGTTGCCGTTGCCATGACATAATCCCCCGCTCTGGAAGCCAGGAAGATTGAAGATCAATCGCTTTCCCCGCTCGCACGTCGATGCGCCGACAAGCGGGCGGTCGGCAGATGCCATCCAAATCTGATGGCGCCGAACCGAAGCCCGAAGCACAGAATGCCGCCCACCGCGGCGGAGATGGCGTAGGAAATGCCCATCACATCGCCACCGACGACAGTCGCTGCCCCGGCAAGCGCTGCGAGGGCGTATAAATCCGAGCGAAGCACTTGCGGGATTTCGGTAAGGAGTATGTCGCGCATCATGCCGCCACCAATGCCCGTCAGCATGCCTAGAAGGGCGGCCATGATCGGGTTCAACCCATGTGTAATGGCCTTATGAGCCCCAACGACCGCGAAGAAAGCCAACCCGATCGCGTCGAAGTAAAGGACTGGCGTCTTGAGCTTGCCCACTCCTGCATAGGAAAAAAACGTCAGAAGCCCGGCAACGACGGAGACGAGCAAATAATTGACGCTGGATAGGGCAGCAGGTGGTACCGCGCCGATCAAAACATCGCGCGTGATACCGCCAAAGTTTCCCGCGACAAAAGACAGAACAAGAATGCCAAAGATGTCGAGCCGCCGATTGACGGCGGCAAGCCCCCCGCTAATGGCAAAGACGAAGGTGCCGCCGAGATCGAGGACGGTTGCGAGAGTTTCAATCGAGGTCATGCAATTTAATTTGAAATGAGAGACCAGAAATCACTGCTTCCCGCCCAACCAGGCGAGAGCACCGACCACCAATGCTTCAACACCGGTCTCCAAAGTCGGATGTAGAACAGGAGCGAACTGCGGGCTGTGATTGACCGGAAGCTCATTGAGCTTACCCGCCGCCTTCGCCTTCGCATAGGCTTTGGGGTCGTTGCCGCCAACGAACCAGAATACGGAAGGGACCTTCCAGGCCGTGCCGAAGCAGCCGAAATCCTCGCTGGCGGGCGCCGGGCCCGTGTGCTTCACGCGCTCAGTGCTGAAATGAGTGCGGAACGCCTCGGCGATTCGATTGCTGGCGGTTTCGTCGTTCACATTCAAGGGGTAGCGGTCGAGCGGCGTAATTTCCGGCTTGCGCGGGGCGCCCGAGGCTTCGGCCTCCGCATTGACGATCCGCTCGATTGCGTCGAGTACATGCTTGCGGACACCCGCATCAAACGTCCGGACGTTGAGCTTAATAAGGGCATCATCGGGAATGACGTTCTCCTTGGAGCCTGCCTGCAAGACACCGACCGTCACCACCGCCGCTTCGTTGGCTGCCACTTCACGTGAGACAATCGTTTGGAGGCGCAAGACGACGGATGCAGCCATCACAACCGGGTCTATGCTCGCTTGCGGCATTGAACCATGCGCGCCGCGCCCGAAGAGGCGAATTTGCAGACTGTCAGCGGCAGAGGTGATCGGGCCGGCGCTCCCGGCAACAGTTCCGGCGGCGCCGACCATAACGTGCTGGCCCAAAACGACATCCGGCGTGGGAAAGCGTTTCAAAAGACCATCGTCAATCATGGCCTGGGCGCCCTGTGCGGTTTCTTCGCCCGGCTGAAAGACAACCATCAAAGTGCCTTTCCAGGCAGCCCGCGCTTCCGACAGCAATGTGGCGGCTCCGGCGAGCCAAGTTACATGGATGTCATGTCCACACATATGTCCGACCGGGACGGTTTTGCCTTCGCTATCCTTCGCAGACACCTTGCTTGCATAAACAAGTCCGGTCGCTTCCTTGATCGGCAATGCGTCCATGTCGGCGCGAAGCATGACCGTCGGACCGTCGCCATTTTTAAGGAGACCGACGACGCCGGTCTTGCCAACGCCGGTGGTTACCTTGAAGCCCGCGGCTTTGAGCCATTTCGCGGCGATACCCGCTGTCCGCTTCTCCTGCATCGAGAGCTCGGGATGCGCGTGGATGTCTTTATAAAGCGGCTCAAGCTTCGGAAGGATTTTTGGCAGATTCTTGAGGACGAAAGATACGCCATTTCCTGACTTCTTCTTTGCCATGGCGTTGCCCCGCTGTTTAGCGATGACTGATACCCAACCGTGAACCGCCTGCGACAGGGAACATGTTGCTCTAACGCACTCACCATCGCAATGGCAAAATCCTCAATCGAAATATGGCTTTTGCCCTCAGCCTCCTTGAGCTGGACTTGTCCCAAGGGCCCGCACCCCGACTTTCGATCCAGCAGCGATGGACTGCTACCGGGGCTGCCGGCAGATATTGCAGCGAAGGCTTGAGAAGGCCCGCGGCCCTCTCAAGCCTGCCCGATCACCGCTGATCTTCCATCGACGGCCGCATGTGACGCTCGCCATCCTTGAAGCGCATCGCGAAATGCTTCCAGGCCCGCTCCATTCTCGCCACGGGAACATTCGACGGCGCAGTCATGTCGGAGGTGAAGGAGCCGTGCGCCGCCGCCAGATCTTCTTCGTTTCCACTCGCGGCAAGATCGGCGGCATGCGCGGAGAGCGAGACGCCCGCCGCCAAAGCAAGGGCCAAGGACGACACGCGAAGAATTTTCTGCACCATATCATTGCTCCTTTTCGTTTGGGCCGCGCCATTCGCGGACGATTGGAAAATAGAACGGAGCGGTTTTTATGCGAGGCAAGTGTTCGAAAGCGTTGCGTAAAAATTGCGCAAAGCGGGACGCCGCTCGTATCGAGCATCCCGCCATGGCGGCATCCCATACCGGACCGATCCCCCATCCCGCCGCGCCGGAACGGCAGACGGGCCTTCGCAAGCCTCCCCGTAACCGGCGGAAATTCGGGAATTTTTCCCGTGCGGCAAATGTCTTTTCCCGGCAGTATCCGTCCCGGGTTATAAAGACATGTCATAATTTTCAGGGCGTTCATGTCGCTGCAGTTCCGCGTCCTCGGCTCCATCGCCGTCTTGCTGCTTTTGAGCCTTCTGTGCGGCGGCACGCTTCTGATCCTGCATGCCCGCTCGGTGGTCGAAGTCGAAATCCGCACCGCCTTCCAGGGCGCGGAAAATTCCGTGCGCGACACGCTGCAAAGCGACGTCCAGCATACCGTCACCATGCGCCAGGTCGTCTCCAGCTTCGAAGGCCAGCGCCATGTCCGCGCTGCCCTGATCAACGAACAGGAAAAAGTGATCGTCAGTTCGGAGATCGGGCGGCTCAAGGATCCCGCGCCGCAATGGTTCGCCCGGCTGATGACGCCCCCGCCCTTGTCGGCGCGCTTCAACATCAAGCTGCCGCAATATCCCTGCGTGGTGGAACTGACCAGCGATCCGCGCAGCGAGATCGCCGATGTCTGGGACCATGCCAGTGACGCCTTCCTCGCCATGCTCCTGTTCTGCGCCGCGACCATGACGGCGGTGTCCCTGGCGGTGGCCTATGCCTTGCGCTTCTTCCGCCGTTTCCAGACCGGCCTGCTGGCGATTTCCGACGGCGGATATGATGCCCGCCTGGATGCCAAGGGGCCGCCGGAATTCGTCGCCCTGGCGAAAGGTTTCAATCACATGGCGGCGCGGCTGAAGACCTTCTCCGAAAGCAATCAGCGCCTGCAGCAACAGATTCACAGCATCCAGGAAGAGGAGCGGACCGGCATCGCCCGTGACCTGCATGACGAAGTCGGGCCCTATCTCTTCGCCATCCAGGTCGACGCGAATATCCTGGCCAAATCCGCCGAGCCGCAGACCCGCTCCATGGGGGCCGCGATCCGCGACGCGGCGCTGCATGTCCAGACTCACGTGAAGGAAATTCTGCGCCAGCTCCGGCCCGTCAGCAGCCTGGATTTCGGCCTGGAGCCGGCGATCGGCGACCTGATCGCGTTCTGGGCGCGCCGCCATCCCGATATCCGCTTCGCGCGGCACATCGCCGCCACGCCAGGGCTGGACCGGCGCGGCGAGGACGTTGCCTATCGCATCGTGCAGGAAAGCCTCAGCAATGCCGTGCGGCACGGCAAGCCGACCAGGATCGAAATCGTGATCGCCGATCTGCCGGATCAGGTGATGGTTTCCGTCGCCGATGACGGCGGCGGCCTCGGCCAAGAATTGGCCGGCGGCATGAGCTTGGGCCAGATGGGCCTTTCGGGCATGCGCGAACGGCTCGGCACCCTGGGCGGCCATATGACGGTGGAGGAAGTGAAGGGAACGGGCGTGTGCATTCGTGCCTTCCTTCCGAAAATCCGGGAACTGGAAATCGCGTGAGCAAGGTTCTGCTTGTCGACGATCATGCCATTGTGCGCTCCGGCATCCGCCGGCTGCTGGCGGGGCTGCCTGCATTGCAGCTTTCCGAAGCGGCCACCGGCGAGGAGGCGCTGGAGCAGGTCCGCGCCACCAGTTTCCAGCTCTTGATCCTGGACCTCAACCTGCCGGGCCTGGGCGGGCTGGAACTGCTCCGCCGCCTGCTCAAGGCCGATCCGCGCCTGCCCGTCCTGGTCTTTTCGCTGCACACCGAAGCGATCTACGCCACTCGCTCCATGGAAGCGGGCGCGCGCGGCTTCATCAGCAAAAACGCGGCGCCCGAGGAATTTTTGGCCGCCATCGATACCGTGCTGGCGGGCGGCACCGTGATCGAGCGCGATATCGCCAGCGAAATCGCCGTGCATGAAATCGGCGAGAATGCCTATCTGCGCCCCCTCACCCAGCGCGACCTGGAAATCCTGCGCCTGCTGGCGGAGGGCAACAATCTGAACCAGATCGCCGACGCCTTGGGCATTGCCTACAAGACCGTCGCCAACACACTCAGCCGCATCAAGGAAAAACTGGGCGTCAGCCACACCGCGGATTTGATTCGCATCGCCATCGGTCGTGGCCTGACCGACCTCGGCTGAACAGACTTAATCCCGGGCAGGAAATTTTCCCAAAACATCGATGCGAGGATCGCACGTGGAGGAATTCTTCCCAAACGCGCGCCGGTCCGTTTCGCGCATTCGGCATCGCCCATAAGGTTTTTCCGTTTCTGTCAACAAGGAGAAACCAATGACCTGGAATACGCCCCGCGTGATCGAAGTCGCCGTCGGCATGGAGATCAACTGCTACGCCTGCGCCGACATCTGATCGACGTCTAAGGGCGGACGGGGTGGCCCAAAAGCTGCTCCGTCCGTTTTCTTCGGGATTTCCGTGATTCATATTCTTGTTCTCGGCGCCGCGGCGGGCGGCGGCTTTCCGCAATGGAACAGCAATGATGCCGTGGCGCACCGCGCCCGCGCCGGCGATCCCGATACGCCTTTGCGCACCCAGTCTTCGCTTGCGGTGAGCGCGGACGGGAAGAATTGGGTTCTCCTCAACGCGTCCCCGGATCTGCGCCAGCAGATCAACCAGCGCCGCCAGCTTCAGCCAGATCCAAACGCGCCCCTGCGCGCCAGCCCGATCGCGGCGGTGGTGCTGACGAATGCGGATGTCGATCATGTCGCCGGCCTGCTCAATCTGCGCGAGAGCCAGGCATTCGCAATCTACGGCCATGCCCGTGTCCTGGATGTTCTGGCCGGCAACAGCATTTTCAATGTGCTCAATCCCGATTTCGTCGCGCGCCGTCCCATGCCCATGGATGGGGTTCTGGCGCTCAAGGATGGACGCGATGCGCCGCTGGGTCTCAGCGTGCGCGCCTTTCCCGTGCCCGGCAAAGTGGCGCTGTGGCTGGAAGACGGAAACGCGCCGGATTTCGGAACCGCCGAAGGCGATACGCTGGGTCTCGAAATCCGGGACGAGGACGGAACCTCGTTCTTCTACATCCCCGCCTGCGCCCGGATGACGCCGGACCTGGCGGCACGGCTCCGGGGTGCCGCGCTGGTCTTTTTCGACGGCACCTTGTGGCGCGACGATGAGATGATCCGGGCGGGCGTGGGAACCAAGACCGGCCGCCGCATGGGCCATATGAGCTGCGACGGCGAGGAGGGCACCATTGCCGCGTTCGCTGCACTGGGCGTGCAGCGCAAGATTTTCATCCATATCAACAACACCAACCCGCTGTTCGTGGCCCATTCGCCCGAACGTGGCCGGGCCGAAGCCGCCGGATGGCAGATCGCCGATGACGGCATGGAGATTTGCCTGTGACCCAAGCCTGGCCCCGTGCAGAATTCGAGCAACGCCTGCGCGCCATCGGCGCGGCGCGCTATCACGACCGCCATCCCTTCCACATCAAGCTGCATGAAGGCGGGCTCGATCAGGGTCAGATGCAGGCCTGGGTACTCAACCGCTTCTATTACCAGAAATCGATTCCGCTGAAGGATGCCAGCTTGATCGGCCGCGCCGACGACATCGCGCTGCGCCGCGAATGGATCAGCCGCATCACCGACCATGACGGCAAGACGGCGGGCGAAGGCGGCATCGAGCGCTGGCTGATATTGGCGGAAGGCGTCGGTCTGGACAGGGATTACGTCGCCAGTTGTGCCGGTGTTCTGCCCGCCACCCGCTTTGCCTGCGAAGCCTATATCCGCTTCGTGCGGGAGAAGAGCCTCCTGGAAGCCGTCGCCTCGTCCCTCACCGAGATGTTCGCGCCCACCTTGCACAAAACCCGCATCGCCGCCCTTTTGGAACATTATCCCTTCGCCAACGACCGAACCCTGGCATATTTCCGCACCCGGCTGGTGCAGGCGCCCGAAGATGTCGCTTTCGGCCTGGGCTATGTGCTCGACCATGCGGACAGCCGCGAGAAGCAGGAACAATGCCTGGCGGCGCTCAGCTTCAAGACCGACGTGTTATGGAGCCAGCTGGATGCCCTCAATCACGCCTATGTGACCCCGGCGCTGATTCCGCCCGGGGCTTTCGTGCCGGAGGACCGGGCATGACCGAGCGCACCATCATCGATATGGCGTCGATCCCCCGGCTGGCGCCGCACATGCGCCTGCGTCATGACAAGGCCCGGGCGCAATGGACCATTCAGGCGCCGGAGCGCAGTTTCGTGCTGGACCCGGTGGCGCATGCCATCGTCTCGCGCTGCGACGGCGCCGCCCGGCTGGATGCCGTGGTGGCGGACCTTTGCACCGCCTTTCCCGATGCGCCACGCGACGTGATCGAAAAGGACGTGGTCGCGCTGGTGCAGAATTTCGTCGACAAAAGCGTGATGCAGGCATGACCGCACTGGAACCGCCCTTGGCCCTACTGGCGGAATTGACGCATCGCTGTCCGCTGCAATGCCCTTATTGTTCCAATCCGCTGGCGCTGGAAAAAGCCGCGAACGAGATGCCAACGGCGGACTGGCTGCGTGCCATCAACGAGGCGGCCGAACTGGGTTGCCTGCAGGTGCATTTCTCCGGCGGCGAACCCACCGTGCGCCGCGATCTGGAGCAGCTGATCGCCGGCGCGACGGCAGCCGGTCTCTATACCAACCTGATCACCTCGGGCGTGGCGCTGGATGCCGGGCGCCTTGCCGCGTTGATTGCGGCCGGATTGGAGCATGTGCAGCTGAGCTTCCAGGATTCCGGCGCCGAGATCGGCGAACGGATCGGCGGCTATCAAGGCGCCCACGCCAAAAAGCTTGCTACCGCCCGATTGGTGCGCGATGCGGGCCTGCCGCTCACCGCCAATTTCGTGGTCCATCGCCAGAACCTGCATCACCTGACGGAGATGGTGGACATGGCGGTGGCGATCGGCGCCCACCGGGCCGAGATCGCCAATGTCCAATATTATGGTTGGGCGCTGAAGAACCGCGCCGCGTTGATGCCCAGCCGCGCCCAGTTGGAAGAGATGACCACCACTGTGGCCGCCGCCCGTGCCCGTCTCGAAGGCGTGCTGGTGATCGATTATGTGGTGCCGGACTATTACGCCCGCCGCCCCAAATCCTGCATGGGCGGATGGGGGCGGCGCTTTCTCAACATTTCCCCGTCCGGCAAGGTTCTGCCCTGTCACGCGGCGGAGAGTTTGGAAGGCATGGCGTTCGACAATGTGCGCCAGCGCAGCCTGGCCGATATCTGGCTCCGCTCCGAAGCCTTCAACCGCTTTCGCGGCACCGATTGGATGCCCGAGCCCTGCAAAAGCTGCGACCGCAAGGAAATCGACTGGGGCGGTTGTCGCTGCCAGGCCTTTGCCATCACCGGCGACGCCGCCAGAACGGACCCGGCTTGCGGATTGTCCGAAGATCATGCGCGGCTGGTGGAATTGGCGGCGGGCGAAGCCGAGGCGGCCGCCGATGGTTTTGTCTATCGCCGCTACGGCGCCGCCGGCTGACGCTAGCCGGGCCGCGAATACCAGCGCACGAAATTTTCCTCGCCGCGCTTGCTGAAGGACACGGTGCGCATATTGCGCTCCCGTGCCGCCCAGCCCTTGGCCACCGCCATCTCCAGGATCTCGGCACCCAAGGTTCCCGCCAGATGATGCCGCCGTTCGCTCCAATCCATGCAGCTGCGGCAGAGCGGGCGCTTGCCGCTTTCCAGCGCTTCGAATGCGATCCCCCGCCCACCCAGAAAATCGCGACCCTTGCGGGTGAGATGCAGCGCGCCGCTGCGCCAGCACAGAATTCCGGAGGCCATCCAATGACCGAACATGTCCACCGCCATACGCCCGGCCAGATGATCGTAACAGGACCGGGCGTGGCGCATCGCTTCGTCCTTGGGGCCGGGACGGGTGCGCAGATGTCCGGCGCGCGCCGCCACGGCGATCAGGGCTTCCACGGCCTGTCCCACATCCGGTCCCGCGATTTCGAAATAGCGGTGACGCCCCTGCTTGCGGACGCCGAGCAGGCCTGCGGACACCAGCTTGGCCAGATGACCGGTGGCGGTGGGCGGGGTCACTCCCGCCTCCCGCGCCAGATCGGCGGCCGACAAGGCCTGGCCCGACATCAGCGCCAGCACCATGTTGGCGCGGGCGGGCTCACCGATCAGGCTGGCGACCAGGGCAATGTCGGGTCCGTATTTCATAGTTTGATCATAGCCGAATTATCGCAAGCCGTCGATTGCGATGTGGCAAACGCAACCCCGCTAGACCGATTTCGCGACACGTCGGGGATGGTCGCGTGCCGCGCGGCGCTGATATCGTGCGCCGTAATTGGGGAGCTGGACCGATGTCATCGCAGGCAGCCGCGCCACGGATGGGCGCGCCAGAATGGATTGCGCTCCTCGCCCTTTCGTCGCTGTGGGGCGGCTCGTTCTTTTTCTACAAAGTTCTGGTGCAGGAGCTGCCGCCCTTCACCGTGGTGCTGGGCCGGGTGAGCATTGCCGCGCTGGCGCTGCATCTTTTGCTGCTGGCCCGGCGCGACCCGCTGCATCTGACCCTGCAGCAATGGAAGTCCTTTCTGGTTCTGGGCCTGCTGAACAATGTCATCCCCTTCAGCCTGATCGCGTTCGGGGAAATCCGCATCGCCAGCGGATCGGCCGCCATCCTCAACGCCACCACGCCGATCTTCACCATCCTGGTGGCGCATTTCTTCACCAGCGACGAAAAGATCACCGCCGCCAAGGGCGTGGGCGTGCTGGCCGCGTTCCTGGGCGTCGCCGTGCTGATCGGCCCGGCGGCGCTGTCCGGTTTCGGCCAAGGCGATCTTCTGGGCGATGCCGCCTGCCTCTTGGCGGCGGCGGTCTATTCCCTGGGCGCCACCTATGGCCGCCGGTTCAAAGGCATCGCGCCGCTCAAGATCGCCACCGCCCAGGTGACGGCGGCCACCATCATCCTGATCCCGCTCGCAGCCCTGGTGGACCGCCCCTGGGCGCTGCCGATGCCTTCGGCGGGCGCCTGGGCCGCCCTGCTGGCGATTGCCCTGCTTTCCACCTCGCTGGCCTATCTTCTCTTCTTTCGCATCCTGGCTGTGGCCGGAGCGACCAATCTGGTGCTGGTCACATTTCTGCTGCCGGGAAGCGCCCTGATTTTGGGGGCGCTCTTTCTTGACGAAACTGTAACCTTGCGGGCGCTGATGGGGCTGGTCCTGATCGGACTGGGGCTGGCCGCCATCGACGGCCGTCCCTGGGGTGTGGCGCGCCGCCTGCTGGACGCCGGATAGTATCCCCCACAAAATGCGCCCCTGGGGATGAGGGCGGTGGCGTAATCAGTCGTCTCCTATCACAGATGCACCAGCACCAGACTGGGAACCGAGGAGACGCGCATGAAAAGACATATTCCGGCCGGGCTGCGCCGTGCCCTTATCGTGGCGGCAGGCGCTTCGGCCCTGGGCCTGGCGGCCTTGCCAGCGCCGGCGGCCGACCTCGCCTCCGCCACCTGCTCCAGCGCCAAGGATGCCGTCAACCCGCCCTTCTGCAAGGCCGTGCGGGGCGACCGGGCGGAAGGCTGGATGGCCCAGGGCCGGTCGGAAGTGATGGCCCGCAACGGCATGGTCACCACCAGCCAGCCGCTGGCCGCCCAGGCCGGTCTGGATATCCTCAAGAAAGGCGGCAACGCCGTGGACGCGGCGGTGGCGACCGCCGCCATGCTCAATCTGGTCGAGCCCATGAATGTGGGCCTGGCCGGCGACATGTTCGCCATCATCTACACCGCCAAGGACCACAAGCTGCATGTGCTCAACGCCAGCGGCATGGCGGCGTCGGGCCAGACCTTGGCCTTCATGAACAGCCATGGCTACAAATTCGACCCCCGCAATGACGGCCCCGGTTCGGGCATGGCGCGCGGAGTCCTGTCCGTCACCGTGCCCGGCGCCGCCTGGGGCTGGGGCGAGGTGCTGGACAAATACGGCACCATGAAATTCAAGCAGGTGCTGGCGCCCGCCGTTCAATATGCCGAGCAAGGCTTTCCCATCTCCGAGCGCATCGCCTTCGACTGGCACCTGCCCAAGGCGGTGAACGCCAATCGCGCCCAGCTGGAAAATTGCTGCACCGAGCTTGATCCGGATTCGGTGGCGACCTGGTACATCGACGGCAAGCAGCCCAAGGCGGGCCAGATCTACAAAAATCCCGACCTCGCCAAGACCTTCCGCATCCTGCAGGAGAAAGGCCGCGACGGTTTCTACAAAGGCCCCGTGGCCGAGGCCGTGGTGAAAAAAGTGCGTTCGCTGGGCGGCACCATGACGGTGGAAGACCTTGCCAATTACAAAGGCGAATGGGTCGAGCCGGTGATGAGCGACTATCACGGCTATACCCTGGTGGAACTGCCGCCGCCGTCGCAGGGCTTCGCGGCCAATGAGATGCTGAACATCCTGTCGGCCTGCACCGACAAGGTCTATCCGGGCCAGACCCTGGCCTCGATGGGTCCGGTCGATCCGCGCTATTGGCACATGCTGATCGAAGCCAAGGCCTTGGCCTATGCGGACCTCAACCGCTTCAACGGCGATCCCAATGCCAATCCGGGCCTCCTGACCAAGGTGAAGGAGCTGATCAGCATGGCGCATGCCCAGGAATTGTGCGCCAAGATCAGCCCCACCAAAGCCATGAACCTGCATCCGACCAACGGGGTCGGCGATGGCGACACCATCGTGCTTTCCACCGCGGACCGCTGGGGCAACATGGTGTCCTGGGTGAATTCCAATTATGCCAATTTCGGTTCGGGCATCACCGTGCCGGGCTATGGTTTCATTCTGCACAATCGCGGCGCCCTGTTCACTCTCGACCCCAACAGCCCGAATGTGATCGCGCCGCACAAGCGCCCCTATAATACGCTGGCCGCGGCCTTCGTGATGCAGGGCGGCCGCTTTGACGGACAGTTGATGGCGTTGCAGCTGATGGGCGGCGACATGCAGTCTCAAGGCCATGGCCAGGTGATGGTGAACATGGTCGATCTGGGCGCCAATGTGCAGGCGGCCTCCGACATGGCGCGCTTCCATCACTATCAGACCCGCAACATCGTCGATCTGGAATCGGAAGCCTTCAAGGCGGTCGGCGCTCAGCTTCAAGCCATGGGCCACAAAGTCCGGTCCGTGGATGGCGGGGAAATGGGCGGCTATCAGGCCATTCTGATGACCCCCGATCCCAAGGAACCCTTGCCGTCGCAGAGCAAGACCTCGACCCAACCGGTCAACGGCACCTATCGCGCCGGCACGGATCACCGCAAGGACGGCATCTCGGTCGGCTGGTAGGCAATATGCGGACCGTATCGCCGGAAGACATAACCGCGCGCATCGATATCGCGGCGCTTCTTCCGGTGATGCGGGATGCCCTGCGCGCCGAGGCGGAAGGCCGGGTGGAAGTTCCGTTGCGCGCGGGATGGAGCCTCAAGAATGATTTCGGCATGCTGGCGATGCCGGCACGGTCTGAAGAACTGAAACTCGCGGCTTTCAAGTTTCTCACTCTGGTGGACGGCAACCGGGCGCTGGGCATTCCCGGCGTGATGGGCGAGCTGACGGTATTGAACGCAGTGACCGGGGCGCCCATCGCCCGCCTGCCCGCCGAAGAGGTCACGTTGCTGCGCACCGCCGCCTGCAGCGCGGTGGCGACCGACCTTCTGGCGTTGCCGGATGCCGATAGCGTTGCCTTGTTCGGCAGCGGTCCCCAGGCCGCACATCATGTCGAAGCGATGCTGGCGGTGCGTCCGATCAAGCGCGTCCTGGTCACGGGCCGCGACCATGAACGGGCGGAAAAATTGGCGGGCGAAGTTCGCCATCGCTTCGGCATCGAAGCCGTTGCCGGTCCCGATCCCGCCAGGCTGCGCGATGCGGCGATCGTCTGCACCGTCACCAATGCGCGGGAAGCCCTGTTCGAGGCCGAAGATGTGCATCCGCAGGCGCATATCAACGCCATCGGCGCCTATCGTCCCGACATGTGCGAATTGCCGGCCCCGCTTGTGAGAGACGCTGCGATTTTCGCGGACAGCAAAATCCCGGTGGCGCGGGAAGCGGGCGATCTGTTGGCGGCATTCGGATCGCCCGAAGCCGTGGCGGCCCATCTGCGCGCGATCGGAGAATTGATCGCCACCCCGCTTCCCAAGCGGCCCACGGGGCGGACGATCTACAAGGCGGTGGGTAATGCCGGACAGGATCTTTATGCCGCCGCCGCGATCCTGCAATTGCTAAGCGACTGAAGACGTCAGACGGCGATGGGCGCCTTGATGCCGGGGTGCGCCTGGTAGTTTTCCAGGGTGAAATCCTCGTAGCGGAATCCGAAAATATCCTTCACCGCCGGATTGAGCTTCATCACCGGCAAGGGATAGGGCGCGCGCGACAGTTGCAGCTCGGCCTGCTCCACATGATTAAGATAGAGATGCGCATCGCCGAAACTATGCACGAACTCACCCGGCTCCAGCCCCGTCACCTGTGCCACCATCATGGTCAGAAGCGCATAGGAAGCGATGTTGAACGGCACGCCTAGGAAAATATCCGCCGAGCGCTGATAGAGCTGGCAGGAGAGTTTTCCGTCCGCGACATAGAACTGGAACAGGCAATGGCAGGGCGGTAGCGCCATTTTCGGCACATCCGCCGGATTCCAGGCCGTCACGATCAGGCGGCGGGAATCCGGATTGTTCTTGATGTCGCGAATCAAGTGGGAGATCTGGTCGATGGTGCCGTCGCCCTGGCTGGGCCAGCTTCGCCACTGATAGCCATAGACCGGTCCCAATTCGCCATTCGCGTCCGCCCATTCGTCCCAAATGGTGACGCCATGCTCCTGCAGCCAATGCACATTGGTTTCGCCACGCAGGAACCACAGCAATTCGTAAATGATGGATTTGAGATGGACTTTCTTGGTGGTGACCAGGGGAAAACCCTTGGCCAGGTCGAACCGCATCTGATGGCCGAAAATGGAGCGCGTGCCGGTTCCGGTGCGGTCGCGCTTTTCCACGCCCTCGCGCATCACTTTTTCCAGCAGTTCGAGATATTGCCGCATTTGATTGGGTTCCGGCCAAAGTCTGGCGCTCTTCAAAAACTAACTGTTGGGGCTTATATTGGAAAGGCTGGGCAACCGGCTATGGCAATAAACGGCTTCGTAATAAGCGGCCCGGACCCGGGGGCGGTACCCGGCGCCTCCACCACAAGCCCATTCTCAAGGAATGGGTTTCTGTGGGGGCGAAACAGGATCGACGGACGTGTAAAGGCTGTCCTTTTGCTCGGTATGGTTCCGCCGTTATCGGGCTAATCGTATAAGTGCCAACGATAACGAAATGGTACTCGCTGCCTAATTGATTAGGTAAGCGCGGTTCGGGGAGCACCGGGCAACAGAAGCTCCCCACTTCACTCAGCAGCTCTTAGCTTCCACCGCTCGCCTTTGCGGTCATACCAGGCCACGGCCGCCGCCAGAATGCAGATGCATCCGCCCAGGGCCACGGCGCGGCCGGTGCCCAGACGCTCCGCCACCCAGCCCAGGATCAGCGAGCCCCAAGGCATCATGCCCAGGAACGCCATCGCATAGAGCGCCACCACCCGGCCCCGCATGTCGTCGCGCGACACCAGTTGAATGATCGAATTGGTAGAGCCGCCCAGCAGCATCAGGCTGAACGCGGCGGGCAACAGAAGCACCAGCGACACGCCAAACCAATGCGATTGGGAGAACAAGATCAGCGAAATGCCGAAGCTCAGCGCCGCCATGATCGGCGTGGCGAACAGATGCCGGTCCGGCACCCGGGCCAGGGCATAGGCGCCCAGGAACGCGCCCGCCCCCACCCCGGTATAAAGAAGGCCCAAGCCTTCGCTGCCCTGATGCAGCACGTCGCGCGCGAAGGCCGGCAACAGGCTGAGATAGGCCGCGCCGAAAGCCGAGCACATGGCGATCAGGATGAGCGAGGCGCGGATTTCGCGCTCGCGCCAGGCATAGAGAATTCCTTCCTTCACCGCCTTGAGCGGAGCCGCATGCTTGACCGGCGGGCGCGGCACGAACCGCATCAGATAAAGACTGACGATCACCGCGCCATAGGACAGGGCGTCGATGGAAAAGCAAATTCCGGGGCCCACCAGTGCAATCAAAATCCCGCCCACCGTGGGGCCAATCACCCGCGCCAGGTTGAACATCATGGAATTGAGCGAGATGGCGTCGCGCAGATCGTCCTTGCCCACCATCTCCAGCGTCATGGCCTGGCGGATCGGCACGTCGAAGGCGTTGATGAACCCTTGGAACAGCGCCAGGGCAATGATTTCCCACACCGTGATCCAGCCCGTGAGAGTGAGGATCGCCAGCAACGCCGATTGCAGACAGGCCAGGGCCTGGGTGACGAACAAGGAGCGCCGCCGGTCGAAACGGTCGGAGATCGCACCGCCGAACACGGAAAAGAAGAATACCGGAACCGCCGCCGCGAAACTCGTCACGCCCAACAGCAAAGGTGAATGAGTGAGGCTATAGACCAGCCAGCCCTGGGTGACATTGGTGATCCAGGTGCCCATCAACGACACCAGCTGGCCGGAGAAGAACAGCCGGTAATTGCGGTGCTTGAAGACTTTGAGGAAGGCCAGCGCGCTCCGGTCCTCGGCGGCGTCCGCCGGCATCCTTTCGGGCGGCGGCGCTTCCACCGGCTGAGCCTGCGGTGTCAGTTCCAGATCTTCAGGCAGAACCGCTTCGACGGCACGATTCGGGCGGTTTTCGACGCTCATTTCGGATGGGCATATACCGGCCGGTGAACCTGCTCAACCCATCTCTGCGTAATGTTGCATACTGCCTGATTTTATTGCGCAATTCGAATCGAAACATCCCCGCGCTGCGCCAGAATCGCCACTTCCGTGCCCTCGCCGCTGCGGCGCAGGCGCAAATCGGCCGAAGCGCCATCCAGATCGAGATTGCGGATGCGAATCTCCTCCAGGAAGCGCGGCAGGAACGGATTGTGGAAACGGATTTCGCGGCGCTCGTAATCGCAAGCCACGCCCAGGCAGGCTTCCAGCAATGCGAACGGCGCGGCGCTGGCCCAGGCCTGGGGCTGGCACGCCACCGGATAGAGTGTCGGCGCGGTGCCGCGCCGGCGGGGAAAGCCGCAGAACAATTCCGGAAAGCGCATCAGCTCCATATGGCTGGATGCGTCGAACATGCCGCCGAAAATGGCGGAGGCCGCGCGCTTGAAGCCATAGCGGCCCAGGCCCAGCGCGATCAGGGCATTGTCGTGCGGCCATACCGAGCCGTCATGATAGGACATGGGATTGAAGCGCGGCGCATCGGACGCCAAGGTGCGCACGCCCCAGCCGGAAAACATTTCCGGCGTCATCAATGTTTCCGCCAGGCGGGCGGCGCGATCCGGGGAGGCGATGCCGCAGAACAGCACCTGCCCGGCATTGGAGCTGCGCACCCGGCACGGCTTCTTGTCGCCGTCCAGCGCAATGGCATAGACGCCCAGATCCTCGCACCAGAAGCGCGCCTCGAAATTCCGGCGCAGCGTTTCGGCATCGTTCGTCAAAATGTCGGCGCGGGCATGATCGCCCAGCATACGGGCCAGCATCGCCGCCCCTTCCTTGGCGGCATAGACATAGGCCTGCACTTCGCAAAGGGCGATAGGGCCGGTGGCGAGCTTGCCGTCGGCATGAAAAATGGAATCGTGGCTGTCCTTCCAGCCCTGATTGACCAGGCCATTCTCGCTTTCGCGGTAATATTCGACAAAGCCGTCGCCATCCCGGTCGCCAAACCGGTCGATCCAGCGCAAGCCCGCTTCCAGATGCGGCCAAAGCTCCCGGATCGTCGCCTGATCGCCGGTGCGCTGGAAATAGCGGGACGCCAGAAGAATGAACAAGGGCGTGGAATCGATGCTGCCGTAATAGCGGCCGAACGGCACTTCGCCCAAATTGGCCATTTCACAGGCGCGCGTCTCATGCAGAATCTTGCCCGGCTCCGCATCCACGCGGGCATCGCTCGCCGTCGCCTGGGTGCGTGCCAGAAAGCGCAGCACGCCCCGCGCCATGGCGGGATCGATCCACAAAGTCTGCAAGGCCGTGATGATCCCATCGCGGCCGAACGGCGTGGAGAACCAGGGTGTGCCGGCATAGGGGTAAGGCCCATCCGCGGTTTCTGTGATCAGCATCGCCAGATCCGCGCCCGCCCGGTGCAGCATCCGGTTGGCCAAGGCATTGCTGCTGGTCACGGTTCCGCCCAGCTTGCTGGCGATCTGCGCGGCGCGCCGGGCCGCGCGATAGGGCTGGGAGAACGGCCCCGGGGTGCTTTGCGCCGCCGCGCAGCGAATGCTGAGCACTATGGAAAACTGCTCGCCGGTTTTCAGGTCCAGGGCATAGAGTGCCTGGCTTTCGGTCACCCGTTCCGGCTTGGGCTCGAACCAGATATCGGTCTGCCGCTCGATCCCGTCCAGGCCGTGATACCGGAACAGCAGCTTTTCATCGGTCACGGTGGTGGAGATGTTCCCACGGCGCAGGCGCTGGAGGCCCCGGATCTCGAACAGATCGCGGAAATCGGCTTCGAAATTGAAGGTCAACCAGCAGCGCCGGGAATGGGCATCGAAATTATGGACCGAGAAGCGCTCATAACAGGCACCATCCCAGAGGAATTTGGAGCGGCGCACATGCAACGTCTCGCGCGGCAGAACGATCTTGCCTCGCTCGAAAATGTCGGGATTGGATAGATCGACGGTGAGCACAACATTGTCGCTTTCCAGCGCCGAGGACAGGAACAGCGGGCGCTGTCCGTCGATCAGAAATTCCAGGCCGGAAAGATGGCGGGTGTCGCGATAGAACAGGCCGCCGGGGGTCAGTTCGGGATCCTTCACATCGCCCAGGACATCGAACAGGCCGAACATGTCGCCATTCTTCAGGGTGCGCGGCCAGCGCTCCTGAATGGACTCGGTCGCCTGGATATAAAAACTGGACGTCTCGTCAGGCGATGACGGGAGGGGCTTGACCTCCATGGCGCGCTTCCAAATGGCTCGGCATTAAAATCGGAAAATTGTCACGCGGCCTCGACCGCGACATCGTCGAAATCGGCCAGCCGGCGATAAATCCGGACATATTCGCGCGCCATGGCGCGGGCGCTGAAGCGTTCCTCGAACCGCGAGCGGATCGAGGGGCGGAATAACAGGTCCAGACGCTCCACCGCGGCGGCCGCTTCCCGTGCATTCCCGACCACGAAGCCGGTTAGCCCGTCTTCCAAGATCTCCGGCACCGCGCCCTGACGGAACGCGATCACCGGCGTGGCGCAGGCCATGGCCTCGATCATCACCAGCCCGAACGGCTCGGGCCAGCAGATCGGAAACAGCAGCGCGCGGGCATCGCCCAGAAATTGCTGCTTGCTGCGATCGTCGATCTCACCGATGAACTCGACATGCGGGCTTTTCGCCAGCACCGGCGCCACCACCTGATCGAAATAACGCTGATCGACCGGATCCACCTTGGCGGCCATTTTAAGTTTCATTCCGGCCAGGCGGGCGATCTCGATGGCTTCCAGCGGCGCTTTGTCGGGGCAGATGCGGCCCAGGAACGCCAGATAGCCGCCCTGCCCCGGGCCTTCGTGGAATTGCCGCTCTGGCAAGCCGTGATAGACGGTGCCCATCCAGTTGACCGGGGGGACGGGCTTTCGCTGGTGATTGGAAATCGAAACCAGCGGCATGTGGGGGAAAGCGCGGTAGACGTCCGGCAGTTCCGGCAGATCCTGGCGTCCATGCAAGGTGGTCAGGGTCTTGTGCGCCAGCCCGCGGAAAATCGGGGAATGGAAAAAATCCACATGGAAATGGATGACATTGAATTCGGCGGCCCGCTCCGCGATCCGGTCCAGCATGGCGATGTGGTGAGGCGCCGAATTATGAATGCCGTCCAGGCGCAACGCCCGGGGCACCATCGCCTCCAGCTTGGCCGAGGTATGCGAATCGCCGCTGGCGAACAGGGTCACTTCATGGCCCTGGGCGACCAGTTCCTCGGTCAGCCAGGATACCACCCGCTCGGTGCCGCCATAAAGGCGCGGCGGCACACTTTCCACAAGTGGCGCTATTTGTGCGATTTTCACGGGGTAGGACCCTCGGCAGCGTCCCCTTCACAACGGCTTGATAAAGCTTCCGGTTCCCCTGCCGCTGCAATTGCGTCAAAATAGACAAGAGCGATTGACGGGTTCCCGCGATTGACTCCTTGTTAGCCACGCTTACTCTAAAAAGTCTCATGGCGAAGGATTTCATCGGTTATCAGGCCCTGACGGACCAGGCGTTGCGCGGCGTGGTGCGCGACGCGCTTCGCCGCATCGAAAAATCGGGGCTGATCGGCGCGCATCATTTCTACCTGACCTTCAAGACCCATGCCGAAGGTGTGGACATTCCCGATTTCCTGAAGGAGCAATATCCGGACGAAATGACCATCATCATTCAGCACCAATATTGGGCGCTGAAGGTGAAGGACGATTTCTTCGAGGTCACCCTGACCTTCAAGAAGCTGCCGGCGCCGCTGCATATTCCTTTCAGCGCCCTGACCGCCTTTTTCGATCCGGGGGTGCAGTTCGGCCTGCAATTCCGCAGCGAGGGCGAGGTCAAGCCGGCTGCCGGCCCCGTGATGGTGCCCAC
>JAFKFG010000058.1 GCA_017307355.1 Alphaproteobacteria bacterium
GACGATGACGAAGGCGAAGAGAGTGCCGATGCTGACGAGGTCCGCCAGGAACCCCGCGAACCCGCGCGCGTCGGGGGCGTAGCCGAGGCGGAAATTGAGCGCCACCGCGCGGCGGGACCAATCGACGTCCTCCGACACGCCCGTGCCGAAACCGTTCACCGCCTCGAACACCGCGCGCGGACAAAACAGATTGCCGGAGGGAGCAAACCCCTTCTTCAGCACATAGCTTTCGGCGTCGAAGGCAAAGACCCGTTCGAAGGCCTCGGTCGCGCTCATTCCTTCGGCGCCGCGGGTCAATACTTCGATGCCCCCGCCCGCGAAATCGCAGCACGACAACGCCGCAATGCCGCTTTCCAGCCAGCGTTCATGCGGCACGCAATCCGAATCGATAAAGGCCAGGGTATCTCCCGTCGCCGCCGCAGCGCCGCCATTGCGGGCAGGCCCCGCCCCCCGCTGACGCACGATCACCAGGCGCGCCCGCCCGGCGATAACATCCGCAACCGCCGCCTCGCCCTGGGGCGAGGCATTGTCCGCCACCACGATCTCGGTGTCGGCGGCGGGAAAAGTCTGGCGACCCAAAGCGGTCAGGCACACATCCAGAGCGGCCAGATCGTTATAATGCGGAATGACGACGCTGACTTTCATCTAAGGGCTTTCATGGGCCGATCGCATGCTCTTGTCGTGTGGCCGGGGAACCGGGATATAGTAACGCCATAACCGCATTTTCGACCCGCCGCGAACAGACACCCCGGAACCCGGACATATGCAAACCATCTTTGACTGGGTCACCATGGCCGTATTCTCGGGTCTGGTCGTGCTCTTTCTCAACCGCTCGATGGCGCCCGAGGAAAAGCAGGATAACATTTATCATTATGGTCCTCCGGCGCTCGGCTGCGCCATCGCCAACTATCTGGGCAATCATGACCAGCGTGTGGCGGCGATCGCCCTGATCATCGCGGTAGTGGGCTATATCCTGTTTTTCCTGCAACCTTTCGCAAAGCGTTGACGCCGTCTCGATTCATCGCGCCGTTCTAGGCGCCGATCGCCATCAGCGAAGCGGCGCGCGGGGTCCCGATCAGCGCCTTCCGCTCCTTGGGCGCGACATGCATGACCAGATTTGGGACAAAGCGCTCCATGATGGCGAGCGAGGCCGCCTTGTCGGTCCCGACGACCGAGAAGCGGGCCAGCAATCCGTCCGGTATGAAGCGATGCATGGCGGTGCGAAGACGTTCCACGCGCTGCTCGCCCACCGTGGTGGGGAAGGCTTCTCCCAAACGGGTCCAATAGAGGATGGTTTCGTCGCGTTCGTTGGAGGTGGCGATCAGCCTGCGGCAGGGAACCGTGACCCCATTGGGAAGTGCCAAGGTGAGGGGCGTATTCTCCGCGATGGCAAAACCGAAGGCCGGATAGCAGACCTCCGGACGATGCAGCTGCAATTCGTTGCTCTCCACATCGCCATGAGCCATCAGCATGATCACCTGATCGCCGGTCGATTGCTGATGATAGATCCGGCCCACGGTTTCGCCGTAAAGGCGCGCCGCCAGGCTGTCGGGCGTTTCGGGCGCCACCAGGTCGCTGACGTCGCGCGAGGTCCAGCCTTCGAGCTTGGGGGGCAGGATTTCGTTCAACTTCTTGCCGCCATCCATCAAGGTGGTGCGGCGGCGCGGCTTGAGCGCATAGGCGGCGCCCGAAGCCAGGCAGCAGGCGGCGCCGATCATGAAATCCCGCCGCGCGATCATGCCGTCCGCCGTCCGGAGCCGAGAAGAATGCGCGAAAGGCCTTGGTCCACCGCGAACATCAGGACCAGGGCGGTGGCGAAGACGAAAACTCCGGCCGCCATGTGCAGGAAGCCCTGCGCGACATCGTCGCCCGCATAATAAGTGAGAAGGATCAGGATCACGATCCGGATGATGTTGGCCAAGATCGCGATGGGGATCGACAGCACGCCCAGGATCAGCGAATACCACCAGGAGCCGCCCCGCATCAGGTAAATATAGAAAAGACTGATCGCCAGGAGCCCGAAAATGGAATTCATGCCCGAACAGGCATCCTCGACCAAAAGCTGATACTGCGCCACGTAGATGACCACGCCTTCATGGGCGACGGGAATGCCCAAAGGCTGCAGAATCTCGGTTGCGGCGGTGGAAACGAATTGCTTGAGCGGAAATGTCAGCCGGTCGAGCCACATGCGCGGCGGCGGCACCGCGAACAGCAGATAGAAGAAGATGAACCAGTTGCGGACGATCGCGCGGGCGCCGAACTTGGAATAGAAGATCGAAAATCCCACGCCATAGAGCCCCGCCGCGCTCAAGGTGATCAGGTCGAACCCCTGCCCGATCACATAGAGGAGCAGTGCGAAGCCTAACAGCAGCGCGACGACCCAGCCCTTTCCGGGCACGCCCTCTTTGCGGATGGCGGGCCATTGCAGCCACAAGAGCCAGCCCGCGGTGGCCAGGACCAGGGGGCCATGCGCCCCTTCCTCGCGGGACCAATTGTTGGAAGCCAGGATCAGAAGCGTGGGGATCGCCACCGCGGCGGCGCCCACCAGCAAGGGCCAGGATGATGTGAAAGCGCCGACGATCGCTCCGCGGGGCGAATCTTCACGGCTCGGCATGGCCGTCGTCATCGCGTCAGGCCTCGTTCAGGACCGAGCCGATGACTTCCGCATGATCGCCCCTGAGCTGCTCGGTGAGGATCTTCACGTCATTGACGAGGCTCTTGTTCCGCCGCGTCACGATCAGGCTGTACCCCACCACCGTGCTCACCCGCCGCGCGTCCGAGCAGGTATTGGCGGGCGGCGTGTCGATGATGGTCGCGTCATATTCGCGAAGGCAGAAATGCATCAGGGCTTCGAACCGGTTGCTGGCGAGAAGCTCCTGCGCATTGGCGGCGCGCCCGGTCGCGAAAAGCACCGACAAAGACGGCAATATGTCGGCCTCGATGCAGGCATCGAAATCCAGATCGGATCCCAGCGCCGCACGGATGTCGGCGCCCTGCCCTTTATAGCCGAAGAGCGCGGCGATCGACGGATTGCGCATATTGGCGTCGATCAGAAGCGTATTGACCCCGATCTGCGACAGCGAAACGGCGAGATTGGCCGCGACGAAGGAACAGCCCACCCCTTCGCTGGCCGCGCAGATCGCCAGCGCCCGGTGTCCCTCGCGAACATGGCGCGCCATGATGTGGGTGCGAAGGCCGCGAATGGCTTCGGCGGTTTCGGTCACCTGGCCGGAAAGCGTTACCAGCGATTTGGTGTTCAAGGACCTGCGCGATCCGGTCCGGTCATCCATGGCAAGTGAAGGTCCAAGCATCTGTCAACGCGCCGCCTCGAGAACTGTCAGAAGCGGAACGCCCATCAGGGATTGAAGATCCTCGGCTCCCCGCACACGACGATTGAGCAATTCGATCAGAAGGGCCAGAAGAACCCCCAGGCCCAGGCCCAGGCCGACGGAGCCGCCGACGATAAGCGGAATCTTGGGGAAGGACGGCGACAGGGGCGCCGAGGCATTGCCCAGCGCGGTGACGCCCGCATCGGTGGCCGCGGCCTGCTGGCGGAAATCGATCTCTTTCTGGGCGGTCTTGTTGTAGAAGTCCCGCTGCAATTCGACTTCGGTATGCAGGTTGCGAAGCTTGGCCAGCTTGTCCCGCTCCGCGATGATCAGCGCCTTCTGTTGATCGACCCGCGAGCCATGCGCCGTCTGAGCGCGGCCGCCGCCCTGGCTGATCGACGCCGCGAGGGCGGCGCGCTTTGCCTTCATCGCGATCAGGTCCGGATGGTTCGGTCCCAGGACCGCCGACGCGTTCTTGATCTGGGCATCGATCTCCGCCAGCGAAGCCTCCGCGCCGCCGCCGGCTTCGATCACATTGGTCTGGGCCATCGCGGTCAGGCGGGCGCTGTCGACATCGGTGCGCTCGTCCTGGGTCATGACCACATTATTGTCGCGCTCGAATTTGGTTTCCGTGGCCTGGGCGGTTTCCAGCGATTTTTTCGCCTTGGCGGCCTGCAACGCGTACCAGTCGGCATTTTTGAGGGCATCGCTGCGCCGCGTGGCCAGGCTGTTCTCGATATAGGACTGAGTCACCGCATTGGCCACCGCCTTGGCGGAGTCCGGATCGCTGCCCGTATAGATGATGTTGAGGATACTGCTGTTGTCGGCCGCCGTGACCCGGGTGCGGTCGATGATGATCTGGGCCGCCCAGCGGCGGAAATCGCGCGTGTCCGTGCTGGGACGGGCTTGATATTGCTGGATCAGATTGGGATCCGACAGCCATCCCAGCTTGTCAACGGCCTGACCGATCACGCTATAGTCCGTGATCAATCCGATCTGGGTGCCGATATAGGCGCGGCTGGCGCCGCCGCCCAGCATTTCGCCCGTCACCGGGTCGGGCTTGAGCAGATTGAGCAGGACATGGCCTTCGGCGTCCCAGCGCGGCGGCAGGAGCTGAACCGCGATAACGCCGCCGGCGAGCGAGAAAACCGTCGTTGCCACGATCAGCAACCAGCGCGCGCGCAATATTCTCCAGAACTGAATCAAGCTCATGACAGGCTCCGCGCGGGAGTGAAATTAAAAGAAGCCTTCGCCGACATCGATGACATCGTTCGGCTCGATCTTCACGTTAAGGTCTTTGGGTGTGATCGTGACGTTCTTGCGCACGATCTTGATGTGGCTGTCGCTGCCCAGATCGGTGATCCCGCCGCCGCGCGCCAGCGCCATGACCAAGGTCATGTTGGCGGTGATGGGATAGCTGCCGGGGGCCTTCACCTGTCCCTTGACGTAGAAAATCTCGGCCGTGGGAATGAAAATCTTGTCGCCGGGCTGGACATAGGGATCGGTGGTTTCGTCGCCGGTCGCCAGGTCTTTCACCGCCAAATTCCGTTCCGGCCCCTTCGGCGACCTTAAGACGACATAATCGGCGCCGTCTCCGCGAACCCCGCCCACGCGCGCCAGGATTTCCGACAGCCGGTAAGGCCGCTCGACCGGGATCAGGCCGGGCGCGCCGACCGCGCCCAGCACCGTGACATAGCGGCTGGCAAAGGAAATGACTTCGACCTGGATGATCGGCTTGGCGAAGAAGCCGCCCTTCTGCAGCGCTTCGGCGATCTGGTCACGCAGTTGCACCACCGTGCGGTCCGCGGCGGGGAATGCGCCCAGGAACGGCAGCTGAACGGTTCCGTCTGCCCCGATGCGGGCCTTGGTGCTGAAATCGGTGCGGCCCAGGGCGTCGACCTGGATGACGTCCTGCGGACCCAGGATGTAGGTCGGCGCCGGTATGTCGTTGGGCGCGGGCGCGACCGTGCTGGGCGCAGCGGGAGCGGGTTTGGGCATCGGCAGAACGGGCGGGGTCTGCGCACCCGCCGGCACAGAGATCGCGCACATGAAGGCCAGCCCGAGGGCGGCAACAATATCGCGAACTCTTATCATGCACCCATCCGTCCCGTTCAGAAGAACGCCTGCGACAAGGTCAGGCCGATCTGGTTGTCAGTATAGCTATACGCTGCCAAGTCTGCATGCCTTTGCGTGCTCCTGGCAACAAACGCCAAATTCATTCTGCTCGTAACGTTAAAGCCGAGCGTGCCGTAGAAAGACGTAACGGATTGTTTGGTCAGGTCTGTGGCGGAAATTAGGTTGGCGCCTTGGAACTTCTGCAGTTTGTTGGAAACGCCCAGCCCCGCCATCAGCCGGGCGGTCAGCCGGTAATGCGCATCGAGCGACAAGATCTGGTCGATCGAATAGGCGGCATTCAGGAAGTTGGACGGGCTGGTCTGGCGGCCGAAATGCGCCGTGGCATCGAAGCGGGAATCCGGATGATAGGTTACCGTTCCGTCATAGGTAACGCCCGAGAAATTCAGGCCCAGACCATCATACGATAGTGAGGTCTGGTAAACGGATGCGCCGACTTCCAGGGTCGCCCCGATCGGCTTTTCGTAATGCAGGCCGCCCGAATAGACCTTGTAACCGTCCCGGTGCAGGGCCGCGAGCAGCGGGATGAAACGATTGTCATATTGGGTGTCGGCATACTGGCCCACCAGCGAGATGGTTCCCAGATTGCCCGCCTGATAGCCCAGGCCCGCATTCGCGGAAAAGCTTTGATAATCGGTCGAGAAAAGAGAGCCCGAGCTGTTGGTGGCCCAGGTCTGCTGCACCGAGGCCGACGGCACCAACCGCCCGAAGCCGTTGCAGACCACGTCCATGCCGACCGTCACATCCTCTTGGGTGTTCTTGGTGACGGCGACATTCAGGTCCTGCAGGTCGCTCTGGCGGCGCATGTAGGAAACGCGGGGCGTCAGCTGGCAGCCGCTCATCTGGGTGGCGACGCCGGCCAGCACCCCGATCCGCTCGCGGTTCAGGACATCGTTATTGGCATAAAAGTCATAGCCCAGAGTCCCCTGGGTGAAAAATCCCAACGATCCCAATTGTTTGGTATAATTGACGGCCACGGCCGGGCTGAAAATCTCGTCTTCCCGCGTTAGTCCGCGCGAGGTTGCAAACGCGCCGTTGGAGGCGGCGACATTGCTGTCGTACCGGACCCCCAATTGAACATTGACCGGCGGCGCATCGGCCGCAGGGATATCGACACCGGCCGCCAGAGCGGGCATCGCGTTAACGAGTAGGACAGCCGCCGTCGCAATGATCGCCTTTTCAATCCGCATTCTCGTCCCCTCAAAAAGGCCAAATCAGCCAATAGGCTGACTTACCTTATTCGCGACATCTGAACAAATTTGAGGCGGGATCGGAAAATCCCGACTGGGCGGTGAAAAACCGCCTCAGCCGCCGGTTTTTGCCGTTGCGGCCGCAGCCGGCGCGGGCGCGGCTTTGGGGGGCGCATAGTCCTTGCTCACCACGATGGTGTTCTTGGCCTTGGCCAGGATGGCCGCCATCTGCCGCTGCACGGCGGTCTGGGTACGCTCCAGCCGCAGCACGTTCATGGCGTATTTGTTGGCGGGATCGCCCGTGAAAGGCTCGGTGCGGACATTCTTGACCTGGTTGATCATGATCTGATTGCCGGCGGGAAACACGAAAACTTCCTGGGGCGGCAGGGCGACGATGGCGTCGATCAATTTGGGGTTCTGGCCGACCGCGTCGAGGGCGGTGGTTCCGCGCTGGAACGGAATTTTGCTCTCGGTGAGCAAATTCACCACTTCATCCAAGGTCTTCAGCGGCTGAAGCTTGGCGAGAATTGTACGGTCGGACGGTTGATTCATCCGAATTTGATCGACTTCGAAAATCTTGCGTTCGGCAAAGATATTGGGATTGGCGTTTTCGAAGCGGGTGGCTTCATCCAGGGTGATCGCGGGAACCGTGGCGGCAACCTTGGCCTGAAGCTGCTGGGCCAAAAGCGCATCCATGGTGCGTTGGCTGAGCATGATGAAGTCGGGATCCTTGTCGATGCCCTGCTTGCGGGCCTCATCCGCCAGGACCGTACGCTCGATCATGAAATTGAGCGCCGCCCGCTTCTGTTCCTTCTGGGCCGCGGGCGCGGCAGGTGCGGCCCCGCTCAATTCGGCATTCAGCTGCCGGACCGTGATTTCGTGGCCGCCCACCGTGGCGACGACCTGACCGGTCGGGACCTTGGGCTTGGATCCGCCGAAATTAAAATTACAGGCGCTCAGGACCAGCGCGACGGCCGGTATGAGCAGATGCCGTGCCTTAAAAAATCCCAAGAGTTATCGCTAGGTTGAGGTGTTGCCGGAATGGGAACTAGCACAAGACGGCAAAAAGATAAACGAGAGAACAGCCTTTGAATGGGGGCTTGGCTAACAGCCAGTGGCTTTTACCACGTTTATGGATAGGGCTCACTGTCCAAACGACATAGAATTTAGGTATCCGACCAGTCAGACATGATCGCCGGGCATGAACATTAACTTATCGATGCCGCCGGAGAGCGCGGCCGAAGATATGCCGCGCCGGAGCCTGCGCGTGTGCCTGGCTGCGTCCGGCGGCGGCCATGTCCGCCAGCTGCTGGACTTGGAAAAGGCGTGGCGGCCTTACGATTATTTCTTCCTGTCGGAAAAAACCCCCCTCGCCCAAAGCCTGGCACAGACCCATCCCGTCTTTTTCGTGGACCATTTCGCGCTGGGCCAGGCGAGATTGGGATCGCCGTTCAAGATGATGGCGGCGGCCTTGCGCAACTTCCTGCAGTCCGGCCGCATCATCTGGAAGGAGCGCCCGGACATCGTGATCAGCACGGGGGCGGGCGCGGTGTTCTTTGCGGTACTCTGGGCACGGCTTCTGGGCGCCAAATTCATTTTGATCGAAACCTTTGCCCGATTCGACAAGCCTTCCGCCTTCGCCCGCGCCGCCGCCCGCTTCGCCCATCACAAGATCGTGCAGTCCTCCACCCTGGCCGCACGCATCCCCGGATCGATCTGCCTGGACCCGTTCGAATTCCTCGACGCGCCGCGGCCGCAAAAAAAGCCCATGATATTCGTGACGGTCGGCGCGACGCTTTCGTTCGACCGCATGGTGGAAACCGTTTCCAGCCTGAAAGCGGCCGGAGAAATACCGGAAGATCTTGTGATCCAGACCGGGATCGGCGGGATTGCCCCACCGGGGCTGGTGACGCATGAAACCCTGCCGTTCGACAGCATGCTGTCTCATTTGCGCGAGGCGGACATCGTCATATGCCATGGCGGCACCGGTTCGCTGATCACGGCGCTGCGCGAAGGCTGCCGCACCATCGTGATGCCGCGCCTGTTCGAAAAGGGCGAGCATTACGACAACCACCAGAAGGAA
>JAFKFG010000062.1 GCA_017307355.1 Alphaproteobacteria bacterium
CGTGCGATGGTGGTCTTTCCGGTTCCCGGCGGCCCCCAGAGAATGATCGAATGCGCCCGGCCGGCCGCGACCATGCGCCCGACCGGGCCATCGGGGCCCAGGAGATGCTCCTGCCCCACCACATCGGCCAGGCTTTTGGGACGCAGCCGGTCGGCCAACGGCCGCGGCGCGTCCTGTTCCAGACCACCCGATTCAAAGAGATCACTCATGGAAGATTTTTGCCCCCATCTGTCTTCCTCAGGCAAGCCTTCGGAAGACATCTTCCCCCGCCAGCCGCTTTGCGGCGCGGGGGAAGAAAGCCG
Organism: Alphaproteobacteria bacterium; assembly: GCA_017307355.1. Taxonomy (GTDB): domain Bacteria; phylum Pseudomonadota; class Alphaproteobacteria; order Micropepsales; family Micropepsaceae; genus Rhizomicrobium. Next base: position 303 of record JAFKFG010000062.1, read on the forward strand.
GAGATAAGCTTAGCCATCGCGGGAACGTGCGCCCTGGCACAGCCCCGCCTCCCCCGCACGGCGAAGCCGTTGGCGGGGGAGGTGGCCGTAGCACGCTCTCGAGCGTGCTACGGCCGGAGGGGGTAGATTTTAAAGACTAAACTTCATGCCGACGGAGATATTGTTGCTGGTGTTCCCAACACCGGTCAGCGCTCCGATATTGGCGTCGTGCGCGTTCTGGTAGCGGTATTCCGTGAACAGGGTCATGTCCTGGGAAACCGGATATTCGAGCCCGCCCAGCGCCTGCCAGCCGAACACGGTGGAAGAATCGCTCACCGAACCGCCGACCCTGTCATTCACCGCGCCCAACCCTGCCCCGCCATAGAGACGCAGCGGCGAGCCGGTATCGAGGTGATAGACCAGATTTCCCATGAAGCTGGTCGATGCCAGGTGCGAAAAACCGGTGTCGCGCTTATAGCCGGCCTGGTTGTAGAAAAGTTCGGCTTCCGCCGACCATCCTTTCATGGGCAGAATATTGTCCAGTCCATACCCGACGCGCGCGCCGAGATTGTAGCCGGCATCCATGTCGTGCAGGGAACCGCCGGCCATCAATGCCGGATCGAAACTCGCGCCGCCCAGAATGGAAGCATACCAATTGTCCGTATGCGTGCTGTCGGCATGCGCCACACCGGTGGCGAGCAGCAGCGCGGCAGCGGAACTGAGGACAAAGCTTTTCATAAATAAACCCTTCGTTGCGATGCCCCCCACCGCAACTTTTAACGCCGGGCCTTTGTGAACGTCGCCTCTTGAAAAGTGAAAGTGATCGTTTTGCAACAAGCGGTAACAAGATGAACTATTCTGCACACGGAATTTATGACGGCACTTTCATTCGGCCGCCTTAAACTCGCCTCGTTCGCGAGTTCCGCTTCGATTAATACGGGAATGGTGAACTTGGTTTCTGCCGGCCGCTCGCTTTGGCTCGCGGCGTTTGTCGCTCGGAATGATCCACTGGATCATTCCGTTTGCCTTCGGCAAACCGCGCCTCACCCATTCACGGACAATTGCAGCCTGCGATTGCCTCGTTCGATC
>JAFKFG010000002.1 GCA_017307355.1 Alphaproteobacteria bacterium
GTGGGCGATGCGACCTTGTGCAAGTCGGTGACCGATGTGCTGCTCAAGGAGCACGGCATCTATGTCCAGCCGATCAACTATCCCACCGTTCCCAGAGGCACAGAGCGCCTGCGCCTCACACCCTCACCGGCACACTCCGACGAGATGATCGAAGAGCTGATCACGGCGCTCAACGCCGTCTGGGACGCGCACAAGCTGTCGCGTGCCGCCTAATAAAGGCGAAATCCTTCTGGAGTTCGTGGTGCAGGGCAACGTCGTCAAGGCGACGGCGATCCATGCCGCCACCGGAGTCGAAGCCTCTATCGTCGGTCCCGCCAATGCCGGCCGCGATGTGCTGGGCCAGGCCGCGGTCCGCAAGCTCAAATATGTGATGGAGAAGAAAGCCTAATCGCGGGCCTTGCGGCTGGCTTTGCCCAGGCCGCTTTGCTTGGCGAAGGCGCTGCGCCGGGCGGCGTAATTGGGCGCCGTCATGGGATAATCGGCGGGAAGATTCCATTTGGCGCGATAGGCTTCCGGCGTCAGGCCATATTGCGCGCGCAGATAGCGCTTCAGCATTTTCAGCTTCCGGCCGTCCTCCAGGCAAACGATGTAATCGGGCGTCACGGATTTCTTCACCGGCACGGCGGGCGGGCGGGCCAGCACGACGCCTTCGGCGCCTTGGAATCCGCCAAGCGTGGCATGGACGCTCTTGATCACATTGGGCAGGTCTTCGGCCGCCACAGGGTTCTTGCTCACATAGGCGGAGACGATTTCCGTCACCAGCTTGAGAATTTCCTCGTCGTTGCGTTGATCGTCGCGCATGAACTGCCTTGTGCTCCCGGCGCGATTATTGGTCCCGCACCATCTATACTTGCATTCTAAAATATAGAGTCCGGTTTTACTATAGGGGCTTGAGGGATTGGTAAAAACCGCGGAAATCCTGGATTTCCGCCCCGATTCGAGCCCTCTAGGGGACGGCCAAAAGCCGCGCTAGATTTGGTGCCCGGGGCAGGGTAAATCCGCGACCCGTGCCGGCCCCATCAAGATCGGGCTGGCTTCTCAACAAGGTGGTGGCGATGTCGGCTATGGCCAATTCCGTTTCGGAAAATTCCGGATTTTTCACGCGCGGCCTGGCCGATGCGGACCCCGAAATCGCCGCTTCGATCGCCGACGAGCTGGGCCGCCAGCGCGAGAAGATCGAGCTGATCGCTTCCGAGAATATCGTCTCCAAGGCGGTGCTGGAGGCGCAGGGCTCGGTCCTCACCAACAAATACGCCGAAGGCTATCCCGGCAAACGCTATTATGGCGGCTGCGAATATGTCGATGTGATCGAGACCCTGGCGATCGAGCGGGCCAAGAAACTGTTCAACTGCCAGTTCGCCAATGTGCAGCCCAATTCCGGCAGCCAGATGAACCAGGCGGTATTCCTGGCGCTGCTCAACCCCGGCGACACTTTCATGGGCCTGGACCTGGCGGCGGGCGGGCATCTCACCCATGGCTCGCCGGTTAATATGAGCGGCAAATGGTTCAAGGTGGTGCCCTATGGCGTGCGCCGCGACGATCATCTCTTGGACATGGACGAGATCGCGGCCAGCGCCCGTGCCAACAAGCCCAAGCTGATCATCGCGGGCGGAACCGCCTATTCGCGGGTGTGGGACTTCAAGCGTTTCCGCGAAATCGCGGACGAGGTGGGCGCCTATCTGATGGTGGACATGGCGCACTTCGCCGGCCTGGTGGCGGGCGGGGCGCATCCTTCGCCAGTGCCGCATGCCCATGTGGTGACGTCCACCACCCACAAGTCGCTGCGCGGCCCCAGAGGCGGCCTGATCCTCAGCAACGACGAAGCCATCGCCAAGAAAATCAACTCCGCGATCTTCCCCGGCCTTCAGGGCGGCCCCTTGATGCATGTGATCGCCGCCAAGGCTGTTGCGTTCCAAGAAGCGTTGCAGCCCGGCTTCAAGATTTATGCGAAGAATGTGGTGGAGAATGCCCGTGCCCTGGCCGAGACCCTGAAATCGCTTGGCCTCGACATCGTCTCCGGCGGCACGGACAATCACCTGATGCTGGTGGATCTGCGCCCCAAGAAAGCGAACGGCAAATTCACCGAAAAGGCGCTCGACCGCGCCTTCATCACTTGCAACAAGAACGCCATTCCCTTTGATCCGGAAAAGCCCTTTGTCACCTCGGGCATCCGGCTAGGCACGCCTGCCGGCACCACCCGCGGCTTCGGCCCTCAGGAATTCCGCGAGATCGGCAAGCTGATCGTGGAAGTGGTGGACGGCTTGGCCAACAAGAACCACGAAGAAGGCGACGCCGCGGTGGAAGCCAGCGTGCGCGACCGCGTCGGCGAGCTTTGCCGCCGTTTCCCGATTTATTGAGAGGCCCCCGATGCGCTGCCCTTTCTGCGGACATGACGACAGCCAGGTGAAGGACAGCCGTCCTTCGGAAGACAATTCCGCCATCCGGCGCCGGCGTCACTGCCCCGAATGCGGCGGCCGCTTCACCACCTTCGAGCGGGTGCAGTTGCGCGAGCTGATCGTGGTCAAGAAGAACGGCCGGCGCGAAAGCTTCGACCGCGACAAGCTGGAGCGTTCAATCAATCATGCGCTGCGCAAGCGGCCGGTGGAGCGCGAGCGGGTGGACCGGATGATCACCGGTATCGTGCGCCGGCTGGAATCGATGGGCGAGAATGAAATTCCCGCCAACATGATCGGCGAGCTGGTGATGCAGGCGCTGGCCAGCCTGGACAAGGTGGCTTATGTGCGCTTTGCCTCGGTCTATCGCAATTTCCGCGAGACGCGGGATTTCGAAACCCTGATCGGTGAGTTGGAAGGCGACGACACGAAGTAGCATGCGAATTACGGCGTCTTGCTCATGGCCGTTCGTGAGGCTTGGCTGCCTCACGAACTCCCCCGCGTGCGGAGCACTGGCGGTGGGGCGAGGTTTGCGCCCAAGCGAACCTCGCGTCGTAGCTGGCTCTCGAGCCAGCGAAGACCGGAGGGGGTAATGAACGTCCTGATCGTGGAGTCCCGCTTTCACCCGGCGATTGCGGAAGCCCTGACCGATGGCGCCACCAAGGCGCTGCAACTGGGCGGCGCGCATTTCACCCGGGCACAGGTTCCCGGCATTCTGGAAATTCCAGCCGCCATCGCGCTGGGCGCGCGGGCCGACCGGTTCGACGGCTACGTGGCGCTGGGCAGCATGGTGCGGACGGGAACCGCGCATTTCGAGCTGATCACGGATAATGTTTTTTACGGGCTGACCCGGCTCGGTACCGACCATGCGCTTTGCATCGGCAATGGTATCGTGGTCGCCACCACAGAGGATGCGGCGTTGCAGATGGCATTGAAGGAAGAGCGCGATGTGGGGGGCGATGCGGCGCGCGCATGTCTGGCGATGATCGCGCTGGCCAAGCGGCTGGGAGAACAGTCATGACCGCCAAGATCGATGCGGAGGCCCGGCGGGCGGCCCGCCTCGCGGCCGTGCAGGCGCTCTATCAGATGGAATTGGCGGGAGCGGGCGCCGAAGAGGTGGCAGAGGAATTCGAAGCGCATCGCTTTGGCGATACGCCCACCGACGCGGAATTCTTCAAAAGCATCGTCGAAGGCGTGCCCCAGCATCAGGCCGAGATCGACAAGGCGATTGCCAACTGCCTTTCCCAAACCTGGACCCTGGCGCGGGTGGATTCTATTCTGCGGGCCATCCTGCGCGCGGGCGGATTGGAGCTGGTGGCCCGGCGCGACGTCCCCGCCAAAGTGGTGATCGACGAATATGTCGGCATCGCGCATGACTTCTTCGCCGGAGACGAGCCGGGCTTCGTCAATGCCGCCCTGGACGCTATGGCGCACCGCAAGCGCGCCAAAGAGTTCGGTCTGGCTACACCGGAGGGTGAAATTGACTTTTAGAAAGTCGCACGACCGGGCGGAAAACCGCTCCACGGCCTTCGGCCGCTTCGCACTATTCCTGGCCGATGCTCCATTGACGCATCGCAAGCGCGCCAAGGAATTCGGCGAACCTATGCCCGATGGCGAGATAGATTTTTAAACGGTGGGCGATGGATGAGTTCGGCATCATCGCCCGCCATTTCGCGCCGCTGGCGACCACGCCTGGCGCCTTCGGCCTGAAGGACGATGCGGCGGCCATCGCGGCCCGGCCCGGTTTCGACCTAATTGTCACCACCGATCAGATCGCCGAAGGCACGGACTTCTTCGCCCAAGATCCGCCCGCTTCCATCGCCCAGAAAGCGTTGCGGGTGAATCTGTCGGATCTGGCGGCCAAGGGCGCGGTGGCGGATTGCTATCTTCTTGTTCTGGCATTGCCGCCGGGCGCGACCGAAGAATGGCTGGCGCAATTCGCCGCCGGGCTTGGCGCGGATCAGCAGCGCTACGGCATTTCCTTGTTGGGCGGCGATACGTCGGCGACTACAGGGCCGTTGACCGTCACCGTCACCGCCTTCGGCTTTGTGCCCCAAGGCCGGATGGTGACGCGCGGCGGCGCCAAGCCTGGGGATGCGATCTATGTCACGGGTTCCATCGGCGACAGCGCGGGCGGCCTGGCGATCCTCAAGCGCGAGCCGCATGCCTTGAACCAAGCGCAGCGCGATCATCTCGTCGCGCGCTATCACACGCCCGAGCCGCCGATCGATTTCGGCAAGCGGCTGGCAGGTCTTGCAACGGCATCCGTCGATATCTCCGACGGATTGATCGCGGACATTGGCCATCTGGCGGCCGCCTCTGGTGTCGCGGTCGCGGTCGATGCCGAAGCGGTTCCCTTGTCAGATGCTTTGCGCGCGCTGTGGGGAACGGACGCCATTTTGCGCGCGGCCACGTCCGGCGATGATTATCAGATCGCCTTTTCTGCCTCGCCAGCGCGGGACGGCGATATTCGCGCTGCCGCGGCCCAGGCCGGCATCGCCGTCACCCGCATCGGCGCGGTGGCGGCGGGCGAGGGCGTCACGCTGCATCATCAAGGCCGCCTGCTGCCCGTGGCCCGCCCCGGTTACCGGCATTTCTGAATTAACCATTCTCTAACCCTGTTTTGCCAGCGTGGACGGCATGCGGCGCATGCTGATCCTCCCGCTTTTGCTTGCCCTGACGGCACCCGTGTCGGCGGCGGAGGAGGCGCATGGCAAGCCGGCCAAAGAGGGCGCCCATTCCAGGGAAGACGCGAAGGGCGGCGCGCCGGGCACCAATATCGACATGCCCTTCCTGATGGCGCCGATGACCGGCGCCGACGGAAAGCTGTCCGGCTATGCCTATATTTCCAGCAGGCTCACCGCGAATTCGGACGTCAGCGCCAACCAGGCGCGGGACAAGATCGCCTTCATCCAGGACGCCTTCGTGCGGGATGTGAATACAAAGGAGATCGCGATGTCCGGCGATCCCCCTACAGTCGACAATGCCGCGCTCGAGGCCCGGCTCCTGGCCGATGCGCGCAAGGTGGCGGGCGCCAGCAAGCTGGTCTCCATCGCCATCACGCAGGTCCAGATCGCCCCCCTGCATCCCAGCGCGGTCACAGCGGTTGCCGGACAGCTGCCGCCCGCCGATTCGCCGGCCCAGGCTCCGGCCAAGCCCGCGCACGGGCATTGAGCCCTAAAAATTCGGCAATTTGTGGCGGAACTGTGGTTGCCTGATTTGCAGGCATTTGGCAGTCTCGGCGCGCCCTTGAAGCGGTCCCAGGGCGGGCCGGCCATTGGGATCGACCCGCTCGATCCGGGCCGATCAACGTTCTCAAAAAACGAGGGACCCTCCATGAATTCACAATTACCCATCATCCTTGTCTGCGGCGTGCTCGCGCTGCTGTATGGCGTCTGGACCATACGCTCCGTGCTCGGCCTCAGCGCCGGCAATGCGCGCATGCAGGAAATCGCCGCCGCCATTCAGGAAGGCGCCAACGCCTATCTCAATCGCCAATACACCACCATCGCCATGGTCGGCGTGGTGATCTTCGCACTGGCCAGTTGGTTTCTGGGCTGGCAACTCGGTGTGGGCTTTCTGATCGGCGCGATCCTGTCGGGCCTTGCCGGTTATGTCGGCATGTTCGTTTCGGTGCGCGCCAATGTGCGCACCACCGAAGCGTCGCGCAGCGGCCTGGCGGGCGGTCTTTCGGTCGCGTTCCGCGCCGGCGCCGTCACCGGCATGCTGGTGGTGGGCTTGGGCCTTCTGGGGGTCGCGGGTTATTACGCGCTCCTCACCGGACCCTTCGGCCTCAGCCTGGATGATCCGGCGCAAAGCCGCATCATCGTGGAATCGCTGATAGGTCTCAGCTTCGGCGCTTCGCTGATCTCCATCTTTGCCCGTCTCGGCGGCGGCATCTTCACCAAGGGCGCTGACGTGGGCGGCGACATGGTGGGCAAGGTCGAAGCAGGCATTCCCGAAGACGATCCACGCAACCCCGCCACCATCGCCGACAATGTGGGCGACAATGTCGGCGACTGTGCCGGCATGGCGGCGGACCTGTTTGAGACCTTCGCCGTCACCACGGTGGCGACCATGGTTCTGGCCTCGATCTATTTCACCGGCGCGATGAAAGGCGCCTTGATGCTCTATCCGCTCGCCATCGCGGGCATGAGCATCATCACCTCGATCATCGGCACCTTCTTTGTCCGTCTGGGCGCCTCCAAGAACATCATGGGCGCGCTCTATAAGGGCGTGATCGCCACCATGGTGCTGTCCCTGATCGGGCTGTGGCCGCTGACCAACTGGATGATCGGCATGGATACGCAGATCACCAGCGGCGATGCGACCTATACCGGCATGACCCTGTTCTGGTGCGGTCTGGTGGGCTTGGCCGTCACCGCGGCGCTGATCGTGATCACCGAATATTATACCGGCACCAATTTCCGGCCGGTTCGGGCGATCGCCAAATCCTCCGTCACGGGCCACGGCACCAATGTGATCCAGGGCCTCGCCATTTCGATGGAATCGACGGCGCCGGTGGCGCTGGTGATCTGCGTCGGCATCATCGTCACTTACTCGCTGGCGGGCCTGTTCGGCATCGCCATCGCGGTGAGCACGATGTTGTCCCTGGCGGGCATGGTGGTGGCGCTGGATGCCTTCGGTCCGGTCACCGACAATGCCGGCGGCATCGCCGAAATGTCGGGCCTGGAAGGCGATGTGCGCAAGACCACGGACGCGCTGGACGCGGTGGGCAACACCACCAAGGCGGTGACCAAGGGCTATGCCATCGGTTCCGCCGGCCTGGGTGCCTTGGTTCTGTTCGCGGCCTATACGCAGGACTTGAAGTATTTCGCCAAGGAAAGCACCGGCTTCTTCGCCGGCATCACCCAGCCGACCTTCAGCCTGTCCGAGCCTTGGGTCGTGGTCGGCCTGCTGTTCGGCGGCCTGCTGCCCTATCTGTTCGGCGGCATGGCGATGACGGCGGTGGGACGTGCGGCCGGCGCGGTGGTCGAGGAAGTGCGCAAGCAGTTCCGCGAAATGCCGGGCATCATGCAGGGGACGCAGAAGCCCAACTATGCCCGCGCCGTGGACCTTCTCACCAAGGCCGCGATCGGGGAGATGGTGATCCCGTCGATGCTGCCGGTGTTCTCGCCGATCGTGCTGTTCGTGCTGGTGTACTGGATCGCCGGCAAGACCCAGGCGTTCGATGCGCTGGGCGCCATGCTGATGGGCGTGATCATCACCGGCCTGTTCGTCGCGATCTCGATGACCTCGGGTGGCGGCGCATGGGACAACGCCAAGAAGTACATCGAAGACGGTCATCATGGCGGCAAGGGCTCTGAAGCCCACAAGTCCGCCGTGACCGGCGACACCGTCGGCGACCCCTACAAGGACACGGCGGGGCCCGCCGTGAACCCGATGATCAAGATCACCAACATCGTGGCCTTGCTGCTGCTGGCGATCCTGGCGCATTAAGCGCCGATACATCGATCCAAACG
>JAFKFG010000019.1 GCA_017307355.1 Alphaproteobacteria bacterium
TCCGAAGCAGTGAAGCGCGAGGTGGATGACTTCACTGCTGATGCCGGCTCCAATATCCACTCCATCAGCTACCGTCTCGCGCGCGGTATTTTTAATTTTGAGCCAGCAAAGGGGATACCCATCCCGAACGTCGGCGCCGACGGGAAAAAGAGCAAAACCAAGTTTCGCCCTATTGTGTTGGCCCCGCTCGAATCTCGGATCGTTCAACGCTCTGTTCTCGAAGCCATCGTGTCTCACAAGGGAATGCGAAAGTATATCGCTACTCCTCATAGCTTTGGCGGCGTTCGGAAGGTCGGTGAAGGCGCGATATCTGCAGTCCCGGCTGCGGTAACAGAAGTTCTTCGCGCAATCGGCGATGGCGCAAAATACGTGGCCTGTGCAGACATCCAAGCATTCTTTACAAAGATACCAAAGCCGGGCGTACGTCAGATGCTCCTGGACGAGGTTAAAGACGAAGAATTCGCCACCTTCTTCGATGCCGCAATTAAAGTTGAACTTTCCAATATGGCGCAGCTGAAGGAAAAGGCTGATGCTTTTCCGACACATGAAATTGGCGTGGCTCAGGGTAACTCCTTGTCGCCTCTGCTTGGAAACATCTTACTTTATAAGTTCGACAAGGTAATGAATGAGGGTGATTGTCGATGCATACGGTATATCGATGACTTTATAATCCTCGCGCCAACGAGGGCTGCGGCTAAAGCGAGAATGGCGAATGCGAAGAAAATCCTGGCCAAGTTCGAGATGATCCTATCGCCCGAAAAATCCTCCAAAGAACCGATCTCCATCGATGAGAAATTCGAGTTTTTGGGAATCGAGTTCAATAACGGGTTCATACGGCCGAATCAGAAGTCGCGGGGGCGACTCTTGGCTCAACTCGATGAAGTGTTGATTGGGGGCACCTATGCCTTGCTCCAGCACGAGGCTGGTGCTGATTTCCCGAAATCGCAATCGCTCGTGCAGGTGTTGCGGCGCGCTGATGGCGTGATCCAAGGCTGGGGGAAGCACTACCGGTTCAGTAACGACGAGAAAGTTTTTCGGGATCTAGACGAGAAGGTCAAAGAGCGCCTCGCCAAATACATTGGCGCTTATGTGGCAGCTCGAGAAAAAGCGGAGGAATCAGAGAAGCAGATGCTTCTCGGGGTGGAGCGTTTGCGGGCGATTGACCGTAAGCCCTTAAAGTGGCCAGCCCCTGCTGAAAAGTCAGCCTCAATAAAAACAGAGGCTAGCTAATTCATAGGGCATCGGCGGCCTTCTAAGCAGTCAATCTCAAATAAAACAATGGGTTGTCGGCGTAGTGGGTGCGATCAATTCGGACCCTGGGCACCATCCATTTCAGCCACTTGGACGTTGGCCCGCGAGCGCTCCATCCCGCTCGGGCTGCATCCTGGGTAATAGCTTCCTTTGCTCCCGAATTTTTGCGGGTGAGATGATCGGCACTTCGATCCGTCTCGCGCGAAAGAGAGATTGATTTGTATCAAGAGATCGCAGGCGCGATCCCGGCGCCATGAATGCACTGACTTAGCCGCGCAATTGAGAACAGCAGCGCCCTGTCGTCGCCGGACAGCGGAAATTTGGGAACGCTTGTGAGAATCCTGGGTGAGCCGGTCCGCGGGAGGCAGGCCGCTATAGCCTTCGATATGGCCCATCTCGCCATAAAACTCGGCATGGCGCGGCGCAAACTCGCCGGCAAAAATCCGTGCGCGGCGGGCCGGCGGCAAATCATGGGTCCGTTGCTCGAATGCCAGGAACTCCGGCATGAGGTTCTGATATTGGCAGGCAGCCAGCGCTGCACCGGGATGGAATGCTAGCGCAACGGCCATGAAAAGTGCCGTGCGAAGCACGCGATCCTGCCCCGATAAGCCCATTTGCTCTCTATATCAATTTTGAATTGAGCGGTGAAGCGCTCCCGATTTGAGCGCAAGGCCCGGAGTGCCGGCGCGAGTTGGATAGGTCAGGTTGGCGCGCAATCAAGGAGATCCGGCTATGACATTCGATACATTCCAGAATTCAGAAGCGCTGCGGTTCGGCTATGGCGAAACCGCCCTGGGCATTGCCGTCGTGGCAACCGGCCCGAATGGGATCGTTGCGCTTTTCATCGGCGATGATCGGGAAAAGCTGCGCCGCGACTTGCGGAACACGTTTCCGCATGCGGAATTCATTTACGACCAGGCAGGCCTGGCGGATACGATCGCGAAAGCGGTCCGCCTGATCGACGCGCCCCATCGGGTGAGCGATCTGGCGCTCGACCTGCGCGGTTCGCCGCTCGAATTGGCCGTCTGGAGAGCGCTGCAAGCAATCCCACCGGGAGAAACACGCTCCTATGGCGCGCTCGCCCGAGCCTTGCCCCTCGCGGCGACGGCGCAAGAGGTGGGAGCGGCCTGCGCCGCCAACCGGATCGCGGTTGCGATTCCTTGTCATCGCATCGTCAAAGCGGATGGTTCGATCTCGGGTTATCGCTGGGGCGTCTCCCGCAAGCGTCGCCTGATCAACATGGAAGCTGTCGCGTGATCCTGCGACTTCGGGAGCGCAATGGCTCTAGAAGGACGCCGGCTGATCAACGCCCGGAATGACATACAATCATTCCGGGCTTGTTCTGCAGTTCTCCTGCGGTTTTGCGGAAAGCCGCTTTGATGTTTGAGACGCATTTGCAAAAATGCATCTGTATATTCTAGTTTAGGACGCCGGTTTTGATGGGAGTTGGGGCAGCGTCCCCGGCTTCCGTTTCTACTCCGGCCGGATTTTTTGTTCCTTCGGGTGTGCCCGCGGGGCATCCATCCGGAATTTGTCGCGAGGCGGCCGCGCCGTTTCGTCTTCAGCCGACATGAGGGATGCGTGCGTATCAGGGGCCGCTGGCTTGTGACTTTGAATGTGGCGGTGGCCATGCTGGCCTGGGATGTGGAAACGCGCCCCGCCTTTGCGCAGCGCGCCGCCGAAAATGCGGTGACCCAATCCGACGACGCCTTCGGCACCAGCGTCGGCAATGAGCAGGTGGGGCTTTATTCGCCGCGCAATGTGCGCGGCTTCTCACCCACCGATGCCGGCAATATCCGCATCGAAGGGCTCTATTTCGATCAGGTCACAGAACTCAGTCCGCGCCTTCAGGAATCTTCGCGCATCCGGGTGGGCATTGCCGCCCAGGGTTATGCATTTCCCGCGCCCACGGGCGTGGTCGATTATGTGCTGCGCAAGCCCGGGCACACCGCCCAGCTGAACAGCCTGAGCGAGATCAACAATCACGGCGCCACCACCCTGGAACTGGACGGTGCGTTACCGCTGATGGGCGAAACGCTGAGCCTTGGCGGCGGATTGGGTTTTTATCGCAATAATTTTCCGGACGGTGGGAGCAATTGGGAAGCCAACCAGGGCGTGACCCTGCGCTGGACACCGACCGCCGGTATCGAACTGCTTCCCTTCTGGTCCCGGTCGGATACGTATCACGGCAAGAGCGGACCGGTTTACATTCCCAATGGATCGTTCCTGCCGCAGCCATTTCCCAGTCAGCATTTCAAAGGCCCGGATTGGGCGCTCAACCGTCGTTTCGAAATCAATTATGGAACGCTCGCCCGCTGGCGGATTTCCCAGGGCTGGAATCTGCAGGCCGGGCTGTTCCGTTCGGTCGAAAAGAAACTGCACCAGAACTACGTTCTGATGACGGATCTTGATCCGCAGGGCGTCGGCGACATGGTAGTCTATTCCGATCCTCCCACACATCGGGCATCCACCAGCGGCGAAGTGCGGGTGGAACGCACGTTGAGCGAAGGCGCGCGCACGCACCGTGCAATCCTGTCCTTGCGGATGCGAGACCGCAACAGCCTGTATGACGGTTTCGATTCCGTGGATCTGGGAGCTGTTGCGATCGACCAGCGCGTCCATGGTACCTTGCCGTCATTCCAATACTCGGCACAGACCACCGATCATGTGAGCCAGGCGACTCTAGGTCTGGCCTATGAAGGGGTCTGGAAGAATGTCGGGCAGCTTGGACTAGGCATCCAGAAAATTCGCTACAACAAGAAGACGCTCGTACCGGGGCAGCAGGCGGTGACGTCCAAGGACGATCCTTGGCTCTTCAATGTCGCCGTGACCGGATATATTTCGGACGAACTTGCCATCTTCGGAAGCTATACGCGGGGCCTGGAAGAAAGCGGCACCGCGCCCCAGAATGCCGCGAACCGCAACGAAGCCTTGCCGGCCATCACCACCAGCCAGAAGGATCTCGGCATACGCTGGTCGATGGACGAGGGCATCAAGCTGGTGGCAGCCTTGTTCGATGTCCAGAAGCCTTATTTCAATCTCGACGCGGCCAACCGTTTCGGCGAGTTGGGCGAGACGCAGAACAGGGGCATCGAGTTTTCCTTCAACGGCAGCATCACGCCAGAATTGGACATCGTGGCCGGCGCGGTCTTTTCCCAGCCCAAAGTCAGCGGCGACGCGGTGCGCATGGGCGTGGTGGGCAGCAAACCAGTGGGCATTGCCTCACGCAAGATCGATTTCCACATGGAGTGGCGGCCGCCTTCCATCGAGAATACGTCGCTCGATATGGGCGTTCGCTATATCGGAAGCATGGTTTCGACGCGCGACAACCTTGTCTCCATTCCAGACCGCCCCATGGTGGACGTGGGCGCGCGCTATCAGTTCCGCCTGCACGAATATCCGGCGTCGCTGCGCTTTCAGGTCACCAATATCTTCAATACGCGCAGCTTCGACCTGGCGGGCGCCGGCGCGTATAATATCTTCTGGCGCAGCGGCCGGTTGATCGACACGCGGTTGATTGTCGATCTGTAGCGGCCTAGCCGGCTTTCGCGGCTGCTCTTTTGGTCTTCGGTTTCAGCGGTTTTCCGCTTCCCGCGGGCCAGGCCATCAACGCCATCGCCGCGACCTGGTGCAGTTCTTCGGCGGATGCGCCCGACGCGGCCTGAACGCAGATGCCGTTGGAAACCGTCATCAGGTAACGGGCAAGCGCTTCCGGGCTGGCGCTATTCGGCAGATCGCCTTGGCGGCGCGCTTTCTCGAAACGGTCGCACAAGGCGGCTTCTTTTTCCGCGCGATGGCGCGCGGTCTCATCCGGTATATCGGAATCGCCGCAGGACAGACCGCTCTGTAGCAAAAGGCAGCCCGGTGGATTCTGCCCGCTTGTATCGACCGCGAAATCCGCGACGCCATGCAGATAGATCTCTGCGACTTTGGCGGCGCTTGGCGCGGCGAGTACGCTTTCCATGAAGCTTTTTCGACGTTCGTCATAGCGTTCCAGCACGGCGCGGAACAAACCTTCCTTGTTGCCGAAACAGGCATAGAGACTGGGCGAGTTGATACCCATGGCGGCGGTAAGGTCGCTCATCGATGCGCCTTCATAACCGTGCCGCCAAAAAACCGTCATCGCCCGGTCGAGGGCGTCTTCCACGCAAAAGCCCCTGGGACGTCCCGTCCGCATGGGTGCCTCCCATAATTATTGTAGCGGTCATTACATAAGGACCTTGAAGCCGAGTATCCAGACCCATATCTGTGCCGAGCGTTACAGAATTAGGGGACCTTTCATGTCGAACATTGCGGAACTTGCGCGCGCCGAAAAATTCATCGGCCAGCCCATTGGTCCTTCCAATCGTTTGAAAAAACACGCTTTTCTTGGAGCCGCGCTGATTGCCCTGAGCGCGGGCGGCGGATTCTTCCTTCTCCATGGCCGCAGCGGCGACGCCGCGGTGCCGGCGGTCCAGGCTCTGCCGGTGACCGCCTTGGCGCTCCAGCCGCAGACGGTCCGGCCCTCGGCCCAGTTCTCCGGCCGCATCAATGCCGTCGATTATGCCGAAATCCGGCCCCAGGTCGGTGGCCGCATCACCGAGATCCGCTTCCATGACGGCCAGCAGGTCAAAGCGGGGGACATTCTCTTCGTGATCGATCCGCGGCCCTATCAGGCGGCGGCGGCGAAAGCGGCAGCCGATCTCTCCAGCGCGATCAACAATGCACAGCTTGCCAAGATCGAGCATGACCGCGGCGACCGGCTGATGAAGGCGGGCGCGCTGGCCCAGGAATCCTATGACCAGCGCGTCAATGGCGATGGCGTGGCCCAGGCGGCGGTACAATCGGCCAAGGCGGCGCTGGCGGCGGCCCAGCTCAATATCGACTATGCCTATATCAAGGCGCCGATCTCCGGCCGCATCAGCCGGGCCGAAATCACCTTGGGCAATCTGGTCGGTGGCTCGGCATCGGCGCCGCCGGTGCTGGCCTCCATCGTTTCGGAAAACGGCGTCTATGCCGATTTCGAAGTGGATGAGCAGACCTATCTGAACAATGTCCGCGATTATGCCCAGACCCCGGATCAGCAGGCGAAGATCCCGGTCGATATTCAGATCGAAGGCGATAGCGGCCATGTCTATCACGGCACCATCGAAAGCTTCGACAACCGGATCAACACCGGTTCGGGCACCATTCGCGCCCGCGCCCGCTTCGACAACAAGGATGGCAGCCTGGTGCCGGGCATGTTCGTGTCGGTGAAGATGGGCGGCGGCACGCTGAACAATGCGATCATGGTGCCGGAAAGCGCCATCGGAAACGACCAAAGCAAGCGCTTCGTCTTTGTCGTCAATCGCGATTCCAAGGCGGAATATCGCGAGATCGCCTTGGGCGCCGAAGTCGATGGCGCGCGCGTCGTCACCAATGGCGTGAAGGCGGGCGATCGCGTGATCCTGGATGGCCTGCAGCGTCTGGCGCCGGGCGCGCCGGTGGTTCCGCAGGCCCCGCGGCAGCAGACCGCCAGCAACTAAATAAGCGCCGGGTTGGCCCGGGGAGATAACAACGTGAACCTGTCGAAATTCTTCATCGACCGGCCGATTTTCGCCGGCGTGATCTCGGTCGCCATTTTCCTGGCGGGCCTGATCGCGATGTGGCAATTGCCGATCTCGGAATATCCCGAAGTGGTGCCGCCCTCGGTGGTGGTGACCGCGCGCTTCCCGGGCGCCAATCCCAACACCATCGCCGACACGGTGGCGACACCACTGGAAGAGCAGATCAACGGCACCGAGAACATGCTCTACATGTTCTCCCAGGCCGCCAGCGACGGCACCCTCACTCTGACGGTGACCTTCAAGCTGGGCACCGATGCCAACCTGGCCCAGCAGCTGGTGCAGAACCGGGTCAACCAGGCATTGCCACGCCTGCCGGACGTCACCCGCAATCTGGGCGTCACCACGGTCAAGGCGTCACCCGATTTCGCGGTGGTGGTGCATCTGATCTCGCCGGACAATCGCTACGACACGCTGTATCTGCGCAATTATGCCGTCCTCAACGTCAAGGACCAGCTGGCCAAGATCGAAGGCGTGGGGCAGGTCCAGATGTTCGGCTCGGGCGATTACGCGATGCGGCTATGGCTCAACCCGCCTTACAGCCAGAAGGGCGCGCTCCAGCTGCCCATTACGGTGGAAGGCCGACTATCCGATCCGGAGCAATTCGCCCAGATCGTGATCAAGCGGGAGAATGGTGTGATCACCCGGCTGGGCGATGTCGCCCGCACCGAGATCGACGCTTCGCAATATGGCTTGCGTGCGCTTCTGGACAATCAGCAGGCCATCGCGCTGCCGATCTTCCAGTCGCCCGGTTCCAATGCACTGCAGATCTCCGATCAGGTCCACGCCAAGATGGCGGAGCTGAAGAAGAATTTCCCCCAAGGGCTGGACTACCGCATCGTCTATGACCCCACCAGCTTCGTCCGCGACTCCATCACCGCGGTGGTCCACACCTTGCTGGAAGCGGTGCTGCTGGTCGTGCTGGTGGTGATCCTGTTCCTGCAGACCTGGCGCGCCTCCATCATTCCGCTGCTGGCGGTTCCGATTTCCATCGTGGGCACGTTTGCCGCCATGTTGGCCTGCGGCTTTTCGATCAACGATTTGTCGCTGTTCGGCCTGGTTCTGGCCATCGGCATCGTGGTCGACGACGCCATCGTGGTGGTGGAGAATGTGGAGCGCAACATCGAAGCCGGTCTTTCTCCCCGCGATGCCACCTTGAAGGCGATGCGGGAAGTCACCGGACCGATCATCGCCATTGCGCTGGTCTTGTGCGCCGTCTTTGTGCCGATTGCCTTCATCACCGGCCTGACGGGCGAATTTTATCGCCAGTTCGCGCTCACCATCGCCTTTTCCACCATCATCTCGGCCTTCAACTCGCTGACCTTGTCGCCGGCATTGGCGGCGCTGCTGCTCAAGGGCCATGACGCGCGCAAGGACGCGCTGGCGCGGGGTATGGAACGCGTGCTGGGGCCGTTCTTCTCGCGCTTCAATCGCCTGTTCCATTCCGGCTCGCAGAAATACGGCAAGGGCGTCGGCGGCATCCTGGTCCGCAAGTCGCGCGCCATGCTGGTCTATGGAGCCTTGCTGGTGGCGACCGTGGTGGGCTTCGGCGCGGTGCCGCCGGGTTTCGTGCCGCTGCAGGACAAGATGTATCTGGTCAGCTTTGCCCAGCTTCCCCAGGGCGCCACCTTGGATCGCACCGAAGCGGTGATCCGCAAGATGACCGATATCGCTTCCAAGGAACCCGGCGTGGATCACGCCGTGGCGTTCCCCGGCCTTTCCATCAACGGCTTCATCAACAGCCCGTCCGCCGGCATCGTCTTTGTCACCTTGAAGCCGTTCGCCGAACGCCGGTCGGCCAATCTGTCGGGCAATGCGATCGCCCAGCGCTTGCAGGCCAAATTCGCCGGCATCAATGACGCGATCATCGCGATCTTCCCGCCGCCGCCGGTGCAGGGGTTGGGGACCATCGGCGGCTTCAAGCTGGAAGTGGAGGACCGCACCGACCAGGGCGATGCCGCGCTCAATCAGGTGATGGCCCAGATCCAGATGAAGGCCGCCAAGAATCCGGCCTTGCAGGGCGTGTTCTCAAACTTCAACACCGGCATGCCGCAACTTTTCGCCCATCTGGATCGCACCAAGGCGATGCAGCTGGGTGTGGATGTGCAGGATGTATTCGACACCATGCAGACCTATCTGGGGTCGACCTATGTCAACGACTTCAACCGGTTCGGACGCACCTATCAGGTGATCGCCCAGGCCGACATTCCGTTCCGCGCGCGGCCCGACGATATTCTGCGGCTTCAGGTGCGCAATGCCAGCGGCGAGATGGTGCCTCTGGGCGCAATGGTGACCGTGAAGGAAATCACCGGCCCCGACAGTGCCAGCCGCTATAACGGCTTCCGCTCCGCCGATCTCAATGGCGGTGCCGCGCCGGGTTACTCGACCGGCCAGGCCCAGGCGGCGATCACCCAGATCCTGGATGAGAGTTTACCCAAGGGCATGAGCTATGAATGGACCGATCTGACCTATCAGCAGATCCTGGCGGGCAACACCGCGATACTGGTGTTCCCCATCTGCGTGCTGCTGGTGTTCCTGGTGCTGGCGGCCCAGTATGAAAGCCTGTTCCTGCCGCTCGCCATCATCCTGATTGTGCCCATGTGTCTGTTGTCGGCGATCACCGGTGTGTGGCTGACGGGCGGCGACAACAACATCTTCACCCAGATCGGGCTGTTCGTGCTGATCGGGCTGGCGTGCAAGAACGCCATTCTGATCGTCGAGTTCGCCCGCGAGCTGGAAATCCAGGGCCGCAGCACCGTTGCCGCCGCGATCGAGGCGGCGCGCCTGAGGCTCCGTCCCATCCTGATGACCAGCTTTGCCTTCATCATGGGCGTGGTGCCGCTGGTGACGTCATCGGGCGCGGGCGCCGAGATGCGCCACGCAATGGGCGTGGCGGTGTTCTTCGGCATGCTGGGCGTGACCTTCTTCGGCCTTTTCCTGACGCCGGTCTTCTATGTGCTGCTGCGGGAATTGGAAAAGCGGATCACCGGCACCACCAAGGTTCACCAGCATGTGACCGCGTAAGGCCCGTGCCGGCGGCGGTCATAGGTCGTCCCGGTCCCGCTCGGCTTCGGCCTCGCGGTCGCGCCGTTCCTGTTCTTCCACCATCGCCTGATGGGAGAGTTCCTCGGGATGGGCGGCCGGCGTTTGCGGGGCGGGGGCGGGCGGACCGGCGGGCCTTGCCGCCTGGGGCGACTTTCCGGTGTCCCTCTTTTCGGCGCCCGGGGGCGGATTCGGTGTCTGGGCGATGGCGGGAATCACGGCCAACCAGAAGCCCAGGCCTATCGCACCGATCAGGGGTGATTTCATGGGCGGGCAATCTGGCCCCCGGGGGCACCCGGGTCAAACGCCCTTGATTTTTCACGGTCAAAGCCGCTTTCACTCAAAGGGACGTCCGAGCATCGAGTTTCCTCACCATCTTTCCTGAAAATATTTTTGTGGCGGTGGTGGGTCTCCCCTTTATTGTAATATGACCAGGGGGAAAGATGACGGGCACGGAAACATGACCGACATCCCGGTCGGTCGGGAGCTTTGGAGCGATTTGCTGCGGCAGATCGCGCGCCGGACCCGTAACCGTACGGATGCCGAGGATCTGTTGCATTCCGCCTATCTGCGCCTGGAGCGCTATCGCACCCAGAACACGGTAAACGATCCGGCGGCGTTTCTGGTCCGCACGGCCTTCAATATAAGTATCGACAATTACCGCCACGCGAAAATCCAGCAGGATCAGGCGGAAACGCCGGATATCGAAGATACGGCCCCCCTCCAGGATGAGGTTGTGGCCGCCCGTGCTCGTCTAGCCAGGGTGAAGGCGGGGTTGAATCAGCTAACCCCCCGGACGCGCGAGATCTTCCTCATGCACCGGCTTAACAACATGAAATATCACGAAATTGCGGACCGTCTCGGCATCAGCCAAAGCGCTGTTGAAAAACACATCGCCAAAGCCGTACTTTTCCTGACGGAATGGACCGAAGGCTGGTGAGATGACGCATCCTTCTCCTGGCGCGCCTTACGTAAAGGAAGCCGCGGTCTGGCTCGCGCGGCTGCGCGCCGATGACCGCTCGCTCGAGGACGAGCGCGCTTTCCGGTCTTGGCTGATGGCCGATCCGCGTCACGCCGCCGCCTTCGAAGCGGTCAATGGCATGTGGGACAGCGTTGGCGCCCTGTCGCGCGACATGCGCAATGGCGAAGTGCCGCTCGAGCCCCGTTTCAGCCGCCGCGCGCTTTTGAGCGGCGGGGTCGGCCTGGCGGTGGTCGCCGGTGGCACCTTCGCGCTGGTGCAATCCGCCGCCGCGGAGGTCTACCAGACCGATGTCGGCGAGCAGAAGCACGTCACCTTGAAGGACGGCACCGGCGTTTTCCTGGATACCGACACCAAGTTGGTGGTGGATTTCGACGCCAAGGACCGCAAGGTCGATTTGCGCTATGGCCGGGCGAATTTCCGCGTCGCGCCGGATGCCAGCCGGCCTTTCGCCGTGGAGGCGGCGCAGAAGCTGGTGATCGGGACCCGATCGACCTTCGATGTGCGCCGTTATGGCGACGACATTTCGGTGCTGCTGATCCATGGACAGGCGACGGTCAAGAACACGAATGTCGATGCCGGGCGCCAGCTGCGCGACGGCGAGCGGCTGAGCTTCATTTCCGGCCAGTCGCCCAGGCTCGACAAGCCCAACCTGCTTCCGCTGATCGCCTGGCATACCGGCCAGGCCATTTTCGAGAATTCGCTTCTGACGGACGTTGTGCTGGAGATGAACCGCTATTCCACCATCAAGCTGGAAGTCGATGACAGCCGCATCGCCCGGATGAAGGTCAGCGGCGTGTACCGGGTCGGCGACAACACGAATTTCGCGCGATCGCTTGCGCGTCTTCTGCCCGTGGAAATACGCGTGGTGGACGATCGCATCCAGCTCGTGGGCGATGACGCCCGCATGCTGCAGGGGTAGCTGGCCCCTGGCGCCTTGCGCTTTGGAAGAAGGTGGGAATTTATAACAGCCACCGCTTGGGAGGGGCTGGATGTCGGGCATGAGGGGGATACGAGCAGCGTTTCTCCGCAGTGCCGGTATCCTTGTTCTGACAGCGGGCGTGGCGTGGGCGCAGAGCGTCAATTTCGCGCTGCCGGCCCAGCCTCTGTCCGATTCCCTGAAAGCCGTCGCCCAGCAGACCGGACAGAACATCTTGTTCACGCCCCAGGCTGTCGAAGGCCAGGTCGCGCCCGAATTGCGGGGACAGATGAGCGGCCGCGAAGCCGTGAGCGCGCTGCTCAAGGGCACCAATCTGGAGGCCGATCCGGACGGCAATGGCGGCTTGATCGTCCATGCCCGGGGCGATACCGCGCGCGCCGAGCCCCAGCGCGGGGCGGCGGGGCGGCCGGCGTCCCCGGCCAGGGCCGGTCAGCCTTGGCGGTTATCAGCAGCCCACGCCGGTCACGGTGGTTACCGGGGACCAGCTGCGGCGCGATGCGTTCACTGATATCGGCGACGCGATCCGCCAATTGCCGGCCTTCGGCGCGTCCTCCAGCCCCAACAATACTTTTGCCGCCAATTACATTGTCAGCGGCACGCCCGGCATCAATGTCGTCAATCTGCGCAACCTGGGCGTCCTGCGCACGCTGGTCCTGTTCAATGGCCAGCGCGTGGTGGCGTCGGCGCTGAGCGGCGGCGTGGATCTTTCGACCATGCCGACCAGCCTGGTGCAGCGCATCGACGTGGTGACCGGCGGCGCATCGGCGGCCTGGGGCTCCGATGCCGTTGCCGGCGTGGTCAATGTCATCCTCAACAAGAAATTCGACGGGTTTGCCGCAAACATCGAAGGCGGCAACAGCTGGCAGGACGATCATCGCTTCTTCAAGGGCGAGATGTCCTACGGCACCGATTTCGACGGCGAGCGCGGCCATGTCCTCGGCAGCGTTTCCTACGCCAACAGCCCGGATGCGCTCTTTGTCAGCCAGCGTTCCTGGTACCGCAACATCAAGCTGGTCAACAATCCGCTCTATGCGCCGGGCAACGGCCAGCCGCAATATGTTCATGCGGCCAATGTCGGCCTGTCGCAGGCAACCCAGGGCGGCTTAATCACGGCAAGTCCCGCCAATGCAGCGGGCGCCAATGCGGATGCGTTGCGCGGGATTCAATTCGTCGGTCCGAACGGAACGCCCGCGCCGTTCAATTTCGGTAATATTTCCGGCGCGTATTCCAACGGGGGCAGCGGCGAGGGGGCGGAAGGCGATCTCAATCATCTGACCATCCCCATGCGCAGCTTCACATTCTTCGGCTATGGCAGTTACCGGTTGCCCGGCAATATGATTGCCTCGCTGGAACTGAATTACGGAAAATCCTTTTCCGAGAACAACAGCTTCGCCGCCAACAAATACGGCACCGTCACCATTTTCCGGGACAATGCCTATCTCGATCCTTCGATCGGCGCCCGGATGGATGCTTTGGGAATTCCGAGCTTTTCGCTCGGCACCAGCAACCTGAACAATATCGGCAGCAACGGCGCCCATCTGATCGGCAACAGCCTGTCGGCGGAAGCGCAGACATTGGGCATTCCGGTCTCGACCAACCGGCGCCAGCTTTATCGCGGGGTCTTCAATCTGGAAGGCGGGATCGGCGACAGCTGGTCGTGGAACGCCTATTACCAGCACGGGGAATCCCGCGTGCGCACGTTGGTCACCAACAATGTCTATACGCCGAACTATAATCTGGCGATCGACGCGGTCCGCGTGACCGCGGCCAATGTCGGAACATCCGGGCTGCCGATCGGCTCCATTGCCTGCCGTTCCAGCCTGAGCAATCCGGGAAATGGCTGCCAGCCGCTCAATCTGTTCGGCACCGGCGTGGCCTCGGCCGCCGCCATCAACTACATCAACGGCCCTGCGCGCGACGGACATGATTACCAGCTGGCGGTTCTGAACCAGGACGTCGCGTCGGTGGCGGTGCAAGGCAATTTGCCCTGGTCGCTTGGCGCCGGACCCGTGTCGGTCGCATTCGGCGGCGAATATCGCAAGGAAGCGGCCCGGGTGACGGCCGATCCCCTGGCCCAGGCCAAGCTGTTCTCGGTGGGGAATTTTTCCGGCTTTTCCGGTCAATATAATGTCGAGGAAGGCTTCGCCGAAATCGAAGCGCCGCTGCTCAAGGACGATATCGTCCAATCGCTGGAATTCAACAGCGCGGGGCGCATCACCAGCTATTCCACCAGCGGCCTGGTCGAGACTTGGAAGCTCGGCCTGACCAGCCAGGTCAACCAGGATGTCCGGCTTCGCGCCACTTGGTCCTTCGATATTCGTGCGCCCGATCTTCAGGAATTGAACAGCGGCGGATTTTCCGTGCTGGGCGTGGCGACCGATCCCAGAACCGGCGCCAATGTGCAGACCTATCAACTGTCCCTGGCCAATCCCAACCTCAAGCCGGAACAATCGACCACGGTGTCGGGCGGCGTGGTTCTGACGCCGCACTGGTTCGACGGGCTGAATTTATCCGCGGATTGGTATTCGATCAGCATCAACAAGGCGATCGCCACCATCAGCGCCAGCAAGGTGGTGGCGTATTGCGCCGCGGGGATGCAGGTATATTGCAATCAGCTGGTCTTTGGCGGCCCCAACGGCGCGCTGTCGCAGATCAATACCCAGCCCATCAACGCCAACCGCCAATCGGTTTCCGGCCTCGATCTTCAGGGCGACTATCGGACCGAGCTTTTGGCCGGAACCATCGATCTGCATCTGACGGCCAATTACACCGATACCCAGACCCAGACGGCGCAGGGCCGCACCGTTTCCTATGCCGGAAGCATCGGCCCGGATTCGGGGGTGAGCGGCGGCCCGAAATTCAAATCCACCATTTCGGCGACCTACACGCAGGATGCCTGGCAGGGAACAATCCAGGGGCGATTCATCGGCTCCGCCAAGCTGAACAATGCTTGGAATTATCTGAACGTGGACGACAACAGCGTGCCGTCCGTCGCCTATCTGGACCTGCGCGGCGCGTACCGCTGGAGCGAGAACATCCAGCTTTATGCGGCGATGGATAATGTCTTCAACACGCCGCCGCCGGTGGTGGCGGGAACCACGCTCTCCACCACGCCCTATGACGTTTCGGCCCGCGACGATATTTACGACGCCATCGGCCGCCAATATCGCATCGGCATCCGCTTCAATTACTAATCCTAACGGGTCTCGATCAGGACCACCCCGGCAGCGATCAGAAGGGCGCCGAGACCCTTCTTGACCAGATTGCGCGTGGAAAGATCTTCGCGCCCGAGATTGGGAAAGAAGAAGGTGAGGAGAATGCCGATGGCGAAAACGAAAAAGGTGGTGGTGGAGGAAATCGCCGACACCAGCGCCACGGGCGCCAGAAGCGCGGCATAGCGGACGCCCAGTCCGGCGCCGAGATTGATCAATTCGTTGGCGGCATTGATGCCGGCGACCGCACCGGGGCTGCGGCGGAACAGGCCGACGAACTGATGCCGGTAGCTGGGCCGAAAAAGGAGCGCCATCCCGAACAGGCCTTCCCCCACAAAGGTCCAGAATGTGGTGGTCCAGAAATCGTCACGCACGGCGAAGAATTTGAACAGGACCGTCGACAGCGCCAGCACGAACGTCGCCGCCAGCATCAAAAGCACCAGCTTCGCGTTGAAGCGTCGCGGCCCGCCCTGAAACGACAATCCCAGCGCTCCGGCCACGATCAGGCCGCCGCCCAGCAACTGGGACGTGCCCAGCCGCTCGTGCAGGAAAAGATATCCCAGCAGGAAGGTGAACAGGGTGGAAGCCTGGAACAGCGGCGCCACCACCGAGGCTTCCTCGCTCTGGATCGCCCGCAGATAGAAAAGCATCGCGCCCATGTAGAGAATGCCCGAAACCGTCATTACCGCGATGGCGCCGGGCGCGGGCTTGAGAATGGCGGGTTCGATCCACCAGATGATCGGCAATAGCGCCACGCCGGTCAGCGCGGTGAACAGCATCAGGACCGCGGTGTCGCTATCGCGGAAATAGCGGTCCACCAGATATTTATCGATATGGGTGGAGATCGCCCAAGAAACCGGCCCCAGAAAGGCAAGAAGCAACCACATGCGGGCGAAGACTAGTCTGGCCGGCGCGAATGCCCAACCGACGGATGAATTCGCGCAATCTGAATTTTGCGCGGCTGCCGATGCGTGGAGCCCGCCGAATGAAAGTGATCAGCTGGTCTGCGGCGGCGGCGACCGGGGCGGCACTTCGATGCGATAGAGCTTGAGGGCGAGCCAGCCTTTCGGCTCGAAGCAAAGCGCGTCGGTCCCGTCCGCCAGATGCTGGCCCCGGACCAAGGCGCTCATGCCGCAAACCACCCCGTCGTTCCAGCCGATGAACCGGTAACCGGCCTTATCCATGCAACTCTGGATTGTCCGGAAAGGCTCTCCCGCGCCGGTGCGCGGGGCCGTGGCCTCGCAGGCCGTGAGCTGGGCCTTTTGGTCGGAAAAACAGCCTGCCAGGGGCAGCAACAGCAGCAATGGCAGGAAAGTGCGGATCTTTGCCATAAGCGCCTCGATTTCAGGCCAAAATCCTAGCCCAAAGGTGGGTACCGCCAAAGGGTAACCAAGCAAAAACTTTATATTTTTTTGGACATCTCGCGCTTGGCGGGGGGCCGTCCGCCATGCCTAAATTTCCCTATGCGCAAACGCACCACAGACGGGCATGAGGCCCAAAGCCCCGGGGGAAAGCTGCACCTGACCCCCGATTGCCTGGAAAATGCCTATGAATACCTGCGCACCACATTGCCGTTCCGGCGGATGAACCTTCCGCATGCGGATAATCTCGTTTTCCGGGTGATGGGCGCGCGGGACCGTTTCGGCCATTTCCGCGGGCGCATCAAGACCAAGCCGGAACTGAATGAAATCGGCGTCTCGATCCGGGTGGTCAAATCCACCGACCTGCTGATGGCGACCATGGCCCATGAGATGATCCATCTCTATCAGCACGAGAATGGCAGTTGCACCCGCTCATCGCACAATTCGGAATTCGAGCGCATCGCGGCCCGCGTCTGCCGCATTCACGGCTTCGACCGCGAGACTTTTTAGCGGGCTAGCGTTTCTTCTTTCCGAATTTCTCGCGCAAGGCATCCTTGGCGCGTTCCAGCACGCGCTTCTGCTTGGCGGGCAGGTCTTTGCCGGCCCGGTTGATATAGAAAGTCAGCATCGACATCGCGGAGCGATAGGGCGTCGATTTGCGCCGATGGCTGCGTTCGGCCGACCGCTTGAGGGACGCGGCGATCGTGTCCGGATTGCTGCCGGTAAAAATCCTGTTCTTCAGGTCCAGCGCATTGGAGCGGCGGGTGACGGCGCCCGACCAGCGTGCTTTCTTTGTCGTGCTTTTGCGTTTGCGGCGCGTCGTCATCGATCCGACTCGCACGGCGAGGCGATGAAGCGAAAAATTCCGGGCTGTGGAGATTTTGACGCCATATTGCCTGCTTTATAGGCGCCCCGCCAAAATAAGTATCAGCAGTGTAATGAGCACCAATCCCAATCCGCCGGACGGGCCATAACCCCAGCCGGCGCTGTACGGCCAAAGCGGTATCGAACCGAGAACCGCAAGTATCAGAATAATCAGCAAAATAAGACGCAGCATGGGATGGTCCGGCCGGTTCGGTTCCTCCAACAACGCTGCGTCCGGCGAATGGTTCATGAAAAAGGCGCGGCGCGTCGGAGCGCCGCGTTGTCACCGATCAGGCCCGTGGCCAGTCTTTCCGGCATCGCGGCCGATCGACCGCAAAACGGCAATTCTTAAGGGGCGACCATAGTGATAAACGGATCCGACACCGCGTGGCTGATGACCGCCACCGTCCTGGTGCTGTTGATGACTCTGCCGGCGCTGGCCCTGTTCTATGGCGGCCTGGTTCAGGCCAAGAATATCCTCTCCGTGCTGGTGCAATGTTGCGCGGTGGCCTGTGTTGCCTCGGTGCTGTGGTTCGGCTGCGGCTATAGCCTGGCGTATTCCGGCACGGGCGACTGGCTGGGCGATCTGTCCGCGGCGTTCCTGCAGAATGGCGGCCGCGCCATGTTGCACGCGGGGACCAACATTCCCGAAAGCGTCTATGTGATGTTCCAGATGACCTTCGCGATCATCACGCCGGCCTTGATCATCGGCGCCTATGTCGAGCGCATCCGCTTCAGCGCGGTGCTGTGGATTTCGGCGCTCTGGCTTCTGATCGTCTATGTGCCGGTGGCGCATTGGGTTTGGGGCGGCGGCTGGCTGGCAAAGGCGGGCGTGATCGATTTTGCCGGCGGCATCGTCGTCCATGTCACGGCAGGCATTTCCGCGCTGGTGGTCGCCTGGACTTTGAAGCCGCGCATCGAATTTCCCAAATCGGTCCGCCCGCCGCACGCGCCCTGGATGGTGATGGTGGGCGCTTCGCTTCTGTGGGTGGGATGGTTCGGTTTCAATGCCGGAAGCGCGGTCGCCGCCAATGCCGATGCCGGCATGGCGATGCTCACCACGCATCTGTCGGCGGCAGCCGCGACTTTGGTCTGGATGGCGATCGAATGGGTGTCGTTCGGCAAGCCCAGCCTGGTGGGCGCGGTGACGGGCACCATCGCGGGCCTGGCGACGATCACGCCGGCGGCGGGCAATGTCGGCCCGATGGGCGCGGTGATCCTCGGCGCCGCCGCCAGTCTGGTCTGTTACGGCGCGGTGCATATCGTCAAACGCGTTCTGGTGGTGGATGACGCGCTGGACGTGCTGGGCGTTCATGGCGTGGGGGGCGCGCTGGGCACGCTGACTTTACCGTTCCTGGCAGGGCTGGGCGTGGGCGGCGCGCCGCTGCACCATGCCATGGGCGCTCAGTTTTTGGTGCAGGCGGAAGGCGTTGTCGCGGTCGCGGCATGGTCCGCGGTGGCGACCTTCGCGATCACCAAAATCGCGGACCTGATCGTGGGCCTCAGGGTCGACCGCGACCATGAAATCCAGGGCCTGGATTTCGCGTCGCACGGCGAGAGCGGCTATCACACCAGCCGCTGACAAAAGGCAGATCGGAACCTTTCGGGGCGATGTAACCGGCCGCGAATGGGCGCGAACTGATCGGGGAATTCGGCTAGGATCGAACTCTCGAAAGGAACCGGCCATGAAACCTGCGTCCTTGCTTGCCGCCGCTGCCGTGCTGGCGCTTGCCGCTTCGGCCCGGGCGGACGATCTCGATACCAAAATTCCGGCGCCGCTTCTGGATCCGGTGGGTACCGCTTCCAGCGAAACCGTGGTCTTGGCCGGAGGCTGTTTCTGGGGCCAGCAGGCGGTGTTCGAGCATGTGAAGGGCGTCACCAAAGTGGTGGCAGGCTATTCCGGGGGCGCCAAGGAAACCGCCACTTATCCGCAGGTGATCACCGAGACCACCGGCCATGCCGAAGCGGTCCAGATCACCTTCGATCCCCGGCAGGTTTCATTCGGCACATTGCTGCAGGTCTATTTTTCCGTGGCGCATGATCCGACCCAGCTGAATTTCCAGGGCCCGGACGAAGGCACCAGCTATCGTTCGGAAATCTTCGCCGCCAGCCCCGTCCAGGAAAAGACGGCCCGCGCCTATATCGCCCAGCTCGGCGCGGCGCATGTTTTCAGCCAACCCATCGTCACCAAGGTCGGGACGCTGAAAGGCTTTTATGCCGCCGAGGCCTATCATCAGGATTATCTGATCCATAATCCCACCCAGCCCTATATCGTGATCAACGATCTGCCCAAGCTGGCCGCGCTCAAGGCGGTCTGGCCGGCGCTTTACCGGCCGGACCCGGTGCGCCTGGCGAGCCGCTAAAGCCTTAAAATGCTGTCATGAAAGGTGGGCAGGACCTTGAGTGCCCGCGGCGGAAAGGGTTACGCGGCGGTTTCCTTTGCCAGGACGATCTGCTAACTCGTGCCCCGGTTTTGAGGCGCGAATCCGCGAAGGGGCGGTTTTCGCTGGATTTTCCCCAAGGCGAGAGCATCAAGGCGAGAGTATCCATGACAAATCTGACCCAAAAGCTGGTCATCGGCGCCGCCACCCTGGTCGTCGGGCTTGTGCTCGGCTGGGCCGGGCGGGGCGTGATCGGCTACAACACTTCCACCCAATTCATGACCAGCTTCGAATCCTGGCGCGTGGCCTGTCCCGCGGCGGATCAGAAGGGCGTGAACTGCGAAATGATTCAGGACGTGGTGGACAATGAGAGCCATCAGGAACTGGTCCGCATCGCCATCGGCAAGCTGCCCGACGGCAAGCCGATCATGGACCTCACCATGCCGCTCGGCGTCTCGCTGGAGCATGATGTCGGCCTGGTGCTGGGCACCGAACCTGCCCGCACCGTGAAGTATCGCACCTGCCTGGCGCAGGGCTGCATCGCCGATTTCCCCCTCGACGACAAGCTGCAGGCGTCGCTGAGCGCGGGCAAGGACGGAAACATCCTGATCACCGGCCTGACCAGCGACAAGCCGATCGCGATTCCATTGTCGCTCAAGGGTTATGGCGCCGCCCGTCGCGTCTATGAGAATGGCGAAGCCAAGCGTAATTCCTGGTTCTGGAGAATGTGGTCATGAAGTTTTCGCATCTGTTGAGCGGACTGGCGCTGCTGGCGCTGGGTTCGGGCGCCGCGCTGGCGCAGCAGGCACAGGCTCCGGCCGCGCCGCCGGCCCCGCCGGAGGTCAAGCAGATCGGCGACTGGCAGGTCCGCTGCTTCCCGGTCCAGAGCCCGTCGCCTTGCGACATGTTCCAGCAGCAGGGTGACGAGCGCACCAAGCAGCGCATTCTGGCGCTGTCGATCGCCTTCGATCCCGCGGCCAACATGCATCTGATCCAGATCGTGGTCCCGCTGGGAATTTCGGTGGGACAGGGCGTGGTGATCCATACCAGCACCTACACATCGAAGGTCATGCCGTACCGCCGTTGCGACCGGGCCGGCTGCTATGTCGAGCGGCCGCTGGACAATGACGTGATCGAACAGCTGACCCATGCCGGCGACAGCGCAATGGTGAAGATCGTGGCCGATGACGGCAAGAAGTACGACCTGAAAGTGCCGCTGAACGGCTTCGCCGCGGCCCATGATTCCATGAGCGAGCAGGCGCGGCAGAAGGCCAAGCCACTTCCTCAGCAGGCGCCGGCCAAATAGTCACCCGGACAACAGGGAATAAAAAAGCCGCCGGGCGACCGGCGGCTTTTTGTTTGCGCGGGAAAATCGTCTTGGCCGCTAAGCCGCCTTGAACGTCATCGCCACGCCGTTCATGCAATAGCGCAGGCCGGTGGGCTTGGGCCCGTCGGTGAAGACATGGCCCAGATGCCCGCCACAGCCATGACATAGGACTTCCGTGCGGATCATCATCTCGCTGGTGTCGGTGCGCGTGTCCACGGCACCGGCAAGCGGCTTCCAGAAACTGGGCCAGCCGGTCTGGCTGTCATATTTGGTGTCGGACGAGAACAGCGCGGTGTTGCAGCCGGCGCAGGCGTAGGTGCCTTTCTTGTAAATCATGTCGAGCGGGCTGGAGTAGGGCATCTCGGTGCCCTGATGGCGCAGCACGTCATAGGCGGCGGGCGAAAGGATCTTCTTCCACTCCGCGTCGCTTTTGGTCACGGGATATCCGGCGAACGCCGCCGGCGCGCCGAGGCAGGTTCCCGCGCCTCCCATCATCAGCAAACTCAGGAAAGTTCGTCTCTGCATGTGTCGCTCCGGTACGCAATCATACGCAAAAGCAGTTCGCGGGGGATCAAAAAAAGTTACGGGGAACCGTGGCCGGTGGCGGCCCGTTATCTTTTTGCTTTTCCTTCAGGAGATTACGGAATGGACAAGGACAGGATCGAAGGTGCCGCCAACCAAGCCAAGGGTGCCATCAAGGAAGCGGCTGGAAAGATGGCCGGCGACGCTAAGCTCAAGGCGGAAGGCGCCGCGGACAAGGCGAAAGGCAAAATCCAGAATGCGGTTGGCGGCGCCAAGGACGCGCTGCGCGATGCCTCCGGGCATTAGGTTCAATTTGGCGCAGGCAGCCCGGCTTTCGTCCCGAAAGCCGGGCTTTTTGCTGTTTCGGCCGGGCTGTCTTGCCGGGCCGCGCCGCGATATAAGAACGCTCCGCATACTAGGGACGCTCCATGACCGCCTTTCTGAGATGGCTCCGCTCGATCATGGCGGCGGTCCTCAACGGCATCGCCAAATTCGCCTTCCTGCTGATCCTGATTTTCGCCGTGCTGCTGGTGATCGGGCTGGCACAAGGCGACGGCCTGCCCAAGAACACGGTGCTCACATTGGATCTGCGCGACTCGATCGCGGATTCGGCGGCGACCGGCCTTTCGTTCAGCGGCACGCAGCAGACGGTGATGAATCTGGTGTTCGCGCTCGACAATGCTTCGCGCGATGCCCGCATCAAGGGCGTGGTGATGCGGCTGGGCAATGGTGCGCTTTCGCTGGCCGAAGCCGAGGAAATCTCGGCCGCGCTGCACCGGTTCCGCGATAAGGGGAAATTCGTCATCGCCCAGGCGACCGGCTTTCTCTCATCGGGTCTGGGTGACTATGTCGCCGCCGCTGCCGCCGATCAGATTTGGGTGCAGCCGCACAGCGATTTCAAGGTTTCGGGCGCCATGGTCGGCGGCGTCTTCGTGAAGGGCCTGTTCGACAAGATAGACGCCGTGCCGCAGATGGCCAAGCGCGCCGAATATAAAAGCGCCGCCGACATGTACATGGAAAAATCCATGACCGATGCGGACAAGGAGCAGCTCACCCAGGTGACGAAGTCGTTGCTCGACAATGCGGTGACGCATGTGGCGGCGGACCGCCGCCTGGATCCCGCCAAAGTACGCGCGGCGTTCGACGAAAGCCCGCAATTCGCGGAAGATGCCAAGGCCAAGGGCCTGATCGATCGCATCGGCTATGACGATGACGCGTTGGGCGCCGGGCTGGGCCGGGCCGGGGCGGGCGCCAAGCCGTACAAGATCACCGATTACATCAAGGCGCAGGATTTCAGCACCGCCTATGGCGCCAATCTCGCGGTGATCGAAGCGGCGGGCGAAATCGTGGACGGCACCGCCAAGGGCGACATCTTCAACACCACCGCCGGCATCGCCAGCGACGATCTGTCGGAAGCGATCCGCCAGGCGGCGCGGGCGCCCGGCATCAAGGCGATCGTGCTCAGGGTGGATTCGCCCGGCGGTTCGGTGACCGCCTCGGATCAGATTCTGGATGCGGTGAAAAAGGCGCAGGCCAAAGGCAAGCCGGTGGTGGTGAGCATGGGCGGCCTGGGCGCGTCGGGGGGCTATTACATCTCCGCCAGCGCCAACAAGATCGTGGCCCAGCCCGGAACCCTGACGGGCTCCATCGGCGTGCTGACCGGCAAGGTGGCGTTGGGCAAATCCTTCAATCTGGTGGGCGCGGAGATGGACGAAGTCGCGTCGGGCAAGAACACCATGATGGATTCCATGACCCAACCTTACACGCCCGAACAATGGGCGCTGCTGAATCATCAGGCGGACGTGATCTATGACGATTTCCTGCACAAGGTGGCGGCCGGTCGCAAATTGCCGTTCGAACAGGTTCAGGCGGTGGCCAAGGGGCGGGTCTGGACCGGCGCCGACGCGAAGGCGCGGGGATTGGTGGACGGGCTGGGCGGCTTCTGGACCGCGGCCGACATGGCGGCCCAATTGGGGGGGATCGCCAAGGGCCAGATCGCGATCAAGATCTATCCCCGGCGGCGGGGGCTGGTGGAAAGCCTCAGCAATCTGATGGGCCGCAGCCAGGCCAGTATGAAGGCCCTGGAAGGCCTCCAGACCCTGATGGCGCTGCCGGGGCTTCAAAGCGTCCTGGGAACGCTGGCGCGGGCCCCGCGGGGAACCGTGGAACTTCGGGCGCCCAGCCTCTCCCAAAACATTCCCTAACGGCAGGATAAATACTTTCTGTTCCAGGGCCCAGGACATATAATTTCTCTTAAGATTCGCAGGGTGGCGCCCCTTCACCAAACCTGCGAAATTATGACGGTTGCGTTCTGGGGGCAGGACGCCCCGAAATTTGGAGATCGGTCATTCCCGTATCGGCAAAATCGCAAAACGAGGCTATGCCCGTTCGCGACATGAGTTTCGAATCCGCTTTGAAGGAGCTTGAAACCATCGTTGCGCGCCTGGAGCAGGGAGAGGTCGACCTCGAGGACTCCATCGCGCTTTACGAGCGCGGTCAGGCGTTGAAAAGCCATTGCGAGGCCAAGCTCAAATCGGCCGAAAGCCGGCTGGAAAAGATCGTCCAGGGCGCCGGCGGCCCGGCCGTGGGCGAGAGGCTGGACGTGGCATGACCTTGATTTCTCTCGCCATACGTTCGATTTGTCATGATCGCGCATTCCACGGGCTGGGCGCGCGATCCGTCACATGCCCCAATCCGGTTGCGCCATGAGCTTACCCACCAAGACCCCGCTTCTCGACCAGGTCGATGTTCCGGCCGATCTGCGCAAGCTCCCCAAAAGCGCGCTGCGCCAATTCGCCGACGAATTGCGCACCGACCTGATCGACATCGTGTCGGTCACGGGCGGCCATTTCGGCGCCGGCCTGGGCGTGGTCGAACTGACCGTGGCACTGCATTACGTGTTCAACACGCCCGCGGATCGCCTGATCTGGGATGTGGGCCACCAGGCCTATCCGCATAAGATCATCACCGGCCGCCGGTCGCGCATGCGCAGCCTGCGCCAGGGCGGCGGCCTGTCCGGCTTCACCAAGCGGATGGAAAGCGAATACGACCCGTTCGGTGCGGCCCATTCCTCGACGTCGATTTCGGCGGGCCTGGGCATGGCGGCGGCGCGGGACCTGAAGGGCGAGCACAACAATGTCATCGCGGTGATCGGCGACGGGTCGATGAGCGCGGGCATGGCCTATGAGGCGATGAACAATGCGGGCGCCAACAAGAACCGCTTGATCGTCATCCTCAACGACAACGACATGTCGATCGCGCCGCCGGTGGGCGCGATGAGCGCCTATCTGGCGCGCC
This sequence comes from Alphaproteobacteria bacterium, assembly GCA_017307355.1. Lineage (GTDB taxonomy): Bacteria > Pseudomonadota > Alphaproteobacteria > Micropepsales > Micropepsaceae > Rhizomicrobium. Next base: position 24,759 of record JAFKFG010000019.1, read on the forward strand.
TGGTGTCGAGCCGGCCCTATACGGGCCTGCGCAATTTCGGCAAGCGCATGGCCAAGCGCCTGTTGCCCCGCTTCCTGTTCAACATGGCCCGCCGCACCGAGGAATATGCTCGCGGCATGGCGATGGGCGGCACCCTGTTCGAAGAGATGGGCTTCTTCTATGTCGGCCCGATCGACGGCCACAATCTGGATCACCTGATCCCGATCCTGGAAAATGTGCGCGACACCATGACCGGCCCGGTGCTGATCCATGTCGTGACCAAGAAGGGCCATGGCTATGCCCCGGCGGAAGCCAGTGCCGACAAATATCATGCGGTGTCCAAATTCACCGTCCTCACCGGCGAGCAGAAAAAGACCGTCGCCAAGGCGCCGACCTTCCAGAAAGTGTTCGGCGAAAGCCTGATCGCCGAAGCCAAGAAGGACGAGCGCATCGTGGCGATCACCGCCGCCATGCCGTCGGGCACCGGCGTGGATCTTTTCGAAAAAGCGTTCCCCAATCGCAGCTTCGATGTCGGCATCGCCGAGCAGCATGCGGTGACCTTCGCCGCGGGCCTGGCGTCTGAAGGCATGAAGCCTTTCTGCGCCATCTATTCGACCTTCCTGCAGCGCGCCTATGACCAGGTGGTGCATGACGTGGCGATCCAGTCCTTGCCCGTGCGCTTCGCCATGGACCGCGCCGGCCTGGTGGGCGCGGACGGCGCCACCCACGCGGGTTCTTTCGATATCGCCTATCTCGCCACCTTGCCCAATTTCGTGGTCATGGCGGCGGCGGACGAGGCGGAGTTGACCCATATGGTCGCCACCGCCGTGCAGATCAACGACAAGCCCAGCGCCATCCGCTATCCGCGCGGCGAGGGCACGGGCGTCGCCCGGCCCGCCGAAGGCGCGCCGTTGCCCATCGGCAAGGGCCGCATGATCCGCGAAGGCTCGTCCATCGCGATCCTGTCGTTCGGCGCGCGCCTGCCGGAAGTCTTGCTGGCGGCGGAGAAGCTGTCGGCCTATGGCCTGTCGCCCACCATCGCCGATGCGCGCTTCGCCAAGCCGCTGGACACCGACCTGATCGCCAAGCTGGCGCGCGAGCATGAAGTCCTGATCACCATCGAGGAAGGCGCGGCAGGCGGCTTCGGCAGCCATGTGATGCAGTTCCTGGCCTGGGAAGGGCTGCTCGACAAAGGGCTCAAGATGCGGCCCATGACCTTGCCGGACATCTTCCAGGATCAGGACACGCCCGAGCGCCAATATGCCCAGGCGGGCCTGGACGCGGACGGTATCGTCAAGGTCGCCTTGTCGGCGCTGGGACGGTCCAACGAAGTGCCGGCGGCCGTGGGCAGGATCGCCTAAGGCGCGTTATGCGCGCCGACGTCTTTCTGGTCGAAAACGGATTTGCCAGGAGCCGCAGCGAGGCGCAGGCCGCCATTCGCGGCGGGCTCGTGCGGATTGACGGCGCGCTGGTCGGCAAGCCTTCGCACGCAGTGCCCATGGGCGCCGTGATCGAATACGCAAAACCTCATCCCTTTGTCTCGCGGGGCGGGGTCAAGCTCGCGGCCGCGCTGGACCATTTCGGCCTCTCGCCGGAGGGGCGGGCTTGTCTGGATCTCGGCGCTTCCACCGGCGGCTTCACCCAGGTTCTGCTCCAGCGCGGCGCGGCGCGGGTTCACGCGGTGGATGTGGGGCATGGCCAGATGGATGCAGGTCTGGCGGGGGACCCACGCATCGTCATCCATGACGGCGTCAATGCCCGCGACCTGACGTCCGCGCGCTTTTCGGATGGCATCATGGCGATAACCGCCGATGTCAGCTTCATCAGCCTGAAATTGGCCTTGCCCCCCGCCCTGTCGCTGGCATCGGCCGGTGCCTGGGCGGTTCTGCTGGTGAAGCCGCAATTCGAAGCCGGGCGGGGTGCTATCGGCAAGGGCGGGATCGTGCGCGATCCGGCGGCGCGCCAGGCGGTCCTGGCCGGCATCGCCGACTTTATCGCCGCCGAGGCCGGATGGCGGGTGCTGGGTTCGATCGAAAGCCCGATCGCGGGTGGCGACGGCAATGTCGAATATCTGCTGGCGGCGGTGAAGCAATGACCGTTTGCGCGCATTTCGGGGTCTGCGGGGGCTGCGCCTTGCAAAATCTTTCGCCCGAAGCATATCGCGCGCGAAAGCGCGATGCCGTCGTCGCGGCGCTGGCGCGGGTCGGGCTGGGCGATGTGGCGGTGGAAGAGCCATTGCTGGTGCCGGAGAAAACCCGCCGCCGCGCCGTCTTCAAATTCGGCAAGCAAAAGGGCGCGGTGCATGTCGGCTTTCATGCCGCCCGCAGCCACGAGATCGTGGACATGCGCGAATGCCTGGTTCTCACTCCGGCCTTGCTGGCACTGGCCGGCGAGCTGCGCCGCGCCTTGGCGGATATTCTCTCCGATGGTGAGAAAGGCGAAGTTCATGTCACCGATACCGGAACGGACCTCGATCTGGCGTTCCGCTCGCCGCGCAAGCTGACACCGGCCTTGACGTCCGCCATGGCCCGAGCCCTTGCCGGGCCGCATATCGCGCGCATCGTCTTCAATGGCGAGATTTTGCTCGAGCAAGGTAGCCCGCATATCATGTTCGACGGCGTGGCGGTGGCGTTGCCGCCCCATTCCTTTTTGCAATCCAGCGGGCATGGCGAGGCGGCCTTGACGGCACGCGTGCTGGACCTTGCCGAAGGCGCCAAGACTGTCGCCGATCTGTTTGCCGGCATGGGCACCTTCGCCTTGCCGCTGGCCCGCCGCGCCAAAGTGCATGCGGTCGAACAGGAGGGCGAGGCCCTTGCCGTGCTGGCGGACGCCGCGCGCAAGGCCAAGGGCCTCAAGCCCGTCACCACCGAGCGGCGCGACCTGTTCAAGACACCCCTGACGCCGCTGGAGCTGAACCGCTTCGACGCCATCGTGCTGGATCCGCCGCGCGCTGGCGCGGAAGCGCAAGTGAAGCTGCTGGCAGGATCAAAGGTGAAGCGGGTGATCTATGTGTCCTGCGATGCAAGCAGTTTTTCCCGCGATGCCGCCATTCTCGTTAAAGCCGGATTCCGGGCCGGGCCGGTGACACCGGTCGACCAGTTCCTTTACTCCGATCATATAGAACTGGTTGGCGGCTTTACGCGCTAACCGATTTGCCCGCGATGGCGCAGCGCCTGATCCGCCAGCACCAGCGCCATCATCGCTTCGCCCACCGGCACCGCCCTTATGCCCACGCAAGGATCGTGGCGCCCTTTGGTGACGATCTCGGTTTCCGCGCCGGCTTTGTCGATGGTGCGGCGGGGCGTGAGGATGGAGGAGGTGGGCTTCACCGCAAAGCGCGCCACGATGGGCTGGCCGGTGGAAATGCCGCCCAGAATGCCGCCGGCATGGTTGGACAGGAACACGGGCTTGCCGTCATTGCCCATCCGCATCTCGTCGGCATTTTCCAGGCCGGTCATGGCGGCGGTGGCAAAGCCGTCGCCGATTTCCACGCCCTTGACCGCGTTGATGCTCATCAGGGCACTGGCCAGTTCATTGTCTAGCTTGGCATAGACCGGAGCGCCCAGGCCGGCGGGAATGCCTTCGGCCACCACTTCCACGATCGCGCCCACCGAGGAGCCATCCTTGCGGATGGCCTCAAGATATTCCGTCCACGGAGCAACGGCGGACGCGTCGGGGCAGAAGAAGGGGTTTTCCGCGGTCTGGTTCCAGTCCCAATTGGCGCGGTCGATTTTCTGTGAGCCCATCTGCACCAGCGCGGCGCGAATGGTGGCTTTGCCATAGAGCCTGTCCAGCACCTTGCGGGCGATGGCGCCCGCCGCAACGCGCATGGCGGTCTCGCGCGCCGACTGGCGCCCGCCGCCGCGATAGTCGCGCACGCCATATTTGGCGTCATAGGTATAGTCGGCATGGCCGGGGCGGTATTTGTCGCGGATCTCGGAATAATCCTTGGAGCGCTGATCCATATTCTCGATCAGCAGACCGATCGGCGTGCCGGTGGTGAGTTGCTCCGCCATCCGCTCGTCCTGGAAGACGCCGGACAGAATTTTCACCGCGTCCGGTTCCTGGCGCTGGGTGACGAATTTGGACTGGCCGGGCCGGCGCCGCTCCAGGTCGCGCTGGATATCGGCTTCGCTGAGGGCGATGCCGGGCGGGCAGCCATCCACCACGCAGCCGATGGCCGGCCCATGGCTTTCGCCGAAGGTGGTGACGCGGAAAAGATGGCCGAATGTGTTATGCGACATGAAGACTCTTTGATTGGGCGCGCGACCTGGCGCGAACTGCTTCGCACTTCGCGGGGCCGACGCTTTTCCGATTAGCCGCAAAACCGGCCTTAATCCAGCCGCGTCACGGTCCGGCCCTGGACGCGGTAGACCACGCCCTGGGGCTCGTCCAGATCGCTCATGCCTTGCCATGTGAGGCCCTGAAACAGCCCGCGCAGGATGCGGGTAAGGGCGCCATGGCTGACCGCGAATGTGTCCCCGTTCAGACTTTCCACCCAATGGGTGGCACGTATGGCGACTTCCGCATAATTCTCGCCGTCCGGAACATGGATGTGCCATTTGTCCGCCCGCCTGGCATCGAACAGGGCGGGGTCCAAGGCCCGCGCTTCGGCATCGGTCAGTTCATCCCAGCGGCCCAGATTGATCTCTTCGATCCGAGGATCGGTGGCATAGCCATGCCCCGGCAGCCCCAATGTCTCGCGGACAATCTCCATGGTGACGCAGGCGCGCCGGAGCGGGCTGGAGATGAAGGCGAGGGGCGGCCGCATGCCGACCTGGCGCTCCAGGATTTCGCCGACGGCGCGCGCCTGATTGCGTCCTGTGTCCGTCAGCGGCGTGTCACGGCGGCCCGAAAAACGCCGCTCGCGATTGGCTTCGGTTTCGCCATGCCGCGAGAAGTAAAGCGTTATGCCGTCTTTAAGCTGCAGGCTCATTCTTTCCGACAGCGATATCGGGCGCGTCCTCGGCCTTCATGCCGACCACGTGGTATCCGCCATCGACATGCAGGCATTCGCCGGTCACGGCGCTGCCCAGATCGGACAAGAGATAAAGCGCGGCATTGCCCACTTCGTCGATGGTGACGGTGCGCCTAAGCGGCGCGTTCAACTCGTTCCATTTCAGGATGTAACGGAAATCGCCGATGCCGCTGGCCGCCAGGGTCTTGATCGGACCGGCCGATATGGCGTTGACGCGGATGGCGCGCTTGCCCAAATCTTCCGCCATGTAGCGCACGCTGGCTTCCAGCGCCGCCTTGGCCACGCCCATCACATTGTAATGCGGCATGACTTTTTCGCTGCCGTAATAGGTGAGGGTGACCAGGCTGCCGCCCTTGGTCATCATCTTCTCGGCGCGCCGCGCCACGGCGGTGAAGGAGTAGCAGGAGATATCCATCGTCATCCGGAAATTTTCCGGCGAGGTGTCGACATAACGGCCCTTGAGCTGATCCTTGTCGGAGAAACCGATGGCATGGACCAGGAAATCCAGTTCGCCCCAGATGCTGCCCAGTTGCGCGAAGGCCGCGTCGATCGAGGCTTGATCGGAGACATCGCAATCGATCATCGCCGCGGGCTTGAGCGGCTCGACCAAAGGCATCACGCGCTTCTTGAAGACGTCGCCCTGATAGGAAAAGGCCAGTTCCGCGCCCGCGGCATGCAGCACCTTGGCCACGCCCCAGGCGATGGAGCGATCATTCGCGACGCCCATGATGAGGCCTTTTTTGCCTTTCATAAGGCCGTCAAACGCCATGAAATACTCCCCGCTGCTCAAGACTCGATTCTAACGATTTGGGCCGGAATCGCCAACCCGCGGGGGGTGCACACCACCCCCGCCGGCGATGCTTTACTTCATCCGGGCGCGCGGGTCGAAGCTGGAATGCCAGCCTTCGACGAAATTCCGCAAACCCGCATCGGGAGGGTCGGGAAGCGCCACCACCAGCCGAACATAAAGGTCGCCGGCCGGTTCGCTATTGGCCGCGCCATGGGCGGGAACTCCCTTGCCCTTGAGCCGCAGCACGGCGCCGGAATTGGAGTTGGGCGGGATGGTCAAGTTGAGAGTCCCACTCAAAGTCGGCACCGGCACTTTTGCGCCCAGCACCGCTTCCTTCAGCGTGACCGGCAGATCCATTCTCAGATCGTTGCCGTCGCGGGTGAGATAGGGATGGGGCGCCACCGTCACCTGGATCAGCACATCGCCATTGGGGCCGCCCTGGCGTCCGGCGCCGCCCCGGCCCTTGGCGCGGATCTGCTGTCCGTCTTTCAACCCTGCGGGAATTTTCACATCGATCTGTTCGCCATTGGCCAGCACGATGCGGCGGGTGCCGCCCATCACGCTTTCGGCGAAGCTGGCGGTGATGGCGACGGCAAAATCCTCGCCGCGGGCGGGACGGGGCGCGCCGCGTCCGCCACGGGCACGTCCGCCGCCCATCAGGTCCGCGAAAATGTCCTCGGCCGAGAAGCCTTGTGCGCCGCCGCGATCGTCCCAGCTGAAATGAAATTCACGTTCGCCGCCCGCGCCACCGCCGGGCGCGCCGCCAAAGCCGAACGGATTGGCGCGAAACCCTCCGGCGCGCGGATCGAAGCCGCGCGGATTGCCGGCGGCGTCGATTTCGCCGGCATCGAATTTGGCGCGCTTGTCCTTGTCGCCCAGAACATCATAGGCGGCCGAGATTTCCTGGAAGCGCTTCTTGGCCGCTTCGTCCCCGGCATGGGTGTCGGGATGGTGCTTTTTGGCCAGGCTGCGGAATGCCTTTTTGATGTCCGCCTCGCTGGCGGACTTGGCAACACCCAGGACTTGATACGGATCGCGCATGACTTCTCCCGGCCGCAGGATTCGCGGCCAACCGCAATATAAGGTGCCCCGGCCTTCATGCCAGTGGCGGGTTTCCTGGGACGCTAACGCGTGATCGTGGACGGCTCCGCAGGGGCCGCCGGAGGGCTCTGGACGGCCTGATCGGCGGAAGCGGGGCCAAGCTGATCCAGCCGGGCCTGCGCCTCTTTCATGCCATGGCTGGCCGCGGCGGCGTAGAGATCGCGGGCCACGGCCATGTTTCTGGGCACCTGCTGGCCTACTTCGTAAAATTGCGCCAACTCATACTGAGCCAGGGGATGGTTGGCGGATGCGGCGGCCTCCAGGAGGGGCAGGGCGCGCTTGAAATCCGGCGGGCCGGCTTCGCCGCGAATCAGCATATCGGCGAGATCGGCCTGGGCGGTGGGCAGGCCCGCCTCGGCGGCCCGCAGGTACATATCCTCGGCCCCTTTGGGGTCTTTGGCGGTTCCCAGGCCCTGTCGGCGCATCATCGCCACGTTCCGCATCGCGGCGATATCGTCATCGTCGATCGCCGACCAGATCTTGTAAGCCTTGGGATAGTCGCCCGCATCGTAAGCGGCGACCCCGGCATCGAAGTCGTTCTTCAGCGACGCGCCCGTGGTATCGCTGGCGCAGCCCGCCGTCGCGAACCCCAACAGAAGCGGAATAATCGGCAACAGTTTGCGCATGGCATCCCTTCCGTGCCGAGGCTAGCCTGTCCCCGGCCGGGATGCTACGGCGGAGCGATCATGGGTGATATCGGCGGATCTTTGGATGATGGCGGCATCGCGTCGGGGCGCGATCCTTTTGCGCTGTTCGCCGAATGGCTGAAGGAAGCCGAAGCGAGCGAGCCCAACGATCCCAATGCCATGTCGCTGGCGACCGTGGATGCTGGGGGCCGCCCCAACCTGCGCATGGTCCTGCTCAAGGGCGTGGATGCGAACGGCTTCGTGTTCTATTCGAATACCGAGAGCGCCAAGGGCGGCGAGCTGGCCGCCAACGCCGTCGCCGCGATCAATTTTCATTGGAAGAGCCTTCGCCGCGCGGTGCGCGCCCGCGGCACGGTCACCCAAGTGAGCGCGGCGGAAGCCGACGCCTATTTCGCCACCAGGCCCAAGGACAGCCAGATCGGAGCCTGGGCCTCGGCCCAGTCGCGGCCGATGGAAGGCCGCTGGACCTTCGAAAAGGAGATCGCGAAATTCGCGGCGAAATACGCCCTCTCCAAAGTGCCGCGTCCCGATTATTGGAACGGCTATCGCATCCGGCCGTTCGAAATCGAATTCTGGCGCGACAGGCCGTTTCGTCTCCATGACCGGCTGGTCTATCGCCGCGACGGCGAGGGGCCGTGGCGGACAGAACGTCTTTTCCCGTGAGCGGTGGCCTGGACAGCGAAAATCTGATGCGCCGCGCCGCCCTGGCGTCGGCGAGCGTTTCGCTTCTGCTGGTGGCAATCAAGACCTTCGCCTATTTCGCGTCGCACTCCGTGGCGATGCTGGCGAGCCTGGCGGATTCCGCGCTCGATCTCTTTACGGCCGCTCTCAATCTCTTCGCCATCCGCGAGGCTTTGACGCCGCCCGACCGCGAGCATCGCTTCGGTCATGGCAAGGCCGAGCCGCTGGCGGGCCTGGTGCAAGGCGCCTTCATCGCCGCCTCTGCCTTGTTCCTGGTGATCCAGGCGGTGCAAAGGCTGATCAATCCCCAGCCGGTCGAGCATGGCGTGGCGGCCTTGATCGTGATGCTGATCTCCATCGCCTTCGCGGCCGGCCTGATTTTGTATGAGCGCGAAGTGATACGGCGTACCGGCTCGGTCGCCATTTCCGCGGACCAAAACCATTATATCGGCGATCTGGCCACCAATGTCGGCGTGGTCATCGCCATCCTGCTGGCGACGGGATTGGGATGGCTTGAGGCCGATCCCATCATCGCGCTTCTGGTGGCGGCGGTGATGGTGGCCAGCGCCTGGCTGGTGTTCCGCCAGAGTCTCGATCAGCTGATGGACCGCGAGTTGCCGGATGCGGAGCGGGAGAAGATCAAGGCCATCATCCGCGCCCATCCCGAAGTTCTCAGCCTGCACGACCTGAAGACCCGCGCCGCCGGGCTCTATACCTTCATCCAGGTGCATATCGAACTGGATCCGCAGATGCCGTTGTCACGGGCGCATGCGGTGAGCGATGCGGTGGAACAGGAGCTTTGCGCCGCCTTTGAGCGGGCGGAAGTGATCATTCACCAAGACCCCGCCGGACTGGAACCGGTGCGGGAATGATCGCCGGTCCGCACTGTCGTCAAACCGCTATAAAACTGTCGTAACGACGGGCCTGGCGCCTCGCGGGCTCATGGCCGGCGTCATGACGGGCAACGGGACATGCAGAATCTGCAGCATTGCGCCGGGCTGGCGTCGGCGGGCGGCTATTTTCCCTTGCGGGCGTCGGCCAGAATTTCGGCCACCATTTCCTTGCCTTCGGCGCTGTGCAGCCAGGCTTCGGCTTCATTCTGCGAGGCGAATTGCAGCGGCACTTTCTGCGGCTTGTTGCGGTCCGGGACCGGCACCAGGACTTCGAATGTACCCGCCAGGCGCACATCCTTGGTTTCGGCGGCATAGGGAGGCGCCAGCTTGGGCTGCTTGTTTTTCATATCGGGTCTCGCCGGATTTGTGCGGGGCTTCTATCAGCTTCTTTTGCGTTTTGCCAAATGCCCGGATTTCGCAGGTGTTTTGGCCTTTTCCGGCTTTTTCCAGGGGGCATCATGGGCGTCCGGCGCCCGCTTTTTGCGACCGATGCCCAGCTGTTCGCGCCACAGGCGGGCGGGGATTTCCTCGACCTGGCCTTCGGCCAGATGCCCCAGCTGGAAAGGGCCATAGGAGATGCGGATCAGCCGCGCCACTTTCAGGCCCAGCGATTCCATCACCCGCTTGACCTCGCGATTCTTGCCTTCCTTCAAGGACACCGTCGCCCAGGAATAGACGCCCTTGCTGCGCTCGATATCCGCGACGATGGGACCATAAGTGACGCCCGCGATGGTGACGCCGGTGGCCAGCTTGTCGAGATCGGCCTGGGTCACTTTGCCGAACAGCCGGGCCCGGTATTTGCGCACCCATCCCGCCGAGGGGACTTCGAGCCGCCGTGCGATCTCTCCGTCATTGGTGAGCAGCAACAGGCCTTCGGAATTGAAATCCAGCCGCCCCACCGAGACCACGCGGCCCAGCGATTTGGGCAGGCTGGCGAACACGGTATCGCGGCCCTTTTCGTCCTTGTGCGTGGTCACCAGGCCGGACGGCTTGTGATAGCGCCACAGCCGCGCCGGCTCGCGCGCGGCCAGGGGCTTGCCGTCCACTTGGATGACATTGTTCTCGGTGACGTTGCGGGCGGGGCTGGTGACGATTTCGCCGTCCAGCATCACCCGTCCTTCCGCGATCATCCGCTCGGCGTCGCGGCGCGAACCCAGGCCCGCCCGCGCGATCGCTTTTGCTATGCGCTCGCCTTCCGGCTTATCTTCGGACAAAAGGATCTCCATGCAGGACGAAGAAGCCATAGCATTGGCGCTGGCCGAAGCGAAGGCATGCGCCGACCGGGGCGAGGTGCCGGTGGGTGCCGTGCTGCTGGCGGCCGACGGCACGCTTCTGGCGAAGGACGGCAACCGGATCCTGGAGCGCCGCGATCCCACTGCCCATGCCGAGATGCTGGTGCTGCGGGCGGGCGCCGAGGCTTTGGGCAATGAAAGGCTGGGCGGGACCAGCCTGTTCGTCTCGCTGGAACCTTGTGCCATGTGCGCGGGCGCGATTTCACTGGCCCGGGTGGGCCGGCTGGTTTTCGCGGCGGAAGACGCCAAGGGCGGCGCGGTGCTGCACGGGCCGTGCTTTTTCGAGCAGCCCACCTGCCATCACCGGCCCCTCATCGGCCGGGCCGGCGATCCCGTGACGGCGGGCGACATGCTGAAGAATTTTTTCCGGCTGCGGCGCCAGGGCTGATCGGAAGAAGGCCTAGAACCATCCCGGGGCATAGCCGGGAAAGCCCAGCAGCAGCACTTCGCGCGCCGCAATCAGCCCGATGCCCGCGCCGATCAGCACGTCGCTGAGAAAATGCGCCGTCAGCAAGGCCCGCGTCACCGCCAGGATCGCGGCGATGGCGAACCAAAGCGGCCAGAGAAACGGCCAGACGCAGGTAAAGACCACCGCCACGCAGCAGATCGTCAGGGCGTGGCCCGACGGGAAGGAATTATATTCCAGATTGAAGGAGAGGGGCAGGAAGCCATAAAGCCCCATCTCCATATCGTCGCGCGGGCGCCGGCGGCCGAGAAGAAGCTTGATCGCATGCAGCACCATGCTGCCCACGGTCAGGCTGGCGATGAAGGCGAGGCTATATGTGATCACCAATTCCAGATCCGCGCCGCGGGCTCCGAAATGGCGGGCCAGTGCCGTGCCCACCAGCGCCAGGACCGCGGCCGCGAGCCAGTGCCCGGCCTTGGCGTAATGGGTGATGCTGTCGAGGAATTTGTGGGCCCGCGCGTTGACATGGTCGTAGATGAAATGCGCGGCGCGGCGGTCGATCCAGAGCGCGGCCAGGCCCAGCAGAATGAGGGCAAATCCGATCTTAAACAGCATGGCTTTGGTTGCTATGCCGGCGCGGCCAAGTCAAGGCGGCCAAGTCATACAAGCCTGGAATCAGGCCGCGGCGCGGGCCACCGGGCGCGCGGCAAAATCGACGCTGACCGTGGTGCCGTCGCCTTCGACACTCTCGATGCTGGCGCCGCCCCCATGGCTTTCGCTCAAGGCCTTGATCAAGGCCAGCCCCAGCCCGGTCCCGCCCTGGGCCAGGAAGGGATTCGAGCGGGCCTGTTCGAAAGGCTGGCCCAGCCGCTTGATGTCCTCGGCCGCGATGCCGATGCCGGTATCGCGCACGATCACTCTTGTCTTGGCGTCATGCTCCTCCACCGCGACGCTGACGCGCCCGCCCCGTGGGGTGAATTTGATCGCGTTGGAGAGAAGATTGAGCAGGATCTGTTTGACCGCACGGCGATCGGCGGTGATGAAGACCGGCCGCGCCTCTTCGATCACCAGATCCACGCCCGCGGTATCGGCGCGGTCCTGCATCAGATCCACCGTGTCCCGGATCGTGCCGGGCAGGTCGACCTTCTCGAAATTCAGCTTGAGCTTGCCCGCCTCGATCTTGGCCATATCCAGCATATCGCTGATGAGATCGAGCAGATGCTGGCCGGATTGATAGATGATGTCGGCATATTCCTCGTAGCGGGCATTGCCCAAGGGTCCCAGGATCTGCTGGCGCATCAGTTCGGTGAATCCGATGATGGCATTGAGCGGCGTGCGCAATTCGTGGCTCATATTCGCCAGGAATTTCGATTTGGCCTGGTTGGCGGCTTCGGCCCGTTCGCGCGCCGCCGCGATTTCCTGTTCATGCTCCTTGCGCGCGGTGATGTCGCGCGAGACCGATACGATATTGCGTACCGCGCCGGTGCGGTCATCGTAAATGGTGCGGGTGACCACTTCCAGCCAGATATAATGGCCGTCCCGATGCCGCACGCGATAGGTGGCGGTTACGGTCTGGCCGCGCCGCGGGATCATGCCCAGCTTGCGGGCCTCGGCGATGTCGTCGGGGTGCACCAGGTCGAAGAATTTTCCCCGTTCGATTTCGTTCGCGCCGCGGCCCAGAATCCGTTCCAGCGCTTCCGACGCGAACAGGATGTCGCCATCGGCGGTATAGAAGATGATGATGTCCGAAGCCTCGCGCGTCATTACGCGGTATTGCTCCTGGGCCACCGTGCGGGCTTCCTCATCGCGCATCCGCTGGGTGATGTTCTGGCAGACGCCGATCAGGGCGGTGACGCGGCCATGATCGCCGATCTCCACTTCGCCATGCATGTCGATGACCTGGCCGCCGATGCCGGATAGCAAGGGCCCCAGGGTCACATCGTGCAGGCAATGGGAGAAGGAAGAGCGGGCCCGGATTGCCTGCGCCAGCATCTCGGTCACTTTGGCCTGACCGTCTGAGGGCAGCTGCCGCCGCAGCCAGTCATTGTCCGGCTTGCGGTCCCTGGGATCGATCCCCATCAGCCGGTACATGCCCGGCGACCAGAAATGCGATTGGTCGGTAAGGTCGTAGCGCCAGAAGCCGATATGAGCGGCGCGCTCCACCAGCGAGAAATAGGCGCTGAGCCGCGCTTCCTGTCCTGCCGGAAGGAGGCTTTGCAGCTCCTGCTGGATCTCCGCTCTGGTGATCATGATTTCCCCGTCGGGCGGGGAGATTAGGGATCGCAGGTTAAGCAACGCTTTGTATGACAGGGTGAAAAAAGGCTTAACGATGCCGTTCCCGTCAACATGTGAGCATGCGCCAGCCCCGCCGGCGTGGAAGCCCGTTAGCGCTTGAGCGCGCGCCAACCCCGTCAGCACGAAAGCGCTTCAGCGCTTGAGCGTGCGCCAACCCCGTCAGCACGAAAGCGCTTCAGCGCTTGAGCGAGCGCCAACCCCGTCAGCGCGAAAGCGCTTCAGCGCTTGAGCGCGCGCCAACCTATGTCGCTGCGATGGAAGCTGCCGTTCCAATGAATGCGGGATACCGCGTCATAGGCACGGGCCTGAGCTTCGGCCACATCCTTGCCGGTTGCGGTGACATTCAGGACCCGTCCGCCCACCGCCACGATCTTGCCGTCCCGCCTTTCGGTGCCGGCATGGAACAGCGTGATGCCGGGAAGCGAGGCGGCGGCATCGAGGCCGAATATCTCATGGCCTTTTTCATAGGCGCCGGGATAGCCCTTGGATGCCATCACCACGGTGAGGGCGGCTTCGTCTTTCCACCTCAGATCGAAGTCCGACAGCACGCCGTCCCGCGCCGCCAGGAGCGCGGTGAGAAGATCGCTTTTCAGGCGCGGCATCAGCACTTGCGCCTCCGGATCGCCGAAGCGGCAATTATATTCGACCAGCTTGGGGCCGTTCTTCGTGATCATCAAACCCAGATACAGCACGCCCATATAGCCGAGACCCTTGCGGGCGAAGGCCGCCACGGTGGGGCGGACGAAAATGTCCATCGCCCGGGCTTCCAGGGCGGGGGTGAGAACTGGCGCCGGGCTGTAGGCACCCATGCCGCCGGTGTTGGGACCGACATCGCCGTCACCGACCCGCTTGTGATCCTGGGCTCCCGCCAGGGGAATGACATTCTTGCCGTCGCTGAGAGCGAAGAAGCTGGCTTCCTCGCCCTCCATGAATTCCTCGACCACGATCTCGTGCCCGCTGTCGCCGAAGCCCCCTTCGAACATGAAATCGATGGCGCGGTCGCTTTCGGCTTTGGACGCGGCGATGATCACGCCTTTGCCTGCCGCCAGCCCGTCGGCTTTGATCACCACGGGAAAGCCGATCGTGTCGGCGAACGCCTTGGCCGTAGCGGGATCGCGAAACCGGCGATAGGCCGCGGTGGGGATGCCGATCTCGGCACAGAGGTCTTTCACAAAGCCTTTGGAACCTTCCAGCACGGCGGCGGCTTTGGACGGGCCCAAGGCCCGGATGCCGGCGGCCTCGAACCGGTCCCACAATCCGCCCACCAGCTGGGCGTCCGCCGCGATCACGGCGAAATCGATTCGCCGGGACTTGGCGAATTCCACCAGGGCCGGAAAATCGGTGGCGGGAATAGGCACGCATTCGGCAACTTCCGCGATGCCGGCATTGCCGGGGGCGCAATAAAGCTTTGTCAGCATGGGGCTGGCGGACAATGCCCAGGCAAGCGCGTGCTCGCGGCCGCCCGATCCCACCAGAAGAATGTTCAATTTCGCCTCGCACAAAATCGCCGGAAAGTCTGTATCATCTGGGTCCCATGAGTGAAACCGCCGAATCGTCTGCCGGCAGGCTGGTCAACCTGCCGGAATATTCCGTCACCGAACTGTCCGCCGCCTTGAAACGGACCGTGGAGGAGGGATTTCCCTTTGTCCGGGTGCGCGGCGAAGTTTCGGGGCTGAAGGCCGCCGCCTCGGGCCACATCTATTTCGACCTCAAGGACGACAAGGCGGTCCTGAACGCCATCGTCTGGAAACCCACGGCGCGGCTGCTCAAGGTCCGGCCCGAGCCGGGACTGGAAGTGATCTGCATGGGCCGGGTGACCACCTATCCCGGATCGTCCCGCTATCAGTTGATCGTAGAGCAGGTGGAGTTGGCGGGCCTGGGCGCGCTGATGGCGATGCTGGAAGAGCGCAAGAAGCGCCTCACCGCCGAAGGGCTATTCGATGGCGCGCGCAAGAAGCCGCTTCCCTTCCTGCCGGAGGTGATCGGCGTGATCACCTCGCCCACGGGGGCGGTGATCCGCGATATCATGCATCGGCTCAACGCCCGCTTTCCCCGGCGCGTGCTTTTGTGGCCGGTGGCCGTGCAGGGCGAAAAAGCCGCCGCCGAAATCGCCGCCGCCATCACCGGCTTCAATGCGATGGGCGCGGCGTTTCCCCGGCCCGATCTTCTGATCGTGGCGCGGGGCGGCGGCTCCATCGAAGACCTGATGGCGTTCAACGAGGAAGCGGTGGTGCGGGCCGCCGCCGCCAGTAAAATTCCTCTGATCTCGGCGGTGGGGCACGAAACCGACACGACCTTGATCGATTTCGCCAGCGACATGCGCGCACCCACGCCCACGGCCGCGGCGGAACTGGCGGTGCCGGTGCTGGCAGACTTGAATGCGGCGCTGGCCGATTTCAGCCGCCGGGCGCGCAACTGTTTCGACAAGGGCGTTTCGGATCGCAAGCGGCATCTGGTCCAGTTGGCGCGCGTTCTGCCCAAGCCCGAGCAATTGTTCGCCATTCCCAGTCAGCGGCTGGACCGGGCGGCGGAGCGTATCGGCCTGGGCTTGGCGCGCAATCTGCAGATCCATCGCGCCCGCCTGGTCAAGGCGGAAGCGTTGCTGCGGCCGCGGCCGATTGCGACGCGGATCGGCAATGCCCGCGAACGGATTGCAAATCTCGGTGCGCGCGCCCAGCGCTGCGAAAGCGCTTATCTGGCCAAGGAGCGCGGGAAGCTGGAATCGCTGATGCGCATTCTGGACGGCATTTCCTATAAAGCCGTGCTGGAGCGGGGTTTTGCGCTGGTGCGCAGTGCAGATGGCAAGATACGCCGCCGCGCCGGCGAGATCAAAGCCGGCGAGGCGCTTCACCTTGTGTTTGCCGATGGCGAAAAATCGGCGCATGCGGAAGGCGGCGCGCCGCGCGGCAAAAAAACTGGAGCCGATCAGGGTTCCTTGTTCTAGGATAAGCAGATGAACCGCATGGACCGTGAAAAAGGCGAAGCGAAACTCCGTTTCCTGGACGGCGATTTCGAAGTGTTGCAACCCGGCGCGTATGTGGTGTGCGCGGTGACGGGCACGCATATTCCCCTGGACGCGCTGCGTTATTGGAGCGTTGATCTGCAGGAGGCCTATGCCAGCCCCGCCATCGCCACCCAGCGGATGCAGGAAAAGGGCCTGGTTCCCTGATGCGCCGCCGCGCGTTTCTGACCGGCGGTTTTGCTCTTCTGGCCACGCCCGTTTGGGCGGTCAACGGGAACCGGCTGGTCGTCAAGGGCGCGATGGAGCAGGGCAGCTTGGCGCTCGGCTATGCCAATCCCAAAGCGACGGTGAAAATCGACGGCCAGGCCGTGCGGCTATCGCCGGATGGTGTTTTCGCGTTCGGCTTCGCCTTTGATCAGACCAAGCCCAGCCTGGTCGAAGTGACCTGGAGCGACGGCATGATCGAGAGCCAGTCCTACACCCCCACGGTACGCCAATATGAGATTCAGCGCGTCAACGGCCTGCCGCAGAACACCGTGACGCCGCCGCCCGACGTGCTGGAACGAATCAAGCGGGAAGCGGGCGAGATTTATGTTGCGCGCCAGCGCGACGTGCCGGGCAGCGATTTCCTCTCAGGCTTCGACTGGCCCGCGCCCGGACGGGAAAGCGGCGTGTTCGGCAGCCAGCGTATCGACAATGGCGTGCCGATGGCGCCGCATTTCGGGGTCGACATGGCGGCGCCGACGGGCACGCCGATCCATGCGCCCGCCGATGGCACGGTGTCTCTGTCGGCGGACCATTATCTCAATGGCGGTTTCACTCTGATCGATCACGGCCAGGGCGTTTCGACGTCATATCTGCATCAGTCCAAACGGTTGGTGAAGGACGGCGATGTGGTGAAGCGCGGGCAAAAGATCGGCGAGATCGGGCAGACCGGTCGCGCCACCGGACCGCATCTGCATTGGGCGATGAACTGGTTCGAAGTGAAGCTGGACCCGTCGCGCTCCACGCGCAAACCCAAGCCTGATCTTCTTTAATTCCCCCTCCGGCCTTCGCATATTGCTTTTGCGCTCCGGCTCGCGCCTACGCGCCGCAAGCGCTGCTGCGTTCATACGCTGGCGCTACTCACCCTCCCCACCAGCATGCTTCGCATGCGCGGAGGTGAGCATGGCGGCCAAGCCATGCGAACGGCCTGTGCTTGCTACAATCTCTTGCTCGTCGTGACGTCGCGCTCGGTCGGCCAGCGGCGATGAATCCACAGCCATTGCCCGGGATCGGCGCGCACCATCTCTTCCAGCCTGAGATTGATGGCCCCGGTCATCGCCCGCATGTCGGCGTCATCGTCTCCGCTGGGAGTAAAGTCCAGCGGCGGATAGACGGTGACGGCAAAGCGCGCGCCGCCCAGTCTTTTGTTCGACGCGAAAATCATCGGCACTTTCAGTTTCAGAGCCAGGGCCGCGGGTGCCGGCGTGGTCATGGCGTCGCGCCCGAAAAAGGGCACGGCAATTCCTTCATTGGTCTTCTGGTCCGCCAGCAGCAGGATGGCCTTGCCGCTCCTGAGCAGGGTGAAAATGCGCCTGGTGCCCTGATGCTTGCTGATCTGTTCGGCATAACCCCTGTGCGCCCGGGCCCGCGCGATATAGCGATCGACATAGGGATTGTTGGGCGGGCGATAGACGATGGCGCCGTCTATTCCATAGCACGACGCCGATATGGGCATGATTTCCCAGTTGGCGAAATGGCCCGAAACGATCAGCACGCCTCTGCCGCGGATCTTGTCGATCTCTTCCAGGTTGTTCACCTGAATGCGCGGATTGGGTCCATCAAGATCGAATTTGTCGAGATGGGCGTATTCGGCCACCGTGCGGCCCAGATTGTCCCACATGGTGCGGATGATGGCGTCGCGTTCCGCTTCGGATTTTTCCGGAAAGGCGGCGATGAGGTTGTCGCGCGCGCGTTTGGTCACCCGGGTCCGCGCGAAGATTTCCCGGCCGATGAAGCCGCCCACCGCGGAGGCGGCGTCCACGCCGATCAAGCGAAAGAAGCCCATGAAGGCAAGGAAAAGCGCGGCCTCGGCGCCATAGCGCAATTTCTGGGAGAGGGAGAGTGCGGGCGCGGCCATGGATGGTCCCCGCGCTAAACCGCGGGTCTGTTGCTGTCAAGCAACCGGTCCAGCGCCGCCTCATCGTCGAACCGTGCCTTGACCGGCAGGACCGCGATCCCCGCGCGATCCTTGGCATCCAGCCGCACCAGGTCTTTTTCCGTGGTGACCAGCGCAGCATCGCCCGCCTGTGCTTTCAACGCCGCGATTTCGCCGGCCCGATACGGGTGATGATCGGCGAAGAATTGCGTTCCGGTCACGATGGCGCCCGCTTCCTGGAGCGAGGCCAGGAATTTTTCGGGCCGTCCGATGCCGGCGAACGCGAAGACGCGCCGGCCCTGAAACGCTTTGCCGTCCGCGACCAGCCGGGCGCGAAGGATTGGCCCCCGATACCCGCCAAGATCCGGGTTTCCATCGTTCATGATGATGACGGCATCGGCGCGGGCGAGGCCCTGTGCCACGGATTCGCGCAAGGGACCGGCCGGTATCATCAGGCCATTGCCGAAGCCGCTTTCGCCATCCACCACCACGATCGACAGGTCCTTGGCCAGCATGAAATTCTGGTGGCCATCATCCATCACGACCGTCGTGGCGCCTTGCGCGACAGCAAAAGCGGCGCCTTCGGCTCGGTCGCGCGCCACGATGGTGGAAGCGGAATGCGCCAGGAGCAGCGCTTCGTCGCCCATCTGGGATGCGTTGCTTTCCGGCTGGACCAGCGCCGGACCGCGTTCGGTGCCGCCATAGCCGCGGGTAAGGAAGAAGACTCGCTCGCCCCGTGCCTTCAATCGCGCGCCCAGCGCCAACGCCACCGGCGTCTTGCCGCTGCCGCCGGCCGTGAGATTGCCAACGCAAATGACCCGGGCGGCGGCGCGGTACGGCCTGGCATGACGCGCCTTCCAGGACACACTGGCGCCATAGAGCGCGCCCAACGGCGCCAGCAACAAGGCGGCGGGGCCGCGCCGTTGCCAGAATTCAGGCGCGCGCATCGGTGCCCAGGAGACTTTTCACGGCTCCGATGGTCTTCTCTACGGCCCCAGAAAGTTTTGCGGCCCCCCGCGCAGCAGCCGCACCGGCGGCCCGAGCGACCTCAGGATCCGCCAGAAGACGTTCAGCTTCGCGCGCGATATCGGCGGATGTCTGGACATCGCCGAAGCCTTGCGCACGCAACACTTCTTCGAAGGCGCGGGCGGAATTGGCCCGCGAAGGTCCGGCCAGGACGGCGCAATTCAATATCGCCGGCTCCAGGGGATTATGCCCCTGCATCGGCACCAGGGTTCCGCCCAGGAAGCAGAAAGATGGAAGGCGATAGAACAATCCCAATTCGTTCATCGTGTCCGCGACATAGACCGCGGTGTTCGCGGTGACCGGCTCGCCCGCCGCGCGTCGGGCGTTGGGCCGGGCGCCGCACAGCATGGCGATATCCGGGCCACGCTCCACATGGCGTGGCACAATGATGGTGAGAAGATCGGGAAAGCGTGCCCGGAGCTGATCATGCGCCGGCAGAATGGTTTCATCTTCGCCGGGATGGGTCTGGGCGGCCAGCAATACCGGCCGGTTCGCGATCATGGTCCGCATCGCCGCCAGGGCGTCTTCGTCGCAGGACAAGGGCGGCGCGTCCGCTTTCAAGCTGCCCGCCACCACCACGTCATGCGCGCCCAGGGCGCGGAAGCGCGCCGCGAAATCTTCATCTTGCGCCAGGATCGTATCGAAAACGCCCAAAAGCGTGCGCGCCATTTGCGGCACCCGCCGCCAGCCCGCCGCCGAGCGTTCGGAAATCCGCGCATTGATCAGCGCCAGCTTCACCCCGCGCCGTTCAGCTTCCAGAAGCAGGTTGGGCCAAAGATCGGATTCCACGAACAGGCCCGCTGCGGGACGCCAGTGATCCAGGAAGCGGGCGGCGGCGCGCGGCGTGTCCAGCGGCACATATTGATGAATGGCGCCCGCGGGCAGGCGCGCCTGCATCATGTTCGCGCTGGTGACGGTTCCACTGGTCACCAGCACTCTGATGTCTTCCGCCAATAGCTTTTCGATCAGGGGCAACGCCGCCAGGCTTTCGCCCACGCTGGCGCCATGAATCCAGACCAGGCGGCCTTCCGGTCGCGGGCTGCTGGCAATACCCAGCCTTTCACCCATCCGGGCGCGGTCTTCCTTGCCCCGCGCCGCCCGTTCGCGCAGCAGAAGCGGCGTCAACGGCGTCACCGCGATGCCCAGCCAGCGCCAGGCGTGAAGGCCCAGAGGCAACCGCGCCATCAGCCCCCGCCTTCCACATCGTCGAGATTATGGCGGTAGAGCTGGGCATAGAGGCCGCCCTTGGCCAGCAGCGCGTCATGCTTGCCGGATTCGACCACCCGGCCCTTGTCCAGCACGAAAATCTGGTCGGCATCGCGCACGGTGGAAAGCCTATGCGCGATCACGATGGTGGTGCGTCCCGCCGACAGCCGCGTGAGGGCGTCCTGGACTTGGCGTTCGCTTTCCGCATCGAGAGCGGAGGTCGCTTCGTCCAAAAGAAGAATGGGCGCGTTGCGCAGCATGGCGCGGGCGATGGCGATGCGCTGGCGCTGGCCGCCCGATAATTTGAGGCCGCCTTCGCCCACCCGGGTCTGATAGCCTTGCGGCATATCGCTTACGAAATCATGGGCCGCGGCGTCCTTGGCCGCCCGCTCGATGTCGTCTTGCGTCGCGCCGGGGCGCCCCAGCGCGATATTGTCGGCAATGCTTTCGTCGAACAGGACCGCTTCCTGGGTAACCACGCCGATGGCGGCGCGCAGCGACTCCAAGGTCACGCCGTGAATGTCCTGGCCATCGATGGCGATCTGGCCGCTGTCGCGTTCATAGAAACGCAACAGCAGATTGAAGATGGTGGTCTTGCCCGCGCCCGAAGGGCCCACCAGCGCAACCTTGCTGCCCGCCGGGATGTCGAGGGTGACATCGTCCAGGATCGCGGTGTCGCCGTCATAGCCGAAGCGTATATTCCGGAACGAGACGGCGCCGCCATGAAGGGGAACGCTGAGGCTTATGGCGCCGGGCGCATCGACGATGCGGGGCTTTGTGTCGATGGCCGCGAACATGCGGTTGGCGGCGGCAATACCGGCCGAAGCGGTGGGCCAAAGCTGGCTCAAATTGCGCACCGGCTGCTGCGCCAGGAGCAGGGCGGTGATGAAACCCACAAAGGTGGGAAGCGTCAGATGCCCGTGGAGCGTCTGGTAGCCGGCAAAGAGCAGGACCAATGCGATCACCAGCCCGGCGAAGATATCGGTCATGGGCGCGGCGGCGGCGCGCAGGCGGACGGCCTTGAGCAAGGTCTTCAATCGTGCCGCCAGCCGGGCATTCACGCGTTCGGCGCTGTGCGCTTCCAATCCATAGGCTTTGATGATGCGCCGCCCATCCATCGCTTCGGACAGGGCAATTGAAAGATCGCCGGTCTCGGTCATGCCCCGGGTAGCGGCGCGGCGCATCGAACCGCCCAGCCGTTCCATCGCCCATGCCACAGCCGGCAAGGCCAGCATGGACAACAGGCCCAGCTCCCAGTCGCTGGCGAGCACGATGCCGATATAGACGATCAGCTGCACCAGCTCGAGAAAGATGGCGGCGACGCCCTGGGTCAGCGCGTCGCGCATCAAGGTGGCATCGTAGAGAAAATTGGACACGAACTGGCCGGAATGGACCGCATTGAGATCGGCCAGGTCGCGGCGGATCAGCCGCCCAAACATGTCGCGCTGTGCCTGGGCCACGGCGCGTTCGCCCAGGGAATCGATCAGCATGCGGCCGAAGAACAGTCCGCCGGCCCGAAGCGTCATGATCCCGAATGCCATCAGGGACAACGGCACCAACAGTTCGGCTTTGTGGCGCACGAAGATCTGGTCGGTGACGCTGCGGACCAGCCAGGGGATGCCGCCGCCCATCGCCGAAGCGAACAGCATGCAGACCACGGCCACCGCCAAAAGCCCCCACTGGCCCCCCACATAATCGGCAAGCAGGCGGCGGATGATTGCGCCGGTACCGGCTTGGCGAGGGGCAGTCTGGGTCATCCGCGCCCCTTTAGCACGGGTTCCATGGTCCCCGCGAGGCTCAAACACATTGATTCGCCAACGGCTTAGTTAAGGGGCCTAATTGTCCTGGCCATCCGGCTCCATCAGCCGGTGGATATGGACCACGAAATAGCGCATCTGGGCATTGTCCACGCTGGATTGCGCCTTGGCGGCCCAGGCCCGGCGGGCCTCCGCGAAATTGGGATACATGCCCACGATGTCGAGCTTGGACAGATCCTTGAATTCGATGCTGTCGGTGGAGGTCAGTTCGCCGCCAAAAACCAGATGCAGCAGCTGTTTGGGGGTGGAGGTGGTCATCGGCGGTCTCATTGGATTGTCCACGATCCTTTAGGGGGAATCGGGACGGGTTTTAAGCGAATTCTTTGCGGCAATTCCCGCCAACAAGGGGCCGGTCAATCCGGGTCCGGCGGCGATGGTCGCGCCTTGAAGGGCGAGCGGCCCGTTATAGGTCAGGAGGGTGTCGTCGGAGCCTACCAGACGCCCACCCGCTTCGCCCAGGATGATGTCGGCCGCCGCCATGTCCCAGTCCCGCTTGGTGGTCAGGCTGATCATGGCGTCGAACCGGCCCGCCGCCACCAGTGCCACGCGATAGGCGATGGAACTGAAATTTTCGATATGCAT
This sequence comes from Alphaproteobacteria bacterium, assembly GCA_017307355.1. Lineage (GTDB taxonomy): Bacteria > Pseudomonadota > Alphaproteobacteria > Micropepsales > Micropepsaceae > Rhizomicrobium. The sequence goes on from JAFKFG010000019.1 coordinate 47,554, forward strand.
GGGCGGCCAGCCGGCGAACGCCTGCTTGTTGCCCAGCAAACGGCATCCGGCGATTTCGGTTCGTCCTCCGACATGAATCGGCGCGCCGTTGAGAAAGGCGCCGTGTCCCGCTTCGGCGGTGAAATTCTCATCCGCGGCGGGATTGAAAACCACGCCCGCGGTCGGGCGCCCGTCTTCGACCACCGCGGCGCAGATGGTGAAATGCGGACGGCCTTTCATGAAGGCGACGGTGCCGTCGATCGGATCGACCACGAAAATCCGGCGTGCCTCAAGCCGGGCGGGATCGTCCAGACTCTCTTCGGACAACCAGCCATAGCCGGGGCGGGCGGCCTTCAGGGTGTTTTTGAGAAATGTGTCGACGGCCAGATCGGCTTCGGTGACGGGGCTGCCGCCATCCTTGGTCCAGCGCTTGAAATGGCCGCCAAAAAAACGAAGCGCGATTTTGCCCGCCTCGCGCACGGCGGAATTCAGAAGATCGAGGTCTGTTTCAAGACCCGGCAATCGTCATTCCCTCTATCCGGCAGGTCGGGGCATTGGTCCCGTAGCGGAATTCCAGATCGCTGGCCGGCGTCAGATGGAGGAGCATGTCCTTGAGATTGCCGGCGATGGTGACTTCCGAGACGGGGTAGACGATCTCGCCATTCTCGATCCAGAAGCCGGCGGCGCCGCGGCTGTAATCGCCGGTGACGCTGTTGACGCCCATGCCCATCAATTCGGTGACGTAGAAACCCTGTTTGATGTCGGCAATCAGCTCTTTGCGCGACAGCGTCCCGGCTTCCATATAGAGATTGGTGGCCGACGGCATGGGCGGTCCCCCGGTGCCGCGCGCGGCATGGCCGGTGGTGACGAGGCCCAGCTGCTTGGCGCTGGCACAATCCAAGAGCCAGGTGGTGAGCATGCCCTTGTCGATCAGGGCGCGGCGCTTGTTGGCGACGCCTTCGCCGTCGAAGGGCTTGGAGCGCAAGCCGCGAAGCCGGTGCGGGTCGTCGATGATGGTCACATGCGGGGCGAAGAGCGCCGTTCCCATGCGGTCTTTCAGGAAGCTGGTGCCGCGCGCCACGCTGGCGCCGGAGATCGCCCCGGCCAGGTGGCCGACCAGGCCGCCGGATTCGCGCGGATCGAACACCACCGGGACGTTCTGGGATTTCACTTTGCGGGGGTGAAGCCGCCGCACCGCGCGTTCGCCGGCGCTGCGCCCGATCTCGGCGGCGCTTTCCAGGTCGCCCGCATGCCGGGCGCTGGCATGATCGTAATCGCGCTCCATGCCGGTGCCTTCGCCGGCCAGCACCGCGACCCCGATGCTGTGGCTGGTGCCGGCATAGCGGCCGTAAAATCCTTCGCTGGTGGCAAGCGCCACGGCCGCGTGCGAAAAGCTGGCGCCGCCACCTTCGGAATTGGTGACACCCGCAACGTCCAGCCCCGCCTGTTCGGCGTCGCGGGCGCGGGCGACCAGAATCTCGGCCGCGGGCTCCTCGGGGTCTTCGAGATCGAGGGCGGGAATGGTGCGTGCCAGCAGGTCGGACGGCGCCAACCCGGCGAATTTGTCTTCCGGCGCCAGCCGGGCCATCGCCAGCGCGCGGGCGGGCAGCGCTCTTATCGCATCGTCGGAAAAATCGCCGGATGAAACAAAAGCAACCCGGTTGCCGACAAAGACGCGCAGGCCCAGATCGGCGCTTTCGCTGCGCTCGATATCCTCCAGCCGGCCCAGCCGGTAGGACACGCTGGCGGAGACATTCTCGACCAGAAGGGCGTCGGCGGCATCGGCGCCTTCGGCGCGGGCGGTGCTGAGCAGGGTTTCCAGGATGCGCTGGGGATCGCGGGGCTTGGACATCCCGTTCCGATGCCGCAAAGGCGCCAGCCAGTCAAGCGAACCGGCGCGGGGCCGGCGATTATCGTTACCGGTTCTGGAAGCGGAACAGGGCGGATTCGCCCCGTACGGCTTCGGAAATATAGAGGCGCTTTTCCTTGGCCGCGTAATAGACGTGCAGGTGCCTCAAGACATCCATGCCGATCAGAAGGTCGGGAAAGACCACATCGTCGGCATCGTCCAGGCCCTCCATCCGGCGAATCTTCTCACGCGTGGCGATCTTGTCCTGCATCAGATAGATCCGCAGATTGAGAACATCGACGCCGTCGAATGTGAGCTTGTCGAAGCGGTGGCCATAGGCGTCGAGCGACTTTTCGCCATTGGCCATCGTCAATGGCTGCATGTCGGGCGAGTCCGGGTTGAGCCCGAACAGATGGTTCGCGACGGCCATGTTCATGGCGGTGTATTGCGAGCCGGTATCGAGCACCGCATTCAGGGTGTGCCCGTCCACCGTCACCGGCAGGAAAATCAGATTGCGCTTCACGGTAATGGGCACCGCCGCGACATGATCGGCCGGCCAATAGATCACTTGCCCGTCGCAATGGTCCGTCGAAAAGGCGGTCAGGCGCTTGGCGCCGAAATCCATGTCGAGATCGGTGTCCGAAAACAGGTCGGTCGCCAAAAGCCCGTCATAAGGCAATGACGTTCCCAGCTCGGGATTGGGCGCGACCAGCATCGAGATGCCTTTCTCGTTGCGCTCGCCCAGGGTGAGCCGGTCCAAGGTCGCCTGGGCGTTGGACGCGTTGCCGGCAAGGTCGAACAACCGGCGCCGGCTATAGTGCTGCGGAAGGTTCAGCGCGTCGGCGGTGGCGCGGGAAATCTGACTGACCAGCCCGCCGGTATCCAGAAGCAGCTTCTTGTCCGAACCGTCGATCTTGACCGGCACCAGCATCACCGTCCGGTCGGTCGTGCTTTGCATCTGCACCGAATTGACGATGCGCAGGCTGGGCACGCACTCCGCAGCCTGGGCGGGCAGAGCGATCAACAGCAAGCCCAGCAGAATTGGCGAACGCATCAGCGCGGCGCGGACATTCCCCATTGCCGCATCATAGAACAGGAGTGGGAAGTCACAAAGGTCGAAGTGATCGCGCCTCAGTTCGCGGGTGCAGCAGTTGTTGGCGTCGCTGAGCCGGTTTGCGGCCCACTGGCCGCCGTGATGTAGAGCTTGCGCTCCTCCACGGCGATGTACATGTGCAGGTGCCGCAGGACGTCCATTCCGATGATCATGTCGGGACTGAGACGGTTGGTCTGGTCGTCCAGATGTTCGGCCCGGCTGCCGAGCGTTGTGCGGTTGTCCGAATTTCTGCCCCCGCCGAATTGCATGGGACGTATCATCACTACCGGATTGCCGATCGCGACTCCCTCAAACGAAAGGCTGGAGAAGCGGCGCGGATAGATTTTCCCTTCGGGATCGTCCTTGAGAGAATTTGGGGCAGATGATGCGTCTGGCGAGAAGTTCAGCTTTCTCACCGCTCTATCCAAATTCAAAACGGTGCGGGTCGCGCCGGTATCCAATATCGCCACCATGGGATGCCCATCCAGCATGACGGGTATTTCCAGATGACCTCGAGTCATGTCGACCGGTACCACCGCCGTCGCGTCGTGTGGCCAATAAACGACGCGTCCGTCGCAATGATCCGTGGAGAAAATGTTCAAGCGCTCGGAACCGAAATCCAATTCGATGTCGTCATGCAAAAATCGGCCGGTCGAGAAAATGCCGTCAAAGGGCAGTCGCGCCGCAAGATCCGGATTGCTGTAAACCTGAAACTCCGCTCCTCCGGTATTGGCGCTGCCCAAAACCACGTCTTGAACGCGCACATAGGATTGCGAGGCATTGCCGTACAGGTCCACGGTGCGATACCGGCTGGTCAATTCCGGCAGCTTCAATTCCTGTGCTGTTTCTCGCGAGATGGAATTCAATCCGCCGCCGGTATCCAGCAGGAATTTCTTTTCCACGCCATTCAAGGTTATGGGAATTAGCGCCAGGCCATATTGGCGGACTGGTTCGATCTTGACGGAGTTTTTGATGTGCAGGGCCGAACAGTCGGCCGCGTTCGCCGCCCCGCCAAAGCCGATGATGAAAAGTGCCGCCCATAGAATGCGCATGAAGCCCCCGCTCTCGGCGCAAATTAACCGGCTATTTGTCTCAAAAATATCGCAGCGGTATTTCCTGGACGACGTGAAAAAATTTTCACCCGCTAATTGTAGAAGCGCTACTTCCAGATCGGCTTGCCGCTGCCGGGAAGGCCTAGCTTGGACCATTTCTCCGTCACCGTGCGGATGACATCTTCATCCATCGCGATCTTCTTGCCCCATTCGCGCTTAGTTTCGGGGGGCAGCTTGTTGGTGGCGTCCAGGCCGATCTTGGAGCCCAGGCCGGACTCCGGCGAAGCGAAATCCAGGTAGTCGATCGGGGTATGTTCGATCACGGTGATGTCGCGGGCCGGGTCCATGCGGGTGGAGATCGCCCACATCACATCCTTCCAGTCGCGGGCATTGATGTCGTCGTCCACCACGATCACCCATTTGGTGTACATGAACTGGCGCAAATACGACCACACCGCCATCATCACCCGCTTGGCATGGCCGGGGAACGCCTTCTTCATGCTGACCACGGCGATGCGATAGGAGCAGCCTTCGGGCGGCAACCAGAAATCCACAATCTCCGGGAACTGCTGGCGGATGAGAGGCACGAAGACTTCGTTCAACGCTTCGCCCAGGATCGACGGCTCGTCCGGCGGCCGCGACGTATAGGTGGAGAGGTAGATCGGATTCTTCCGCATGGTGATCGCGGTGACCGTGAAAACCGGGAATTGCTCCACCGAATTGTAATAGCCGGTGTGATCGCCATAGGGGCCTTCGTCGCGGTAATCGGCGAGCGAGGCTTCGCCTTCGATCACGATCTCGGCTTCGGCCGGGACTTTCAGCGGCTGGGAAACGCAATCGGCCAAGACCATCGCCTGGCCTCGCAGCAGCCCCGCGAACTGATATTCCGACAGAGTTTCCGGCACCGGCGTCACTGCCGCCAGGATGATGCCGGGATCGGCACCCAGCACCACGGCGGCGGGCAGGGGCGCGGTTTTCTCTTTCGCCCAGCGTTGATGATGCTGCGCCCCGCCGCGGTGCTTCAGCCAGCGCATGATGGTCTGGCTCTTGTTCAAGACCTGCATGCGGTAGATGCCGAGATTGTAATTGTCTTCGCGCGCGTCGCCGGGGCCTTTGGTCACCACCAACGGCCAGGTGATGAGGGGCGCGGGCTCGCCCGGCCAGCAGGTCTGCACCGGCAGCTTGGCGAGGTCGATGTCCTCGCCGCGCCAGACGATCTCCTGGCAGGGCGGGCGCGACACCGTTTTGGGCTTCATCGACAGCAGGGTCTTGACCAGCGGCAGCAGCGATGCGGCTTCGCGCATGGATCGCGGCGGCTCGGGCTGGCGCAACTGTGCCAGAAGTTCGCCCACCTCGCGCAAGTCCAAGGCGCCGGTACGCTCCTTGCCGCCCATGGTCACGCCCATCGCCACGCGCTTGACGGTGCCGAACAGATTGACCAGCACGGGCATGTCCGATGGCGTGCCGTCGGCCTTGATGGGATTTTCGAAGATCACGGCCGGGCCGCCTTCGGCGATCAGGCGGGTCTGGATCTCGGTCATTTCCAGCACGGTGGAGACAGGCTCCTTCACCCGCACCAACTCGCCCGCTTCTTCAAGCCGGGCGAGGAAATCCCGCAGGGACCGGTAGGCCATGGCACTCAGCTTTCGTCAGACACGGACCATTTCGATGGCGCTGCATGCCGGATGCCGTAGACGAAGTAAATAAGAAGCCCGAGCGCCGTCCAGACCAGAAGCCGGACCCAGGTTCCCAAAGACAGGCTGAACATCATGGTCCCGCAAACCAGAATACCCGCGGGCGCCACGAACCAGACGAAGGGGGTGCGGAATTTGCGCGGGCGCTTTGGCGCGGTGATGCGCAGGATCATGATCCCGACGCAGACTGCGATGAAGGCGCACAGAGTGCCGATCGAAACCAGATCGGCCAGGATGTCGAGCGGGAAAATGGCGGCGATGGCCGCGCCCACCACGCCCACGATGATGGTGCAGACATGGGGCGTGCGGAATTTGGGATGCACCGAGGCGAAGGCGGGCGGCAGAAACCCGTCCCGTGCCATGCCGTAAAAGACCCGGCTCTGTCCGTACATCGAGCCGAACGCCACCGAAATCAGGCCGGCGATGGCCGCGATATTGACGGGGAAGACCAACCATTTGAGGTTCGGGTCGCGAGCCAGCGCGAAGGACACCGGATCGGGCACGTCCAGCAGATGATAATCGGTGATGCCCAAGAGTACCGCCGACATCAGCACATAGAGCAAGGTGCAGACGCCCAAGGCCGCCAGGATGGAGATGGAAACGTCGCGCTCCGGATTTTTGGTTTCCTGGGCGCCCACCGAAACCGTCTCGAAGCCGACATAAGCAAAGAAGATGGTGGCGGACGCCGCCAGCACGCCGGAAATGCCGAAATGGCCTCGAACGCCGGTATTCTCCGGAATGAAGGGATGAAAATTGGCTTCGTGGATGTGCGGCAGCCCGAACAGGATCACCAGGGCGATGATGCCCACTTTCACCGCCACCATCACGGCGTTGAATCGGGCGGACTCGGTGATGCCCACCACCAGGATCCAGGTGATCAAAAGCATCATGATCGCGGCGGGAAGATTCATCACCGCGCCGGTGAAATGCAGGTCGGTGATGCCGGTGCCCGCGATGGGGGCATTGGCCCAGCCGGGCGGATAGTCGATCCCAAGTTGGTTCAGCAGATTGAGGAAATAGCCGGACCAGCCCGCCGCCACGGTCGAAGCGGACATGCCGAACTCCAGCACCATGTTCCAGCCGATGAACCAGGCCATGAAGCGGCCCATGGTGGCATAGGTGTAGGTATAGGCGCTGCCCGCTTGTGGGATCATCGCCGCCAGCTCCGCATAGCAGAGCGCCGCGAAGAAACAGCCGGTCGCGGCGATCACGAAGGACAGCAGCACCGCCGGACCCGCATGCTCGGCCGCGACATTGCCCGCGATCACGAAGATGCCGGCGCCGATCGTGGCGCCGATTCCGATCAGGGTCAGGTGCAGCGGGCCGAGTGCACGGTGGAGCTGGACTTCCTCGGCCAGGACCGGATCGGAAACCAGATTGGCCGAGGAGTCGCTCATGGCTCAGCCTCGCGTTTCCGTCTTCACCGCGTAGGGGCTGGGTTTGGCGTGTTTGGATGAATAGAGGAAATAGATCACCACGCCGATCACCGTCCAGGCGACAAGCCGGAGGAACGTGTCGAATGGCAGGAAGGAGATCATGAACAGGCACATAATGATGCCCAGCGGCGCGGTGACCCAGACGAACGGCGTCTTGAACGGCCGCTTGGCGTTGGGCGCGCGCACGCGAAGCACCATCACGCCGACACAGACGATGGCGAACGCCAGCAGGGTACCGATGGAAACCAGCTGGCCCAGAATGTCCAGCGGCAGGAAGCCCGCCAGCAACGCCGAGAAGATGCCCACGATGATGGAGCTCTTCGCCGGGGTGCGGAATTTGGGGTGCACTTCATGGAAGATGGCGGGGATCATCCCGTCGCGGCCCATGGCGTAGAAGATGCGCGACTGGGCCAGAAGCAGCACCAGCACCACCGATGCCAAGCCGACCACCGCGCCGATATTCACATATTGCGTGAGCCAGCGCGTGGCGGGCAGGGCTTCCACCGCCTGGCTCACCGGATGGGCCACGTTCAAGGTGGTATAGTTGGCGATGCCGGTCAGCACATAGGACATGACCATGTAGAGGGCGGTGCAGATCGCCAGCGATCCCAACATGCCCAGCGGAATGTCGCGCTGAGGGTTCTTGGCCTCCTGCGCCGCAACGGAAACCGCGTCGAAGCCGATGTAAGAGAAGAAGAGGACCCCGGTGGCGCGGAATACGCCGGTCCAGCCGAAATGGCCGACTTCGCCCGTGTTGGGCGGCACGAACGGCACATGGTTTTCCGGAACGATGTAGGAATAGCAGGCGAAGATCACCACCAGCACGATGGTGAGCTTGATCGCCACCATGGCGTTGTTGAAATTCGCCGAAGTGGTCACGCCGATCACCAGCACGCCGGTGATGAAGGCGACCAGCAACACAGCCGGAAGATTGATCAGCGAGCCGGTGGCGACGAAATGGTTGAAGCCTTGCATCGCGATGGGCGCGCCATTGAACATGGCGGGGATCGGCATGCCCAGATGCAGCATGAAATCGTTGAAATAGCCCGACCAGCCCACTGCCACGGTGGAGGAGGCGGCCAGATATTCCAGCACTAGGTTCCAGCCGATGAACCAGCCCAGGAACTTGCCCAAGGTGGCATAGGTGTAGGTGTAAGCACTGCCCGCGACCGGGATCATGCTGGCGAATTCGGAATAGCAAAGCCCGGCGAACAGACAGCCCAAGCCCGCGATGGCGAAGGAGAAGACCACGCCCGGCCCCGCGAAGGTGGCGGCGGCCTGGCCAGTGAGGACGAAGATACCGGCGCCGATGATACAGCCGATGCCCAGCGAGATCAGGTGAATCGGTCCGAGCGAGCGCTTCAGATCGCCTTCATCGTTGGGATTTTCCGGTATATCCGTCATGCAGTTCCCCCTGTTGACGGGGGGACTGTGACAGAGCCGCGCGGCTTCGCCTAGTCCCAGTCCCGCTCCAGACGCCAGACTCCTGTTTGGCGAATCTCCCGGTCCTCTAATTCGCGCGTGGTGGGGACATTATAAGTGGCGAGCTGCACAAGTCCGGTCTTGGGGAAATATGTGCGGCCCGGATCGCCCAACAGAACATCGGTCTCGGCGTTTTTCAGCCACGCCATCAGCCTTTCCGCCAACGGCCGCTCGTAACACATGTCGCCCACCACGATCAGATCGAATCGATCACTTGTGCCGATGACATTCTCCGCCACGGCATGGACCATGACATTGTTCGCATCCGCATTGCGGGTGATTGCGGCGATTGCGAAGGGATCGATGTCGGCGGCGGTGACGTGCGTGGCGCCCGCCTTGGCCGCCGCGATCGCCACCAGCCCGGATCCCGATCCGAAGTCCAGCACGCGCTTGTTCGCGGCGATGGTGGGATTGTCCAAGAGATAGCGCGCCAGTGCCTGACCGCCCGCCCAGGCAAAGGCCCAATAGGGCGGCGGCACGCCGATCTCGGCAAGTTCTTCTTCCGTCTTGCGCCAGAGCGGAATCACTTCGCTGGCCAGATGCAATCGGATCTCCGGCACCAGGGGCGGCTCCAGAAGCTGGCTGTTGTCGCGGACGAAATGGTCGGGGTTCATCCGAACTTCATCCGAACAGGGGCACCAGCCATGTCGCGGCGGCGAAGCTCAGCGCCATCAATCCGCCGGTGGCGCTGTTGGCGCGAAACAGCATCAGGCAGTTGGCCGCGTCATCGACCTTGAGCTTGCGCACCTGCCAGATCATATGGGCGCCCGCGGCCGCCATGATGAAGGCAAAGGGCCAGCCGGCATGTTCGGAAAAGCCCGCCGCCAGCACCAGGGTGAAGCAGACGGCATAGAAGCGAAGGATCCATTTGCCACTGTCTTCGCTCAGAAGCCGGGCGGTGGATTTGACCCCGATCAGCGCGTCGTCTTCCTTGTCCTGATGGGCATAGATGGTGTCATAGCCGAGGGTCCAGAAGAACAGCCCAGCATAGAGAAGCAGATCCGGCAGATCGATATGGCCGGTCTGCGCCGCAAAACCCAGCAGCGCGCCCCAGTTGAAGGTGAGGCCCAGCCAGGCCTGGGGCCACCAGGTGATCCGCTTCATGAAAGGATAAGCCGCCACCAGCAACAGCGATGCGGCGCCCAGAATCACGGCGAGGCGGTTGAACTGCAGCAGGATCGTCAGGCCCACCAGCGCCAGCAGCCCCATGAAAATCGCCGCCGCGGTGACGCTGACGGCGCCGGATGGAATGGGCCGGCCGCGGGTGCGGGCCACCTGGGCGTCGATCTTGCGGTCCACGATATCGTTGAAGGTGCAGCCCGCGCCCCGCATCACCACGGTGCCGATCCCGAACAGCACCACATAATAAAGATCGCGCCAGTCGGTGAAGGATCGTTCTTCCGCCATCGCGCCCAGCGCCAGTCCGCAGACGCAAGGCCAGAACAGCAGCCAGGACCCGATCGGCCGGTCCATCCGCATCAGCTGCAGATAGGGACGAAAGGCGCGCGGCGCCGTTTCCACCCAATTGCGGGGGACCGCGTCGGCGGGGGCTTGCGAGGAAAGGCTCATGCGGGCTCAAGTGTGGCATGGCTTCGGATTTGAAAGAAGCGGGCGGATTGACCCGGCTTTTCGTGACGGCGGCGCTGGAACCCGGCGCGGCGGTGATATTGGACGAGGGGCAGACGCATTATCTGCTGCATGTCTTGCGGGCGGGGGCGGGGGATCGCGTGCTGTTGTTCAATGGCCGCGACGGCGAGTGGCAAGCGCAGATCGCCACGGCGGGCAAGCGCGGCGTCGCGTTGACGATCGCGGCGCGCACCGCGCCGCAAGCAAATGTCCCCGACCTGTGGCTGGTCTTCGCGCCGGTGAAGAAGACGCCATCGGACTATCTGGCTCAGAAAGCCACGGAACTGGGTGTCGCCAAGCTACAGCCGGTCTTCACCCGGCGCACCATCGTCACCCGCATCAATGACGAACGGCTGAAAGCCAATGCGGTGGAAGCCGCGGAGCAATCCGGCCGCCTGACGGTGCCTGAGATCGGTGCGGTGATGGCGCTGGACAAGCTGATCGCGGCCTGGCCGCAGGATCGCCCACTCTATTTTTGCGACGAAGGGGGCGACGTCTTGCCTCTGGCCGAAGCGGCGCGCGGCGCCAGCGCGGACAAGGCGGCCATCCTCACCGGTCCGGAAGGCGGTTTCGATCCTGTGGAGCGTGACATGCTGCGCGCGCAGCCTTTCGTGACGCCCGTCGGTCTGGGTCCGCGCATTCTGCGCGCCGACACGGCGGCGCTGGCGGCGGTGACGCTCTGGCAATCGGTCAAAGGTGATTGGCGTTAGCCCATCAGGTGAAGCGCAACTGCCAGCTAATGCCAAATTTGTCGTTGATCCAGCCGTAACGCCTGGCGAAGGGATAGGCATCGAGCCCCATCAGAACCTGGCCGCCGTCCGACAAGGCGGCGAACAGCCGGTCCACCTCTTCGGCGCTTTCGCACACCACCGCGAAGGAGATGGCGGGCGTGAAGGTGAAGGCATGCCGCACCGGGCTGTCGAAGAATTCCAGTTTCCGGCCCAGAAGATTGAGGGTGGCCAGCTTGACCGAACCTTCCACGCCCGGACCCGGTTTGTCGAAATGCTCGATGCCCTCGATCCGCGAGCCGGGAAACAGCGAGATGTAAAAATTCATCGCCTGCTCAGCCCCGCTGGGGAACATCAGGAATGGATTGATTTCCCGCGCCATGTCAGTCGTACCGCTTTTCATAAGCGTGTTCGGTTTCTTTCCAGACCTCCCAGAAAGGCGGCGGCACTTTTCCTTCCGCCTTGTATTGCAGGATCGACAGATGCGCGTGCCAGCCGCCGGAGACATTGACCGCATAGGCGCGATCGGGGACCTTGCGATGGGTGAGGGTGAGGCGGACCTTGTCGCCCTCCGGCGTTAGCGTGAATTCCACTTCGGAGGCCGGCGGATGCTGGCTTCCGAAGGTGTAAGCCAGGCGGTGCATCGGCTCCAGCGCCAGAAGCTTTTCGGTGGCGCGATGGCCGGTGGCGTCCATCTCTTTGAACTGTTCCGGCGGCGGCGATTTGTTCGGCGAGAGATCGCTGTGCTTGATGTACATCTCAAAATTCTCGCCGACTTTTGCCGGCAGATCGCCGGAGGCGAACCATTCGCCGCGTTTCTTTCCGTCGGTGAGATAGGCCCAGATATTTTCCAGGGGACCGGGCAGAAGCCGCTCGAAACGGACGGTGTGCGCGTCAACGCGTTTGCCGAATTCCTCCATCACATCACCTTTTCAGATTGTTGAGATCCACCCCGTACAGGGCGGCGTTTTTCTGCATATAGATATCGCGCGGGCCGACCGTCCGGCCGCGAAGACCTGTTTCCAGCATGTCGAGATAAGTCTGCCATCCCATCAGGGTCTGGGGCTGCACGGCCTTGAAGATGGGCCGGTGCGTCAGGGTCAGCTTGGTGTTCTGTCCGTCGGGCGCCAACGCGAATTCCAGATAGGAAACCGGCCAGGCCGACACGCTCTCGCCGGGCGAGAACACATTCCAGGTATGGGCGAAGAACGTGCCCGGCCGCCATCCGGTCACCACGCCCCGGATATGGCCGCCCATGAATGTCACTTTGCCGCCTTCGTGCGGCTCCACCACGCCGTCGCCATACCATTCGGCGAGGCGCGAAGGCTCGGTGAGGAAAGCCCAGCATTTTTCCGCAGAGGCAGGAAGGATGCGTTCGAACACAACCGCTTCTTCCCCGACGACATGGCCTTTGTTCATCGCATGTCCTTTCTCAGCGCCTGTTCCAGCGCGTCCAGGCGCGGCGTCCAGAAGGCGCGAATGCGCGCCACCCAGTCCGACAATTCCGCCACGCCTTCCGGATCGAGTTCATAGATCCGCTTCTGTGCCTCGGCCCGGACCTTCACCAACTTGGCCTCGCGCAAGGTCTTCAGATGCTGGGAGATGGCGGGCGGCGACAATGCGAATTGCCCGGCGATATCTCCGGCGCACAGCGCGCCGCCGGCCAGCATCTCGACAATGCGCTGGCGGGTGGGATCGGCGAGAGCGGAAAAATGAGCGGTGGTCATAGTGTTATTATTTCATGATTTACTTAATTAAGTCAATTACGAATTACTATCCACAAGCCTGCCTTGTGTTGACGCCGTCCGATGCCTAAGTGTGGGACACTTGCTGGGGTCAATTCACACAATTCGGACAGGGTCTTAGGCCCGCCAGAGGAAGCGCATGTCCATTCCGCAATCCGCCGGCGGCATGATCGAAAGCCGTGACGATCTGGTGCGCCATCTTTCCAAGGGCATGAAGCCCAAATCCGCTTGGCGCATCGGCACCGAGCACGAGAAATTCGTCTACTGCCCCAAAACGTTGAAGCCGCTGGCCTATGAAGGCGCGCCGGGCATCCGTCAGCTGCTGGAAGGCATGGGCCGCTTCGGCTGGCAGCCGGTCAAGGAAGGCGAGAACATCATCGGCGGCAGCTGGAACGGGGCCTCGCTGTCGCTGGAGCCGGGCGGTCAGTTCGAACTGTCCGGCGCGCCGCTCAAAAGCATCCATGAGACCTGCGCCGAAGTGAACACCCATCTGGCGCAGACGCGCGAAGTGGCGAATGAGATCGGCGCCGGCGTGCTGGGCCTGGGCTTCGCGCCCAGCTGGTCCTTGGACGAAGTGCCGGTGATGCCCAAGGGCCGCTACGGCATCATGCGCAAATACATGCCCAAGGTGGGCGGCTATGGCCTGGACATGATGTTCCGCACCTGCACCGTGCAGGTGAATCTGGATTTCGCGGACGAAGCCGACATGGTGAAGAAATTCCGCGTCGGCTTGGCACTGCAGCCCATCACCACCGCGCTTCTGGCCAATTCGCCGTTCCGCGAAGGCCGCTCCAGCGGTTTCCTCTCTTATCGCGCGCAGGTCTGGACCGATGTCGATCTGGCCCGGTCGGGCATGCTGCCATTCGTGTTCGAAGACGGGATGAGCTTCGAGCGCTATGTCGATTACGCGCTCGATGTGCCGATGTATGTCGTCTATCGCGACGGCAAATATCACGATGTCGCCGGCAAGAGCTTCCGCGATTTCCTGGCCCGCAAGATTCCCGAAGTCGCGCAGTTCGAGCCCAGCATGTCGGACTGGGCGGATCATCTCACCACCATTTTCCCCGAAGTGCGGCTGAAGCAGTTTCTGGAAATGCGCGGCGCCGATGGCGGCCAATGGCGCCGCATCTGCGGCATGCCCGCGCTGTGGGTGGGCCTGGTCTATGACAGTGTGGCGCTGGACGCCGCCTGGGACATGGTCAAGGACTGGACGGCGGAAGAACGCCAAGTCTTGCGCGATGTGGTGGCCAAGCAGGGATTCCGCGCGCCGTTCCGCAACACCAATGTGCTGGAGTTGGCGCGCCGGATGATCGAAATTTCCGGCGAAGGCCTCAGGCGCCGCGCCAGCCTGGACAGCGCGGGCATGAGCGAGGACGGCTTCCTCAATCACTTGCGCGAATTGGTGGCACGCGGCCAGACCCGCGCAGAAGAATTGCTCCATTCCTTCCAGAACGAATGGAAGGGCGACATGAGCAGACTCTTCTCCGAATATAACTTTTTATGAGCGCCAAGAATTTTGACTGCTGAGCAGGGTTGCCTAGCGGCAGCGTAGCGGCAACGCGCGGAGCGTGCTTTAGCACGTGAGCACGCGCGACGAACTCAGCAGCCAAAAGGCGGCGCGTTCATTTATTGACGGGCAAGCGCTGATCTTTGAAGCGCGTGATCATCCAATGCGGATAATCTTCGGCGATCGCGGATAATTCGTCGAGCTTGGCGATCTCGTCCGCCGTCAGCGTCAGCTTGGTCGCTTCCAGATTGTCGTCCAGCTGTTCGAGCGTGCGCGCGCCGATGATCATACTGGTGACGAAGGGCTTGGAAAGAACCCAGGCCAGCGCCACCCGCGCTACAGACGTATTGTGCGCTTTGGCGATGGGCCGCATGGCCGCGATGATGGGCTCGCCGCGGGCGCGGTCCACCGGCGGGAAGTCGAAATTCTTGCGGCGGCCTTCCGCGCCGCCTTCACCGCCTTCGGAATATTTTCCGGACAGATAGCCACCGGCCAAGGGGCTCCAGACCAGGCAGCCGATCCGTTCTTCTTCCATCATCGGCACCAGTTCGCGTTCCAGCTCGCGTCCAGTGAGGGAGTAATAGGCCTGCACGGTTTCGAAGCGCTCCTGTCCGCGCGCGCCCGCAATGGCGTTGGCCTTCATGATCCGCCAGGCGGTCCAGTTGGAAACGCCGATGTAGCGGACCATGCCTTGACGCACGAGATCGTCCAGCGCGCGCATGGTTTCTTCCACCGGGGTGACGAGGTCGGTCTGGTGGATCTGATAAAGATCGATGTAATCCGTCTTGAGCCGTTCCAGGCTCCTGGCCACGCCGTCCATGATGTGGCCGCGCGACGCGCCGATCTCGTTGACGCCCGGTCCCATGCGCGCGAATACTTTGGTCGCCAGCACGATCTCGCTGCGCCTGAGGCCCAGGTCGCGGATCGCCTGGCCGGTCATCACTTCGGACTGGCCGGCCGAATAGGCGTCGGCGGTGTCCAGAAAGTTCACCCCGGCCGCGACGCTGCGCTCCACCAATTTGGTCGAAGCTTTCTGGTCCAGGGTGCCGATGGCGCCGCCGAAGAAATTCTCGCCGGAGAAAGTCATGGTGCCCAGGCAGATTTCGGACACGAACAGGCCGCTGCGGCCCATCTGATTGTATTTCATCGCGGGATCTCCTGTTTGCGGCTCGAGCTATAGGCGCGGCGAGGCCGCTATCTGGGCTCGGGCAGGGGGATGAATTCCTGGTCGTCGCCGGGGATTTTGCCGAACAGGCCGGAACGCCAGTCGGATTTGGCGACCTCGATGCGATTTTTCGACGAGGACACGAAATTCCACCAGATGTGGCGGGGCCCATCCAGCGGCGCGCCGCCCAGCAGCATCACCCGCGCCGGGCCATCGGCGAACAACGTGACGACCTCGCCCTTTTCCAGAAACAGCATGGCGCCGGCGCCATGGGTCTCCACGCCCTGATCGCCGCCGATCTGGAATTCGCCATCCACGATGAAGAGCGCGCGTTCCTCATGTTCGGCGGTGATGGTGAAGCTGCCGCCCGCTTCGAAACGGGCATCGGCATAGAAGATGGGCGAGAAGACTTTGACCGGGGAGGCGAGGCCGAAGGCTTCGCCCGTGATCATCCGCAGGCGCACGCCTTTCTCATCCTGTTCGGGAAGCTCGGCGGCGGCGAAATGCTGGAAATGCGGATCACTCTCTTCATCCTTCTGCGGCAGCCCGACCCAGGTCTGGATGCCGTGCAGGCGGTGGCCGCGGGCGCGCAATTCCTCGCCCGTGCGTTCGGAATGGGCGATGCCGCGTCCGGCGGTCATCCAGTTGACGTCGCCGGGCTTGATCTCCTGCACCGAGCCCAGCGTGTCGCGGTGCATCTGCGCGCCTTCGAACAGATAGGTCACGGTGGCGAGCCCGATATGGGGATGCGGGCGCACATCCACGCCCTTGCCGGGCGGAAAATCCACCGGCCCGAAATAGTCGAAGAAGAGGAACGGCCCGATGCTGCGCCGCGCCGCCTGGGGCAGCATGCGCGCCACCATGAAACCGTCGCCCAGATCGTGGGTCTTGCCTTTGATGGGGATCATGCCGGGAAGCTTAGCGCCCGTTCGTGACACCTGTCATCCCGGCAGGACGAAATTGCCGTCGCTGTCCTTGGCGATCGGCTTCACCCACAAGACGGCGCTGGTGAGAAGCACGCCATAGAGATGCGGGAAATCCTCGCCGCGGGAAGGGGAATGTTCCCAGCGCAGCAAGCTGCCCAGGTGCTTGGGATCCGCCGCGACCAACAAGAGGTCGTCCTTGCCCGCATAATAGCGGCGCAAGGTTTCAGGCAATTGCGCCCAAGTGGAGAAATGCAGGAAGCCGTCGGCCCGGTCATGGTCCGAGCCTTCATAGGCGTCGGTGATCTCGGCCCATTCGGTGCGCGGGACGATCTTGAAAACCGGTTCAGTCATTGCTGCCCCAACGCCAGCGCCAGCCACCTTCGGTTTTGGCATGGCCGATCAAAACAGTGGGGACCAGTATCAATGGCAATCCAATCGCAATGATGAAAAACCGCGTGGCATTGTCGTGCATGAAGTCCGCGGCGATGACCATGCCCACCGTCAGCGCGGCGCTGAGCGCCGTGAACAGCCAGCCTTGCCAGGTGTTGGGCGTGGCGCCATAGCCGAACCGCTTCTGCCGGAACCAGTAGCGCGGCATCAGGCACTCCGCGGCCGGATGGCCGCCCTCATGTTGAAGTGCCCCCGACGGTAAGACCATCCAAACGGAGGGTCGGCTGGCCGACGCCCACCGGCACGCTCTGACCGTTCTTGCCGCATGTGCCGATGCCGGTATCGAGCTTCATGTCGTTGCCGATCATGGAAACCCGGGTGAGGCTTTCGGGACCGGATCCGATCAGGGTCGCGCCCTTGATCGGCGTGCCCAGCTTGCCGTCCTCGATGGCATAGGCCTCGGTGCAGCTGAACACGAATTTGCCATTGGTGATATCGACCTGGCCGCCGCCGAAATTGGTGGCGTAGATGCCTTTCTTCACGCTGGCGAGAATTTCGCCCGGATCCTTGTCGCCGGCCAGCATGTAGGTGTTGGTCATGCGCGGCATCACCGTGGCGCCGAAACTCTGACGTCGGCCGTTGCCGGTGGGCTTCATGCCCATCAGCCGGGCATTCTGCCGGTCCTGCATATAGCCTTTGAGAATACCGTCCTCGATCAGCACGGTGCGTGAAGTGGGCGTGCCTTCGTCATCGATGGAAAGCGAGCCGCGGCGGCCGTCGATGGTGCCGTCATCCACCACTGTCACGCCGGGGGCGGCGACGCGCTCGCCCAAAAGGCCCGCGAATGCCGATGTCTTCTTGCGGTTGAAATCGCCTTCCAGCCCGTGGCCGATGGCTTCGTGCAGCAGGATGCCGGGCCAGCCCGGTCCCAGCACCACCGTCATCTCGCCCGCGGGCGCGGGCACCGATTCCAGATTGATCAGCGCCTGACGCAAAGCTTCGTCGACCGCAGCTTTCCAATAGCCGGGATCCATGTAGGTCTCGTAGCCGCTGCGGCCGCCGCCGCCGAAACTGCCGGTTTCCTGGCGGCCGTCTTTTTCCACCACCACCGAAACGCCGATGCGGACGAGGGGGCGGATGTCGGAATAATGCTCGCCGCCGGCGCGCATGATCTCGATGCGCTGCCATTCGCCCGAAAGCGAGGCCGAGACTTGCCGGACCCGGCTGTCCTTGGCCCGGGCATAGGCGTTCATCTCTTCCAGAAGGCCCACCTTGGCCGCGAACTGGGCGGTCTGGAGCGGGTCGAGGTCGGTATAAAGTTTCACATTGCTGCGGGCAGGGCCGGCCGCCGCCTGTCCCGAACGCCCGGCGGCCACGGCCTTCACGGTCGCCGCGGCCCGGGCGATGGCCTCCTCGGACAGTTCGGTGGCGTGGGCATAGCCGGTGGCTTCTCCCGCCACGGCCCGAAGACCAAAGCCCTGGGAGGTGTCGAAACTGGCCGCCTTCAGCCGATTGTCGTCAAAGGCGAATGATTCGGACTGGCTGTATTCCAGAAAAAGTTCCCCGTCGTCGGCCCCGGACAGGGCCGAATCCAGCTGGCTCTGGACGCGGGCGCGGTCCATTCCGGTACGGGAAAAGAACAGATCGGTATCGGACATGGTGGTCTCCGGCTGGGGCGGGCGGGTAAAAAACCAGCGAACGCCAATGCTTAGACCCCAGATATCGGGGACTTGGGGCGTTCCGGCAAGGCCCTGCGGAAGGTAGGATTTCTCCGGCGATTGGCCGGGAAAGGGCCGTGCCATAAGGTCGCAATGACTTTAAGGGCTTAACCCCTCTAAATCCCCGCCAAGAATCTGAAACGTGCGGGGGTTTTCGAATACCCTGCCGGCATTTGCGAGGTCGCTATCCATGTCTCTTAAACCCCGGTCCTGGCGGAATATTGGAATCACCGCCGCCGCGGTTGCCCTGTGGGCTTCTGCCGCCTCCGCCCTGCCCAGGAATTATCAGCTGGGCTTTCAGCCGGCGGCCTCGCCGGTGATGGACCAGATCGAGAATTTCCATACCGAGCTGCTCTACATCATCACCTTCGTGTGCCTCTTCGTGCTGGCACTGCTGGTCTATATCGTCATCAAGTTCCGCGCCGGCGCGAACCCCACCCCCTCCAAGGTGCATCACAACACGCTCCTGGAAGTGGCCTGGACCATCATTCCGGTGATCATCCTGGTGGTGATCGCGGTGCCCAGCTTCCGCCTGCTGTATTTCGAGAGCGCCATTCCGAAGCCCGACGTCACCATCAAGGCGATCGGCAAGCAGTGGTTCTGGACCTATGAATATCCGGGCGCCAATGCCGGCTTCACCTATGACTCGCTGGGCCTGTCGGATGCCGATGCCGCCAAGGCCGGCAAGCCGCGCCTTCTGGGCACCGACAATGAAGTGGTGGTTCCGGTCGGCAAGGTGATCGAGATCGAAACCACCGGCGCCGACGTGATCCATTCCTGGGCGCTGCCCGAGATGGGCGTGAAGATGGACGCCGTGCCGGGCCGCATCAATCACACCTGGTTCAAGGCCGAGCGCACCGGCATCTATTACGGCCAGTGCTCGGAACTGTGCGGCGCCCGCCATGCCTATATGCCGATCGAAGTGCATGTGGTGAGCGACGCCGAATATGCCGAATGGCTCGCCTCTGCGAAGAAGAAGTTTGCCGCTCTCGACACCAACATTCACGTCGCCGCGAATTAGGAAGAACTAAGTCATGACCGATCTCGCTTTCGACCACGGCGACCGCCACTTCGAAGACCATAGCCATCATCCCACCGGCTGGCGCCGCTACGTCTATTCCACCAACCATAAGGACATCGGCACGATGTACCTTATCTTCGCGATTTGCGCGGGTTTGATCGGCGGCTTCTTCTCCATGATGATGCGCGCCGAGCTGATGTATCCCGGCTTGCAGATCTTCAAGGAACCGCACGAATTCAACGTGTTCGTCACCGGCCATGGCCTAGTCATGATCTTCTTCATGATCATGCCGGCGATGATCGGCGGGTTCGGCAACTGGCTGGTGCCCCTGATGATCGGGGCGCCGGACATGGCGTTCCCCCGCATGAACAACATCTCCTTCTGGCTGCTGCCCTTCTCCTTCGCGCTGCTGGTGATGAGCATGTTCGTGGAAGGCGATTCGGGCGGCATCGGCGTGGGTGGCGGCTGGACCATTTATGCCCCGCTTTCGACCTATGGCTCGCCCGGACCGGCGATGGATCTGGCGATCTTCTCGATACATATCGCGGGCGCGTCCTCGATCCTGGGCGCGATCAACTTCATCACCACCATCTTCAACATGCGCGCGCCGGGCATGACCCTGCACAAGATGCCGCTGTTCGTGTGGTCGATCCTGGTCACCGTGTTCCTGCTGCTCTTGTCGTTGCCGGTTCTGGCGGGCGCCATCACCATGCTGCTCACCGACCGTCATTTCGGCACCAGCTTCTTCAACCCCGCAGGTGGCGGCGACCCGATCCTGTACCAGCATCTGTTCTGGTTCTTCGGTCACCCGGAAGTGTACATCCTGATCCTGCCCGGTTTCGGCATGATCAGCCACATCATCGGCACTTTCTCCAAGCGTCCGATCTTCGGCTATCTC
Organism: Alphaproteobacteria bacterium; assembly: GCA_017307355.1. Lineage (GTDB taxonomy): Bacteria > Pseudomonadota > Alphaproteobacteria > Micropepsales > Micropepsaceae > Rhizomicrobium. The sequence goes on from JAFKFG010000019.1 coordinate 67,863, forward strand.
GGCATGGCCTACGCCATGGTCGCGATCGGCTTCATCGGCTTCCTGGTCTGGGCGCACCATATGTACACGGTGGGCCTGTCGGTCGACACCAAGGCCTATTTCGTCTTCGCCACCATGGTCATCGCGGTGCCCACCGGCATCAAGGTGTTCAGCTGGATCGCGACGATGTGGGGCGGTTCGATCGAGTTCAAGACCCCGATGCTGTGGGCGATCGGCTTCGTCTTCCTGTTCACCGTGGGCGGCGTGACCGGCGTGGTCTTGGCCAATGCCGGCGTGGATGTGGTGATGCAGGACACGTATTACGTCGTGGCGCACTTCCACTATGTGCTGTCGCTGGGTGCGGTGTTCGCGATTTTCGCGGGCTTCTATTTCTGGTTCCCGAAATTTACCGGCTATATGTACAACGAGACGCTGGGTAAGCTGCATTTCTGGATCACGTTCATTGGCGTGAATCTGGCCTTCTTCCCCATGCACTTCCTGGGCCTTGCCGGCATGCCGCGCCGCTATGCGGATTATCCGGATGCCTTCGCCGGCTGGAACTATGTGTCGTCGGTCGGCGCCTTCATTGCCGGCTTCGGCGTCCTGGTCTTCCTGGGCATGCTGGCTGAAGCCTTCATGGCCAAGCGCAAGGCGGGCGACAATCCCTGGGGCGTGGGTGCGACCACCCTGGAATGGACCCTGCCTTCGCCGCCGCCGTTCCATCAGTTCAACGAACTGCCGCACATTCACTAAGGGATCACGGGCTTAAGAATGGCCGTTATCGACGAAACCCTCAGCTATCCCCGCGTCACGACCGTGGGAGACTTCTTCGCGCTGTTGAAGCCGCGCGTGATGTCCCTTGTCGTGTTCACGGGGCTGGCGGGGATCATCGTCGCGCCCGGCCATGTCCACCTGCTGACCGCTTTCACCGCGCTGCTCTGCATCGCGCTGGCGGCAGGGGCGAGCGGTGCTCTCAACATGGCTTATGACTCCGACATCGATATTGTCATGGCCCGGACCGCGACCCGGCCCATCCCGATGGGGCATGTCGCGCGCGGCGATGCGATGACCTTCGGTTGGGCCATCGCGGCGATGTCGGTCGCCACCATGTGGCTGTTCGTGAACACGCTGGCGGCGGGTCTTCTGGCCTTCACCGTCTTCTTCTATGTCGTGGTCTATACGCTGGGCCTCAAGCGCCGCACGCCCCAGAACATCGTGATCGGCGGTTTGGCCGGTGCCTTGCCGCCGGCCATCGGCTGGGCCGCGGTGACGGGATCGCTCAGCCTGGCGCCCATCGTGCTGGTGGCGATCATCTTCATGTGGACGCCGCCGCATTTCTGGGCGCTGTCGCTCTGGCGCTGCGAGGATTATGCCCGCGCCGGCGTGCCGATGCTGCCGGTGGTGAAAGGCAAGACGTCCACGCGCCGCCATATCTTCGCCTATACGGTGCTGCTGGCGCCCCTGGGCGTGGTGCCGGCCTTTATCGGCCTGGGCGGCATGCTTTATCTGATCCTGTCGGCCTCGATGGGCTTCTGGATGCTGCTCGAAGCCTTCGCGACCCTGCGCGAGCGCGACGAGGTACGCGAGCCGGCCGCCAAGCGCCTGTTCGGCGTTTCCCTGCTTTACGTCTTCGTGCCGTTCACGGCCCTGATCGTCGAGCGGTTGCTCCATCTTCCTGCGCTATGGACGTGAGGCGATGGATGACAATTCTTTCGACAAGAACAGCAAGGCCGGGCGCGAGCGGCGCAAGCGCAACATCGCGCTGGCACTCGCGCTGGGCGGCGTAGTGATTTTGTTTTATCTGATGTCAATCGTGCAATGGCACGAAAATACAAGCCAGTAGAGGGGCTAGTTTCATGAGCGGCGACGCAAGGCACGATTATCATCTGGTCGACCCCAGCCCCTGGCCGGTGGTCGGTTCCATCGGTGCCTTCACCATGATGGTCGGTGCCGTGTTCTGGATGAACAAGGATTATACCGGCTTCTTCGGCTTGCCGGTGAACGGCCAACCCTGGATCTTCATCATCGGCCTGGCGCTGGTGCTCTACACCATGGTCGGCTGGTGGCGCGACGTGATCCGCGAATCCGTCGTCTTGGGCAATCACACCCCGGTGGTGAAGCTGCACCTGCGTTACGGCATGCTGCTGTTCATCGCTTCGGAAGTGATGTTCTTCGTGGCCTGGTTCTGGGCCTATTTCAATTCCGCGATCTTCTTCAACGATGTCAGCATCGGCTCCTGGCCGCCGGCCGGGATCGTGACCTTGGATCCCTGGCATTTCCCGCTGCTCAACACGCTGATCCTTTTGACCTCGGGTACCACCGTAACCTGGGCGCACCACGCGCTGCAGAGCGGCGACCGCAAGGGCGCGATCCAGGGCCTGATCATCACCGTCCTGTTGGGCGCGAGCTTCTCGGCGGTGCAGGCCTATGAATATGCCCATGCGCCGTTCACCTTCGGCTTCAACAATCTGGCGCTGCAGCCCTTCACCGATGCGGCGCACATGTCCTTGTCGTCGGGCGCGGGCAATTTCGACGCCATCTATGGCTCGACCTTCTTCATGGCGACCGGCTTCCACGGCTTCCATGTTCTGGTCGGAACCATCTTCCTCACCGTCTGCCTGGGCCGCGCCATTGCCGGCCAGTTTACGCCGACCCGTCATTTCGGGTTCGAGGCCGCTGCCTGGTACTGGCATTTCGTCGACGTGGTGTGGCTGTTCCTGTTTGCCTGCATCTACGTCTGGGGCCAGGGCCCGGTGTCCGCTGCCTAATACGGCGCGATGTGCAATCCTCGGCCTCTGTCCGCGATGCGGGCAGGGGCCGTTGTTTGACGGCTACATCAAGCTCAAGCCGGCCTGCCCCTCCTGCGGACTGGACTATGCCATGTTCGATGCCGGCGACGGGCCGGCGGTGTTCGGCATCCTGATCGTGGGCGCCATCGTGGCGGGCCTCGCCCTTTGGGTCGAGTTCACCTTCTCGCCGCCCTATTGGGTTCACGCGGTGCTGTGGGCGCCCCTGATCGTGATCCTCAGTCTGGGATTCCTGCGCCTGTCCAAATCCACGCTGCTGGTCCTGCAGTTCAAGCACAAGGCGGGAGAAGGGCGGAGGCACTGATGGCCCTGCAATTCCGTCCCTATCCCGGTGTCACTGTCGCCGCCGTGATCGCCACCGCCATCCTGATCGGCCTGGGTGTCTGGCAGTTGCAGCGCCTGCAATGGAAGCTGGCACTGATCGCCGAAGTGAACGGCCACATGACCGCGCCGCCGCTGCCGCTGAGCGAGGCGCTCAAAGACAGTGCCGACGCCATGCAATATCGTCGCGTCGCCCTGGAAGGCCGTTTCGACAACGCCAAGGAAGCCTATGTCTTCACCACCGCCGCGGGCGGCGAGGCGGTCTATCACGTACTGACGCCGTTTCTGACCGATGACGGGCACAGCCTGCTGGTGGACAGGGGCTATGTTCCCAAGGAGAAGCTCGATCCCGCCACCCGTACGCCGGTCGAGGGCGCGACGCGGCTGGTGGGCGTGTGGCGGGTGCCCGACGCGCCAGGCGCCTTCACGCCCGCTGCCGATATGGCGCACCGGATCTGGTATTCGCGCGATCTCAAGGCCATTGCCGCCGCCGACCATATTCAACTGGCCGCGCCCGTGATCGTCGAAGCCGATGCGGCGCCCAACCCGGGTGGCTGGCCCAAGGGCGGCCAGACCGTGGTGAGTTTCCGCAACGAGCATCTCTCCTATGCGGTCACCTGGTTCGGGCTTGCGGCGAGTCTTCTCGGCGTCTATTTCGCCTATCATGTCTCCAAAGGCCGCCTGCGCTGGGCTTGAATCCCGGCCGCGACGCGGCAAGACATAAGGAATGAAGAGCGTGTCGCAGTCCAGCCAGTTCATTTCGACCCGGGGCGAGGCGCCACAGGCCGGTTTCGCCGATGTGCTGCTGGCGGGGCTGGCGCCGGATGGCGGGCTTTACATGCCCGCGGCATGGCCGCAGTTCAGCGCCGCCGAGATCGCCGCTTTCGCCGGCCGGCGCTATCTGGATGTGGCCTTCGCGATCCTTTCGCGCTTCGTGGGCGACAGCTTCACCGCCGCCGA